>NZ_NEGE01000009.1 GCF_002135355.1 Acinetobacter sp. ANC 4169 | reverse complement strand
TTATAGTGCTTGGCAGAGGGGAACAAATGAAAATACCAATGGTTTAATCAGACAATATATTCGAAAAGGAAGTGACTTAAATGACTATACAGATGAATATATTGCAGAAATCACTCAACGTTTAAATCAACGTCCAAGAAAAAGACTCGGATTTAAAAGTCCGAGTCAGGTATTATGCCAACAACATGGTGTTGCACTTCAAATGCTAATCTAAGGCTTTAAAATTCTGGGTAATAGATGAAAAAAAGCACCTGTTAAGATTAATGCCAGTCAGTTAAGAAATTGACTGGCATTTTCTTTTTTAAATTCATGACTGTAGTTGATATATGGAAAAGTCATCCGCAACTGTTTGAGGCAGGACTACATTAAAAAATGATTGTTTCTGCGATAAATTTGCTAGTTGATAGTGGCTGACGAGTTTTGCGGATGACATATGCCTTTGGTTACTTTGGGCGAAACCAAAGTAACAAATGAGCTGCAAGAATTTGATTTAAAAAGGTAAGACTCCGTCGTGAACTGCTAAAAAGCTAAAGAGTCTATTTCGAAACTCCTTAACTGATCAGCATTAACTGTGAAGATGCTTTTTAAATCGTCAAGATTCTGGACATAAAATAACTAGTGAATCAAAATAATCAGCCAAACAAAAAAGATCATGCTGAGGGAAACAAACTGCGCTGCACTACCCATGTCCTTGGCATTCTTTGAAAGCGGATGTTTTTCTAATGAAATACGGTCGATCACGGCTTCAATGGCTGAATTGAATAACTCCACAATTAGAGCCAGCAAACAGACAGCAACCATGAGGGCTTGTTCAACTGCAGTGACCTCAAGAAAAAAACTGACTGGAATTAAAATGGTATTAATGAATACGATCTGACGAAAAGCGGCTTCATTGCTAAATGCTGCCTTAAAACCAGCAAGTGAATACTGGGTGGCATTGAATACACGCTTAACACCTGTTTTGCCTTTAAAAGGAGAATAAGAGTTCATTGCACTCAAACATTGACTAATTTGGGTCATCATATTCGATTTTGCTTAATCCAGAATTAATCAAAAAATTAAATTAAAATAGGGTCTGTTGACATTTCATAAATGGCTTGCGTTGTAGGCTAAAATTGAGCAAACAAGGAATGAAATGCAAAGAATGGTGGTTCCATTTTTAAATTTCATGACGCAGTTTGAGATAATTTTAGCCACAACCCTTCGGGACTAGAGTATTTTTTGACGCTACGTCGTTATGAACTACGCATTTAGAATGACTAAATTTTGTAGTTCATGCCTAGTATCCTCTAAAAAATACTCGTCGTCGCAAACATAGACGAATTGTCAACAGACCCTATAAATAAAAACCTTAAAAATATGCACCATCAGCCAAGCTTTACAAGGGGTGACGATTTAATAAAAAAATTCCCTTCATATTTTCTCCTTATTTAAGGCAAAGTCTCATTTTTCTGTTAAATATGTTTGGCTTTTATACTTCTGTCATTGATTATCAATATCAAATAAATCATTTTAAGTATTCAATGATTGAGTTGAATTTTTTATACCTCGCCATTTAAGTGACCAGGACATATGCTGTCTAGATTTTTTATTCATCGACCGATTTTTGCAGGTGTTTTAGCCATTATCTTGATGGCTTTTGGTGTTTTTGCGACGCTGAATTTACCGGTAGAGCGCTTTCCGGATATTGCCCCGCCACGCATTAGTGTAAGTGCCAGCTATAACGGTGCTTCGGCGGAAACTGTGGAAGAAAGTGTTACCCAGGTACTGGAACAGCAAATTAAAGGCATTGATCATCTGCTTTATTTTAGTTCCAGCAGTGACTCCTCCGGGCGCAGCCGCATTAACATCAGTTTTGAAAATGGCACCGATCCAGATACGGCACAAGTTCAGGTGCAAAATGCGATTAATGGGGTGCTGAATCGTTTACCGGATGAAGTACAGCGTCAGGGAGTGAATGTATTCAAGTCACTGGGTGATACGCACATGGTCATTGGCCTGTACGATGCTACGGGTAAAAGTGACAGCATTGCCTTGTCCGACTATATGCAGACCCATCTGGAAGAAGATCTGGCGCGTATAGACGGAATTGGTGAAGTCGATGTTTTTGGTTCGCAATATGCCATGCGCATCTGGTTAAATCCATTAAAATTAAAACAATACAATTTAATGCCAAGTGATATCCGTGCGGCTGTCGAAGCACAAAATACCCAAGTCGCAGCAGGTGCGGTGGGGGACTTGCCAACCGTTAAAGATCAGTATTTAAATGCCAAGGTCACTTCTGGTTCACGTTTAAAAACCGTGCCGGAATTTGAAAATATCATTGTCAAATCTGCACGTGATGGCAGTTTTATCTATTTAAAAGATGTCGCCCGGGTTGAACTGGGGGCAGAAAATTATCAATCCATGAATACTATCAACGGTTTTCCTTCTGCCGGGATGGGCATTTCGCTGGCTTCGGGTGCCAATGCCTTAGCGACTTCAGCACTAATTCAGGCTGAAGTGGATCAGATTTCGAAGCAGCTTCCTGAAGGCTATAAGCTGGTTTATCCACGTGATAATACGCCCTTTGTAAAAGAATCCATCAAGGAGGTGGTGAAAACCCTGGTGGAAGCCGTGTTGCTGGTGATTGCAGTGATGTTTCTGTTTCTGCAAAACTGGCGCGCGACCCTGATTCCTGCGGTTACCGTACCTGTGGTATTGCTGGGTACGATGGCAATCTTGTATGTACTTGGCTTGAGTATCAATACGCTGACTCTGTTTGCCCTGGTTTTGGCGATTGGGCTGCTGGTGGATGATGCCATTGTGGTGGTGGAGAATATTGAGCGGCTGATGCATGAGAAAAATTTAACGGCTCAGCAGGCATCGATTGAATCCATGCAGGAAATTAGTGGGGCATTGGTCGGGATTACGCTGGTACTGACCGCCGTGTTTATTCCCATGGCTTTTTTTGGCGGTTCAACAGGTGTGATTTACCGCCAGTTTTCGATTACCTTGGTCGCTGCCATGGCTTTATCTCTGGCTGTAGCACTGGTGTTAACGCCAGCTTTATGTGCCTTGATTTTAAAGCCCAATCCACAGCCTGCCCGATGGGCAGTCTGGTTTAACCAGAACCTGGATGGCTTAAAGCAGCGCTATCTTCAATTATCCACTTTAACCCTGCAGCATAAAGCCATTTGTCTGGTGCTGTTTGCTGCGCTGATCAGTGTGTTTGCCTTGTTTTATCGGGCTTTACCGACCAGTTTTATTCCGAGTGAAGATCAGGGCGTTTTAAATGTGCAGTTTAAACTGGTGGATGGTGCACCGATGTCGAAAAGTTCCGAAATTGGTGAGCAAATCAGACAGTATTTTCTGGAAAATGAAAAACAGAATGTAAATCTGGTAATGATTCGCTATGGGCGTAATTTTTCAGGCACAGGACAAAATCTGGGTCAGGGTTTTATTGCCTTAAAACCTTGGGATGAGCGTTCTGGAAAAGAAAATTCAGCCCAAGCCATTCGGGAACGCGCCTTAAAGCATTTTAAAAACAATCCGAATGCACAAATTAATGTGACCATGCCCGCTTCGGTCAGTGGTTTAGGTCAAACTGACGGGCTGGATTTCTGGATTCGTGACATTAATGGTCAAGGTCGTGCCTATCTGGATAGCCAGTTTAAGCAATTGCAGCAGCAGGCAAAACAATACAGCAGTTTTGAAAATCTGGATAAGCGTTCAAATCCTGATAAAGCAGGCTTAAAAGTGAATATTGACCAGAAACTGGCGATGGCCAATGGCCTGTCACAAGCGGCCATAAACAGTACCTTGGCGAGTGCATGGGGCGGCAGCTATATCAATGATTTTATCGATCGTGGCCGGATTAAAAGGGTGATGATGCAGGGCGATGCCGAATTTCGTTCTAAACCTGAAGACCTGCAATACTGGTATGTGCGCAATGATTTAAATCAGATGGTGTCATTTAGCAATTTTGCCACTGTCGGCTGGAGTGGTGGGCCAGATGTGGTGAATCGTTATATGGGTTATACCGCATTGCAAATGGAAGCGGATACCGCCAAAGATATCAGTTCGGGCGTGGCAATGGGTGATGTTGAGCAGCTGGTTGCACAGCACCCGGGTATAGACGTGGCATGGAGCGGTTTATCCTATGAGGAAAAACGCTCGAGTAATCAGGCTTTATTGCTGTATGTGCTCTCAATCGGATTTATTTTCCTGTGTTTAGCAGCCCTGTATGAAAGCTGGTCTATCCCGACAGCGGTACTCAGTGCCATTCCTTTGGGCATTGGCGGTAATATCCTGTTCAGTTATTTTGTCGGTTTTCCAAACGACATTTATTTCCAGATAGCCTTGCTCACCACGATTGGCTTGTCCTGTAAAAATGCCATTTTAATTGTCGAGTTTGCCGCACTTGCAGAGCAACAAGGCCGTAGTGTAATTGAGGCTGCTCTGGAAGGGGCAAGTCTGCGTTTACGCCCGATTCTGATGACTTCACTGGCTTTTGGTGCAGGGGTGATTCCCTTGGTATTTGCCTTTGGTGCTGGTGCAGCCAGCCGTCAGGAAATCGGGGTGAGTGTTTTAGGCGGTGTGATCTTTGCGACTTGTCTGGTGCTGATTTTTATTCCCTTTATGTATGTGCTGATTCGCACACTGTTTAAAGCCAAACCACAGGCATAATCTGATGCATTGGCATTCATTCAATATTCCTTTAGCAAAAGAGGAATATTGAATGATTTTGCCTGTGCTATCTAAGTTAAGGAAGTCGCTCAGAGGTCCATGTTAAGGTCTTCGCCAATTCAGGATGTAATGGATTGATGATTGCGGTTCACTCTCACTTGCTCATTACATCAATACACATCAAGTTGCTCAGATATGATGTAATCTCAATTATTTAGAAGAATTATGTCTGGGGAACAGGCGATGTCCGAACAACCAAAAAAACTCAGCCAGCAAGAAGTCATACGTTTGGAACGGGATTTAGCCAAGTTTGCCAATATGATGGATTCGGTGGTTCGAATTCCATTTACCAAGCAGGGTGTCGGGGCGGATGCTGCCTTAAGTACCATTCCAGTGGCTGGAGATGTTGCCGGATTTGTACTGACTTGCTATGCCATCTATAAGGCCAAGCAAATTGGCGTGCCACAAAGCAAGCTGGCTCCGGTGGTGAAATTGGCCATGATGGATGCTGTGGTCGGTTTTATTCCAGTGCTGGGAACTGTATTTGATGTGTTTATTCGCCCTAGCCGTAAGGCCCTGGCAATCGTACATGATCATATACGTGAGGAATATCACATTCGCAGCGAGTCGCATGTCACGCATCCCTTTTTGCATGAACGTCTGGAGCACAAGCAGCAATCTTCTGCTTTTTGGCGGAATCCTGTTGTGGCCTGGATCTGGCTGCATCTTCCTGATCTGTTGGGTGTTGTTTTTATCGTTTTATTGGCCATTGCCATGTGGTTGGGATTAAGCTGGTTATGGCAATGGTGGCAAACATTGAATATTTAACGCCTTGCAAGATCAAGTAATCGATGATTTTGCTGTCTATATTGTGCATATGAGTAGCGTGCGTAATTGATTGCAATGACATTCTGTTGTATCGAATTTAGTCATAAAAAAAAGCCTCCATGACGGAGGCTTTTTTATTCCATTTATCTCAACAGATTAAGTTTAAACAGATTATGGACAATTTAACTGGTGTAATGCAGCCACACGTTGTTCAATGGTAGGGTGGGTCTGGAACAAAGCAGCCAAGCTAAAACCTTGTTCTTTACCTTCTGCAATTGCAAAGGCTTTCATTTCTTTCGGCATTTGATCAGGTAATTCTGATTCTGCCTGTAAACGCAATAATGCAGAAATCATCGCTTGCTTGCCGGCTAAACGTGCTCCGGCTTCATCGGCACGATATTCGCGCTGACGTGAGAACCACATAACGATAGAAGATGCCAAAATACCAAATACAATATCCAGTACGATGGTAATACCAAAGTAAGCCAGGCCCGGTGCTTCGCCGTCTTCACGACCAAACACGTTACGGTCAATAAAGTCACCAACGACACGTGCAAAGAACATGACGAAGGCATTGACGACACCTTGAATCAAGGCAAGAGTCACCATATCGCCATTGGCAACGTGACCAATTTCATGCGCAAGTACCGCACGAAGTTCGTCTTTGTTCATGCGTTCCAGCAAACCGGTAGAAACGGCAACCAAGGCGTCGTTTTTGTTCCAGCCTGTAGCAAAAGCATTGGACTGATAAGAAGGGAAAATACCCACTTCTGGCATGTTAATACCAGCGCGTTGCGACAATTGTGCAACTTCTTGTAATAACCAGACTTCTGCTTGGTTACGAGGCGCATTCGGGTCAATTAATTCTGTGCCAGTGGTTTTTTTCGCCATCCATTTAGACATGAATAGAGAAATCAGTGAGCCCACCATACCAAAGACAAAACAGATGACCATTAGGTTGCCTAGATTTAGGCCACCAGCACCATGATAACTACCGACACCGAAGAGTGACAAGATAATGCCAGCTACAACCAGTACCGCGAGGTTGGTAAGCAAGAACAAACCAATCCGCATCATTGAGAAAATCCTCTTATAATAAAAAAATGATCTGATTTATAAATCAAAAATCGTCTTAGTAAATATGAGGTGTAAGTGTTAAAAATTCAAGAAAAAATTAATAAAACTCTATAATGATGCAGTTTATAAACAATTTAATTGTCAGCAATTGAAATTTTCGCTGAAGCGGTGGCATGTGCCGTGGCATAAGAACCCATAGGGGCATCGGTAAAACGGCCATCGGACGCTACAATAATCTGGCGCTGATAGCTATGTTGCGGGCTCGGGGTAGAAGTGGATGAAGCAGATGGGTAATGCTCAGATTGCGCAACAATTTTTCCGGAATCTGAGGATGAATTTGAGGAGCTGGAACTTCCACCAATCCCATTGGCGTATAAATTACTATAACGGCTGCTCACACGTCTGACATAATCTTGTGTTTCTTTAAATGGAGGAATGCCGCCATATTTGGTGACATTGCCTTCACCGGCATTATAACTGGCTAATACCAGCGAGGTGTTACCGTTAAAGCGTTTCATCAGCCAAGCCAGGTATTTTGCTCCACCCATAATGTTTTGTTGCGGGTCAAAAGCATTTGAAACATTAAAGCGTCGTGCAGTCGCAGGCATGAGCTGCATCAGTCCCTGGGCACCCACAGGCGAGCGAGCATTGACATTAAAACCAGATTCGGTATGCATTACGGCTTTAATCAGGCCTTCAGATATTCCATGTTGAGAAGCAGCCTGTTTAATCAGGGGATCAAAGACATTTTTATTGCGACTATAACTCGGAAGTACCGAAGCTTCAGATGAACCCCAGTTACTATAGCTATGGATATTACTGTCTGGGTAGTAGGTTTTTTTTTCGACTTTAAGATGGTTATAACGATTTTTCTTATTGGTGAGTAAGGTTGTACCATTCGAATCTTTTAACTGATAAATGGTTTCACCGGCATAACAGGTCGTTGCAACAGAATGAACTGCCACAAACCCCAAAAAATAAAGCCCAGTTTTTACAAAATTATTTTTCATTTTTATAGATAGAAAACATCTGTTCCAAACAGTACAAGTGGAGTTTAACAAAAAAAAACAAGATGAAAAGCATTACTCCATTAATTTCCCTACTAGTTTGTAAAAATCAAGTGCTGTTTGTAGAGATAGTAATCAAAAAAAATTTTAATTTTTTTTTAATCAGGATAACTTGACACATATAAGCTATTGATTTTAAATAAAAACAAAATTGATCAAAAAATGATCAATTTAAATAGAAGCCTTAACTTGCAGGTCAGACACCTTGTCAAGTGTTTTAAAATCCACAAAGTTATCCACAGGTTTTGTGGACAACTGTGGAAAAGTACAAATGGCAAGCATTGTGGCTATTTTTTGAACCGCTAAGGTCAAAATAAATATCAGGGTTTTAGATGAAAAGGATAGTAATAAGCAATTTGCAGAAATTACATTCTTTTGGTGCGATGTGGCACTGAATCGGATAAAATTGCGCGGTATTTTTATTTATGGGTAAATCTCGTCTATGTACTCGCCAGTTGAGTCCGAACAAGGATTTAATTTCAAACCAGAACTGCCAACTAGCTCGGCATATTACCGTTTGTTGAAAAAACTTCGCCGTCAAGTCGGTCATGCCATTCGTGATTTTAAAATGATCGAAGATGGCGACAAGGTAATGGTCTGTATTTCTGGTGGTAAAGACAGTTATACCTTGCTGGATATTTTGTTGCAGTTCAAACGCATTGCACCGATCAATTTTGATGTGGTTGCAGTCAACCTTGACCAAAAGCAGCCAGGTTTCCCTGAAGATGTCTTGCCACGTTATTTAGAAGAAAATAACATTCCTTATTATATTCTGGAAAAAGACACTTACAGCATTACCAAAAAACTGACCCCTGAAGGTAAAACCTACTGTGCAGTGTGTTCCCGTTTACGTCGTGGTTCATTGTATGGATTTGCGCAGGAAATTGGCGCAACCAAAGTAGCTTTAGGTCATCATCGTGATGATATTATGGCCACTTTCTTCCTGAACCTGTTCCATGGCGGCAGCTTGAAGGCGATGCCACCAAAACTGTTGTCTTCTGACAAAAAGAATATCTTGATTCGTCCACTGGCTTATGTGGAAGAAAAAGACATTATTAAATATGCAGAAATGCGTCAGTTCCCGATTATTCCGTGTAACTTGTGTGGTTCACAGGAAAATTTGCAGCGTGCCATGATCAACAATATGTTGCGTGAATGGGATGCACAATATCCGAAACGTTTACACAGTATTTTTGGTGCCATGCAGAATGTATCGCCTTCACAATTGGCGGATCGTGAACTGTTTGACTTTGAAGCTTTAGATGCGCAACGTGAAATTGATTTCACCGGCAGTTGTTCAACTGAAGAAGAAGAAGGGCAAAGCAAACGTATCAATATGGTCAATTTAGGTTTTGTTGCGGATTAAGATGGTTTTAGACACCAATTTCAGGATTGGTGTCTATTTTATATAACTTTATATATCTGATTTAATTAAGAAATGTATCAAAAATATAAAAATTGAACGCATCGTACAAAAAACGTTAAGCAGAAAACAATTTTACATGCTATAACAAGCTTCAAGCAAAATAGCTTCACAAAGATGTTGTCTGGATAGGCGACACAAATGCACAAATAAATTGAGGAAAGATCATGCCTGCCTTTTTAACTGATGATTGGTTTTCAACTGTAGAAACATTAACTGCGCAAGCTGGTGATTTAAACTTGCCACCTGCACTTGCAAATTTAGCCATCAACCTGGTGGTATCTGATGCCCAAGGCAATACAGAATTGTCTCTTGATGGCGGTGCAATCAAAAAAGGTCTATCTTCAAATGCGAAAACCACTTTGAACATGGATGGGGAAACTTTACGTAAAGTGTTCCTGGAATTTGACATGGCTGCTGCAATGCAGGCATTCATGACCGGTAAAATCAAGGTTCAGGGTGATATGTCACAATTGATGGCTTTACAAACAGCCAAGCCAAGTCAGGAACAAAAAGATTTATTCAAGAAAGTGCTTGAACAAACAGCTTAAGTATTTATAACAAATATTTATCGCAATAAAAAAGCTTACCCAAGGGTAAGCTTTTTTGTATTTAGAACATATTAAATTAAATATTCACCAACTCTGAAGTCTTAATATGTTCTAAATAGGCACGAATGCGTGTCACGTATTGAACAGCTTGACGGTAACGACCATTGCTGGCTTTATTACGCTCTAAATAACCATACAGATTCACCCAGTTATTCGGGTTTTTACCTTGAGCACTGATCTTATCTTGAATCTGGTCTACTGCACCTGGACCCATATTATAAGCCACAAGGGCATACCAGTTACGGTCAGGCAAAGGTACGTCTGAATAACGGCTTAGCATCTGGTCGTAATATTTCGCGCCACCTTCAATACTTTGTGCCGGATCGGTTCGGTTACTGACACCCATGGCCTTTGCTGTGCCATTGGTTAGCATCATCAAGCCGCGTACGCCTGTTGGTGAAACCGAATTAGGTTTTAGGTAGGACTCTTGATAACCAATCGCTGCCAATAAGTGCCAATCCAGATCATATTTTGCAGCGGTATTTTTAAAGCTGGCTTTATAAATCGGCATGCGCTGATTCAGATCACGCTGAATGCTATCCCATGAGTGTTCTTCTACTACATTCTGATTATAGAATGAAGCCAATCGGCGAATTGAACCAGACTGTTTACCTTGACAGACAAAACCACTTGCAGTTTGAGTCAATGGATCATTGGCATGTTTAAATACCCAGTTCAGATTGGTATTTAGGCCATTTTGCTGCAAGCTGCTGATATCACCACAAGTTGCAGAAAAAGAAGTTAAATGCTTTTGCTCGATAGTGCGTACATCTGCTGTGGTCATGGCAAAGTTGGCTTTACCTTGTGCAACCCATTTTAATGCGGTGGCATTATCCGGGACAGTTTTAAACACCAGCTTAACATTCAAGCTGTTGGCATAGTTGCGTGCCAGGTCATAACCAAAACCATGTTGGTGTGAACCATCTTTAAATACCGTGGTTGGATTTTCTACTGAAACCACAGTCAGTTGTTTGCCATCGACCACAGAATCATATTGGTAAGATTTACTGGCATTGATACTGTGGAATGGAATTAATGCAGTCGTAAATGCAAGAATTTTTAATGAGAGAGAAGAAGTTAATGAGTTAAGGCAAAGCCTCACCCCAGAAGTTGAACTACTGTGCATGTTGTCTCCGCTACAAGTAATTTATGCCCTAAAAAGCAAAGGCAAACAGGCCTCAGACTTTTTCAAGTTTGATAAATTCAATAAGGGTTGGGCACTCATGACGTCATTCAAAAATGACATTGGATTAAAAGGAGAATAATGTAGAATTTCTACATAGATTAAAAATTAAGCGATCTAAAAACATGCGCGCATAATAAGGCTGAAAAATAAGCTTGTCAAATTTTGTACGAAAACTTTTAGAGAAATGTAACATAACAAATTAATTTTATTGAAGAATTAATTTTATAAACTTTAGTTGTGTGTAAATACGGGATAGAATAGACCATTCTTGTAAGCAAAATGTAAGCAGAACTTCAAAAAACATCATGAAATCTAACTTAATTACACGTACTGGTCATGACAAACTGGTCGCAGAATTACAACATTTATGGCATGAAGAACGGCCTGAAATTACCAAAAAAGTGAACTGGGCGGCGAGTCTTGGCGATAGATCGGAAAATGCTGATTACCAGTACAATAAGCAAATTTTACGTAAGATCGACCGTCGTGTTCGTTACTTAGGCAAGCGTTTAGAAGAGCTCAAAATTATTGATTTTTCACCTGAGCAAGAGGGCAAAGTGTATTTCGGTGCCTGGGTGGAAATTGAGAATGAAGACGGCGAGAAAAAAAACCTGCGTATTGTGGGTGTAGATGAAATTTATGATCATCACCCGCAGCATATTTCTATTGATTCGCCGATGGCACGAGCTTTATTGGGCAAGCAGGTCGATGATGAAGTGCAGGTGTTGACACCTTTAGGTAAAAAGCTGTGGTATGTGAATGAAATTGGTTATGAAAAGCCTGAAAATTCAGCAAATTAATGCGTTTTGTTTTTATTTTAAGCGGTTGATAAGAAAAATATAGAAAAGTGTTTGCCAAGTGAGAGTTTTATTTATATCATAGCCGCCATTGGAAGCGTGGCAGAGCGGTTTAATGCACCGGTCTTGAAAACCGACGAGGGTGCGAGTCCTCCGTGAGTTCGAATCTCACCGCTTCCGCCAAATTCAAAAGCCCCTGTGAAAACAGGGGCTTTTTTAATGTCTGCTCAAAATAAACCATCCTATAAAAATACATTTAGATATGTCTCTATATCGACTTTTTATCATGCTCATTGAGGGGTTTTATCTTGGTTTTTATACGATGAAATCAGCAACTCCTGTTGCATCCAGTCGACAAATTTTTGGATCAAAGGCGAGCTTTCCTGGCTGGAATGCACCAGATAGTAAGCGCGGCGGCCTTCCAGCTTTTTACTCGATGCAATCACCAATTCTTTATGCTTCAGTTCCTGTTCAATCAGCATTTGAGGAATCAGGGCCATACCCATGCCATGATTGGCAGCCACCGCCAGCATGGAAAACAGTTCATGCCGTTGTCCTTCAAAGGGATTGGTGTGTTTGATTTGATGGTGCGCAAACCATTCTTCCCAAATGCTGGGGCGGGTGGTCTGTTGCAGCAAAGGAAGTTGAACAAGTTGCTCGGCAGTTAAATCAAAACTGATCTCATTTAGCATGACAGCATCAGGAAAATACTTTCGAATCAGCGTAGGTGAACATACCGGAACCACATCTTCATGCATTAAATAATGGGTTTGCGTGCCGGGCCAGTGTTCAATCTGCTGCGGTGTACCGGCATAAATGGCAGCATCGAAAATGTTTTCGTTAAATAAAAAAGGTTTGGTACTGGTTTCCAGATGCACGGTAATTTCAGGATAAATGGCATTAAAACGATGTAATTTGGGCAATAACCAGCGTGTAGCAAAGGTCGGAACCACACCCAGCTTGAGCGTTCCACCTAAACCTTTATGCGACATGACATCCAGCGTGCTTTGTTCAAGCCCTCTTAAATAGGGCTTGATGGTTTTATAGTATTGTTGGCCTGCATGGGTCAGTTCTACGCCGTGACGGGTACGGGTAAACAAGCTCACGCCTAAAAAGTCTTCCAGTTGCTGGATTTGCCGGGAAACCGCACTTTGGGTAATAAACAGTTCCTGAGATGCGTGGGTATAACTGGCATGCTTCGCGGCAGATTCAAAGCAAATTAAACCTTGGGTAGAGGGAATTTGTCGGCGCACATGCTCATCCTTGAAAATGTTCTGATATCACAAAATGACATATTAAAAATTGAAAAATATACGACTATAGTCTAAAAAATCTTCAATATAACGCGAACTATTTCCTATAAATCAGCATATTTTCTCCAGATATGCGTAAAGCGCATAACACCATGCAAATTTATCGTTTGAAAGGATGATCATTCACACATAGCATCGAACTCAAAGTAGAACACTTACAATGAAAACTGAGATCAAGCAGAGGACGCGATGAATCAAATGGTCAATACTCAAAAAACGGTTAAAGCACAGTTCAATTGGCAAGATCCATTTTTACTGGAACAGCAATTGACTGAAGAAGAGCGCATGATTCGTGATAGCGCTCATGCCTACTGTCAAGAACGTTTACAACCTCGTGTACTTGAACAGTTCCGCCATGAAAAGACTGATCCAGCAATTTTCCGTGAGATGGGTGCACTCGGCTTGTTAGGGCCAACCATTCCGGAACAATACGGCGGGGCAGGCTTAAATTATGTCAGCTATGGTCTGGTGGCACGTGAAATTGAATATGTCGATTCAGGCTACCGTTCTATGGCCAGTGTACAAAGCTCGCTGGTCATGGTACCGATTAATGAATTTGGTTCGGAAGAACAAAAACAGAAATATCTACCGAAGCTTGCTACAGGTGAATACATTGGCTGTTTCGGTCTGACTGAGCCGGATCATGGTTCTGACCCAGGCAGCATGATTAGCCGCGCCAAAAAAGTCGACGGTGGCTACCGTTTGACCGGCGCAAAAATGTGGATTACCAACAGTCCAATCGCGGATGTGTTTGTGGTTTGGGCCAAAGAAGTATCTGCTGAGGGTAATGTCGGTGACATTCGCGGTTTTATTCTGGAGAAAGGTTGGGAAGGGTTGTCTGCACCAGCGATTCACGGCAAAGTTGGTTTGCGTGCTTCGATTACCGGTGAAATCGTGATGGATAACGTTTTTGTTCCTGAAGAAAATGCCTTTCCTGAAGTGCGCGGATTAAAAGGTCCATTTACCTGCCTGAACAGCGCACGCTATGGCATTGCCTGGGGAGCGATGGGCGCTGCGGAATTCTGCTGGCACACTGCGCATCAATACACCATGGACCGTAAACAGTTTGGCCGTCCATTGGCTGCCAATCAGCTGATTCAAAAGAAACTGGCCGACATGCAAACTGAAATTGCCTTGGGTTTACAGGCGGCACTGCGTTTTGGCCGTATGAAGGATGAAGGCATTGCAGCGGTTGAAGGCACATCACTCATCAAGCGTAATAACTGCGGTAAAGCTTTGGATATTGCCCGTGTTGCACGTGACATGATGGGCGGCAACGGTATTTCGGATGAGTTTGGTGTGGCACGTCATCTGGTGAACCTTGAAGTGGTGAATACTTATGAAGGTACTCATGATGTACATGCCTTGATTTTGGGGCGTGCGCAAACCGGCATCGCAGCATTTTGTAATTAATTCAATGATATCAACTCAGGATGTTCATTTATGAGCATCCCAGAGAGTTTTGTTTTCAAAAATCAATAAACACAGAAAAGGATTCATCGTGAAACATTCTTGTAAAACTCTGTATTTGCAAGCTTAAGTTCAAAAGATGTATGGATAAAAAGAATAAAGAACCGTTTAAGGCAAATGTAGAGAAATAGGACTGCCGATGACTCATTTGGGAAAATGAGGAACAAGGAATATGAAAAACGAAATACAAAATGGAGCAGGTGCGCTCAATTTACCTTCCAATGTGGGTACGATGCACCGCATTACTAGCCATACATGGAAACTGGCATTTATATTTGCCTTTGTATCGCTGGTCATTGATGGCGTAGATATTATGCTGCTGTCATTTAGCTTAACCAGTCTTAAAGCGGAGTTTGGCTTATCGACCTTTCAGGCGGGCATGCTGGGAAGCTCCTCACTTGCGGGTATGGCTCTGGGCGGAATTTCTGGCGGTTGGGCATGTGACAAGTTTGGCCGGGTCAAAACCATCGCATGGTCTGTGGTGTTCTTCTCTATCATGACCTGTATTCTGGGCTTAACCCAAAGTTATGAACAGTTTTTGGTACTACGTTTTATTGGTGCTTTTGGTTTGGGTTCGCTCTATATGGCGTGTAATACTTTAATGGCTGAATATGTGCCTACAAAGTATCGCACTACAGTGCTGGGGACATTGCAAACCGGTCAAACCGTAGGATATATCGTGGCAACGCTGATGGCCGGTGCCATTATCCCAGATCATGGCTGGCGTATGCTGTTTTATGTCACCATTGTCCCTGCTGCGTTTGCCTTGATTTTCATGCGTTTTGTTCCTGAACCGGCATCTTGGCAAGAGGCAAAAATTGAGCAGATCAAACGCCGTGAACTGAAACTGGATGCAGCACCACAACTACAGGTATCTCAATCTGCACCCTCTGAAAGCATTTACAAACGTATTTTTGGGCACACGAATCATCGCAAAATGTTCCTGCTCTGGATGTCTACAGCTGCATTCCTGCAGTTCGGTTACTACGGTGTCAACAACTGGATGCCGACTTATCTGGAAACAGAACTGAGCATGAACTTTAAAGCCATGACCGGCTATATGGTGGGTGCTTATACCGCAATGATTCTGGGTAAAATTCTGTCCGGATATGCTGCAGACAAACTTGGCCGTCGCGTGACCTTTGTATTTGGCACAGTCACGACAGCTGCATTTTTACCGGTCATTATTTTCTTCAATACACCGGACAATATTGCATATTTACTGATTACTTTCGGTTTCCTGTATGGCATTCCATATGGTGTCAATGCCACCTATATGGCGGAAAGTTTCTCGACCGATGTCCGTGGTACAGCGATTGGCGGTGCATACAATATGGGTCGTTTGGGAGCTGCGATTGCGCCTGCCACGATTGGAATTATTGCCGCAGGCGGCTCGTTCACCATGGCCTTTATTGTGATGGGCGCTGCTTACTTTATTGCCGGTGTGATTCCAGGCCTGTTTATTCGGGAGCGTCAGTACGATCCGCAACAGTCTTCATTGGCGACTGAAACTGAACCGGCTAAACATGATGTATCGGTCTCTACAGAACGTCCAGTCACAGTGAAATAGAAAAAATATAAGATCATCAGGTGCTTATTACACCTGATGATGAAGGAGGAATGACAATGGGTGCATTACAGGGAATTCGGGTGCTGGATTTAAGCCGGGTACTGGCAGGTCCGTGGTGCGGACAGATTCTGGCGGATCTGGGTGCTGAGGTGATTAAAATTGAACGCCCACACGTCGGTGATGATACCCGTATGTGGGGGCCGCCATGGATGCCAGATCAACAGGGCAATGCCACGCGTGAGTCGGGCTATTTTCAGTGTGCCAATCGTAATAAATATTCCGTGGCCGTGGATATATCATCAATTCAGGGGCAGGAGATTATCCGGGAGATCGCCAAAACTGCCGATGTGGTGATCGAAAATTATAAAGCCGGTTCACTGGCAAAATATGGACTGGATTATGCAAGCCTAAGTGCTTTAAATCCGAAGATTGTCTATTGCTCGATTACCGGTTTTGGACAGGATGGACCACGTGCCGAAGAACCGGGCTATGACTTTATCATTCAGGGCATGTCGGGGCTGATGAGCATCACCGGTGAAAAAGATGGCGAACCGGGAGCGGGTGCGCAGAAGGTTGGAGTGGCTGTAGTGGACATTCAAACCGGTTTATATTCCACCATCGCCATTCAGGCAGCCTTGCTGGCACGACTGCATACCGGACGGGGGCAATATATTGATATGTCATTGCTGGATGTACAGGTTGCCACACTGGCCAATCAGGGTATGAACTATTTAAGCACTGGAATTTCGCCGAAACGGATGGGAAACAGTCATCCCAATATTGTGCCGTATCAAACCTTTAAGGCCAAAGACAAGGAATTTATTATTGCCTGCGGCAATGACAAGCAGTTTAAGGATTTGTGTATCGCCATTGGCTTGCCTGAACTGCTGGAAGATGCAAAATTTCAGCGCAATCAGGACCGGGTCAAGCACCGTGATGAGCTGATTCCATTATTGTCTGAATATTTCCTGTCGAAAAATGCCCGGGATTGGGTAGAGGCGATTCATGCAATGAAGGTACCTGTTGGGGTGATCAACTCGGTTGAAGATGCACTGGCTGAGCCACAAATTCAGCATCGTCAAATGGTGGTGAATATTCCGCACCAATTGAATGACAACTTTAAAGTGATTGCTTCCCCAATCAAGCTTTCAGATACACCGGTCGAATATCGTCATGCACCGCCACAATTGGGTGAACATACTCAAAAAATCCTGTCACGTTTTAAAACGGCGGATGAGCTGCATGCCTTAAAACTACAAGGCATTATTGATGGAGAGGTGGTTTAAGCAACCTTCTTTTGATCCATATTTGTTTTGCTCCTGTTGGACCGAATGGCTAAAGCATTCGGTCCTTTTTTTGCTGCAAGGAAAGATGACATCCATTTTATGCCCCATAGTGTCTGGGAAATTGTCTAACGCGAGAAGGTGATATCTATAAGGTGCTTGGTCAGATGCAGTGCTAAGCGTTATCATAATCGGCATAAGATCATTGGATTGCATTATGAAAATCGTTGCAGATGAAAATCTGGCATTTACCGACTATTTCTTTTCCGAATTTGGCGAAATAGAACAAAAAGCAGGTCGCACGCTAAGCCATGCCGATGTTAAAGATGCAGCAGCACTTTTGGTTCGTTCGGTAACGAAAGTCAATCAAGCTTTAATTGCAGATAGTGCGATCAAGTTCGTGGGCAGTGCAACCATTGGTACCGATCACCTGGATATTGCAGCACTGGAAAACAACAAGATTGCCTGGTCAAATGCCGCCGGCTGCAATGCACAGGCAGTTGCGGAATATGTGATTACCGCTTTATTGCATTTAAAACCTGAACTGATCGATGCCAATGATAGCTTTACTTTGGGCATTATTGGTCTGGGTAATGTTGGTTCACGTCTGGCTGTTATGGCAAAACTTCTGGGCTGGAACGTGATTGGCCATGATCCCTTCGTACAGCGTGAACAAGTCAATCAAATTGAATTTGATGAATTGTTAAAAACAGCAGATGCAATTTCGATTCATGTGCCTTTAACCAAGACGGGTGAGCATCCGACCTATCATCTGATCAATGCTGAAGTTTTGGCACAGATGAAACCTGAAGCCATTTTAATTAATTCGGCACGCGGGCCAGTGGTTCAAGAATCGGCCTTAATTGCCGATATTCAACAGACACAGCGACCAGTAGTTTTAGATGTCTTTGAACATGAACCTGAAATTTCAGCTGAATTGCTGAATTTAATCACTTTGGTTACACCACATATTGCAGGCTATAGTCTGGAAGGCAAGGCGCGTGGCACCCAGATGATCTATGACGCTTTTTGCAAAACCTTTAATTATCCGGCTGACAAAAAATTTGAAACCCAGTTGCCAGTCTGTGAACAGTATTTCAAAGAGCGTGATCTAAAAGCTGTACTCAAACAATACCTTTCCCAAATTTATGATATTGCCCGTGATGATGCGAACTTACGCGCATGCTTAAAAGATGGCAAGGTCGATCAAAAAGCCTTTGATTATTTACGTAAAACCTATCCCTTACGCCGTGAGTGGGCAGCACATGGAGGGCCTGCGGCATGAGTCAAACTGTCACTTATCAGCCGACTTGTGATTTAAAGGCTATGCAGGCACGTGCCAAAATGTATGCACAGATTCGTCAGTTTTTTGCCGAGCGGGATGTACTTGAGGTGGAAACGCCGATCTTGTCGCAAGCAGGGGTTACTGATGTGCACTTGGCTTCTGTACAGGCGCAGCGACATGTACGAGGCAAACAGCAAACCCACTATCTGCAAACTTCACCTGAATTTGCCATGAAACGCTTGCTTGCCACTGGCAGCGGCCCGATCTATCAAATCTGCAAAGTCTTTCGTGATGATGAGCATGGACGTAAACACAATAGCGAATTCACCATGCTGGAATGGTATCGTCCGGGATTTAGCCTGAAAGACTTGATGTTTGAAGTGACCGATTTGCTCAATGTGACCTTAAAGCAGCGCTTTGGTTCGGTACGTCCGACCATCCTCAGCTATAAACATGCTTTTATGGATCGTCTGGATTTAAATCCATTGCAAGCGAGCCTAAAAGAATTAAAAGATTGCTGTAACCGGGTGGGGGTAAATCTGGACCTGGGTGATGACCGTCTGGGTTATATCGACCTGCTGTTCTCGCACTTTGTTGAACCGAGTTTAGGTTTTGACACTCCTGTATTTTTAACCGATTTTCCAGCTGAACTGGCATCGCTCGCCAAAACTAAAAACGATGAAGATGGTGAGCTGGTTGCCGCCCGTTTTGAGCTTTATATTGAAGGTTTAGAGCTTGCTAATGCCTATGATGAACTGATTGATGCAGATGTACTGCGTTCCCGTTTTGAAGCAGATAACGCAGAGCGTGAAGCTTTGGGACTGCATGTGATGCCAATCGATGAATATCTGCTTGCGGCCTTACCGCAGATGCCAGAATGTTCAGGTATCGCTCTGGGGATTGACCGTTTATTGATGGTTGCGACTGAGCAAATGAAACTTGAAAAAGTGATCACTTTCCCGGCAGATGTTTCTTGATTTAAATTATTTCTAATCCTCCCAACTTTCTTTATGAAAGGGGGGAAGTCCCTCTTTTCCAAAGAGGGATCTAGGGAGATTGATAGAGATCAAAAAAAGCACCTTCAGGTGCTTTTTTATAGGCTATACAGCAGCCACCATCTGTTGTGCTTTGAGCTGTTCAATCGCTTTGATACGGCGCTGAATCAGCATTTCACCAATATCAGGTCCCTGAATATCAGGCGGTAAATCCTGAGCCTTAATATTACGCACCACTTGCATGGCTTCAAGCACATAAGCTGCTTGAGGATATTCACGGTCTTCCAGACCTAAACGGCCACGCGAGTCACATTCGCAGGCCTGTACATAAGCTTCCACCCGTTCAGGACGACGCAGCACATCGAGTCGTTGCAATAAACGCCATAAGGTACCAGGTTTTAAGGTGAGGGCCTGATGGCATTTTAAATGTTCTTTACAAACCGCAATAGCCAGTTGCTTGGTATTGGTTGGTACTTTCAGACGATCGCAAATTTCAGTGACCGGTTTTACCCCGCGTTCTTCATGCATGATATGACGCGGTAATTCATCTACAGGGGTCAGTGCTTTGCCTAAGTCATGCACCAGAACCGAAAATCGTACATCTAAAGAATAGTTGGCTTTACAGGCTTGTTGTAATGACATCATGGTATGAATGCCACAATCAATTTCCGGATGATATTCAGGACGCTGTGGAATGCCGTATAAGGCATCCAGTTCCGGGAACAGGACTTTTAAGGCACCGCAAGCACGCAATACATTAAAGTACTCATCGGCATGAACTTCCATGAGTGCACGAGACGTTTCTTTCCACACTCGCTCCGAGATCAGTGCATTGAGTTCACCTGATTCCACCAATTGTTTCATTAAAGCGAGGGTTTCCTCCGCCACACTAAAGCCTAAACTTTTATAGCGTGCAGCAAAGCGGGCAATACGGAGTACCCGTAGCGGATCCTCGACAAAGGCATCCGAGACATGACGTAAAATTCGCTGTTCTAAATCTTGTTGACCATGATAAGGATCGTAGATATTGCCATCGTGATCCATCGCCATGGCATTGATGGTCAGGTCGCGACGGATTAAGTCTTCTTCAAGGCTGACACTAGGATCGGTATAAAATTCAAAACCATGATAGCCACGACCTGACTTGCGTTCAGTACGTGCCAGGGCATATTCTTCTTTTGTTTCGGGATGTAAAAAAACAGGGAAATCCTTACCCACCGGCTGATAGCCTTGAGCAAGAAGCTGGTCGGGCGTTGCGCCAACCACAACATAATCTTTTTCGTGATAGGGGTGTCCGAGCAAGTGATCTCGAACTGCACCGCCTACTAAATAAACTTGCATGAAAAAACCTCTATTCTTCAAGCAATCATGCTACAGAATAGAGGTTTTCTCAAGTCACAAAATGTGATCTAGCTAACTAAATTAAAGTGCTGATTTTTCATTTTCCTGAATTTCAGCAACAGTTAATGCAGTCATGTTCACCAAACGGCGTGTAGTCGTTGTTGGTGTCAAGATGTGTACAGGTTTTGCAGCACCCAACAGGATAGGACCAATCGTCACATTGTTACCTGAAGTTGATTTCAACAGGTTAAACGAAATGTTAGCAGCATCCAGATTAGGCATAATCAGCAAGTTTGCCGAACCTTTGAAACGTGAGTTAGGGAAGGCAAAATGGCGAATATTTTCATCCAATGCAGAATCGCCGTGCATTTCACCTTCAACTTCAAGTTCAGGTGCAATTTCACTTAAAATTTCAAATACTTTACGCATTTTTTGTGCGCTTAAGTCATCTTGGTCGCTGCCGAAGCTTGAGTGAGAAAGAAGCGCGATGCGTGGTGTTACACCAAAACGGCGTACTTCTTCAGCAGCCAAAATGGTCATTTCAGCCAGTTGTTCAGCTGTAGGGTTACGGTTGATATAGGTATCTGCAATGAACAGGTTACGGTCTTCAAGCATTAACGCATTCAGGGTGAAGAAAGTGTTATGACCTTCTTTTTTCCCAATCACATTACCCACGAAGTCTAAGTGGATGTCGTAACTTGAGTAAGTACCACATAGCATACCATCGGCTAAACCGTGTTTTACCAGCATTGCAGCAATGAGGGTAGAACGGCGGCGTGTTTCACGTTGTGCATATTCAGGCGTTACGCCTTTACGTTGCATAATGTTGTAGTAATCATCGGCAAATTTTTCGTAGTTCGGATTTTTCTCCTGATCTACGATTTCAATATTCACACCATTTTCAAGACGCAAGCCCAATTTCTTGATGTTTGCTTCAATCACTGCGGTACGACCAACCAGAATCGGTTGAGCCAAGCCTTCATCCACGGCAATTTGTATTGCACGAAGTACGCGCAGGTCTTCACCTTCAGCATAGGCAATACGCTTAGGATCTGTTTTAGCCTGAGCAAAAATCGGTTTCATTATGAATGCCGAGTTGTAAACAAACTCAGACAAACGTTGACGATATGCAGAGAAATCTTTGATTGGACGAGTCGCTACACCTGAATCCATAGCTGCTTGTGCAATTGCAGGAGCAATTTCAAGAATCAAGCGTTGATCAAGCGGACGCGGAATTAAATATTCACGGCCAAATGATGCAGATTTTTCGCCATAAGATGCCGCATCTGCTTCAACATGTGCCATGCGAGCAATTGCGTGTACACAAGCGATCTTCATTTCTTCGTTGATGGTAGTTGCGCCAACGTCTAATGCACCACGGAAGATATAAGGGAAGCAAAGTGCGTTGTTGACCTGGTTTGGATAATCTGAACGACCTGTCGCCATGATCACGTCATCACGAACTTCATGCGCATGTTCAGGCAGAATTTCCGGATCCGGATTCGCCAAGGCAAAGATTATTGGATCAGCAGCCATGGTTTTCACCATTTCTTTGGTGAGAATACCTGCGGCAGAAAGACCCAGGAACATATCGGCACCGCCAATCACGTCGGCAAGTTGAGAACCTTCAATGTCTTGTACATAACGTTTTTTAGATTCGTCCAGACCTTCACGCTTAGTGGTTAACAGGCCGCGTGAATCCGCTACGATGATATTTTCTTTTTTCGCACCTAAAGCACAAAGCAAGTCTAGGCAAGAAAGGGCAGCAGCACCGGCACCAGAAGCGACAATTTTAATCTCTTCGATGTTTTTGCCGTTCAATTGCAATGCGTTAAGAAGAGCTGAACCTACGATAATAGAGGTACCGTGTTGATCGTCATGGAACACCGGAATGTTCATGCGTTCACGAAGTTTTTGCTCGATGTAGAAACATTCTGGTGCCTTGATGTCTTCAAGGTTAATACCACCAAAGGTTGGCTCTAGGGCCGCAACGATATCGACAATTTTGTCAGGATCGTTTTCTGCAATTTCGATATCGAAAACATCCACACCGGCAAATTTTTTGAACAGTACGCCTTTACCTTCCATAACCGGTTTAGAGGCTAAAGGACCGATATTCCCTAAGCCCAGTACCGCAGTACCATTACTCACCACCGCTACAAGGTTACCGCGTGCAGTATAAAGAGCAGCGGTTGAAGGGTCACGTTCAATCTCAAGACATGGTGCAGCAACACCAGGTGAGTAGGCAAGCGCTAAGTCACGTTGATTGACCAGTTGCTTGCTAGGGGTGACGCTAATTTTTCCTGGTGTTGGGAATTCGTGATAATACAATGCCTGTTGTTTTAAAGATTGATCGTCCATCTGTATCTCGTTTGTTACTTGGGGGATTCAGCAAAGCTGCTGGTTTTTTGCTTGGTTGAATCGAATATAACATTTGTTGTGACCTTAGCACAGTCGCGTATGTGTCTTTTTCAAGCAAACTTGAGATTAGAAAGATTGACTTATATCAAGAAGGTATAAGTCGATGTTGTTCTAGGTATGTAGTTGCTTCTTTTTCAGGTAGCGGTTTGGAAAATAAGAAGCCCTGTGCGATATCGCATTCAAGATCTTGCAGATACTGCAGTTGTTGTTTGGTTTCAATTCCCTCTGCAACCACCATCATGCCCATAGCCTTGCCCATGGCAATCATGGCACTCACAATGGCTTCCTGTTTGTTTTGTCCAATCATGGATACAAAACTGCGGTCAATTTTTAAAATATCAATTGGAAAATCAGCAAGATAGGATAGGGATGAATAACCTGTTCCAAAGTCATCCAGGGAAATATGAATGTTACGGTCTTTAATTTCATTCAACAGGTTTTTCACCGTGACTGAATTTTCCAGTAATGATGATTCGGTAATTTCAAGTTCCAGACTAGAACCGGAAATCTTGTAGGTTTGAATGGCGTGATCAAGGTCTTGAAGTAACTGACCACGTTGCAATTGCTGGGCAACCACATTGACCGATACACATATATTATTAAAGCCTAAGTCATTCCATCGGCGGATTTGTTTGGCAGTTTGTTGAATCACAATTCTGCCTATATCCGAAATCAGGCTGGTTTGTTCAGCCAAAGGAATGAACATGTTGGGTGGAATAATCCCTTTACTTGGATGATTCCAACGCACCAGCGCCTCAAAACCATAAATATTTTGATCACTGAAATTTATTTTTGGCTGATAGTAAACGATCAGCTCATTATTATTGATGGCATGGCGCAAATCACGTTCTAGATAAATGCCTTGCTCAAGTAAAGCAGTATTGTTATTTGAATAGAAACTACAGGTATTGCCGCCCAGATTTTTGGCTTCTGTTAAAGCCTGTTCGGCACAATTGTTCAGATAGTCTAGCTGGCGTCCGTTTTCCGGATAGAACGCAATCCCCATGGACAGGGTGATAATATGGTCCTGACCGAAAATGTTAAAAGGTAAGGAAAAAGCTTTGGTAATGCGTTCACAGTGTTGCTGAATCGATGGGCGAATATGTGAAAGTTCATACACAATTGCAAAATCATCACCATTCAGATGCGCTACAAATAACGCTTCGGCATTGGTCAGGCGCAGTCGTTGCGCAACTTGGCGTAACAGCTCGTCACCACCGCTATTGGTTAAAAACTCATTTAATGGTCTGAAACGGTCGATATTCAAACGAATCACGGCCAGTTGTTTAATTGAATCTTTCTGGCTGACTAAATATTGGTGCAATTGATAGTTGTAATAAAAACGATTCGGCAAGTCCGTTAGAGGGTCATAATTTTCTAGATAAGACAAACGTTGTTCTTGCAGTTTGCGCTCGGTCAGATCGGAAACAATGCCAATATAGTGGGTGACACGATTCTGCTCATCGGTAATGGCATTAATGTGCATCCAGATGGTCAGTTCTTTACCGGACAGGAATTTTTCGTGCAGTTCACCATCAAATTCGCCCATCTTTTCCAGCTGCTGAATAATCGAGTGGTGGCTGCTTCTTTGTTGCGACTTATAGTTTGCGGTAATATCAAACAAATTTTTGCCAACAATATGCTGGTGTGAAAAGCCGGTGAGCTGTTCATAAAATGGATTGACGTCGATATAGCAAAGTTGCTCATCAAGAATGAAAATACCTTCAGCTGCTTGCTGAAGTACGCTCGCTGCGAGTTTTAAGCGTTCCTGATCGCTACGTTCCTGATGAATATCACGACGAATACCCACCATACGTAGAGGCTTTTTATTGTTAGGATCACGAACAATGACTCGACCAATGTCATGTACCCATTTCCACTTGCCGCTGCTGTTTTGAATGCGATAGTTTGCTTCATAAAGTGGTGACTGACCACGTAAGTGCTTTTTCATGGCGAGTTTGAACTGTTCAATGTCATCAGGATGAACAATATTCTGTAGTTTATGATGATGCAGTTTGGAAGTTTTGAGGGTTTTTTGCTGTTTCGAGTCAGTTACCCAAATTTCACGATCTTTGATATTCCAGTCCCATGGACGCAATCCGGCAATTTCATGTGCCAAGACCAGATTTTGCTGCTGATTTTCTAAATCAGCATTCATTTTGGCAATATCAAAAGTCCGTTCTTTAACTTTCTGTTCAAGCAGCTGATTATTTAATTGTAATTGCAGTTCAATATCTTTCGATTTATTAATTTCAGTTTGTAATTGCTTGCATAATTCATCCGTCCATAAAACCTGTTGTTTGGCATTTTCGACCAAACGATTGTTTTTTGAATAAAGAGCAGAAATGCGCTGATGAATACGCGATGTGGTATTGGCACATAACAACATCACAATCAGGGCAAAATTTATGGTCAGATGGAATAAGAGATTTGTTGTTTCTGTGCTGATAAATTGTGAGGCCAGATAAGGAAAAATAGCCGGTATAAAGGTCAGACAGAAATAGTTTAAGCGCTGGGTTAAAAAGGTCAGTGCAAATGCCTGACTGACGATGAGCAATAACGCTGACAAAATTAATGCATTTACATAACTAAATGCAGGATTATATTGCGGCAGATAGTAGTAAATCAGACTAATACCAATCCCAATACTGCTTCCAATTAAAAAACTTTGGAATTGCAGCCAGCGGTGTGCATGGTTCAAACTGAACTGGTTGGGCTTGAAGTAGATACTGGTCAGCAGGATATTCAAACCACAAAACAGCTCAATGCCAATAAACCAGAGATTGAAATAAAAAGATGGCTTGCTGTAATAAAATTGATAAATGCCATATACATATAATGAAACGAGAACAATACTTATGAGAAAGAAGCGACTGAGCCGAATTGTATTGATAATTTGAGCAGCACTCACATGCTGCTTAATGTACTCGTCTTGAATATCTGACATATAAGCAAAAACCTTATTTTTGTTTTGCAATAAATTACTTATTTAAATTTTAACGCTATCCAAAAACTAAACTATATTCTAAATATATATTTGTTTCTTTAAGTCAAGAGTAATAACGTTATTTGAAAAAATCAATCTAATCATACCCCATTTATCTAAATTCTGATGAACTATACAGTTAAGTTATAATTCAAAATGGATAAGGCCACAATAGGTGCAGTTTCTGTGCGTAACACACGATTGCCGATACACCAATTTATAAATCCTGCATTGTTGGATATTTGTATCTCTGCTTCACTTAAGCCGCCTTCAGGACCAATCAATAATGCAATATCGGGAGTAGCATTGGCTAATACATTGACCTGATCTTTATTGGGTGCGAGTACAAGTTTTGTTGCAGGCAACTCACTGACCAGCCAGTCCTGTAACGATACAGGTGCTAATACTTCAGGAACTTTGTTCATACCGCATTGTTCGCAAGCCGCAATTGCAATTCCTTGCCAATGGTCGATTTTCTTTTGGTCACGATCATACTTAAGCCGCATTTCACAACGTTCGGAAGTCAGCAGCTGAATTTTAGAAACCCCAAGTTCTGTGGCTTTTTGAATGGCATAATCCATCCGGTCACCTTTGCTCATCACTTGTCCAAGCAAGGTGCTAAATGCAGGGGTGCGATCATCAGGATTAAATGAGTCAACAGAAACGGTCGCTGACTTTTTTGTTACTTCAATAAGCGTAACTTCATACTCACCACCTTGTCCATTGAACAAGGTGGCTTTTTCACCTGCTTGTGCACGTAATACTTTGACCCAGTGATGAAAAACCGTTTCGGTTAATTCAACATTCATATCAACAGCTAAATCAGCTTCAATATAGAAACGCGGCATTTAAGTATTACTCACAAATCAGATAAAAAATTAGGCCAGACCAAGATCGAGCACGAGCTGACGGGTTGGATCAGTGGTGTTCATGGTATAGAAGTGCAAACTTGGTGCACCGCCTGCAAGCAGACGTTCACACAAGTTCACTACTACTTCATGACCAAAAGCTTTGATACTTGCTGTGTCATCGCCATAGGTGGCCAATTGCTTACGAATCCAGCGTGGAATTTCGGCACCGGTACCATCAGCAAAGCGAATCAGGTTGCTTGCATTGGTGATTGGCATAATGCCAGGCGCTACCGGAATATTCACACCTTGTTTTTGAATGCGGTCTACAAAGTAGAAGTAGGCATCCGGATTAAAGAAGAACTGGGTTAAAGCGGCATTGGCACCGGCATTGGCTTTTTCGACAAAGTGTTGAATGTCTTTATCAAAGTTTTCTGCCTGTGGATGCATTTCAGGATAAGCAGCCACTTCAATCGTGAAATGATCGCCTGAATGTTCGCGAATAAAACGAACCAGATCTTGTGCATAAGGCAATTCGCCCAAACCTACCTGACCTGAAGGTAAGTCACCACGCAGCGCCACAATACGGTCAATGCCTTGCGATTTGTACAAATCAAGCAACTCGGCAATACGCGCTTTGTCATCCCCGATACAAGACAGGTGAGGGGCAACAGGGGTGCCTTTACCGTTAAAGTCGTTGATTGCAGCAAGTGTACGTTCGCGAGTAGAACCGCCAGCACCATAAGTCACTGAAAAAAATTCAGGATTTAACAGTTGTAATTCTTTATGAACAACACGAAGTTTTTCCGCACCGACATCAGTTTTGGTTGGAAAAAATTCAAACGAAATAGGAACACGTTTAGACATTTTCAAATCCTTTTTATAAATACTGTTTTAATTTTCACCCTCTCCCTGACCTCTCTTGCGCTTCACTTTAAAGCAGTGCTTAAAGTTCGCTCAGGAGAGGAGAATTCATTACTGAATTTTTTAGGGCTTAAGTCTAATTTATTCAAGTGATGTTTTTAAAACCTCATCAAGAATAATTTAGTTGATCACCCTCTCCCTATGGGAGAGGGATGGGGTGAGGGCAATTAGTATTTATAAGACTCAGATTTAAAAGGACCTTCAACAGCAACGCCTAAGTAGTCAGCTTGTTCTTGAGTCAAGGTAGTCAATACACCACCGAAACCAGCAACCATTGCAGCAGCAACTTCTTCATCCAATTTCTTAGGAAGAAGTTCTACACGAATCGCAGCTTGTTTTTGGTCTTCAGGAAGATCAGCAAATTTTTCGGCGAACAAGTGCATTTGAGCCAATACCTGGTTAGCAAATGAACCGTCCATTACACGTGAAGGGTGACCAGTCGCATTACCCAGGTTCACCAAACGACCTTCAGAAAGAAGGATCAGGTAATCGTTTTCGTTTTCTGTACGATACACTTGGTGTACTTGAGGTTTAACTTCAACCCATTTGTAACCACGTAAGTAGTTGGTATCGATTTCAGTGTCGAAGTGACCGATGTTACACACCACTGCGCCAGCTTTTAATGTATCAAGCATTGCAGCGTCACATACGTGGTAGTTACCAGTCGTGGTTACGATCAGGTCAGTATTTTGTAGAAGATCAACATTTACATCTTCTTTTTTACCAGTTTGTACGCCATTTTTGTATGGAGATACAACTTCGTAACCGTCCATGCAGGCTTGCATTGCACAGATTGGATCGATTTCAGATACACGTACAATCATGCCTTCTTGACGAAGTGATTGAGCAGAACCTTTACCTACGTCACCATAACCGATCACAAGCGCACGACGGCCAGATAAAAGCATATCTGTACCACGTTTGATCGCATCGTTGAGTGAGTGACGGCAACCGTATTTGTTGTCGTTTTTAGATTTAGTAACTGAATCGTTTACGTTGATTGCAGGAACTTTAAGTGAACCGTCTTTCCACATTTCTAGAAGACGAGCTACACCTGTAGTCGTTTCTTCAGTAATACCGTGAATTTTAGCAATCAATTCTGGATATTTTTCGTGAACAACAGCAGTCAAGTCGCCGCCATCATCCAGAATCATGTTGGCATCCCAAGGTTTGCCATTGACATTGATTTGCTGTTCAAGACACCACATGTATTCTTCTTCAGTTTCGCCTTTCCAAGCAAATACTGGAACACCAGATGCGGCAATTGCAGCAGCAGCATGGTCTTGAGTAGAGAAGATGTTACATGAAGTCCAACGTACTTCTGCACCTAATTCAACCAGAGTTTCAATAAGAACTGCAGTTTGAATGGTCATGTGGATACAGCCGAGAATTTTCGCGCCTGCAAGTGGTTTTGCTGCCGAGTAGCGTTTACGCAAACCGATCAGGGCTGGCATTTCAGCTTCAGCTAGTTTGATTTCTTTACGGCCGTAATCAGCAAGTGAAATATCGGCAACTTTATAATCTGTAAATGAAGCAGTAACCGCGTTCATCAGGATCTCCTAGGAAAAAATAGATTGGATCGTTCTGTTCGCGGATGCCGTTTTTGGTTCAAAAGAGTATTTAAACCGATCGTCGAGCCTGGCTATCTTACATTTATATGCCTGTAAGAAAGTCGCAGCATCCCTCGACTAGCGGAGTATTGTACTTGGAAATTGATTTTGTTCCAATCGCAAATTGTTTAATATCAACGCAATCATATTTTGGATGAAAATTATGGCTTTAGAAATGCCTGAAGAATTAGCCAATCTAGAAGCAAATGGCGGTATTTTTGCGGTATGGATGCTGTTGCAGCATTTAGGCATCGATGCTGATATTCAGCAACTTGTAGATGTATGTGGGTATGATTCGGAAAATGGCACGACCACTATAGGCTTAGCTGTAGCACTGAAAAAGTTTGGTTTTAATGTTCAGTTTTATACCGATCATGACCCTGATCTTCAAGAGAGTGAAAAAATCAGTTATCAAGAAGCAGAGCAACTAGGTCTACCTATTCTGCCTGCGTTAAATTATCAGCAAATCCAGCATGCATTTGATCAAAATAAATTTGTGATTGTCTATTACGATACCTTAGAGAATGTAGGTAATCACTCACTTGTTTACGATCTAAATGCGGATGAAATCTGTTTCTTTGACAGTTTTGAGGCTATGCCTGCTTTAGTTTTTGAGCAGCAGCGTCAAGTAGAGGGGATTTGTCGACAAGTGATTGTTGTTGAAGTAAATGATGATAGCCAGAGTTAATATTTAAAAACTGTATAAAACAAAAGCCCATCATTGGATTAATGCTGATCAGTTAAGGAGTTTCGAAATAGACTCTTTAGCTTTTTAGCAGTTTACGACGGAGTCTTACCGTTTTAAATCAAAGTCTTGCAGCTCATTTGTTACTTTGGTTTCGCCCAAAGTAACCAAAGGCATATGTCATCCGCAAAACTCGTCAGCCACTATCAACTAGTAAATTTATCGCAGAAACAATCATTTTTAAATGTAGTCCTGCCTCAAACAGTTGCGGATGACTTTTCCACATATCAACTACAGTCATGAATTTAAAAAAGAAAATACCTGTCAATTTCTTAACTGACTGGCATTACATCATTTGATGGGCTTTTTAATCTAATTATTTTTCAGTAGATTGGGCTTTTTCAGACCAGTAATCCGCTTTTTCTTCGTCTACTTCGACACCCAAACCGTGTTCATAGATGCAAGCTAGATCACGCATGGCTTGAGTATCGCCCCATTCAGCAGCCTGTTTGACTAAAGACACAGATTTGGCGACGTCTTTTTCAATTACATCACCACGACGGAAATAACCCGCTAACTCTAAAGTCGCAGCAGGGTGTTTTTGCATATTGGCTTTACTCAGCCAGTAATAACCCAATTCAAAATGTGCTTTGGATTCTTCAGGGTCTTCTTCTGCCAGGTCTTTGGCATAAACGGTATAACCTTCACCCAACCAGTACATCGCTTCAACATGGCCATTTTCAGCGGCTTTCAGTGCCCATTCTTCAGCAAGGATAATGTCATCATCATGCTCGCTTTGCATATATAGCTCGGCCAGTTCAAATTGCGCTTTGGCATTTCCTGTAATGGCTAAATTCATCAGCGAGGCAGGGGGAGAAATTCGGTTAGACATACATGTATCCAAAAACTTTTGCTATAGCCTAAAAGGAATGAAATAAAAAAGCCAATCCGAAGATTGGCTTTTACAGTATTGCAGCTAAAAACACCCACTCATGTCAGTGTATTTAGCAGAGCAGTATTTAACAAAGGATTAGCTTTCTTGCTGAATGCCTGCAACCAACCAGTCTTGAGTAGAACCAGCAGGTTTGGTGAAATGCCAAACTTCTGCAAAAGGTTGCGGCAAGCTGTTTAAGTCTTCGCTTACTGTACCGGTGAAACGTACGCTTACCACATATTGACCATTTTCAGTTGCAGAATCTGTAACCATGGCATTCAGGTTAGAGAATTCAGCAACATCCTGGTCTTGGTTCGCCATAATGTCGTTATACATCGACTGATAAAGATCAGGCGTTAAATAACGTTGAATTTCAGCAATGTTGCTTGCTGTATTCATGGACTGAATATGGTTAAAGCGCTGACGGGCAACACGCAAAAATGCAGCAGGTTCAGTACCGTCTGGCAACTGGTTGCCGCTTTGTGTTGAAGCAGCACCAAAAGGCGCTTGAGTTGCTGCACCTGCAGCACCACCTACTGTTTGACCAAAAATATTGCTGTTGTCATTTGAAGTACGTGGTGCTGCATTTTGCTGACCAAACGGTGCTGTGTTGCCAGCATTGTTTGGTGCATACGGATTGTTAGCGGCTAGTTTTTTTTTTGCTCCGAATTTACGGAACAAGAAGAAAGCGACTGCTGCTGCCAGAAGAATCCAGATCCAGCTTGGAAGTCCGCCTTTTTCTTCTTGCTGCTGTTGTGCTGTCGCATCAGCACTACTTGCAGCAGGTTTGTCATCCGCCATTGCATTGGCTGCAACTGCACCAATCGCAGCACCAGCAACACCAGCAGCAACCATACCACCTACACCCGGACCTGATTTTTGTGGGGCTGTAGCAGGAGCAACAGGTTGTTGGGCAGGAGCAGCTTGACGTGGTTGTTGGTAAGATTGGCTTGGAGCAGCAGAACGACTCATGCCATGGCTTTTACCGCCACCCGCACGTTTCGCTTCAGCCATTGGTGCAACCACCATAGCTGCCATTAAAATACCGGCCATCAAACTACGCTGTCGAACTTCCATTGAGTCTTCCTAATAAATAAAAATGAAATTATAGCCCTATAGTTATGCAGGCATTTACAGCGAATTTCAATAACAAAGTGGTAATTTTTTTACATGACTTTTCATGTGTTTAAGCTTAAGCCAATTCTTCGCTTAGATTCATGGCTTCGGTTAAAGCTTCATGCAAGCGTGCTACTGAAATGATCTGTACATTCGGGATTGGTTTTTGTGGCGCATTGCCACGCGGTAAAATAATGTATTTAAAACCGTGCTTAATGGCTTCTTTTAAGCGCTCCTGACCATTCGGCACCGGACGGATTTCACCCGATAAGCCAACTTCGCCAAATACTGCCAGTTGTTGTGGTAAGGCCTTGCCGCGCAAGCTTGAAGCGCAGGCCAGCAATACAGCAAGGTCAGAACCGGTTTCAGTAATTTTTAGACCACCAACCACATTGACATAAACATCCTGTCCGGAGGTTTGCACGCCACCATGACGGTGCATGACTGCCAGTAGCATATTTAAACGGTTTTGTTCCAAACCCAGTGCGACACGACGCGGTTGTCCATGAGCATCATCCACCAGCGCTTGAACTTCCACTAGAAGTGGCCGGGTTCCTTCGCGGCTAATCATCACAATAGAACCGGGAATGGCTTCATCATAACGGCTCAAGAAAATGGCAGACGGATTGGCGACTTCACGCAAGCCTTTATCGGTCATGCCAAATACGCCCAGTTCGTTGACGGCTCCAAAACGGTTTTTCACCGCACGAATCATGCGATAACGCGAGTCGGACTGACCTTCAAAATACAGTACACAGTCGACCATATGTTCCAGCACCCGAGGGCCCGCCAGTGCGCCTTCTTTGGTCACATGGCCGACCAAGAACAGGGCAGTCCCACTATTTTTGGCAAAACGGGTCAGCAAGGCTGCGGATTCACGAATTTGAGAAACACCACCCGGAGCAGATTGCAGGGTTTCGGTATACAGCGTCTGGATGGAATCCAGAATGGCAACTGCAGGACGTTCTTGTGCAAGCACCTCGCAGATTCGTTCCACACAGGTTTCTGCCATGACTTTCAGGTGTTCAGTCGGCAGTTCTAAACGGTGCGCACGTAACGCAACCTGCGACAACGATTCCTCACCGGTCACATAGAGTGCAGAACTTTGTGCATCTGCCATATGGGTTGCGGTTTGTAGAAGAATAGTAGATTTACCGATTCCGGGATCACCGCCAATCAGTACGACAGAACCCGTGACCAGGCCACCGCCCAGTACGCGGTCAAATTCACCAATCCCTGTGGCCAAACGTGTTTCATGTGAAACAGAAACTTTATTCAGGGTGGTAATGTTTGCCGCCTGACCGGCATAGCCGCCGCCCATTTTCGGTTGTGCACGGTGGCTCACTGCAGGTTCAAGGCGAACTTCGGTCAGACTATTCCATTCACCACAATCTGTACATTGACCTGCCCATTTTGGATGATCCGTTCCACATTGTTCACAGCGGTAAACAGTTTTGACCTTACTCATAAAATATAAATCTTGTGAAAGCTAAAAGAGTATTTGTGAATGTAGCAATAGCCGTTCAGAAACACAATTTTTTGTATGTTCTATCGCCAAATCAAAATTTGGCACGTAAACTGCCAATTCATGGAAAGTTTAATAAAGGAAATAAAAAGGACCTAAAGTGTATGAAAAATAATCTAAAGCGCCATTAGGCTTGAAAAATATTAAATAATCGCTCAAAAAACTTTTTTTATTTTTTTTGTTTTGGGCTACTTTTAACACATTAAATTTAGAGACGAAAATAACAATGTCAAATGAAAACCTAAGTTCATCCGTTGAAGACGGTGAACTTAAACGAAGTTTATCCAATAGACATCTGCAACTCATCGCCATTGGCGGTGCAATTGGTACCGGGTTGTTCATGGGTTCGGGCAAAACCATCAGTTTGGCTGGTCCATCAATTCTGATCATTTATATGATTATTGGTTTTATGGTTTTTTTGGTCATGCGTGCGCTTGGCGAACTGTTACTGTCTAACCTGAAATACAAGTCTTTTATTGATTTTGCGACAGATTTAATTGGTCCGTGGGCGGGCTATTTTGTCGGCTGGACCTATTGGCTGTGCTGGATCACCATTGGTATTGCCGACCTTTCAGCCATTATTTATTACCTGCAATTCTTTAATGGAGGGCTGCCGTTTACGCCTGGCGAAGGGGTAATGATCAGTGTTGCGGCCATTGTCTTTATCATGGGGCTGAATCTGGTTACGGTTAAATTATTCGGTGAACTGGAGTTCTGGTTTGCTTTAATCAAAATTATTGCCATTGTGGTACTGATTGCTGTCGGTTTATGGATGATCTTTACCGGATTCACTTCAACCGCAGGTGAAGTAGCGTCATTTACTCATCTTTGGTCACATGACGGTATTTTCCCAACGGGAGTAACCGGCTTCCTGGCAGGCTTCCAGATTGCGATCTTCGCCTTTGTTGGGGTAGAGCTGGTCGGTACAACTGCAGCTGAAACCAAAGATCCAGAGCGCAACTTGCCTAAAGCGGTCAACTCGATTCCGATTCGTATCATTATTTTCTATGTGTTGGCACTGATCATTGTCATGTCGGTAACACCATGGAATAAAATTGATCCTAGCATCAGTCCGTTTGTAAACCTGTTTAGCCAGGCCGGTATTGCGGCAGCAGCCATCATCATGAATTTGGTAGTGTTATCTTCGGTGATGTCATCCATGAACAGTGGGGTATTCTCAACCAGCCGTATGTTGTTTGGTTTGTCACGTGAAGAGCAGGGTCCTAAAGCTTTTGGACATTTGAATAAACGTGCTGTTCCTGCGAATGCCTTATATTTCTCTGCGATTTGTTTATTGCTAGGTGCTGCACTACAGTACTTCGTACCGAATACGGTTGAAGCTTTTACTCTTGCAACAACGCTATCTACTATTTTGTTTATCTGTGTATGGCTGATGATCATCTGGAGCTATATCGTGTATTACAAAACACGTCCAGAATTACATGCAAAATCAACCTTTAAACTGCCAGGTGGATTGTTTACCTGTTGGGTGGTCATTATCTTCTTTATTGGCATGATCTTTGTGTTGTCTTTGGAAGCCGATACCATGAAAGCGCTGATGGTCAGTCCAATCTGGTTCATTATTTTGATTATTGGCTATTTTGGTTTCTACAAACCAAAACATAAATAATCCCTGCAAATGATTAAAACGCCGGTTTCAAACTGGCATTTTTTTTTATCTCACTATAATCTCTAGCGTTTAGTGCTTTGGTCAGGTCACATGATCAGGTTATACTTCTTCGAAAATATGAAATAGGTGGTCAGATGCGTCTTGTCATTTGCTGCATCAGTGTATTGGCAACAGGTTTTGCTTTAGTCGGTTGTGGTCAATCGGGTGCTTTACAGCTACCTGGCGATCAAAACTATGACAAACGTGCAAAATATTTGTTATATCCCAATGTAGATTCAAAACAGCAATCTTCGAATAAGCAAGAAGCAGCTCCGGTAGCACAAGAGCTTCCCGCTTCATCTGCTGAAACGAATTAATTTTCAATATCTAAACGCGTCATCGAAAGGATACATTCATGAGTTTTACCCGCATCAATGGGGTTTTGCACGCCGAGCAATGTTCTCTACAACAGCTTGCGCAGCAATTTGGCACGCCACTTTATGTTTATTCAAAAGCAACTTTTGAAAAGCATTATTTAGATATGGATCGTGCATTTAGCTTTATCGATCATCAAATTTGTTTTGCGGTAAAGTCTAACTCTAACCTTGCGGTGTTGAATGTATTGGCCAAGCGTGGCGCGGGCTTCGATATTGTCACAGGCGGTGAGCTTGCCCGTGTGCTGAAAGCAGGCGGCGATGCGTCTAAAATTGTATTCTCGGGCTTGGGTAAATCTGAAGCGGATATCCAAAAAGCGCTTGAAGTGGGTATTGCCTGCTTCAATGTCGAGTCTTATGCAGAGCTGGACCGTATTCAAAAAGTTGCGGCAAATTTAGGTAAAAAAGCCCCGATTTCTTTACGTGTCAATCCGGATGTCGATGCCAAAACCCATCCCTATATTTCTACCGGTTTAAAAGAAAACAAATTCGGTATTCCTTCCGATACTGTATTTGAAACCTATCAATATGCAGCATCATTGCCGAATTTGGATGTAGTCGGGATTGACTGTCACATCGGTTCACAATTGACTGAAACCCAGCCATTTGTTGATGCACTTGATCGTGTGATTGTGATGATCGACAAGTTAAAAGAGATGGGCATCACTCTCAAACATATCGATATTGGTGGTGGTTTGGGTGTGACTTATAAAGATGAAGTTCCACCGACTGTTGAAGAATATGCCAATGCACTAAAACCAGCTTTAGAAAAACTTGGTCTGAAAGTGTATATGGAACCGGGTCGCAGTATTTCTGCCAATGCCGGTGTATTGCTGACTAAAGTCGATTTGCTCAAACCGACCAATCACCGTAATTTTGCCATTATTGATGCCGCAATGAACGACCTGATTCGTCCAGCTTTATATGAAGCCTGGATGGATATTCAGGAAGTGACCCCACGTAGCGATGTTGAAGCGAAAGAGTGGGACGTAGTGGGTGCGATTTGCGAAACGGGCGATTTCTTGGGTAAAGAACGTCAGTTGGCACTAAAAGAAAATGATGTACTTGCCGTATTGGGTGCTGGTGCTTACGGTTTTGTGATGAGCTCGAACTACAACAGCCGTGGTCGTGCTGCTGAAGTGATGGTGGATGGCGATCAGGCACATTTGATTCGTGAGCGTGAAAGCGTTGAATCTTTGTGGGAACGCGAGCGATTATTGCCATAATGGAGAACTCTGAGATGTTTTTAGAATTTACCAAAATGCATGGTCTGGGCAATGACTTTATGGTGGTTGACCTGATTAGCCAGCGTGCCTACCTAGATACTGTCACCATTCAGCGTCTGGCAGACCGCCACTTTGGCATCGGTTTCGACCAGTTGCTGATTGTTGAGCCGCCAGATTTACCCAATGTCGATTTTAAATATCGTATCTTCAATGCTGACGGTTCCGAAGTGGAGCAATGCGGTAATGGCGTGCGCTGTTTTGCACGTTTTGTGCATGAACGTCAGTTGACCACAAAAACCAAAATTAAAGTACAAACCAAAGCCGGTATTGTGGAACCTGAGTTAGGTCAAAATGGCTGGGTGCGGGTGAATATGGGTTATCCAAAATTCTTGCCGAACCAGATTCCATTCCTTGCGGATGCGCCTGAAAACCTATACAGCCTGGCTTTGGCTAATGATGAAAGCATTATCATTGATGTGGTGAATATGGGTAATCCGCATGCAGTCACCATTGTGCCCGATGTGCTCACGGCAGATGTCTCCGGTATAGGCCCGCAAGTGGAATCGCATGAGCGTTTCCCGCAACGTGTTAATGCCGGCTTTATGCAAATTATTGATGAAAAGCATGCACGTTTGCGTGTGTTTGAGCGTGGCGTGGGTGAAACCCTGGCTTGTGGTACAGGTGCTTGTGCTGCAGCAGTATCCGGTATGCGCCGTGGTTTGCTGGCCAACTCGGTCGAGATTGAACTGGCTGGTGGCAAACTGCAAATTGAATGGAAAGAGGGTGATGTGGTCTGGATGACCGGTCCAACGGCTAATGTTTATCAGGGCCGTATCGATTTGAGTTATTTCCAGCAGTAAAACTCATATTATGAACAAAAAAGCACTGTCATAATGATGGTGCTTTTTTATTTTTGCTGTCTTGATTGTGTCTATCACAATGAAGCAGATAGAATGCAAAGATCAATTCATATTTTGGTGATGCGGTGTTGATCAATAGCCGCTGTGAAAGCTGCAGTGTGTGATACCACGGATATCAATCATAGCCATTAATAAACTAGGGAAAAACGTGATGAATCCGGATATGCAGCAACGTTCTCCTCACGATTTATTGGTCATGTGGTTAAAAGAACGAGAAATTCAAAATCAGTCTAAACATACTTTACTGGCTTATGAACGTGATGTTTCCGATTTTTTAAATTTTTGTGAGAACAAAAAACTGAAAATGGCCAATATCGAAACCACAGATTTACGTGAATATTTGGCTTATAAAGTTGAACAGCAACAGCTCAGTTCCAGTAGTTTGCAGCGGATGTTATCGTCCATACGCCAGTTTATGAAATGGGCCGAGCAGGGCCAGTATCTGGCGTTTAATCCTGCCGATGATTTTCAGTTAAAACGTATTCCCAGACCGCTTCCGGGGATGGTCGACATTGAAACCGTGAACCAGATTCTGGATCAGCCAGCCCCTGAAAAACCGATAGAACAACAAATGTGGTTACGCGATAAAGCCATTTTGGAGCTGTTGTACTCCAGTGGTTTGCGTTTGGCTGAAGTGCAGGGGCTGCGGATTAAAGATATCGATTTTAATCGCCAGCTGTTACGTATTACCGGTAAGGGGAATAAAACCCGGGTGGTGCCTTTTGGTAGCAAAGCTCGAGATGCAGTAATGCAATGGCTGCAAATCTATCCATTATGGCAGGGTGATTTTATACCGGATGCGCAGGTTTTTATTACTCAAAAGGGCAATCCGCTGGGGGCGCGGCAAATTGAAAATCGGGTGAAACTGCAAGCCCTGCGGGCTGGGGTAAATGTTGATTTGCATCCGCATTTGTTGCGCCATTGCTTTGCAAGTCATATGTTGTCAAACAGCCGGGATTTGCGCGCGGTTCAAGAAATGTTGGGGCATAGTAATTTAACCACCACGCAAATTTATACTCATGTCGATTTTGACCATTTGGCACAGGTCTATGATCAGGCACATCCGCGAGCGCAACTGAAAAAGTCGTAACAATATTAAAATTTGAATCAATCTGGCCTGGACTTTGCTTAATTATTTTAGCGTCAGTTAATGAGGTTTAATCAAAGTTAAATAAGCATATGTAAAAATATCGGTTCATAAAGATGACATTTTGAACTATTGTCGGATAATAAAAAGTCAATTTATAAGGTATAAGAATCACGTATAACCATACAGTGAATCGCATGAATAATGTATAGAGATGAAATTATTTATGGTTCCACTGCTGGTCGGTTAAATTTGGAAAGGAAAATGATAGGCGAAACAATGATTTCAGATATTTTAGAGAAGTATGACCAGTTAACGGCTGCGCAAAAAGAAATTTTTGCAGGTTATGGACTTCGTCAAGTTAAACATTTTGTAGAAATAAGTTTGCCTAATATTGAACCGGTTTTACCTGCAAATACGCATGTACAAGGGATTAATGCAGAAGGTAAGGTGCAGGCCATTAATCATGTGAGCCAACAAACCTATTTGTGGATTTCAGACCTGCAATGGCAGGAGCGTCCAATTGCGACCTCAAATGTAGACTTAAAAGAAGACTTTTTAGCAGTCTGGAAAATATTTAATCTTCAAGCTTATGATTTAATTGATTTAAGCCATATTCATCGTGACTTTTTGCAGAGTCAGCCTGTATAAGCAGCCTTTTTAGCTTACAGGTTTGATCAAGGGCTACTTGATTCCATGCGACATCATTCATGTAGCCCTGAGGTTTTAACTCGAGCAATAGCAAGTTGAAGCAGATTCTTGCAGCTTTACTTCAATATTTAATGCTATCAATCCGTGATTTATTTGCACAATCATTTTAAAAATATTAAAAAACAAGATATCTCTAAAGGTCATCGAGCGGTAATTGAAAACTCTGTTTAATAATTTGACTGGGTAAATCCGTTTTTACACTGGTAATGCCGTTTTTCTTGGTCAGATGCGCCGACTGAAATTTACGGTAACTTTCCAGATCCGGAACCACCACTTTTAACATCGCATCACATTCCCCCAAAATAATATAGCACTCCATAACCTGAGGAAGTTCCTTCATGGCTTCAATGAAGCTATCAATGGTTTCTGCATCCTGTCCAGTTAACCAGATTCGTGAAAACAAAATCAGCTGCAAGCCAATTTTTTGCGGATCCACGACGGTGGTGTAATTCTGAATTACGCCTGCTTCTTCGAGCAGTTTCACCCGACGCAGACAGGAAGAAGGCGAGAGTCCAATTTCACGGGCCAGATCGTTATTTTGCATCCGGCCATTGTTTTGCAAAGCCTGAATGATATTTTTATCAATACGGTCCAGCTTTACTGAAACAGATTTAGAAGATAGTTTCATAAATTAGAATATAATTCGAAAAATAATCATAATTATAGAATATTTGAAATCCTATTTTGTACTATTTATTCGATACTAATTTTCACTTTCAAGACATGGAAAGGGAAAAGGAAATGTCTGTATTTGCACTGTTCGCCTTAACGGTTATCCCGCTTATTTTCACCCCTGGACCAGATATGCTGTTTATCTTGTCACAAGTGATGGGTAAAGATGCAAAAGCAGGCATGATGGCCACAGTCGGAGTATGTTTGGGTTATCTGGTGCATTCCATTTTAGTGGCACTCGGTATTGCCGCCATTATTGTATCTTTCCCGCTATTGTTTGAAACCATTCGCTGGCTGGGGATTGCCTATTTACTGTATTTGGCTTTTAGTCTGATCAAGTCGGTGTTTAGTCAAAATAAATTAACCATCGAGAAAAAATCATCTTCCAACCCGATCAAAAAAGGTTTCTTTACTGCGTTATTAAACCCCAAAGGCATGCTGATCTATTTTGCAATTTTGCCGCAGTTTATTGATAAAGCCAGGGATACGGTGAGCCAAGGGTTAATTTTGTCTTTTATTTTTATTGGGCTGATCTTTGTGGTGTATTGCGGCTTGAGTGTGCTGTTTGCCAAAATTACCCAAAAAACCCATATAGATGAACGTAAACAAAAGTGGATTGATGGCGGTTCAGGTGGCTTGTTAATGCTGGCTGCAACCTGGCTGATCATTAATTAATAGCTCTAAAAAAGCATGTTGTAAGGACATGCTTTTTTATTGAACACTGGATTTTTAAATTAAAATTAATTTGTTACACCTTTAACTTAAAAAAGCGATCGATTTTAGTGCGGTTTGGCCGAAAAAATGAGCGGAATCTATCTTAAATGACAATTTATTGCTGAGATGCTTCTAGACTCGACGCATGTTAGATGAGTTAGATGTTAATCGAAAATAAGTATTAAATCAGAACTTTTGATGAAGTTAATCAGATAAAAACATAATAAAAATCAATGCTTAAAAAATAAATAAATATTTAGGAATTTCATCTTAATAAAGACATGAGGGAAAAATATGAACGCCAAGTTCAAGGAAAATTACGCATTTTTACTGCTCTTTCGATAATTGTGACTTGACCGAAATGCCGTACACATTGCAAGATAGGGCACCTAAAAAAATTTAAGTGAAGAGTTATTATAACTTTTCTCAACATTTACATTTGCTAAAACAGCCGAGGATTACATGAAGGCTCTTGTTGCTGTAAAACGTGTGGTTGATGCCAACGTTAAAGTTCGCGTTAAACCGGACAATAGTGGGGTTGACCTTACTAACGTTAAAATGTCAATTAACCCATTCTGTGAAATCGCAGTGGAAGAAGCGGTTCGCTTAAAAGAAAAAGGAACTGTTTCAGAAATCGTTGTTGTTTCTATTGGCCCTAAAGAAGCTCAAGAACAAATTCGTTCTGCTATGGCACTTGGCGCTGACCGCGGTATCTTGGTTGAAGCTGACGAAAGCCAACTAGGTGCTTTGGAAGTTGCTAAAATCCTGAAAGGTGTTGTTGACGCTGAACAACCACAATTAATCCTTCTTGGTAAACAAGCTATTGATGACGACTCTAACCAGGTGGGTCAGATGCTTGGCGCTCTACTTGGCGCAGGTCAAGGTACATTCGCTTCTGAAGTGAAAGTTGACGGCGACAAAGTACAAGTGACTCGTGAAATCGACGGTGGTTTACAAACTGTTGAGCTTGCACTTCCTGCAATCATCACGACTGACTTACGTTTGAACGAGCCTCGTTATGCTGCTCTTCCAAACATCATGAAAGCGCGTAAAAAACCGCTTGATACTAAGTCTCCTGCTGACTTCGGCGTGAATCCTGCAACTAAGCTTAAAACAGTTAAAGTTGAAGCTCCTGCTGAACGTAAAGCTGGCGTACAAGTGAAATCTGTAGATGAGCTTGTTGAAAAACTTAAAAACGAAGCGAAAGTGATCTAATACAGAAGGATAAAATCATGAGTATTTTAGTTATCGCTGAGCACGACAACAAAGCACTTAATGGTGCAACTTTAAACGTTGTTGCTGCAGCTCAAAAAATTGGTGGTGATATCACTGTATTAGTTGCTGGTTCTGGCGCTCAGGCAGTTGCTGACCAAGCGGCTAAAGTTGCGGGTGTAAGCAAAGTATTGCTTGCTGACGATGCTGCTTATGCAAACCAATTGGCTGAAAACGTGGCTAAATTAGTTGCTGAATTGGGTAAAGGTTATACACATATCCTTGCTGCTTCTACAACGAATGGTAAAAACGTGCTTCCACGTGCTGCTGCACTGTTAGACGTAAGCATGATCACTGACATCATTGCTGTTGAAAGCCCTAAAACTTTCAAACGTCCAATCTATGCAGGTAACGCAATTGCAACTGTAGAATCTGGTGAGTCTATCGTTGTTGCGACTGTTCGTGGTACTGCATTTGACGCTGTTGCTGCTGAGGGTGGTTCTGCTGCTGTTGAAGCTGCTGCTTCTACTGGTGACGCTGGTATCTCTAAATTCGTTTCAGAAGAAATTGTTAAATCTGAACGTCCAGAATTAACAGCTGCACGCATCGTAGTTTCTGGTGGTCGTGGTGTGGGTTCAGGTGAAAACTATCACACTGTACTTGATCCATTGGCAGACAAACTTGGCGCTGCACAAGGTGCTTCACGTGCTGCAGTTGACGCTGGCTTCGTTCCTAACGACATGCAAGTGGGTCAAACTGGTAAAATCGTTGCGCCTGACCTATACATCGCTGTAGGTATTTCTGGTGCGATCCAGCATTTGGCGGGTATGAAAGAATCTAAAGTGATCGTTGCGATCAACAAAGATGAAGAAGCGCCAATCAATGCAGTTGCTGACTATTGGTTAGTTGGTGATTTGAACACTGTAGTTCCAGAATTGGTTTCTAAAATCTAATTCAGCACTACATGCTTCAAAAAACGCTCTTGCGCAAGCAGTTAAAGCAACGCTTTACTGCTTTGCTCAGGAGCGTTTTTTTATGCCTGGATGGTTTGTAGCTCATCCATTTTCAGGGTGTAAATGTGGCCATTCCGACTCAAGAGATAGCATTTCAGGGGCAGCAAACGAATGTTCATCTTTTATGGTGGTACAAGGTGATTCAGGTTTAATGCATTTGGACAGAGCTATGGTGGGGTAGATTTAATCGATTTATATTTTTTTCAAGGCAAAAACCCAATTTTAACTGAATAAATAGCTTGAGAATTTAGGGTTAAAATTGACTATTGAATGCTAAATAAAATGAACTAAATCACATAAAATTCCGATAAATGAAAGTGCTGAAAAAATAAACGATAAATTATAGAAAATTAACAGGATTAACATGCGTGATATGGCACAAAAACCACAGAATTTATGCTATAATTTACGGCTGTATTTAGACTTTAACTCAGCTTATTTTGGGTTAATTTTTTGCTAGATTGATTATATAAAACGAACAGTTTTAGCAACAGCTGTTTGTAATAAGGAGTATGCATGAGCGTATCGGAAATCCGACCGATTGCCATTGAGGATGAACTCAAAAGCTCATATCTCGACTATGCCATGAGCGTTATTGTTTCTCGTGCATTACCTGACGTGAGAGATGGCTTAAAGCCTGTTCATCGTCGTGTGCTTTTCGCTATGCACGAATTGGGCAACGACTACAATAAAGCATACAAAAAGTCAGCCCGTGTAGTCGGTGACGTGATCGGTAAATATCACCCGCATGGTGACTCTGCTGTTTATGAGACCATTGTTCGTATGGCGCAAGACTTTAGCTTGCGTTATCAATTGGTGGATGGTCAAGGTAACTTCGGTTCTGTCGATGGTGATAGCGCAGCAGCAATGCGTTATACCGAAGTCCGTATGCGTAAGCTCACCCATGAACTTTTGGCTGATCTGGAAAAAGACACAGTCGAGTGGGAAGACAACTACGACGGTTCTGAACGAATTCCACAAGTCATGCCTACACGTGTTCCTAACTTGCTGATTAACGGTGTAACCGGTATTGCAGTCGGTATGGCAACCAATATGGCACCGCATAACATGACTGAAGTTGTGAATGCGTGTCTGGCTTATGCAAATAATCCCAATATCAGCATTGAAGGGTTGATGGAGCACATCTCTGGTCCAGATTTCCCTACCGGCGGTATTATTTATGGTAAATCCGGCATTGTAGATGCTTACCGTACCGGTAAAGGCCGTCTGCATATCCGTGGTAAATACCATATTGAAGAAGATCAGAAATCTGGCCGTAGCACCATCGTATTTACTGAAATTCCTTATCAGGTCAACAAGGCAAAAACCATTGAACGTATTGCCGAGTTGGTGAAAGAGAAAAAACTGGAAGGTATTTCTGAACTTCGTGATGAGTCTGACAAAGACGGCATGCGTATTGCAATTGACCTGAAGCGTGGCGAAAACGCTGAAGTGATTGTCAATAACCTGTTCCTGAATACCCAATTAGAGAATTCATTCAGCATCAACATGGTCTGCCTGGACAATGGCCAGCCGAAGTTGATGAACCTGAAAGACATCATTGCTGCCTTCATTCGTCACCGTCAAGAAGTGGTGACACGTCGTACCATGTTCGAACTGCGCAAAGCGCGTGAACGTGGTCATATCTTGGAAGGTTTGACGGTTGCACTTGCCAACATTGATGCGATTATTGAAACCATCAAGACATCTGCGAACCCAGGTGAAGCGCGTGAGCGTTTACAGGCAGGTGAGTGGGCTGCGGGTGGCGTAGTTGCGTTGTTGGAGAAAGCAGGTTCAGTTTCTGTACGTCCAGACGAGATTGAAGGTGAAGATCCAAGTCGTCCATTCGGTTTAAATGGCAATATTTACCGTTTATCTCCGGCACAGGTCGGTGCAATTCTTGAATTGCGTTTACACCGCTTAACCGGTCTTGAACAAGACAAGTTACATGCTGAATATTCTGAAATCTTGGGTCAAATTGCTGAACTTACTGCAATTTTAAATGACTTCAATTTGTTGATGAATGTTATTCGTGAAGAGTTAGCCTTGATTCTGCAACAGTATGGCGATGCACGTCGTACCGCAATTGTTGAATCACGTATCGACTTCTCGCGTGAAGATTTGATTCCAGAAGAACAAGTTGTATTAACCGTTTCTAAAACAGGCTATGCGAAAACCCAGCCACTTTCTGACTACGCTGCACAGCGTCGTGGTGGTCGTGGTAAGTCTGCAACTTCGATGAAAGAAGATGATTATATCCAGCATCTGATTGTGACATCGAACCACGCAACGGTTCTATGCTTCACCGATGTCGGTAAAGTATATCGTCTGAAAGTATTTGAAGTACCGCAAGCATCGCGTGGTGCCAAAGGTCGCCCAATGGTGAACCTGTTGCCGCTTGACGCAAACGAAACCATTACAGCGATTCTTCCGGTCATTGATGCACCGAAGAAATTTAAAGATCGTCTGGTTGATTTCAAGGCATTTGTGAAAGCCAATGCTGCGAAACTTCAAGAAAATGAAATTATCAATTCACATTATGTTGAACTGGAAGCAGCGCTTGCTGAACTGGAAGATGGTGCAGATGACCTGTCGGACGCATTACGTATTCAGTTGAAACAGCTTGGTTTAGAGTTGTCGAGCACTGATCTGGATGATGACATCATCAATGACTTTGCACAGCAAGCTGAAGCGGTACGCAAAAACTTCTATGTATTTATGGCGACTGAGTACGGTACGATTAAACGTGTAGAGCTTGAACAGTTCTCGAATGTGCGTTCAAACGGTTTACGTGCGATTGAATTGAATGGCGACGATACCTTGATTGGTGTGGCAATTACCGATGGCGAACAGCAAATCATGTTGTTCTCGAACGAAGGTAAAGCGATTCGCTTCGCAGAAACTGATGTCCGTTCAATGGGTCGTTCAGCGAAAGGTGTACGCGGTATGCGTGTCACCATCGGTGCAGCAGCACAACTGGAAGAAAACGACGAAGCTGATGTAGAGACTGATGATGAAGATGGTTCAGATTCAGCATTGATCAGCCGTATCGTTTCGTTGGTGGTTGTACCGGAAACTGGCGAAGTGTTATGTGCATGTGCCAACGGTTACGGTAAACGTACCCCGGTGGGCGAATTCCCAACCAAAAAACGTGGTGGTAAAGGTGTGATTGCAATTAAAACATCTGAACGTAACGGTGAATTGGTCGGTGCAGTCTCCATTGATGAAAGCAAAGAGCTGATGTTGATTTCTGATGGTGGTACGATGGTTCGTACCCGTGCTTCAGAAGTTGCTACCACAGGTCGTAATGCACAAGGTGTTCGCTTAATCCGTTTAGGTAACGAAGAGTTGCTTGTAGGCGTGGTTTCGGTTGAAGCTGTAGAAGAAGATGAGTTTATTGAAGCAGCAGAAGGCGAAGAAGTCGTTGCTTCTGAAGCTTTAATTGATTCTGAAACTTTGGTGGATGATGAAACCATTGCTGACGAAGCTGATAGTGAATCGGATTTAAGAGATTCTGACGCAGAATAAGTTTTTGTAGAAAGAAAAAGAGCGCTTAGGCGCTCTTTTTTTATGACTTTAAAATTAAGAAGCAGCATTTCTTTTAAAATTATCATCATTACTACAGTAATCCAGACAATCTTTGAGGATGCCTACAGCTCTATAAATATGTTCTGGTTTATCTAAATAAACTTGTCCATTAGTTAATACTTCTAGTCCTGCACGTAATAACTCTAATTTCCGCTGATCATCAATATTTATATTAAATTGAATTGTAGGTCGTTTTCGATTTATATCGTATCTAAATAACCAACGATTGTTTTTGTTTTGGTATAAGACCGAATAATAGCTTTCTGTATCTCTGGTTGCTAAATCTGATTCAGGGAAAAGTTCACTTACTATACGAAAGAGTTCTTGCTCATCCTTTGTAGTAATAATTTTGTCGTTGTCAGAATTAACAATATCTTTAAATCCGTTATCGATGGGTTGTTCAGCATTTTGCTCTGGTTTTGGTTCAATTGTTTGAGCTGTAATAATCGTTGGAGATGATAACCCTTTTACAACTGTATCACTGATGGCTTGCTCTACAGCTTGCTTTACAAAGGGTTGAATCGTTTCTAAAAATTTAGTGTTTAATTGACGCTGAATATTTGCTTGCTGTGCGACATAACGAACAAAATCTAGATCAATTTCATTAATACTTTTTTTAATTACTGCTTTAAATTGTTGGATGTATTGATTTTCTTCTGCAAAGAAACGTAATTTTTCCACGTGGAAATTATCATGTTTAAATTCGGCTAACTGTACTAACTCTTCCGCTTTATGTTTCATAAAATCAACAGTTAGAAATGGTTTTTCATCCATGACATTAGGATTAATTAAATCAGTAAAAAAACGCCATTCTTTACCATTGGTAATTGCTCCAATGGTAACGCCTAAACTGCTATTAAAATAACGGGATAATTGCGGGGCATGATTGGTTAGATTTGCTACATACGGTTTTGCTTCAATAAACATCACAGGTTGCCCATTGCAATATAAAGCATAATCAACTCTTTCTGTTGATTTGACTCCCGGAAAGTCAGCAGCAAATTCTGCTAATACTTTGGTTGGATCGTAAGGACTAAAACCAAGAATATCTAAGAGCGGTAAAATTAATGCTTGTTTAGTTGTTTCCTCAGTAGAGCAGTGTTCCCCAACACGTTTAACATGTTCAATATGGCTTTGAAGCTTATTTATAAAATTTTCCATTTATCTTCCTTTTGTAGTTTATTTTTTGATTAATATTTAATCAGTATTATCTTTTTTGTTTTAGTTTTCAATTGAAAACTAAATATAAGGAAAATTTTTGGAACTTAACTTGGTTGGAATTCGTTTGATTCCTAATAAAAAAGGAAGCCGAAGCTTCCTTTTTTGATTTTATAGACTATGCAGCTTCTTTCATTTCAATTTGATAATCTTTTTGCTTTTCAGTATCAAATTTACCTTCCCATTTACTGATCACAAGAACAGCCAATGAGTTACCAATTACATTCAATACAGTACGTGCCATATCTAAAATACGGTCAATACCGGCAATAAATGCCAAGCCTTCAAGCGGAATACCTACACTGCCCAAGGTTGCTAACAATACAACGAAAGATACACCCGGAACGCCTGCAATACCTTTAGAGGTAATCATCAAGGTTAAAACCAGAATGATTTGCTGAGTAATGGTTAAATCAATACCGTAAAGCTGCGCAATAAAAATTGCTGCAATACTTTGATAAAGTGTCGAACCATCCAGATTAAATGAATAACCGATTGGAATCACAAAACTGGTAATAGATTTTGGTGCACCATAGGCTTCCATTTTTTCCATCAGGCGCGGTAATACTGTCTCGGAACTTGCAGTTGAATAAGACAGAATCAGCTCATCTTTTAGAATTTTAATAATTTCCCAAATACTGAAACCACAGAATTTAGCGACAAGTCCTAAAATAACAAAAATGAAGAAGAAAATAGCGCCGTAAACCAATAGAGCCAGTTTCACTAACGGAAGCAGTGAAGCAAAGCCAAAGTTCGCAACGGTAGCCGCAATCAAGCCGAATACACCGAATGGTGCAAAAAGCATGATCATGTGCGTCACTTTGAACATGGTTTCAGAAATCGCATGCAACACATCAATGAGCGGTTTCTTGGTTTCTTTAGCTAAAGAGCCTAAACCTACACCAAAAATCACCGAGAAGAAGATGATTGGTAGCATATGTCCATCAGTCAGTGATCCAAAAATATTGGAAGGGATCAAAGATAAAATGGTATTCACCAGACCATGAGAATGGCTACTCACTTCCTGTGTGGTTTGCTGATATTGAGAAATGTCAGTTTGCGTCAAACTCGACATATCAATACCGGCGCCCGGCTGGAACACATTGGCTGCAAATAGACCGACCAGAATGGCAACGGTGGTGATGACTTCAAAATAAACAATGGTTTTAAAACCGAGTTTACCCACATTTTGACCGTGACTTGCATTGGCAATACCCAAAATAAGCATTGAAACTACAAGCGGAATAACGATCATCTTGATCAAATTAATAAAGATTGCGCCCAAAGGACTCAGCAGATTATTAATCAGAGTTTCACGATATTCGGGAGAATAATGTAGAAAAGAGCCTACAAGCACACCTAAAATGAGCGCAATGACGATTTGCCAAGCAAGACTAATCCTAATCTTTTTCATGCTAAGCCCTTAAAATCAAATTTTTAATAAAAAAAGCTGCTATAACACTGTCGATATCACATCGGCATGTTACGGGGAGCGTGGGAATGAATCATATAAAAAATATTCATGAAATATGAACCGGGGGCTATTTTGCATCGATTAGTGTATTCAATCTAACTTTTTTCTTCACAATTGATTCAATTGGTTAAAAAAAATCCAGTTTTGGTTTAAATAACAATCAAATTGTAAAGTTTTATTTAATAACTTAGATTCTTAAATGAAGTGCAACAGAGATTAAATTCTTGGAAGGAAGTAAGATGAGTTAGCATTTTGCTTCCGACCGACCAAAGTCAAAGTTGCATCATGAACTATACTCATCTTACTCAAGACGAAAGATATCAGATATTTGCCTTATTACGTGAAGATTTTTCTATTCGTTATATTGCTTGGCGGTTGAATCGATCTCCTTCAACTATTTCTAGAGAAATCAGTCGGAATAAAGCAAGAAATGGATATTTCGCCAAACATGCAAACAAGCTTGCTCAAGCAAGGCATTGCCCAAATCCCAAAAGAATCCCTTCAGACATTTGGTCAATTGTGATTGGTTACCTTAATCTACAGTGGAGCCCCGAACAAATCGCTTCGCATGTAGCCGTGAGTTTGCATTCCATTTATAGATTTGTACGACAGGATAAAAGTAAAGAAGGTTTGCTTTTCCACAACTTACGTTTCAGAAATCAAAGGAAGCGAAAATACGGCTCCACTGAAACCCGTGGTCAGCTCTGTAACCGCAGAAGTATTCATGATAGACCGCTAGAGATTGAACATCGATCTCGGTTTGGTGACCTTGAAATTGATACGATTGTTGGTAAAAACCATCAGCAATCCTTGGTTTCAATTGTAGATCGGAAGACGGGTTATCTTTGGCTAAGAAAATGCAACACACGAAAGGCAGAAGAAGTATCCAAAGCAACAATCAGTTTGCTTTCCCCAGTCAAAGATCAACTAAAAACAATTACAGCGGATAATGGCAAAGAGTTCAGCCTACATGAGCATATTGCTCAGTCGTTGAATTTGGATTGGTATTTTGCGGATCCTTATAGTGCTTGGCAGAGGGGAACAAATGAAAATACCAATGGTTTAATCAGACAATATATTCGAAAAGGAAGTGACTTAAATGACTATACAGATGAATATATTGCAGAAATCACTCAACGTTTAAATCAACGTCCAAGAAAAAGACTCGGATTTAAAAGTCCGAGTCAGGTATTATGCCAACAACATGGTGTTGCACTTCAAATGCTAATCTAAGGTATAAAAAACCGGGTACTGAGACCCGGTTTTTTATAACATTTAATTAGTAGACATCACGACGATAACGGCCATCCTGGCGTAGCTGGTCAACTGTAGTTTCACTCAGAATGTCGATTAAGGCCTGATCTACATCGCTGGCCATACCATTGATGCTACCGCATACGTAAATCACTGCACCATTGTTTATCCAGGCTTTTAGTTCTTGCGCCTGTTCACGCAATTTATGATGCACATAGATTTTTTCTGCCTGATCACGTGAGAAGGCTAAATCGAGACGTTGTAGCATGCCTGTTGTTTGCCATGCTTCAATTGTGCTTTGATAGAAGAAGTCATGTTCACGTTGGCGTTCGCCAAAAATCAACCAGTTTTGTGTGTAGTCCTGACGGGTACGTGCATGTAACAAACTCATCAATCCGGCAAGACCGGTACCGTTACCAATACAGATTACGGGACGGTTGTCATCAATCAGGTGGAAGGATGGATTGTTGCGGATACGCAGTGCAATCTCGCTATTTAATGGGGCATGCTGAGTAAGCCAGCCTGACCCCAGACCCAATTGACCTTGATCATCGGACTGTTGGCGCACCACTAAACGCAGCACTTGCTGTGAAGGAATACTGGCAATTGAATATTCACGCGAAGGTAGAGTATTCAGCTGTCGCAGCAAATCCTCCATATTGGCAAAAGCTTCAACTTTTACAGTTAAATCTTTATCCCATAAAGCCTGTTCAATAGTGATCTTTAAAGAATCTACCGGAGTATTTTGCTGAATTTGATGCTGTTGCATAAAGTTGGAAATACGCTCAGCACTGTTACCTGGCTGAATTTCGGCAATATCACCGGCTTGCCAGTTCACTTGATGACTTGGTTTAAATTCAATATTAAAGGCGGGCGCACCTAAACTGTTTGGATTAAGCAGATCGCGTTTTGTGAGTGTCCAGCTATCGAAAGTTTTTTCGATGTTCATGGCCTGTAATTCAAGTTGAGTCACTTTGGCTAAGGCATCATTCCATGCCTGAATTTGCTGATTATTGGCATTATCCACCTCAATGGTGGCAAACAATTGCTGTGCGCCATTTTGCTTTAACCAAGCATCAATTTCATGACCAAAACTACAGAATGTATCTGGATACTCGCTAGATCCTAATGCCAGCACGGCATAGTGCAGATGACTCAAATCCAGTTGAGCGGAACGCATTTTTTTGGCAAAGCCTGAGGCTAAATCCGGTGCTTCACCTGTGCCATAAGTACTGGCTACAAACAGCACTTGCTGCGTATTTTTTAATTCATCCAAGCTTAACTGTTGCATGGCTTTCACGCTGACCGGTTGCTGTGCCTGCTGCAAGCTGGTTGCAGTACGCCAGGCCAGTTGTTCTGAAATACCGGTTTGTGAGGCATAGACAATCAGCCAAGGTTTGGCATTGGCATCAATATTGACCGCCGTTAAGCTATTACGTGCTGCTTGAGTCAGTTGCTTTTGCTTACGACGTTTCAGATAAAGCATCCAGCCGGTGACAAAGAATAATGGCATTGCCAGAGCAGCGAGCATTGCCAGGAACTGGTATACCGGACCAAAGAAACTGCCACGGTGTACCGGAAGCATACTGCTCATGATTTTTTCATTTAACTTTTTATCTTCATAAATTTCCATGTCTTTAATGGTGGAAGCTTTATAGTCAAATGTGGCTTTGTTGCGTGCACGTTCATGTTGGGGAATGGCATCGACAAAGCTAATTTCAAGTTCACCATTGGCCTTTTTTGGAACATTCAGGGTAATACTTGAATAATCACGACCCACTTGTGCATTAAAGCCGTTCCAGCTTTGGCTGAGAGCCAGATTGATTTGTTCCGGGCTTAAACCTTTCTTCTCATGCTTTTCACCGCGCTGATGTTCGCCTGCTTGTGCATGATCATTCGCAGGTGCAGTTTTTTCAGTGCTACCTGATTGAGCATTACGTGTTTTTTCGCCTGCACCTTCACGATTGCCGCGTCCTTCACCAGTACGTGGTCCTTCAGCTTCTCCCTTGCTTTGCGGCTGTTCGACACCCATCACGGTATACAGGCCGCTACGCCACCAGCCATAAGACCAGGTCAAGCCTGTACAGGCAATAATCAGGAAGAAAACCACGACCCAGGTGCCAACCACGGCATGCAAGTCCCAAAGGAAATTACGGCCTTTGAGCTGAGGCTTAAGCATCAACCACTGTTTAAAAGAATGCTTTTTTGGCCAGCGCAGATATAGACCGCTCAACACAAAGAACAGCAGCATTAAGGTACATGCGCCAGTAATCTGTTTACCTACAGGGCCTACCGTTAAATTACGGTGCAATTGTTGCACAAACTGGAAGAATTCCCGGCCTTTAATTTCAGGTAAAACTTCGGCAGTGTAGGGGTTAATCATCATGCTATAACCCTTACGTGCACCTTCTTTGACAATATTAATGCTTGAAGATGCTGTCGGGTCTTTGGCTACAGTGATGCTGTTAATTTTCATCTCTGGATCAGTCACCTGGAAATGCTGATACAGTTCGGCAGGGGTTAATTTGTCGCGATTTTCAGCCTGTACCGTATAACTCTGTGGATTCAGCCATTTTTGAATGGGTTGGTCGTAAGAATAGATGGCACCGGTAACGCCCATAATCGAGAGAATTAAGCCGGCGGTAATCCCGAGGAACCAGTGGATCTGAAAAAAGGTTTTTTTTAACATAGCCGAAAAAAGAAGCACAAGAGAAACAGAAGGAGTGCGAATTATAGCTGAACTTCTTGAAGAGAGTGTGTATTTTTGCGATTAATATTCATTCTCATCTATATTTATTTTTATTAAAAAACCCCCAAAGATTTGGAGGCTTTTTATGCAAATATTTTCAATTACAGCAGGGCTTAGATCTGTTTAGCTTCGCCCACTGTTTCAGTCAGGTGCTTGCGAATGGTATTGAAAGAAAAGTTCTTTGAATCCATACGTTTTGGCAGAATATAAGCACCTTGCTGACCTTTGACCTTAAAGTTAATCAACATAAAGTCAGGCGTGTTATACCATTCATACACATCTTTCCAGCCAATTGCGCCCACACCTTCTTGTCCGCCCATTTGTTGACGCATGATCAGACCGTGTGGTTGTACGCCCAAACGAATGCCTTTAATTTCCTGAACCGGAAATTCATTCATTTTGCGTTTTACATACCATTCCAAGCCGAATTTACGGATGAGCAGATAGGCTACAACACAGACCAAAGCCACCCAGCAAAAAATAGTGGAATAATTTTTCAGCAAGATGATGCCGGCAATGGAAAGAATGGCAACAGCTGCCATGATCAACCATGCTTTGGTGCCAATTTTATTGGTGCTACGCCAGATAGCCAGTTGAGCTTGACGTTGTTCAGCCTCGGAAATTTCATAGTTCACAGGCTGTAGGGTATAAGCGTATAAATTTTTCGCGGTCATAATGAATTAACAAATTTAGAACTGTAAAAAGTTTAGCATTATTTATACCAATTCAGTGAGTATATTGTTCCAAAATCATGCTAGGGGCTGTGGGCATTTCATAAATGGCTTGCGCTGTAGGCTAAAATTGAGCATGAGACGTATACGTCGCAAGAATGAAACGAAGAGAATAGCGAGACTATTTTCAAGTTTCATAACGAAATTTGAGATAATTTTAACCACAGCCTGAGCAATAACAAAGCATTGCTTTGTTTGCAGCGCAAGGCGCAGCTCGGGACGAGCATATTTTTTGCTGTTATGTCGTTACGAAGTCGTCATTTAGAATGACTAAATTTCCTACTCCGTGCCTCATATCAGCTAAAAAATATGCATTGTCGCAAACATAGACGAATTGTCCACAGACCCTGTTTATAATGAGGCTAATTCAGTGGCTTTTTCATCACGGTCATGGCTTAAACTTTGCTTTAAACGACTGAGTTGACTCAGAATACTTAACATCAACGATAATTGCTGCAAAACGATCAGCGATTTATGATCATCTTCATTATTTTGGCTTAAGCGTTGACGAATAGTATTCAGCATATTTTGTGCAGTCAGGTCAGGAACTTCATCGTTTAATAGCGCACCGCGAATATCCTCTAAAGCTTTGTCTAATAGCTGCAAAACTTCCTGATCTTTAATCTTCTCGCGATGTGCACCCAGTGCGGCAATATAGCTGAGCAGGGTATGGTTCAGACACAGGAATTCAAAAGCCAGACTTTTTTGTGTCGGATCAAAATCCGGTTCTGTTGCCAAGGTTGAAATAAGTGAGGCAACGTCAGCATCATTATTATGGGCAGCACGACGCACTACACGATATTTCAAGCCGTTATTGCGTCCATTTTTGTATTGTTCAATCACTTCGGCTAAATATTCACATTGGGTGGAGAGTGAACGTCGGATCGTGCGGGGTAAACGGCGGAATTTCCAGTCGGGGAAAATAAAGCTCACCCCAAACCAGGCCAAGGCACAACCAATCAAGGTATCAATCATGCGCGGCAGGGCTGCGGCAAAGCCCATTCCATCGAGGTTAAAATTAATTAACGCCAAAATAGTAATAAAGGCAGTGGCTTGGGCATATTGTTTACTACGTAATTCGAAGAACAGCACCCCGCTTAAAATCAGCAGTAATAATTGACCTTCGATAGAAGGGACGAAGTACAAAATGGCATAACCAAAAATAATACCGACTAAAGTGCCGACAATCCGTAAACGCAGGCGGCGTTTGGTGGCGTTAAAGTTGGGCTGGCTGACAAACAGGGCGGTCAGTAAAATCCAGTAGCCATATTCAATATTGGTCACTTGAACAAAAATATAGCCAATCAGCAAAACGATAGAGACACGAATGGCATGTCTAAACAGTACCGACTCTGGGGTTAAATGTTGCTTGATCCGGATGACAATATCATCCCAGCCTTTTAAGTCATCATCTTTCAGCTGGTTTTCAATATGTTTGCTTTTATCGAACTTGATATGCCGTTCAGTTTCTACGTTACGCAGTTGAGCATCAATTGACTTTAAATTTTGATACAGCGAAAACAGCGCATTGACCCAGACCTGATCATATTGCTGCTCGGCACGAAGTTTTTCCAAAGACAGTTTTAAATTGGCAAAGGCATGTTTAAAGCGTTTGTTATGCTGATAGGTTTCACGCTGCAAAATGCTCTGGCTTAAATCTTTGCAGGCCTTGGCCTGAATAGAGAGAATCCGTTGAAAGCGAAACAAAATATCACTATGTTCAAAAATTTTAACCAGTTTTTGATAATCAATATGCGCTGAATCTGCGCGTTCATGAATATCCTGAGCCACAAAATAATATTGCAGGCTGCGACGGGTATCTTTTTGTCCACGGTCACCTTTTAAACGGGTTAACAGAGCCGTTTTCATCTCGTTGAAAATACCGACCAGCTTGCCATTTTCCAAAGACAGCTCAATCATGCTTTGCTGATAACTGTTTGGGGTCATGTCGACATCGAACAGGTTGGATTTGGCAAACAGAAAATCACCGAGTGACGAGTAGCACTGGGAGAGTTTGTCCTGAACCTGACGAACCGGAAAGAGTAAAAAGCTGATGGTAGAAATCAGCCCATACCACATTGCACCAATCACCAGGAGTCCCGCTTGCGTATACCAGTGATCAAACAGTCCAACGCCCAGCATCGAGTAGACCGAGATGACCAGACAGCCATAAGAAATGGTGGCGTAGCGACGACCGAGTGAGCCCAGTAAAATCCAGCCGATGCATGACACGATCAGCCCGATGGCAAATAAAATGGGATGAGGAAATAAAAAATAAATCGAGACAGCGGTAATAAAGAAGCCGATGTAGGTATAAATCAGGTTCATGATGCGTACCGAAAAACGGTCATCAATATCACTTAAACCGGCAGCGACTACACCTAGGGTCAGGGGAATGGTGGCAAGTTGCTGTCCCATAAAATAAGGCACAAAGGCAGTCCCCGCGAATGCAATAATCATGCGCAGGTTATACATAAATGTCGTGTTATAAGTCGCTTGTTTAAGGCGCGTCAGCCAAGATTTCAAGTTATGTCCTAATCCACAAATGATTTTGCAGCATGCAGTGAAATTATGTGATTTTTCACTCTCATGACTGGGAAATAATACTATGTACAGTGTAAGCTTGTCTGCAAAGCCTACATTTAAAAATTAAATATCAATATGTCTGTACAGCAATCTACACAACCCTATTCAACGGCATGGATTATGCTGCTGGCCTTGCTGACTTCCTTGGGTCCGCTTTCTATTGATATGTACTTGCCTGCCTTGCCACAAATGGCACAGGATTTTGGCGTGAGTACGCAAATGGTGGCCAATACTTTACCGGCTTATTTTCTGGGTCTGGCTTTAGGACAGCTGATTTATGGCCCGCTGAGTGACCGAATTGGACGTAAAGCACCGCTGTATCTGGGTTTAACCTTATATGTACTGGCCAGCCTGTTGTGTGTTTTTGTCAGCAATGAGTGGAGCCTGATTGCAGCCCGTATTGTACAGGCAGTTGGTGGCTGTGTCGGGGTGGTCATTGCCCGGGCTGCCATTCGTGACCGTCTGGATATGCAGGCATCTGCGCAGGCCTTTGCCAGCATGATGATTGTGATGGGGATTGCACCCATTATTGCACCAAGCTTGGGTGCAATGATATTGAAGTTCTTTTCCTGGCAGGCGGTGTTTGTCATTTTGGCTGTGGTGGGGCTGGTCTGTTTGCTGTGTGTACACTTTTTCTTTAAAGAAAGTTTGCCGCATGAACGCCGTTTAAAGTTAAATAGTGGCCAGGTCTTGCGCCTATATATCACTATTTGTAGAGACCCGAGTTTTAAATGGCCAATGCTGGCAGGCTGCTTTTCGGGCGGGATTTTATTCTGCTATATCAGTTCATCAGCTGCAGTGCTGATGGATGATTATGGCTTAACCCAGCAGCAATTCGGTTATGCTTTTGGACTCAATGCCTTTGGCATTATGCTGCTGTCCACTTTAAACAAACGGTTGGCGCAGCGTTTTTCTGTCATGCACCGGCTGAAAATGGGCGGCATATTGCAGCTGATCGGTGCCACTATTTTATTGGTTTCAGGGTTAATGGCGACTAGTCCATTATGGCTAGTCTTTACAGGCATGTTTTTGGCGGTTTCAGGTATTGGTTTTACCGGCCCCAATGCGATGGCCCTGGCCATGTCGGAGCAGGGCGCACGCGCGGGAACCGCCAGTGCAATTATGGGCAGTATGCAGTTTGCCTGTGGCTTGCTCGGTGGAATCCTGTTAAATTTTCTGATCTGGAGTTCGCTGTTGAATATGAGCATTGTCATGTTGCTTTTTGTTGCGATTACCCTGCTTACGATTATGAAACTCAGTTTAAATCAGGCACAACATGAATCTACGTGAAGATGATATGAGCTAAACCCAAAAGAGACCTCTAAGGTCTCTTTTTCTTTAAAACGGTTTATTGATCCATAAAAACCGTGAATTCATCAACCATAATACGCGGTGTAATAAAAGTATTCACAATATCATCAGGATCGGCATAACCGAGTGCAAGGGTACAGACCAGTTCTTCATCTTCAGGTGCATTCAGCACATCCAGTACGATGGGATGGAAATGGTTCCATGCTGCTTGCGGACAGGTATCCAGACCACGAGCCTTGGCAGCGATCATCACGTTTTGAATCATCATGGCAATGTCCATTTTTGAACCAATGCCCATAGCTTTATTGATAGTGAAATATAGCCCAACCGGTGCATCAAAAAGTTGAAAATTGCGCAGCTGCTGACGCGCCATTTTTTCTTTTTCACCCTTTTGAATGTTCAATAAGCCATATAAACCCCAGCCATTTTCACGACGGCGGTCGATAAAGGCCGAAATCCATTTTTCCGGGTAATAGGCAAATGTTTCCTGATACTGCTGCGCCAGTTCCGGTTGCTGCATAAGTTCGGTTTGTGCTTTGCAAACGCTGCACCATTTCATCGCGTTTCTTGCCGCTAACGACATAGACTTTCCAGAGTTGAGTATTGGTGCCTGAAGGCGCGCGGCTCGCTACAGTTAAAATATCCCTAATGATTTGCACATCAACGGCTTTGTTTAAAAAAGCACGTACTGAATAACGTGAGCTAATGGCATGAGCGACATGCTGAACCTGTTGCAAATTTATAAAAATTCCTTTTGAAATGAGTTTTGAGCAAGAATTGACTATATACATTAGTCGAATAGGAATGTGATAAATTTGATATTTTTTGTGTATAAGTAATTGAATATGTAGATTATATGTAAAAAACCATCTCAAAAATAAGATTACTTTTCAATCATTATTTAAGAAAGTTGATTTTAAAATCAATGAGAACTTGCTAGATTTACCAAGATATGTGATTTCCACATATTGTAATTTTATAAAATTTTAATTTTTTACTGTCTCATAAGCTGAGAATGCAATGATTTTTAAGCTTATTAATTTTTGAATGATATTTTCTTTCATCAATTTATAGCATTTTTAAAGATCACTGAGTGCATGGATGCGAATATTTAACAAATCGGAGATTTTGAGAATGAGTCAATTACGTAACGGTAAATTTATTGCTAAAGGTTTAGCATTGGCAGTCACTGCGGTCATGGTCAGTACCGCACACGCAGGTCAGGCTGAACAAAAACAAATTCAAGACTTACGTAAAGAAGTAGAAGCATTAAAATCTTTAATTCAACAGCAACAGCAAGTTCAACAACAGCAACAAACTCAAATTGAGCAAGTTAAGGCACAACCTGTACAACTTGCCGCAGCACCAGCAGCAAAACCTGAAACTCCGGCAACAGGCTTTAAAACCAAAGCCGGTGCAAATGTAAACCTATACGGTTTTGTCCGCGGTGATGCGAACTACATTATTGAAGGTGCAGACAATGACTTCGGCAGTGCTCATACTTCAACCGGCGCAACTCAAGACAAATTGCGTGCTACAGCAAAAGCTACACGTATAGGTCTTGATTTCAATGCACCTGTTGGTGATGCTAAAGTGGGTGGTAAGGTAGAAGTTGACTTTGCAAGCAGTGACAATAACAAGTCTGAAAACTTACGTCTTCGCCATGCCTATTTAACTTATAATGACTGGTTATTCGGTCAAACCACTTCGAACTTCTTGTCAAATCATGCGCCTGAAATGATTGATTTTGCGACTAACATTGGCGGCGGTACAGCGCGTGTTCCACAGGTGCGTTACAATTTTAAACTTGCTCCGCAAACTCAACTTTTTGTTTCAGCTGAAGAAGGCGATAGTTCGGCTACAGGTGATACTATTAAATATAGCGTACCTAACTTAACAGCTAAATTGGTGCAAGGTTTTGCTGATGGTAAAGGGAACGCATCTGCCCGTGCTTTAGTGGAAAATTATAAATCTGCAGATGACAGTGCAGTGGCTTGGGGCTTGGCGGCTGGTGCATCTTATGCAGTAACTGAGCAGTTGAAGTTAAATAGTGATGTTTCTTATTCTCAGGGCAATAGTAACTATTTATACGGTGCTAATTCAGCTTATGTACTTGATGGTAATAATATTGAGCAAAATGAATTTACCGCTGTTCAAGTTGGTGCAACCTATAAAATTTCACCTAAATTGCGTTCAACACTAGCTTATGGTGCACATTTTGCAGATGATGACACTAAATATGCTAAATCTGCATTGACTACCAATGCGAATGAAAAAGTGCAACAAGCGTGGATCAACTTTATTTATTCACCGGCTGCACCGATTGACTTGGGTGTTGAATATGTGAATGGTAAGCGCGACACATTTGCTGGCCAATCATTTAAAGATAACCGTGTAGGTTTGATGGCTAAATATAATTTCTAATTCAAAACTGGAAATTTAAAAAAGAGGCGATTGATTCGCCTCTTTTTTATTTGAAAATTTATTTTTAATCTCCAATTAATATTCAAGCAATCTAATTTATATGATCGTCATCAACCTTCATCCTATAGGTAGGTAAAATATGGCTATGAAAAAAAAGATCAAAAAATGAGATAATATAAAGATGAGATGGCAAATGTATCAATGATGTTTTTAAAGGCTGATATTTTTTGATGAAAAATTTACGAAATAATACAGTTTTGCAAATAAATCATTCTTAAACTGTATGCCTTTTTTACGAACAGCTTTATTTATCTTTAGGTGGTTCATGAGCAACATTAAATTTAGTTTTATTGTTTTGGCAGTATTGGGTCTGGGTGGATGCCAAACGATGGCTCAACCTAAGCTTACTGTTGGTTCGACAGGATTATCTGAACCACCGACTGTAGATGCTCAAGTTCGGGCAGACCGCATTAATTTTAGAAAACTCAAACAGCAAGAAAACCGTCCTATTGTAGCCTTGGTACTGGGCAGTGGTGGTGCTCGGGGCTATGCCCATATTGGGGTCATTCAGGTGCTGGAGCAGCAAGGTATACACCCTGATTTGATTGTAGGAACCAGCGCAGGCAGTATTGTGGGCTCTATTTATGCCAGTGGTAAAACAGCAGAAGAACTCCGCGATATTGCTTTAAACATGAAAGCCAACGATGTCCGTGATGTAAAGCTGGATATGAAAGGCTTTTTTGACGGTCAAAAAGTTGAAAATTACGTCAATCAGCAAGTCAATAATACGCCCTTAGAGTCGCTAAAAATCCCGATGTACGTGGTCGCAACGGAATTAAAAGAAGGCAAAAAAGTCGTCTTTAACTATGGCAATACCGGACAGGCAGTACGCGCTTCGGTGTCTATTCCAAGCATGTTTATTCCGACCAAAATTGGGGGGGATGAATATGTGGATGGCGGTTTGGTGAGTCCAGTGCCTGTAGGCGTGGCCCGTGATTTGGGTGCTGATATTGTGATTGCGGTGGATATTCTGGCGCAACCGATGCATACCGAGACCAGTAATGTTTGGGGAATGTTCAATCAAAATATTAATATTATGCAAAGCCGTTTAGCTGAAGAAGAGCTAAAGCATGCAGATATCGTGATTCAGCCGGATTTAAGGGAAAAAGGCCATATATTTGATGTAAAAGGCCGTGCAATGACCATGCAAGCCGGCGTAGATGCAGCGCAAAATCAATTAAATAGCATTACAGCTTTATTGAAACAGAAACATTATCCATTCGGTCATACCGTTCAGCAATTAAGCGCACAGGATTAGCCATTCAATAGACTGCAATGATGAAATCGAATAGTGCTAGGGCTTAGATTCATCATTGCGATGCTGTTATTTGTTAGTCGGTTTAAATTTTGGTTTTGATTGATAATTGATCAAAAATAATAGAGTGGTACTTTAAAGATAAACTAATTAATTGATATTTCTCAATAAAATAAACTAAGTGATGAAAGCTTTTGTACTATATAATTTTTATATTAATATGTTTTTGTTCAATGATTTAAGTTTACCGGTGGATCAAAATTCACTAAACTGGGTTTCATTGAAATGGTGATGAAAGCATATTTCTGTAAGGATGGTTAAATGAATAGCAGTAGTATGAAAATAGAAAAATTTTTAATCGGTCAAAAAGTCAAAATGGCAAGTATGGGGCATCTGGTATTTACCGTCATTGCAGAAAATACCGATGGTACTTATAGTGTTGAAACTCAGTTAGACCAGCAGAATGTCCTAAGTTACGGCAATATTTCTAAAGAAATGCTGCGTAAGATAATAGCTTAATCTAATTTTAATTAGGCAATTTATCTGTAGGATGAAACAGGTGAGAGCATCGCACTTGCGCACCCATGGATTTAATATTTTGTTTTATCCAGACTTGATTGAGTGATGACCAAAACAAATGTTTTTAAAAACATAACCATATTTTTTGTAATCTAATTTTTAGAACAAATATTCTATTAAAATCAGTCTATAAGAAAAATGCTTATGCGTCAGTGAGTTGGTAAATTTGATATATATTTTCTTGAATGATGCCAAAATCACTATAAATAATAATGATGGTTTTATTGCCAATTTCCACATTCTATTGCGCAGAAAAACGCTATAATCCTTGCTTATACTGTCTGTAAATGAGTCTAGAGAACGCGATGTCCCCATTAGATCAAATTGCTCCAGCATTAGATGACCAGTCTGAATTAACCATGACAGTCTTAATGACTCCTGATATGGCAAACTTTTCAGGAAATGTGCATGGCGGAACAATTCTAAAATTACTGGATCAAGTCGCATACGCATGTGCTAGCCGTTATTCAGGCAGTTATGTCGTGACCTTGTCGGTCGATAAAGTAAATTTCAAAGAACCGATTCATGTTGGTGAACTCGTGACTTTCCTTGCCAGTGTCAACCATGTCGGTCGTACCTCTATGGAAATCGGGATTCGCGTAGAAGCACAGAACATCCAGAAGCGTACCGTACGTCATACCAATAGCTGCTATTTCACCATGGTGGCCGTGGATGAAAATGGTAAACCGAAACAGATTCCTGCATTAAATCTGGACAATGACTGGAAACGTTGCCGTTTTGAGGCTGCTGAACATCGCAAAGTAGCACGTTTGCAAGAAAGCCATCATCCTTCATGCAGTATTTATAAAAAAACCTCGCAATGCTAATACTGTATTAAAGATTAAAGTCAACTAAAAGTTGATGTATTAAAAGACTGCTTTGAAGCGGTCTTTTTTTGATTTTAAAGGGATGATCAGATCTGTACAGGAAGCAAAAATTAGCCTAATATAAAACGATACGTATCGTTTCGGTGGCTTATGTCTGAGTTAGAGAAAACTTCCCGGCGCAAGCAATGTATTTTGCAGGCAGTGACTGCAGCGCTAGAAGAGGATGACTACAGTCATTTAACCATTGAAGATATTGCCGCACGTGCAGGGGTGGGTAAGTCGACCATTTATCGCTGGTGGAAGCATAAATCTGATTTGGTCTTTGATGCCTTTAAAGAGCACACCGCTTCAGTCTTTGATCTGGATTTTCAACAGAGTCTGGAATTCAATCTGAATCAGCAGCTTTTAAAATTGTCCCTCGCGCTACATCATCCTTTAGGGCGCGCCTTATTGGTGGTCATGGCCGAGCATCGTGAAGCTGCCGGTGAATTCTTCAGGTTGTATTTATTACCGCGTCGGGAGCAAACACGCAAGCTGATTCAACTCGCCATAGAGCGTAACGAAATTATTGCAGATTACCCCTTTGAACTGATGCTGGATACGCTGTATGGGCCAATTCATTATCAGATTATTTTCTTTAATTGCATGCCGGATGAAACTTACATACGTAATCTTGTACGTTTGGTGATGCAACCTGTTCTGGTTCAAAAGTAGCACTAGGCTACCGCTAAGTGGGGCATTATGTCTGCGACAAACACTGAGCGTTTATGGAATCGCTCGTTTATATTGTGTCTATGCAATAACCTGTTTTTATTTACCTATTATTATGCCTTGTTGACCATTCTGCCGATTTACATCATGAAGGATTTAGGCGGAACGGTGAAAGAAGCAGGTTTGGCATTGACCCTGTTTCTGGTGTCTTCGATTGCAGTTCGGCCATTTTCCGGACTGATTGTGGAAAAATTAGGTAAAAAAATCGCCTTTCGCGGTTCAGAATTGCTGTTTGTTCTTTTTGCTTTTAGCTATTTATTTGCCGACAGCATGTGGGCCTTATTGCTGATTCGTTTTATTCACGGCATCTGGTTTAGCGTATTAACCACGGTGACCGTGCCCATAGCCAACGATTTTATTCCCGATCATCGCAAGGGCGAGGGCATGGGCTATTTTGTCATGTCGACCAATCTTGCCGTGGTATTTGGGCCTTTAATTGCCTTAACTGTTCTGCAATTTACTGATTTTATAATGTTATTTGCGCTGTTAACCGCAGTGATCAGTCTGGGTTTTATCTTCTGTTTAATGATTCCAGTACAGGAAAACAAGATCACTCTTCTCAATGTTCATACGGAAAAGCCACGACTGGGCTTTCATGACATTATTGAAACACGTGCCATACCGATTGGCTTTGTCGCATTGCTGACCGCATTTGCCTATTCCAGCATTATGAGTTTCATTGCTGCTTATAGTGAATCTAAAGATCTGCTTGCGTATACCAGCCTGTTTTTTATTGTCTTTGCCATTTCCATGATTGTGGTACGACCGTGGGTGGGCAAAATTTATGATCGTAAGGGTGCCAGTGCAGTCATTTATCCCTCATTTATTTTCTTTGCCTTAGGTCTGGTGGTGGTCAGTTTGATCTCCAATCAATGGCTGCTTTGGTTATCTGCTATATTTATTGGTATTGGCTATGGCTCACTATTTCCGTGCTTTCAAACCATAGCCATCCAGTCTGTAGCGAAACAGCGTATGGGACATGCCATTTCCACTTTCTTCACCCTGTTTGATTTGGGTATGGCAATCGGTTCAGTCATTTTAGGCTTGATGATTGCCTATTATGGTTATCAACTGAGTTATTTATTCTGTGCTGTAATTACTGTGCTGACTTTATTTGTTTATAAATACACGGTTTCGGCATCACTCAAGCAACTTAAATAAAGAGGTACGGTACGTGGAATTACGTCATTTACGCTATTTTGTTGCAGTTGCACAAGAACTGAATTTTACCAAGGCGGCACAGCGGATGTGTACGGTGCAGCCTTCTTTAAGCCAGCAAATTAAAGACCTTGAACAAGAAGTCGGGGTGCAATTACTGGTTCGATCGAATCGGAAAGTTGAACTGACAGAAGAAGGCAAAGCCTTTTTAAAAGAGGCTTTGTTAAGTCTGGAACATGCTGAAAAAGCGATTCAGGATGCGCGGAAAATTGCCAACCTGAGCAAAGACCAGCTGAATATTGGCTTTGTGCCTGTAGCGGAAATGAAAATTTTTCCCTATATCATGCCGAATATCCGGGCGCATTTTCCCGACATCAAAATCAACTTTCATAGCCTAACTGATGCTAACCAGTTTAAAGCCCTAAAAAAAGGTGATATTGATATTGCCTTTACCCGCTATGTCGATGAATCGAACGAACTGGAACACGTGCAAATTTTTAGTGAACCGCTGGCTTTAATTGTGCCGAAGGATTCACCGATTGCCGAGCAGCGTCATATTAGTATCAAGAGTTTTAATCATCAGAATTTTGTGATTAGTGATGAGGATGCCTCACCGCAGTTGCACAAAATTATTACCGATTTCTTTAGGCAATCTAAACTGGACGTCAACATCGTCCAGCATTCGACCAACATTCTGTTAAATGTCAATCTGGTCGGCATGGGGGTGGGTTGGAGCCTGGTACCGGCTTATGTGATCCCGCTACTGGGGGATAAAATTATTGTAAAAAATACCATTGAACCTTTGCCGATGATTGACCTGTATGCCAGTTACCGTAAAGGGCAAAAAAATGAAGTGATTGAGCTGATTTTAAAAATCTTAAAAGAACAGTTTTATATGGGTTTCTTTTAATAATACATTTTTTACAGTGCACGATGCTTTTTTTAAATGAGAAGCATCGCTGCGCATGGCCATGCTGTCACATAACAATTATCCCTCGCTTAATTAAATTGATCTATACTCGAAACCTAAAACAAAAATATAGGCCGAACAACAATGATCAAGCTGTATAACAATGCGCAATCACGTGGCATGACCCTGCTGCCTTTACTGAAAGAGCTGGGTATAGAAGACCAGATTGAACAGATTCAAGTGCCGTATGAACAGATGCATCAAGCTGAATATCTGAGCATTAATCCGATGGGGAAAGTACCGTGTCTGGTCGATCAGGGCGTTGTGGTGTCGGAAGTGGCAGCCGTATTTGCTTATCTGGCGGACAAATACATGGAAAAGGGATTAGCTCCGGCACTGGATGATCCCAAGCGTGGTGCCTATTTAAAATGGATGTTCTTCTGTCATGGCCCATTGACTGAATATATGGATATGAAAGGCTTGCATATTTCCAATGAGCAGATTGAAGCAAAAAGAAGCAGTCTGAGTTTTGGTAATGAAGAGAGCGTATTTGCATTTCTAAAAAATGGTATCAAAGAAGCGAATCCATATTTGCTGGGCGAGAAAATTTCAGCAGCAGATTTATTTTTTGGTTACTGGCTGGTTTTTGCCATATCGTTCAAAATATTGCCTTATCTTGATGAGTTCAAGCCCTTTATTCAATTGCTGGCACAGCGTGATTCCATGAAAGATGTGCCATGGTTTCAGAAAATAAATACTTAATATTTTTTTGTTCTTTCATTTATGCAAAATCAAAAAACTATTTGAACACCTATTCTCATTCAACTAGATCTGGGATGAAAGGAGATTGTGATCCTGTGAATAATGTTCGAGTTATCGTAGATTCCAAAACAGGTTGAGTCGTAATAACTATGAAAGGAAATCTGTAATGGAAGAAAATATAAAGCTTATTGAATCCTTATACAAAAGGATTTCAGTAATTCTTTTAAATGAATGGGATCCTATTGGTGTGCAAGATTTTCCAGAAGCATTTGATGAATATGATAGCTATGTTGCGCCATTGTATAAAATGCTGATAGACAAAAAACCATTACTAGATATATTCGAGTATTTAGTTTGGGCTGAGTCAGAGCATATGGGTTTAAGCACTGTTGATAGGCAGCATACTCATCTTGTTGCCCAAAAATTGAAAGACCTTAGCGGTTAAATTGATTCTGTGACTAATTTTGTCTAGTTCCGCAAAGAATTTAGATAAAAAAAGACCACGCTTTCGCGTGGTCAGGCCTCTGAATAAGATTCAGTGAATGTATTGTTATATCGGCATTATTTTACGTGTAGCTTTTTAAACAATTGTTGGCTCACGTGGTCTAAAGTTTGTGGAATGGCTAGGGCTGCCACAAAACGGTCAGGACGTAAAATAACAACAGAGTCAGATGTTTTACCAAACCAGCTGCGAATATCGGTACCAATATCACCGATGGTAATCACGCCGTCAAATTGCTTACGGTTTTCATTGCCAAACTGAACTTCAGGAATCACCTGAATGAATTTGACGCCTAATTTTTGCCATACCTGCATGGTGCTCTCGCTGATGCCCCATTGAGGATCGACTCCCCAGGCAATAATGGCAAAGTCATTACCGATCACATCATCCAGTAAAACTTTTTCACCCGACTCAAGTTTTACATGCGGCTGAATAAACATCTTGCCGATAGGAGATTCTTTTTTACCATCTGCAAGCAAGGCACCATCGTTATATTTCGGCATCGGTTTAAAACGCATTTCAAGCAAATACTGTTTAATCGGCTTGATGTAATTCAACGCATAGGCAATACCGTCACGCACGAAACCTTGCCATTTTTTCGGTGGCGCAAGCACGTGGCCTGCCATCACAGAAAGGTCAATCATAGCTTTGGCATGGTCTTTACGTTCAATCTGGTAAGAATCCAGCAGATCTGGAGTAGCCTTACCCTGAACAACCAAGGCCATTTTCCAGGCCAGGTTAAAGGCATCACGCATACCGCTGTTATAACCCTGACCTTGCCATACCGGCATAATATGTGCGGCATCACCGGCAAGTAAAATGCGGTCTACACGGAATTTATCGGCAATACGTGCGTTGTGGGTATAAACACGCTGACGAATCACTTCGATATTTTCAGCATTCGGCAGTACTTTAGACAGTAATTTGGCGATGTTTTGCGGTTTGCTCAGTTCTTCCTGAGTTTCACCCGGCATCACCATAAATTCGAAACGGCGGATACCATGCGGAAGTGCAGCAGAAACATAGGGACGCACAGGGTCACAGCACAGGTAAATGTGTGGAGTCGCTAGAGGATCATTTTCAATGTCGATCACGATCCATTGATTCGCTGCGGTTTTACCATCAAAACCAATATTCAAGGTACGACGTACAATCGAGTTACCACCATCACAGGCAATTAAGTATTTTGCTTGAACAGTTTCTTCTTTCTGGTTTTTGTCTTGAATCTTAAGCGTTACGCCATTGGCATCTTGGCTAAACTCATTAAGCTGACGTGAAAAAAGCACTTCAGTTTTTTCGTATTGTTTTAAACCTTGTAGTAACACATTATCTACTTGAGGCTGAATAAATGCGTTACGACGCGAGAAACCAAATTCACGGGTCAGCGGTTGAATGTCTGCGAAACAGCGACCTTTAGGGGTCAGGAAGCGCATTGCGTGGTTCGGTGTGGTATGCGGCAAGACCTGATTGACCAGACCCAGTGATTGAATGGTACGTAAAGACTCATCATCAATACCAATAGCACGTGGGTAGTCAATCAAACTATCCAGTTGCTCAATAATAGTGACTTGAACGCCTTGTTTACTTAAATAGTTCGCAATCGTCAAACCTACAGGGCCTGCACCCAAGATTGCCACTTCAGTGGTGTAATTTGTTTTGTTGCTCATAGCGAATGTCCATTCAATCAATTCACATTTAACTGTATTAACGGTGAATTTGAGGGTCTAAACAAGCTATGCCATAGTAGAGATGTTGAATAAAAAGAAAACAGCTTTACAAGAAATAATTTATTAAAATATTGAAAATTAATAATTATATTTATATTTAACTATAGGGTTTTACAGATTGATGATCATTTTTTTCTATCATTGAGCAAGACTTTTGAGAAATAAAAAAAGCTGAATTATGAGCATAATTCAGCTTTGAACTCTAAAGCATTCACTTGTATGGACAAGGTGGGGGTAATAATTTAGAGATCGAGTTTGAATGTTATTGCGCAGGTTTAGTCGGTGCTTCTTCTACAGCAACTTCTGACGCGGGTTGAGCTGATGTAGGCTTGGTTGCAGCACTTTCAGGGGTAGCCGTTTCCGGTTGTTCTTGAGTAGAAACAATCACTTTTTCTTCTTGGGGGTGTTTATCAGCACTAGCAGCAAACGTGGTTGCAGCAGCAAAGCTAAAAGTAGAAGCAAGTAATAGTTGAGTTAATTTCATTTTAAGCATCCTGTTATTCTTTAAAAGTTATTAGATCCATATTCATCATCACATAAATATGGACAGGGCTCATGCTAAAGAGCCTTGAGCGGGGGAGCAATCAAAGCAACAAAGTGAAACAGATCGATTAACAGGAAAAATACAAGCAAGTTTTTACTGTGCATTTACTGTAAATAATAATTAAAAAATTGCACAAAAAATGTATGAAGATATTTCTATTGAGGCTTATCAACAGGCTGTTTTTTACTTGTGATATACAAAACAGGGCAACAACCGCATTTTTGCAGATAGCTTACTTGCGATTAAATGTAAAAAAATCTTTCAGAATTTGCGCAAAAGTTTAACAACTCACGCTTGAAGTTGCTCTTCCCCATAGTTAGCTCACAAGCAAGGTTGCTAAGCATGTCTATCAACAAAAGAATAAGCGATAAAAAGGCCAGGCGAAGCGTTAAATCCTGTTGAATTCGTTGCGATCCCGCATGGAAAAAATTAAAGTGGAGCTAGCTGCCGATGGCTTGAGAGGGCAGTGCACCTTTGTAGCCATTCATTTTAGTCTCTCCCTCAAAAGCGAGTAAATTTTGAAACTGATTTCTCCAACTCAAGCTGTGCCTACGCATATTATCTCCGGATTTTTAGGTGCTGGGAAAACCACCTTGCTCAAGCATTTGCTCAGTCAAAAGCCAGAAAATGAAGTATGGGCAGTATTAATGAACGAGTTTGGACAAATTGGGGTTGATCAGCAGTTGTTGCCGCAAACGCAAGGTTATGAAGTTAAGGAATTACTGGGTGGCTGTCTGTGCTGTAGCAGCCAGTTGCCAATGCAGATTGCCTTGTCGCGATTATTGTCAGAAAGCAAACCGGACCGGTTATTTATCGAACCGACAGGGCTGGGGCATCCTGCACAACTACTGGAACAACTGACTGAACCACATTGGCAGCAGAGTATCGCCATGCAGGCATTAATAACCGTGATTGATGGCTCGCGTTTGCATGATAGTGATTGGACACAGCAAAATCTGTATGCAGATCAGTTAAAAGCAGCAAATATTATTGTGGTTTCTCATGCTGACACTATGAATTTTGCAGATGATCAGGCTTTAGACGCACTTAAAAGCGAATATCAGGCTTATCAGCAAATCTGGCTGATGAGCGGGCAGGAGCAGATTTCACTTCAGCAAATTGATCTGCCTTATGTCGGGACGGAACGCAAAATTCAGCCCTTACTGAAAATTCAAAAGACATTTTCAGCTGGACAGCCACTACCGGAAATTAAACAGTTACCTTATCACTATGTCGAGACCACACAAGGCTATAGCGTGGCTGGCTGGAAACTTCCCAAACGCTGGCAATTCGATTTTTATGCCTTATTGGATTTGCTTTGTGAACAGCAAGATTGGCTGCGGATTAAAGCAATTTTTAATACCAATCAGGGCTGGAAAAGTTTTAATTTTAATCCGGAACAGTTTAATTATCAGTCTGCGGAAGAAGGCATTGATAACCGCATTGAAATCATTGTGCGAGATCAGCGCGATTGGCAATATTTTGAAGATCAATTATTGCAAGGCCAGATTCATCCAGATCTGGATTAAAAACTTTTCAGCAAAATACATCCAAATCTTATATGCTAGGCGCCAAATTTGAGGACACTTTTATGGCGCTTAAAGCTACGATTTATAAGGCAGATTTAAATATTGCCAATATGGATGATCATCAGTACGGTGATTATCAACTTACGATGGCGCTACATCCATCGGAAACCATTGAACGCTTGATGGTACGTATTTTGGCCTATGCCCGTTTTGCAGATGAAGCCCTGGAGTTTACCAAAGATCTGTTTGAAACTGCTGAACCGGCTTTGTGGCAAAAAGACCTGACTGGTCAGCTGATCAAGTGGATTGAAGTGGGCAGTCCAGATGAAGATAAGGTGAAAAAAGCCAGTGCGCGTTGTAAGCAAGTGGCTGTAGTCACTTACGGGGCAGCTGTAGATGAATGGTATAAGCGCAACAGCAAATTAAAAACCTTAAGCAATGTAGAAGTGTGGAAACTTTCTACCGCGACTACAGAGGCATTGCCACAATTATGCGAGCGCACCATGCAATTGCAGTTAAACGTGATGGATGGTGAATGGACCTTGATTGGCGAACATGCCCAGGTTGTGGTGGAATGGGAACAATTACAATAAATATATACAGGTTGCAGGTCTAGGCTTGCATCCTGATTTAAAAATTGCGTATACCTGAAAACAATAAAAATGAATAAAGGGAAAATATATGCATCCGGATCTCTATCGTTTGCTGATTGCCCTGGGCATTGGGGCAATTATTGGCGCAGAGCGCGAATATCGAAGTAAATCGGCTGGCCTCCGAACCATGATCATGGTCAGTCTGAGTTCGTGTTTGTTTACCATTATGTCTTTAAAAATTGGTGTAGATAGCCATGACCGGATTGCAGCCAATATTCTGACGGGGTTGGGCTTTGTTGGGGCAGGGGTGATCTTTAAAGACGAAAACCGGATATCGGGGATCACTACCGCAACGACCATCTGGATGACAGCGGCATTGGGCATGGCGGCTGGTGCAGGCTATGAACTGTTAAGCCTGTACGCCACCTTCATTGTTTTAATCGTGCTGATTTTTTTGATCTATGTTCAGGAGGGTATAGAAGCCCTGAGCCATGCCCGCACATATCGAATTATTTGTCCTTATCAGCGCCAGACTTTAGATCAATATGAAGAGTTGTTTAAAACCTATGACATGAAAGTAGTTCGCAGTGTGCAACATAAAACCGAGCAGCGCATTAGCGGGCGCTGGATTTTGATCGGTTCGGCTGAAAACCATAAAAAACTCACTGCTTATTTATTGAATGATTCCAATATCCAGGAGCTGAGCTTTTAAAGATACATTCGCCAAATCCTAAAGCATTCAGCTAAATCCAGTTATACTAAGCATTGAAAATTTGATGCTCAGTTTAGGTAGATAACCATGAATGAATTAGAAATTATTGATTTAAAAGTCGGTGAAGGTAAAGAAGCTGTCAAAGGTGCACTGATTACTACCCATTACACTGGCTGGCTGGAAGATGGTACCAAGTTTGATTCATCTATTGACCGTGGTAACTACTTTGAAACTGTGATTGGTACTGGCCGTGTCATTAAAGGCTGGGATCAGGGCATCATGGGCATGAAAGTGGGTGGTAAACGTAAATTATTGGTGCCTGCACACCTGGCTTATGGTGAACGCAAAATGGGCAAGATCATTCCAGCCAACTCAAATCTTATTTTTGAAATTGAACTGTTTGATGTCAAAACACGAGATTAATCCGCATTAATGGTTGATTAAAAAATATTCTGCAAGAGACAAGGATGAATCTTGCAAATATATGAAAAATTATTTGAGTTTTATTTTTTTATCGCTACATTAAAGAAGGGGTAGGCGTAATTTAAGGATGATTCGCTTTTTGTATAAAATTCAGAAACTGTTCCATTTTTTCAAACTTTTTCTAGCAATATGTCTATGCATAGGTCTGGGACAAAAACAGGTCTGGGCATTATATGAAGCCGCGCCTGAATCCTATTATTTACATCAAAAAATCTTGAATGATGTTGAGTTTACCGAGAATAGTTCTATTCCGTTAAAAGAAACATGGCAGTATTATCCTGAGCAGTTTATTACTGAGCCCAGTTCTGTTTTAAAATCTGACACGGTGAGTTTGCCAGCCTCATTTAAAGACATCACCGGAACCAATCAAACCTACGGTACATTTGTTGGTCATTTTAAAATACCCAAGCAATTTGTTGGGCGCCGTATTGCGATTTTTATTCCGAATCAATATGGTGCTTACCGGCTGTATTTAAATGGTGATTTTCTCCTTCGAATGGGTAAAGTGGGAAAAGATGAACGCAGCCATCAAACAGAAAATTCCCCTAAAATTGCTTTTTTTGTGGTAGAAAAAGAATATTTTACAATTGCTATCCAGGCGTCCAATTTTAATCATCTGCATGGCGGGCTGGAGAATCCGATGCGGATTGGCTTAGGCAGCACCATTAGCCGCCAGTTCCAGCAGTTGATGATGAGTATTGGTTTGGTCTGTGGTGCCGTACTGGGTGTGGGTATATTTACCCTCATGTTTTCCGTATTTCAAAAGGCGATTGGTCGCGGCACTATCCGCGTATTTGTGTTCGGTATTTTTATCTTATTCTTGGCCTTGCATAATTTATTTTCAGCACCTTATGCCTATACCACCTTTACCAATATTAGCTGGTTATGGGGAGTGCGCCTAGAATATCTCTTTACATATTTGGCAGTTGCATTTTTTATCAGTTATATGTTTTTACTCAACCGGCGCTATTTACATCCGGTTGTTTACGGTCTGGCAATGCTCATATTGAGCATTGATATGCTCGTGACCTTGTTTACTGTACCTGAATTTTTTCAGCGCTTTGCTTTTTATAGTTCCATCATCAGTCCGATTGTGATTCTAAATTTTGCTCACGGTTTTTATCTGACTGTGAAATCGAAAGAGCAATATTCAAGCATTAATTTATGGGCCGTGATTTTATTATGCGTGACATTTTTACATGACTTTTTATTATCGCTAAACCTGATCGAGTCCTTTAACTTAACTTTTATTTCAACCAGTTTCTATGCATTGCTGATTATGTTTCAGCAGGCAAAAAATTATGCCAAGCATACTCATTATATTCAGCAATTGAACCATAATTTATTTGAGCTGAACCGATCTCTGGATCAGAAAGTACAGGAACGTACCTCGCAGTTGCATCAGCTTAATGAACAGTTGGAACGGCAAATTCAAATTGATGCATTAACAGGTGCCTTTAACCGGCGTGCATTAAATACCGAAATTCAGCGATTATTTACCCTGACACAAAGTCAAAGTAATAGCGCTTTGGCATTTGCCATGTTGGATGTCGATTATTTTAAAAATTACAATGATTATTATGGGCATTTGAAAGGCGACGTGATTTTGCAGGATTTGGTCAAGGTTATCCAAAGTGCCTTGCCGCCGTCTGCTTATGTGGCTCGCTATGGCGGGGAAGAGTTTGCCATTGTATTGCATAATGTGCCGGGTGAAGTGGTTTTAAATGTATTGCAACAGGTTTTAAATGCGGTAAGAAACAGCCAGTTTGAACATTTAAACCGGCCGGATCAAAAACAATATGTGACATTAAGTATGGGTGTAGCCTGGATGGATCGCCATCATCAATATGCCGATATTCATGAACTGATGAAAGCTGCCGATGTCCAGCTTTATGCAGCCAAAGCCGCCGGACGGGATCAATATCAGCCATATCTGGCTTAGTTTTTTTAAGCACTTTTAATTAAAAAAATGTATATAACTTAAAATACTGCTTGCTCATTTCATTATTTAAATACTTAATTTTAAAAAAACTATTATTTTTTAAGCTTCATTTCAGCTTGGTTGGATAAAAATACAGATTCAAAGTTCTGAATGGCGTAAATCATGAAAAGGGTCGTTTTCTATTGATCAATGATGCTGCGTGTTCAGAGCATAAAATGATTTTTGAGCACCATTCAATGAAGATTCGCTTGCTATCCACCTTGCTTTCTGCTTCTCTTTCCGCCGTTTTATGTCAGATGCCTCATTTAGCCTGGAGTAAAACACTGCCAACCAACAATCCCACCCTTACGGTGATTGGCTATCATGAAATTACCGATGGTAAATCGGCACTGATTCCTGACTATTCAGTAACGACTCAGCAGTTTCAGCAACATATTAGCTGGCTTAAAAATAATGGCTTTCATTTTATTAATGTCGATCAGCTGATTAAAGCACATCAAGGCAAATATCATTTACCCAGCAAGCCGGTTTTATTGACGGTTGATGATGGCTATGCTTCATTTTATAAAAATGCTTATCCGATTACCAAAGCCAATAAAATTCCAGTGGTACTGGCAGTGGTGGGTTCATGGCTAGAGCCTAAAGCAGGGAAAAGCATTGACTTCTCAGGCGAGAAAATTCAGCGCAATCAAATGTTGTCTTGGGCCGAATTAAAACAGATGCAAGACAGTGGCCTGGTCGAAATTGCCAGTCATAGCTATAACCTGCATCGCGGCATCTTGGGCAATCCGCAAGGCAATATGGAACCGGCGGCAGTCACCCGGTTATATGATCCTAAATCTGCAAGCTATGAAACCGATCGCCATTATCAACAACGGATTAGCAATGATTTAAAAAAGAATAACCAGTTATTGAGTGCCCACGGCTTAAAAGCACCACGGGTGATGGTATGGCCTTATGGGCATTACACCATGCAAACCGTGAAAATTGCCAAACAGTTAGGTATGCCAGTGGCCATTAGTCTGGATGACGGTGCAGATTCTGCGCAAGGTTCTTTGGGGCAGCTTAACCGTATTCTGATTGAAGGCAATATGACTACGGCGGATTTGGCTCAGGAAATTCAAAACCGTCAGCAACATTTAGGCGACAATAACCGTCCGCAAAAAATCATGCATATCGATCTGGATTACATTTACGACAAAGATCCAATTCAGCAAGAACGCAATCTGGATCACTTGCTCGACCGGATTGTGGCAATGAAAGTCAATACTGTGTATCTACAAGCCTTTTCTGATCCGGATGCCAATGGTTCTGCGGATATGGTGTATTTCCCGAACCGTTATCTACCGATGCGTGCAGACCTGTTTAACCGGGTGGCCTGGCAAATTCAAACCCGTACCCAAGTCAGTCGGGTCTATGCCTGGATGCCGTTATTGGCCTGGGACCTCCCTAAAAATAATCCGGTGGCTAAAGATGTGGTGGTGACCCAGCAAGCCGATGATTCCGAGCATCTGAATATGGGCTATCACCGTTTAAGTCCTTTTTCTGCCGATGCGCGTAAAACCATTGCCGGTATTTATCAGGACCTGGCCAAGTCAGTGCCATTTAACGGTATTTTATTCCACGATGACACCACTTTATCTGACTATGAAGATGCCAGTCCCGAAGCCTTGCATGCCTATGCCTCTATTGGCTTACCGACAGATCTGGCGAAAATTCGAAATAATGATGCCGACCTGGAAAAGTGGACCGCGTTCAAAACCCAATATATTGATGACTTCGCCATGCAACTGGCGCAAGAAGTCCGCCAGTATCATCCGTTTTTGCTGACTGCACGTAACTTGTATGCACAAGTTGCCCTGAAACCTTATGCGGAAAACTGGTATTCACAGTCTTTGGAACAGTCGATTAACCGTTATGACTTCACTGCAATCATGGCGATGCCCTATATGGAGCAAGCCACAGATAACGATGCTTTTTATCGCGATATCGTCAATCGTGTGAAGCAATATCCCAATGGCATGAAGAAAACCGTCTTTGAATTACAGTCGGTGAACTGGCGAACCAATCAAAGGGTTCCCTCAGATGAAATGGCAAAAACCATTGAGTCTTTATATAGCCAAGGTGTGATGCATGAAGCGTACTATCCGGATGATCCGATTCAGGACTATCCAGATACTCACGTAATGCGCAAAGCCTTTGATATGAAATCCAGCAAACTTATTCCTTAAAGGAATTCTATATGTCAACGCTGCAGCATTTTTGGCATTCTGCATTGCACTTCGTTTTTTATTATCCATTATTTATGTCGTATTTATGGATGATCGGTGCACTGATTTTCTATTGGAAAGAGCGACAGGATCCGCCATTTCAACAGCCTGAAGCACTGCCTTATTATCCTAAAGTGGCAGTGCTGGTACCTTGTTTTAACGAGGGCGACAACGCTGAAGAAACACTCAGCCATGCGCTGGCACTGGATTATCCAAACTTTGAAGTCATTGCCATTAATGATGGCAGTTCGGATAACACCGCCTCCGTGTTAAACCGTCTGGCAGATCAGCACGAAAAATTACGTGTGGTGCATTTGGCGCATAATCAGGGCAAGGCTATGGCACTACAGGCTGGAAGCCTGCTTACAGATGCAGAATATTTGCTCGGCATCGATGGCGATGCCTTGCTTGATCCGCATGCCGCGACCTGGATGCTACGGCATTTTCTGCAAGATGAAACCGTGGCTGCGGTTACAGGGAATCCACGAATTCGTACCCGTTCTACCCTGATTGGTCGTATTCAGGTGGGAGAGTTTTCTTCCATAGTCGGCATGATTAAACGGGCACAACGTAGCTTTGGACGACTGTTTACCGTCTCTGGCGTGATTACCGCCTTTCGTAAAAGTGCCGTACATGAAGTGGGCTACTGGTCCCCTAATATGCTGACTGAAGATATCGACATTACCTGGAAGCTGCAACGTGCGGGATGGAATATTCACTTTGAACCGAATGCTCTGGTGTGGATTTTAATGCCGGAAACCTTTAAGGGTTTATGGAAACAGCGCTTGCGCTGGGCCATGGGTGGGGCACAGGTACTGATTAAAAATATAGATGTGCTGTTTCAACCAAAACTGAATTTTTTATGGCCCTTGCTCTGTGAATTGATCCTGACACTGATCTGGTCTTATTTAATGCTGTTTATGGCCATCCTTTGGTTGGTGCATTTTATTGTCCCACTAGGCATATCGGGGATCAGTTCGCCATTTCTACCTTATGGCACAGGTTTGTTATTGGGCATAACCTGCCTGTTACAGTTTGCCATGAGCAAATGGATGGACAGCCGTTATGAACATTCACTGGGCAAAAATTACTTCTGGATGATCTGGTATCCATTCGTATTCTGGCTGATCACCCTGACGGCCAGTATTGTGGCATTCCCTAAAGTTTTGTTACGTGGTCATGGCCAGCGCGCACGCTGGGTCAGTCCAGACCGCGGGATGCGCCATTCAACCTCCAATAATGAGCAAGTGATCCATGAAAAATAATCCTTTAATTATTGATTTGCGTCATTGCTTGCCGTGGCATAAACGTTATGCGTCGAATACCTCTACCGCCATGATGTGGGCGGTGTGGCTGTTGCTATGGCGACCGTTACTGATTGTGATGGGTGTTTTGAGCCTGCAAAAAAATCATGTGTTTCATCAACTTTTTTCTGCTTTTGGCTTAGGTATTGAACATGGCGTAAGTGCTTTATTGGCTTGTGCTGTGGCCTTGCTTTTATGGTCGAATTTTGTTCCTGCAAAAACAGTAAAGACTACGTCTGCTAAAAATGTCTCCGATTATGGGCAACATTTTGGTTTAGCTGTTGAAGAAATCGAACAGGGACGCCAGCAAAAGGTCACAGTGGTTCATCATGACGAACACGGCAAAATTATTCACCTTGAATAAAAGCTTTTTTGCTTAAATTTAGAATTGAGCAAATCCCGAGTCTGCATCCGGCTCGGGATTTTTTCTATGCTATTTAATGTTTACTACGTATTTGCAAAGCATAGAGGGCTAAACCTGAACAGAGTAATAACAGCCCTAAAATGAAATGAGAATTTAGAGCTTCATGATTAAGCCATGTGCCCCACAGCGTAGCCAGTACCGGGCTCATGATGTTCATCAGCATCAGCGTGGTTGGATTGACTTTATTGAGCAGCTGATAATAAAAAATCATCGCCAGTACCGATGAAAAAACCGCACTATAAATGAGAGCAATATGAGTTTGTAATGAAGGCAGCTTATCAGGCATCTCTGACCAGAAAAAAGGCAGCAAACAACAATAACCCAGCCATGACATGATTGTAGTACCGGTCATCTGACTCAGTGGATGGATATTTGCAGCCACAGCACGCACTGCAAATGCAGAAAGCACATATAACAGCATGGCCACGATTTCCAGTGCAATGCCAAGTCGATTGAGTAGCAGATTTTGTGCGTTTAAACCCAGCGCAAAATACATGCCCAGCATCCCTAGACCCAAGCCGAGCCATTGATAGGCGTTAAACTTTTCACTGTGAAAAATATAAATGGCGATTAAACCAGAAACCAAGGGAGCGCTGCCGTAGATGATTGAAATGACTGTGGAAGGCACCTTGGATGCGCCCAGGTAGCAAAAGGTCATGGAGGCAAACAGGCCAAGAGCACCCGCGGCATAACTCAGCAAAGCTTGCGGGTGTACGGGAACTTTGACCTTGAAGCAGGCCTGACAGGCCAAGGCAATTGGAATGGCCAAGCTAAATCGGATAAATAAGCCCCACGCCCAATGAATTTCCTGCACTGTCCAGACGGCTGCAAGTGGTGTCAGTGACCAGATCAGTACAACAGTTACAAATTGACCGGCTGTAGCGAAGCGTGAGTTTGGGTTAAAAGGGGCTACAACCGGCTCGGACAGTGGCGAGGGGAAGTCATTATTCTTGATTGAATTATTCATCAGCTTTTTCCTTATTTTTAGGCAATAAAAAAGGCCGCTGTTGAGGCGACCTTGGGGTATTTATTGGGTGGTGATTATTCTAAATCATCATCATGGTACAGATTCCAAGGCACCTCATGTAAAAACTGCACACGTCGTGAACTTGCCTTGTAGACTTGAAGGTCCAAAGCGAAGCAAGTAACCGGCGTAGCTTGAGCAGATGAAAGAGGAAACATGAGTAAAGTTCCGTAGAATCATAAGGGTCTATTGACACTTCATCTATGATTGCGACGACACATATTTTTAGCTGATATGAGGCGAAAAGCAGGAAATTTAGTCATTCTAAATGACTGCTTTGTAACGATATAGCAGCAAAAATATGTGTCGTCCCGTAGGGCTGTGGCTAAAATTATCTCAGATTTCGTTATGAAACTTGAAAATAGTCTCGCTATTATCTTCGTTTCATGCCTTATCTGCTCAATTTTAGCCTACAGCGCAAGCTATCTATGAAATGTTAATAGACCCTATTTTTTTTATAGCATAATATTTTAAAAGTTGTGTAATTTTTGTTCAAATTGTTTTATATAATATAAAAATAATAATTATTTATTCATGAGAGTGACGCTATGCTGAAAATACTCTTGGGGTTATGTCTTTTTCTTGGGCTGATTGTGCTTTGGAAAATATTTTGTAAAATTCAGATTAATCAACATGCTCAACAATTCAGAATCAAGCGACTCACCGATTTAATCAAACCCGATGCAACCTCGGCACAGTCCTTGTCTTCACCGAAAGAACGGGTAGAGGAGGTGGAGGAATATGAACAACAACTGTTTGATGATGTTTGCCAGATGTTTTTTGAACGTCATCTGACTGAACGTAATTTAAGTCAGGCTATTGTCGTTCAAGAAGGTATTTTAAAAAAACTGCCCGCCAAGGCACAAACCCGGATTCGCAAGCTGGACCTAGGCGAATGGTCGATTTACTGGACCTTCTATGACCAGTCTTTAGAATATTACGTCGGACGCTATGGCGTGTTTTATACCCATATTGACCGTTTTGGCTGTGAGCATAAGTGTGAATTCAAGGAGCGGCCTCATCGCGTTTGATTTAAGCAGCTGCCCGAATTGCTTATATCATCGTTAACCTTCAACTAAAGGGTTCTGGTTTTTATCCAGGTACTCACTCTTTTTAACCAACTGCTTTAAGATACGTTGCTTGACCTGATCCAGATAAAACAGCTCATCATTCAGGCGATACATTAAAATTGCCCCTTCATAATCGGCCAAACTTTGTTTTGCCAAAATTTTAGCCTCCTGTTCTGCAAGCTGCATTTTAAATAATTGATAAAATGCCATTTCCCAATCCTGAAAAATAGCGCGAATTTTTTCTAAAATTTCAGCAGACTGATAGCGTGCTTCAATTGAAATGATGCCGATTAAACAGCCCTTGACTTCATCACTAAAAAACCGGATCGCACGTTCGTGCATCTGCTCGAACTGTTGGCTGATGCAAACTCCATCCTCTAAGCAATGCCTAAACAAATGTGTATTTAAATACTGTCGGGTCAGTTCCAGTACATCCATCAGCAAGGCCTCTTTACTGGGATAATAATAGTAAAAAGAGGCTTTACTGAGTCCACAGGCTTTGGCCAGTATCTCCATACTGGTCGCAGCATAGCCATAGCGCTTGAATTGCAAGGCACTGATATTCAAAATTTGTTCTCGGCTCAGTTTTTGTGGGCGCATCTGTGCTTAATCGCTATTGGTGTGTTGTTGGATTGGTTGGGGAAGTTGCTGATCGAAAGTGTGGCATATTTCATCCCAGATTTTTTCCGAACCTTTACGGAAATAGCCCATATGACCAATCTGTTTCAGGCCATAATCGGTAGCGGCAATATTAATAAACTGCATGGGTGCCTGAGCATAATGTTGCATAAAGGCATGCCGTGAATTGGGGAGGGCCCAGTCATCATCCAGTGCAGAAACGGCATAAATCGGGGTTTTGACTTGTGCATATTGCTGAATTAAGGCCTGCTGTTCTGGGTCGGCAAAGAAGTAGGTTGGGTTTTTACACCATTTGCGCCACTGTTTATAGACATCAATCGGTAAATCTGCCCCCATTTTCAGCTTGCTCCAGGGCAAGTAACCTTTAAGCGCAACCATTGGCGGGAATACAATATTCCAGATGACCTGAACTTTGACCTTTTCCTTAAACGGCATATAGCCATGCCAGCCGGCACCGGTACCCAAGCAATACATGGCGGTAACTTTGTCATGATTTGGGGTTAGTCCCAGCGCCTGTCCGCCATAGGAATGACCGACCATAAAGATTGGTAGTCGATCCTGGGCCAGATAGTCAATTGCTCCGGCAAGATCCAATGCTCCCCAATCCAGATAGGACATCTTAAAGCCTTTGAGACTGGCAGGGGCTGATTGCCCCACACCACGATAATCAAAAGTCAGTACCTGATAACCAAACTGGGTCATATATTCGGCAAAGCGGCGATAGAACTCCTGTGGTACACCGGTTGCACTGGACAGCACAATATTGGCTTTGATTGCCTGAGCTGGGGTGTAAAGCGTTCCCCACAGTGGATAGCCATCGGTAGCCAGGAATGATTGAGCACAGCGGCTGAATTGCGGACCCTGTGTTTTTGGATTGAAATTCGGCATAGCAAACTCGTATTGTTATTGAATTTAGACCGTTGGCTATTTACTTATCGACCTTTAAATTCAGGGGCGCGACGTTGCAGCATTGCCATGACACCTTCTTGCACATCCTGCGTTTTGAGCAAGGGGGTAAGATGCTGCTGCAAATTGGCAAAGGCAGTTTCGGCTCCCTGTTCAGCGGCCTCCTTGGCAGAAGCCAGTGTTGCCTGAACAGCCAGTGGTGCGGCTTGTGCAATATGTTCGGCCAGATCAATGGCACGTTGCAGTGGGGATTCAGGGGTAATTTCAGTAATCAGGTTTAAATCCAGGGCTGTTGCAGCATCAAAGTGATCGCCAGTCAGCAAATAGCGCATGGCTTTAGTCCAGCCCGCAGCCTGTACAAAACGGACGGTTGCACCGCCAAAGGGTAAAATGCCACGCTGCACTTCCATTTGCGCGAACTGGCAATTGTCTTGCGCAATGACGATATCTGCATTCAGCATCAGTTCGATGCCTGCGGTATAACAAATGCCTTGTACCGCAACAATCACCGGTTTTTTGCGTGGTCTTGAGCTGGTGCCCCAAGGGTTGATTTGACCGTGTTCAAAATCAAATACGCCTGTTTGCAGTTTGGCTTGCAACTCCACCAGATCCAGTCCGGCAGTGAAATGATCACCATGGGCAAAAATGACCGCACAGCGTAATTCCGGATGGTCTTCATATTCGGTTAAGGCCAGCGACAAGTCATGAATCATATGGCTATCAAAGGCATTTCTTTTTGCAGTACGATCCAGGCCAATCAAAAGTAGAGACCCGCGAATTTCCCGGCTGACTTTTCCTTGTTGTTGAGACATTGTTATTTTCCAGAGAGACTGTTTTTTAAGTTTTTAAACGATTGTTAGAAAACTGTCAAACCTGCCCAGTCAAATTTTATGTTCGCTACTGCGGTAAAAAAACCTATGTGCTAGAAGGGGCAGATGGTCAGATGCTGTACAGCAATGGTTATAATTTTTCTTGCGTTCAGGGCCATTTTTTTCATAATAGCAACACTATTTAGCGGTTTGATTATTGCCATGTCAGCTTTAGAAATTGTTGCAGTTATTATTAGTCTTATTGGGGTGGCACTCACCATTAAACGCAACATGTGGTGCTGGTGGTTTAACTTTGCAGCCTTTGTCTTGTATGCCTATCTTTTTTATCAATTTAAGCTCTATGGTGAAACCATATTGCAGTTCTTTTTCATGGTTGTTAACTTTTACGGCTTCTATCATTGGCTGAAGGGCAAACAGCAAGATCATGAAATTCGCATTGAGCCGATAGCCAAAAAAACGGTCTTTTTCCAGATGCTGTTAGCCGCTGTGGGTGGGTTGATTTTTGGTTTAACCCTGAAACATTTTACCGATGCTGCAGTACCGATGTTGGATTCACAACTGGCTGCGTTTAGTCTGTTGGCCACTTATTGGACCAGTCGTAAACATATTGCCACTTGGGTACTGTGGGTGTTTGTCGATATCATTTATGTCGGCATGTTTATATATAAGGACCTATTCTTGACTGCCGGTTTATATGCTGCTTTCGTGGGGCTGGCTGCTTTTGGCTGGTGGCAGTGGGAACAGGTGAAAAAGAAACAGGCTTTGACTCAGTTCAAAGGTGTTTAAGCTTGAGGAGAGAGGGATGCTGATCGACTTTGTTCAACATCAGTTGCAAAAGTTTGATGAACTGGCATGCCAGATTCAAGCCGAACCGGAAAAATATATCACTTTCGATTCAGTCTCTGACTTTTATAAAGCAGCCTGGTTGCAGGATTTTCCTCAGGGCACGACCTGGGCTGCCACAGGTCTGGATGATGGTGCGGAACAATTTGATGCGATCATTGAATATCGTGGTCATTTTCTCAGGATTAGCTGTGCTGAGAAAGTTGCAATTTATTGCAGTATATGTGCTGAATAGTTTAGTATAGAGTCTCAATGCCAACAGCTTTAAAATTCAATTAAATAAAGAGCTATAAAAATAGGCTAGATCAGTGATGATCGAATGGTTTGGAAATATTTAAAACCACCACTAGAAAAACAAAGGATTAGAAAATATGGCACATCGTTTTACTGTGAATTCTACAATTCAGGGTGTTTCAATTGATCAGTTCAAACAACTTGTAGCAAATACAGCTTTACACGAAGCGGTATGTAGGCGTATTCCAGGTGAAAAATTAGAAATTATTGAGTCTAAAATGAGCGGTGATATTTACACTTTACGCCGTGCCTATAATTTGGATGTCAACATACCGGATATGGCAAAAAAATTCCTTAAAGATGCATTTCGAGTCAAGCGTACCGATGTTACAGATTTAGCCGCTTTAACTTCAAGCATCACCTTGGGTGCAAATATGCCTTTAGAGGCGAACTGCGAGCGTCTAGTAACAGGAGATGAGCAGCAAATTCACATTAGCCTGAATTGGCATGTCAAAGTTAAAGTGCCTTTGTTGTCGGGTATGCTGGAAAAACATGCCGAAACTGAAATTCGTAAATTTAGCCAGCTGGAAATCCAGATTGTTGAAGATGAATTAAAGAAAAATTTAATTGCTTAATCGATAAAAAAAGCCCTTCAACTGAAGTAATGCTGATCAGTTAAGGAGTTTCGAAATAAACTCTTTAGCTTTTTAGCAGTTCACGACGGAGTCTTACCTTTTTAAATCAAAGTCTTGCAGCTCATTTGTTACTTTGGTTTCGCCCAAATGAGAAGCGCAGCTTCGCAAGGAAGGCATCTTGCGGAGTAATACTCCTCACCGCAAAACTCGTCAGCCACTATCAACTAGCAAATTTATCGCAGAAACAATCATTTTTTAATCTTGCAGTGCAATGCACCTCATGCCTCAAACAGTTGCAGATGACTTTTCCACATATCAACTACAGTCATGAATTTAAAAAAGAAAATACCAGTCAATTTCTTAACTGACTGGCATTACTTCAACTGAAGGGCTTTTTTAGAGCTAATCTTTCAGTGCATTTTGTGCTGGAGTCATGGCAGATATACCGCCATGTTTTTCAAACTTGGCTCTATAAAGCAGGGCAGTAAAGAATGCGACAACACAGACTACGCCTATATAGTACATAGCGCCAATCTTGCTATATAGGCTTAACCATTGCACCAACGGTAGCGTAATGCCACCTGCAATGGCATAGGCCACGTTATAGGAAAATGAAATACCCGAGAAGCGAATCTGGGCCGGGAACATTTTCACCATGCTGTAAGACACCATACCGACTGTACCTGAAAACAGTCCAAGCAGCATATACAGCATAAATACGGTCGTAGCGGAAACCAGTCCCAAGCTGTTATAGAAAATAGCGGCAATCACAGCAACAGCCAGTGAACCCCATATAATCACTTTGCCTGCACCCAAGCGGTCTGCCAGTAAGCCTGCAACAATACAACCGAGCATTTGCATGATGATGGCTGCACTCTGCATTTTAAAGGCATCGGCACGCTCGAAACCAAAGGCTCCTGTAAGCAGATTCGGCATAGCCAAAATGAGTACCACTACACAAGCTGTAAGGAACCAGGTAAACAGCATGCCAATCACGACTGCGGTTTTATGTTCTGCCAATACCTGTTTCACCGGCATTTTGGTAGCCAGTTGTTTACGTTGCTGCATGGCTTTGAATACAGGGGTTTCTTTTAAATAACTGCGTAGATATAGCGCAATTAAACCGAAGATACCGCCTACAATAAAAGGCACACGCCATGCCCAATCATGAATTTCTGTCTCGCTATATTTTAGCGAAATAAACAGTGACATTAAGGCACCGAGCAAGATGCCCAACGAAAGCCCGGCAGTGAGTAAACCATTGGCCAGGCCAATTTTGGTTGAAGGTACATGTTCGGAAACAAAAGTCCAGGCTGCAGGAATTTCACCGCCAATCGCAATGCCTTGAACCACACGCATCAGCAATAACAATAACGGTGCAGCATAGCCAATGCTTTCAAAGGTCGGCATCACCCCGATCATTAAGGTAGGCAAGGCCATCAGTAAAATAGACAGGCTGAATAAGCGCTTACGTCCGACCAGGTCACCAAAATGTGCCATTACCACACCGCCGAGGGGACGGAAGAAATAACCCGCGGCAAAAATGCCGTAAGTATTTAACATGGCCCAGAAAGGACTTAAGCCGCTAGGAAAAAACAGTTCTGAAATGATTTTGGCGTAAAAGACATAAATCACGAAGTCGTAAAATTCCAGTGCTCCGCCTAAAGATGAAAGTCCCAGCGTGCGTTTATCTTCACTCGTTAAACGTGGTATTGCGTCCATGCTTCAGGTTTCCGTAAGTCAGCAAAATGGATCAGGTATCTTTTAATTGTAATATTTTGTTTTTTAGATGAAAAATCAATCTTTCTTTTGAGTGTATCAACTTAATTTTATGAATAAATCAATATGATTTGTCACTTAATTAAAGCCGGATAAAGTAAGGTGCAATAGAAAGAATAATACCGATTGTGGTCAATATGCCGGTATTTTCTATAAAATAAGGGAAAATCATCAGTACTAAGCCACAGATCCAGGGCACAATGACTTTTTGCTTTTTGCCATACAAAAAATAGCCTAAGCCTATAGAACTAAAAAGAACACCAAGCAGCAGTTGGGCAGTTGTCATATTTTTTTATTTATAAAGAAATTTGACAAATCATAAGCAAGCAAAATTAAAAGCGGCTTAAAAGATTGAGCTTTTCAAACGACCTGAATCATTCATAAATATGCAATAGAAATGTGAAAACTGAATATCACACAGCATTTTTTAAGGTTAATATTTATACAGAATTTGCAATTAAAAAAAGTATTGAACCTAGCGTTATCGCTAGCTAAGGGATGAATTGATGAGCACTATTTTACCTGTGGCACAGCGTGGTGAAAGCATTTTGACTGTAATAGCAGCAGAAGTAGCAACAACTGAGTTAAATAGTCCGTGGCTAAAGGAACTTGCAGCAGCCATGTATACCACCATGCTGGAACGAAACGGTGTGGGAATTGCTGCACCTCAGGTTTATGTGTCTAAACGGGTCATTATCGTCGCCTCACGTCCGAACCCGCGTTATCCCGATGCCCCTGAAATGGATGCGCTGGTGATGGTAAATCCTGAAATTCTGGAAAAGTCTGAACTGACTGTTTTGGGGGAAGAGGGCTGTTTAAGCGTACCGGATGAGCGTGGACAAGTTGCACGTGCCCAAATGATTAAGCTGCGTTATTTAACCTTGGATGGAGAAGTAGTAGAAACCAGCTTTAGCGGTTTTCCTGCCCGAATTGTGCAACATGAAGTGGATCATTTGGATGGGGTGCTGTTTATCGAGAGGATATAAGCACGCATTGTTTAATTTTTGTACTGTTGGTATAATATTTAGGCAATAAAAAAATTTTATAAATGATAAAGATATTCATAAAGAAATGAACTTTTTTAGAAAAATACCGCTGCTGATTTTTCATTATTGGGGCAGGTTCAAGTTTCATTTACTTGAATCAGATAACTTAATTATTACCTGGTCCAATTTTGACAAGGGTGTATTGCTGTGCTTTTTTGGCGCCTTCTGCCAACTCAGTGCACTTAAATGGTATCTGTTTAGTTGTTATTCAGAAGAAAATCGGGTCTGGATTAATCATGACTTTTTTGTAACCCGTATTACTACTATCTTCATCACTTTAGGCATTTTTATCGGCTTAATTGCGCTAAGCCACCGATATAAAGGCAATGAAAAATTCCGTCAATTTATTACCTATTTTTCACCGATGTTTTTTGGTGGCGTGATGATTTATGCCGGTTATACCGTGGGTATGTTTAGTCCTGCAACCATTTCTGGTTTTATCAATATTGTGCTGATTGGCCTGGTCTATTATCCACGAAAAATTATTTATAGCATCGCGATTTTTGCTTCTATTTTTACCATCATTATTAGTTACTTAACTTTCAATGATGTCATTCGATATGCACCTGTTTTCAGTGATGCCCTGACGCATAGCGAGTTTTATCATAATCCTTTCTGGATTAAGAGTATGGCAGAGGTCTATTTGCCAATCTTGCTGATTTCGTTTTTGTTTTTTGAAATTTTACTGTCGCAGTGGCGTCGGCGTGAAATGAAGATTAAAAAAATGAGTCAGACCGATGCGCTGACCAATGTATTTAATCGTCGTTATATTGGTGAAGAACTCAGTATTCTGGAAAGTAAGAAAAAGGCAACTTATGCCGTGGTATTGCTGGATTTAGATCATTTCAAAAAAATTAATGATGATTATGGACATGAAGTGGGAGATGATGTTTTGCAGCGTGTGGCCACTATTTTATGTACCACCACACGAATACAGGACGTAGTCGGGCGTTTTGGTGGCGAAGAGTTTATTTTGATTTTAAAGGATCAAAATTTGCAACAGGCGATTGAGATTGCAGAACGCTGTCGCAAAATTATTGAACAAGAAGAATTTGAACTGGAAACAGGGAACATTTTAAAAACCAGTGCCAGTTTTGGCGTCGCACTTTCCCAACCTAATTCCAAGAAAGAACAGACCATTCGTATGGCGGACCGAGCTTTATATTTGGCCAAACAGCAAGGACGTAATCAGGTCAGGCATTATCTGGAGTTAAACTTAGACCCAGCTGTTTAAGTTGTGCTTGCGGATATATGGTTATGGAACTTATGCAATTTTCTTTAACGCTCGATGCCATTCGGGTTGAAATGAAGAATGAACAGTCATTTGAAATTGCCAAAGGGCTGGATTTTATTGAATTACAAAGTGTCCGATATAGAAGACTCGATGCTTTGAGTTTAGAAAATATGATTGAGGTGATTGAAGAAATACTGGAACAATTCAAACTCGATCATAAAATTCAGCGTATAGCTAAAACTTCAGATGCCTACATGCAGCAGATTTCCCAATTATTTTTTAATGGTGAAGCAGTCATAGATCGGATCAAGCTGGAACACGCTTTTAATGAGTTTGTTGAACACATTAAATATTATGTACGGCAGGTGGATAGCGAGCATTTTTATGTGTTTGTGTATTTCGTTTTTATCAGGGAAATGATGCATCATTTGAATGTGGTGGAAATAAGCTTTAAAAATTAAAAGTTAGCTATTAAAAATTACTTATTGCTTGCGAACTCAGAATATATTTTGAGGCTACTTACTTTCTAAAAATAAGAAACTGATTATTCAAGTTATAGACTTTAAAATTAAAGGTCTGCTTTCTTATTTGTATAAGGAACCCTTGTTTCCTAAGGCTCAGAAAAACCAAGATTAGCCATCCTCACCCTATGTTTATCATGCGATTAAGTGAATTAACAACAGCATCTTCTGAATGCTTTTTAATCTGATGCTTTCAAATGAAGTACAAGAAAGAGAGGTAAAGGGGAAATTAAAAAAAGCCCCGAATAGTTTCGAGGCTTTTGATTTGGCTAGCTTAAATCTTATTTAATATGCTCAGCAATATCGCTAAAAATCACACCTAAACCATGTGCACCTGCATCTGGATAGCCTAAGCTGCGGTCGCCGACTGTTCCGGCACGGCCCATACGTGCAACGATATCTTTAGTCGACTCTGCTCCCTGAACGGCAGCTTGTGCACCGAGAATAAAGTTTTCTTTAAAGGTTTTGTTGGTATTGGCAGACCATGAATCTGCACATGGCACCAAGGCATCAATCAGGGTCTTGTCACCGACCACAGCACCACGACCGAATGAACGCTCACCAGTGGTTTGAATGCCTTTTACTGCGTCTTGCAGCATGGCAGCAAAGTCGGCAACAGAAAGAGTCTCTTTTCCTTGAACCGACTTACTTGCTGCACGGAAGGCTGAACCCCAGATTGGACCTGATGCACCGCCACAATATTCCATGATGATCATTGAACAGTTCAGCAGGAAGTCATCCATCTGTTCAGCCTGAACCAGTTCATGCCACTGACGTTTCAGCTGTTTAAAGCCTTTGGCCACGCTCATACCGAAGTCACCGTCACCGGCATGGGCATCCAGCTCACAGAACGGTACTTCATTTTTAATGATGCAGGCGCTCATGACATCAACCACATAGCGCATATTTTCAATACTGAATTGCTCATTGGAAATTTTGGCATGTTCTGCATGGGTTTCAACATCGGTATTTAAATTACGTTCTGCTGTTGAATTGTTGGCAGCAAATTCAAAAGGTAGAGCCGCTGAACCATCCATTTTAAAGGCAGGGGTATTGGCTTCTGCATCCAGATAAGCTTTCAGTTCATCGTCCACAGCAAGGAGTGAAACGGACGCACCGCTCATATCGATACTGGTCATATAGTTGCCGACAAAAGTGCGATAAATTTTGATGCCTTTGCTTGTCAGATGTTCGCACACGTCATGGTTGAACACATACAATTCTTGCAGCGGTGTTGTACCAAAACCATTCACCAAAACTGCGACTTCTGTCAGATCAGGACGATCCAGGAACAGGTCATCGACAATACGCTGTGCAAGTTTTTTAGATGGCAGGATTTTTTCACGGCGGATACCCGGTTCACCGTGAATGCCCACGCCATATTCCATTTCGTCATCATCCAAAGTGAAAGTAGGGGTGCCTTTGGCTGGAACGGTGCAAGAGGTGTATGCAAAGCCAAGACTGGTCACGCTGTCGGCAGCTTTTTGTGCCAGTTCTTTTACGCGCGCAAGTTCATAGCCTTTAGCAGCTGCAGCACCCGCAATTTTATGCACAAACACTGTGCCTGCAACACCACGACGACCCACGGTATATAGGCTGTCTTTTACTGCAATATCATCCGCCACTTTTACGTAGTCAACCTTGATGCCATCTTCCGTCGCCAACGCTGCGCCATTCTGGAAATTCATCATATCGCCAGAATAGTTTTTGATGATCATCAATGCGCCTTTGTCAGATGCGACTTGCTGTAAGGCTTTATAAACTTGAATTTGCGAAGGAGAGGCAAATACATCACCACACACGGCAGCATCGAGCATACCTGTGCCAACAAAGCCTGCATGTGCTGGTTCATGACCGCTACCGCCGCCACTGATCAGTGCCACGTTATTGTGTTTTTCTTTACGTGAAATGATTTTATAGGCTTCATTAAATTGAAGCTCAGGGTGAGCCAGTACAAGTCCTTTGCACATTTGGACAACGAGGCTTTCTGCGTTGTTCATGAGTTTTTTCATGGGATGACCAATCTATTTATTAGGGAGAATTTAAAGGGCTTATTATTATCGAAAAACATAATGTTTGCTGACATAAAAGTGTAAAAACGGGCATTTAAAAAGCACCTCTTCAAATTATAAACCTCTCCCTAGCCCTCTCCTAAGAGGAGAGGGGATTGTAGTGGTTTAATAAAGTTGGACACCAAATTAGGTGATAATGTATTCACCAAAGAGGTGCTCCATGAAATCAAGACGAACATTCACTCCAGAATTCAAACTTGAAGCAGCAAGCCTTGTACTTGATCAAGGCTATTCAATTTTACAAGCCTGTCGTGCTTTAGATATTGGTCAAACAGCATTGAGACGCTGGGTTGATCAACTTCAATTTGAACGAACAGGTCAAGCCCCAACAGCGCCTGCTTTAACGACTGAACAAAGAGAAATACAGCAACTTAAAGCTCGTATTCATCAACTCGAACAGGAGAAAATGATCCTAAAAAAGGCTACAGCTCTCTTAATGTCAGACGAATTCAAACATATGCGTTGATCGATCAATTAAGAAAGCGAAGCCCTGTTAAATTACCGTGTCATGCCTTTGGTGTACTTCGTTCAAGTTATTATCATTACCGTACGACATGCAAAAGTTCCAATCCTGATCGTACTAAACTTAAAGTGATGATAAGTAGTCTCTTTAAGCAAAGTCGCTGTTCCCTTGGAAGCAGAGGAATTCGACATATGCTCCTGAATCAAGGCATTAAGATTGGACGCTATTTGGTGCGTAAAATTAATGCGTGAATCAGGTCTTGTCTCGAAACAGCGTAAGAAACACAAGTATCAAAGCAATGTGGATGACAATCCTCTTGTCCCAAATACGTTAAACAGGCAATTTAAACCTGTGCAACCTAGCCATGTTTGGAGCAGTGATATTACGTATATTTGGACAGGTAAAATGTGGGTTTACCTAGCAGTCGTTCTTGATTTATATGCACGCCGAGTCATTGGGTGGTCTATGTCAGCACAGGCAAATCAGCATTTAGTAATTAAGGCATTAGATGAAGCATGGCACCGTCGGGGGAAACCTGTTGGGGGTCATCTTCCATTCCGATCAAGGTAGCCAATATAAGAGCCATCTATTTAGGCAAAGGTTGGAACATTATGACATACAACAAAGTATGAGCCGAAAAGGCCTTGCGCAGTATACTGCTCATGGGACAACGCTCCAACAGAACGACTGTTTAGGAGTCTCAAGACTGAGTGGATTCCTAAACTCGGTTACTGCTCAATTGAAGAAGCAAAGCTAGATATCGGTCTGTATCTGATGGAATATTACAATCAGATACGACCTCATCAATTTAATGATGGCATCAGTCCTTGCGAGGCTGAACAAAAACTTAAAACTGTGTCCAATATTTGTTGACCACTACAGTCACGGAACTCATGTGATACGCGAAAGTCCCCTTTTGTAAAAGGGGGATTTAGGGGGGATTACCTAAAAATTAAAGTAAATCCTTCAGCTCTTTAATTCGCTGATCAATAAGATCGGCATTGCATGATAGATTGATTAACTTGGAACCTGCACCGAGTGAAGAGCTCGAAATATAAGACACGAGTTCATCACAATGACTATTTTTATATAACAACCAATTCTTTTGAGAGGTTTCTAAAATTTTCTTACCTTCATCATCCATAGTGTTATAGAGCTTTTGATAAGTTTGGTTGAGTTTGGTTTTATTAGATTTTAGTTCTTTTTCATAACAAGCAATTTCATCGTATACGTTGCTTGCCTTACATTCTGCAAAAGCAAAAGATGAAATAAAAGGTAAAACTAAAAGTAAGAATATTTTTTTCATTTTATAAATGTCGTTTATGTATTTTTAAGACTTCTAATTATAAATAAAAAACCCCCTCATTCGAGGGGATTTTTTTCTTCTCTAAATTAGAGGATTCTTAAACCACCGAATCATCCAAATTCGGCGCTAACCAACGCTTAGCTTCATCTAAAGTCCAGCCCTTACGCTTCGCATAATCCTCAAGCTGATCGCCTGCGATTTTACCCACATTAAAGTACTGACTTTCAGGGTTTGCATAATAGAAACCGCTAACAGATGAAGGTGGCCACATTGCAAAGCTAGTCGTCAATTGCGTACCAATTTTGTCAGTAGAACCTAACCAGTCAAATAACGGCACTTTTTCAGAGTGTTCAGGACAAGCAGGGTAGCCTGGGGCAGGACGGATGCCGACATACTTCTCTTTAATCAACTCTTCATTGCTTAACGTTTCAGACGCTTGGTTGCCCCAGAACTCTTTGCGAATGCGCTCATGCAAATGCTCCGCAAACGCTTCGGCAAAACGGTCACCTAAAGATTGAGCCAAAATTGCAGAGTAGTCATCGCCTTTGGCTTTGTACTCATTGGCCATTTCTTCCGCACCGAAGATCGATACAGTGAAACCACCCAAGTAATCTTCCGCAACACCTTTAGGCGCAACAAAGTCTGCTAATGACAAGTTTGGTTTACCTGTCACTTTGTCAGACTGTTGACGAATATGATGGAAGGTATGCGTAACCGATTTGCCATCTTCGCTATACACTTCAACCGAATCCGCTGCTGAACGGTTGGCAGGGTAAATACCAAATACAGCACGTGCATCAAAACGTTTGTTATCGATAATATCTTTCAGCATTTTCTGTGCTTGTTCATACAAGTCAGTGGCTGCTTCACCCACCACTTCATCAGTTAGAATTGCAGGGAATTTACCCGCCAAGCTCCAAGAAATAAAGAACGGCGTCCAGTCGAAGTATTCAACCAATGTTTCCAATGGATAATTGGTCAGCGTTTGCGTACCAATAAAGTTTGGTTTCACAGGCTTATTCGCTGAAAAGTCAATCTTCAAGCCATTTTCAACCGATTCTGCATAAGACAGTTTGGCTGCTTTCGGCTGTTTGTTGGCAATACGCTCACGCACTTTCTCATATTCAGCACGGGTTTCTTCAACAAACTTCGGCTTCATTTCTTTCGAAAGAAGGGTAGTTGCCACACCGACCGCACGTGAAGCATCGGCTACATAAATCACTGCATCATTTGAATATTGCGGATCAATTTTCACTGCTGTATGCGCTTTAGATGTGGTTGCACCACCAATCATCAGCGGGACATTAAAACCTTTACGCTGCATTTCTTTAGCAACAAAGACCATTTCATCTAGTGACGGAGTAATCAAGCCAGAAAGACCGATGATGTCAACTTTCTCATCAATCGCAGTTTGCAGGATTTTTTCCGCAGGCACCATCACGCCCAGGTCAACGATGTCATAACCGTTACAGCCTAAAACTACTCCAACGATGTTCTTGCCGATATCGTGCACGTCGCCTTTTACGGTCGCCATCAACACTTTACCTTTAGACTGCGCGCCTGTTTTTTCTGCTTCGATGTACGGGTTCAACCAAGCCACAGCCTGTTTCATCACACGTGCAGATTTTACCACTTGCGGCAGGAACATTTTGCCCGAACCGAACAGGTCGCCGACCACGTTCATGCCGTCCATCAGTGGGCCTTCAATCACATCGAGTGGACGTTTGGCTTTTAAACGTGCTTCTTCAGTATCTTCATCAATAAAGGTGGTGATACCTTTCACCAAAGCATGCTCAAGACGTTTTTCAACTGGAAGCTCACGCCATTCCAGGTTTTCCACTTGTTTTTGCGCAGCGCCTTGACCACGGTATTTCTCAGCCACTTCAAGCAGCTTTTCAGTCGCATCATGCTGACTTTCACCTTGGTTTTGGTTCAAGATCACATCTTCAACCGCAGCTTTCAGCTCAGCATCAATATCGTCATAAATCGCCATTTGACCAGCGTTAACGATACCCATGGTCATGCCTTGCTTAATGGCATGGTACAAGAACACCGAGTGAATCGCTTCACGAACCGGTTCATTACCGCGGAATGAGAACGATACGTTGGATACACCGCCTGAAATCATGGCATGTGGCAAGTTTTGTTTAATCCAGCCCGTTGCTTCAATAAAGTCCACGGCGTAGTTGTTGTGTTCTTCAATACCAGTTGCGACTGCAAACACGTTCGGGTCAAAGATGATGTCTTCAGCAGGGAAGCCGACTTCATTCACCAAAACATCGTATGAACGCTTACAGATTTCACGCTTACGCGCTGCGGTATCGGCCTGACCATCTTCGTCAAATGCCATCACAATCACGGCTGCACCGTACTGACGGCAAAGGCGTGCTTTGTGTACAAACTCGTCATAACCTTCTTTAAGGGAAATCGAGTTAACAACCGGCTTACCTTGTACGCATTTCAAGCCTGCTTCAATGATTTCCCATTTAGAGGAGTCAATCATGATTGGCACGCGTGAAATTTCAGGTTCAGAAGCCACAAGATTCAGGAAATGCACCATCGCACCTTGCGAATCGAGCATGCCTTCATCCATGTTGATGTCAATCACCTGTGCGCCTGCAACCACTTGTTGTAGCGCGACATCTAAAGCTTCGGCAAAGTTTTCTTCACGGATTAAACGCAGGAATTTTTTCGAACCGGTGACGTTGGTACGTTCACCAACGTTTACAAATAGTGATTCAGCAGTAATGTTAAACGGCTCTAGACCACTTAAACGGCAAGCAGGTTTGGTTTCAGGAACCTGACGCGGCTTGATGTCTTTTACCGCATTGTAAATGGCACGGATATGATCAGGCGTTGTACCACAGCAGCCACCAGTGATGTTAATCAGGCCACTTTCAGCAAACTCTTTGATGAATGCTGCAGTTTCTTCCGGAGTTTCATCATAACCACCGAAGGCATTTGGCAAGCCCGCGTTTGGATGCGCTGAAACAAAAGTATCGGCGACATCGGAAATGGTTTTCACGTGCGGACGCATGGCATCTGCACCAAGCGCACAGTTAAAGCCGATCGACAGCAAGTCACCATGACGGACAGAGTTCCAGAACGCTTCTGCTGTTTGACCGGTCAAGGTACGGCCTGAAGCATCGGTAATGGTGCCTGAGATCATCAACGGCAATTCATAGCCAATCTGGTTGAACACTTCTTTGACTGCGAAGATTGCAGCTTTACAGTTTAAGGTATCGAATACAGTTTCGATCAATAGAATGTCTGCACCACCTTCAATCAAGGCATGTGCAGCTTGAATATAGTTTTCTTTCAGTTCATCAAAAGTAATGTTACGAAAAGCCGGATCATTCACATTGGGTGAGATTGAACAGGTACGAGATGTTGGCCCAAGCACACCGGCAACAAAACGTGGTTTTTCTGGGGTCGAGTATTTTGCACAAGCTTCTTTGGCAATACGTGCCGCTTCACGGTTAATCTCGGGAACCAGATCTTCCATATGATAATCCGACATTGAAACACGTGTGCCGTTAAAGCTGTTGGTTTCAATAATGTCGGCACCAGCCTCGAGATAGGCTTCGTGAATACCCTGGATGATTTGCGGTTGCGTCAACACTAAAAGGTCGTTATTGCCTTTGAGGTCAGATGCCCAGTCAGCAAAACGCTCACCACGGTAGTCAGCTTCTTCGAGTTTGTGACGCTGAATCATGGTGCCCATAGCACCGTCGATAATCAGAATCCGTTGAGCGAGCAGCTCTTTTAGGGTGGCAAGCGTGGACATAAATAACCCCAATCCGATGGAATATAAAATCGGCATATATGTTAGCAGAAATCAGTTCATTTTTACTGATATTCAGTTTATTTACTGAGCGCAATGATTGGCTTGCTGAATAAATAGTCGGCTTGAATTCAAGGCAGCCTATTGAAAGTTCTGTAATAAATCCTTCATCAAGCTGTAATGAATATGCGCCATGCTGTGTTATGTGTCCGTATGACAGCGTCTGGCTGTCTGATATTTTATGCCTTGTAACATTATTGGAAATGGCTGAAGTATAAGGGAAAATTGATGAGATTTGATTATAAGTATATGATTTTTATTGTGTAAGTCGACTGTTTATCTCGGGATTTTAGCGAGGAAGGTGCCAAATAAAGTACGAAAAACTGCTTTATATGACACCACTTTGTCATATAATTGTCACAATTAAATTGAACAATATGGGGATTTTATTATCCCCTTTGAACCGTCTGCATGAATTCTAATATTCCTCCCGTCCAAGATCAGGTGCAGTCAGCACCAACGAAATCGACGAATGTGCATGTTGCTACGCCGAAATTTTTTATGCCGGTGTTTTTCACGGTTATTATTTCTACTTTAGTGTATATCGGTTTTCAGCTTTCCACCGATTTGGCGCATGTTCCGACATTAAGTTTATATTCCGTTATTCTTTTAGCGACTGCGTTGTTAATTGCTTTAGGCTTTGAATTTGTTAATGGTTTTCATGACACCGCCAATGCGGTAGCGACGGTCATTTATACCAATGCTTTATCTGCCCCTGTTGCTGTAATGTGGGCAGGCTTTTGTAATTTCCTTGGGGTGATGGTGGCAAGTGGGGCAGTGGCCTACGGCATCATTGCTTTATTACCTGTAGAACTGATTATGAATGTCGGTTCTGGCGCAGGCTTTGCCATGGTTTTTGCCATGCTGATTGCTGCGATTCTCTGGAATTTGGGTACCTGGTTTATGGGTATTCCGGCATCGAGCTCACATACCCTAATCGGTTCGATTTTAGGGGTGGGTATTATGAACTATCTGCTTCATTCAGGCGCTGGCGCAAGCGGCGTAGATATGGAGCAGGTGATGAAAGTGGGTAAAGCACTGCTGTTTTCTCCGCTGATTGGTTTTGCTTTTGCTGCGTTACTGTTTTTACTGGTGAAAAAAATCTTCCGTAAACAGTTGGAGCTCTTTCATCCGCCTGAAGGTAACAAGCCACCGCCGCCTTTAATTCGTGCAATTTTGATTTTCACTTGTACTGGCGTGAGTTTCGCGCATGGTTCAAATGACGGTCAGAAGGGCATGGGCTTGATTATGCTGATTTTGATTGGTTGTGTACCATTGGCTTATTCTTTAAATAAGAATTTAGACAATGCACATATTCAGTCTTTTGAGCAATTGTCTCAGCAAACGGCTACTGCCATTTATCCGCAGCATGAAAATATTACGGATGATCAGGCACGTGCTGTCATTACCAAATATATTCAAACCAAAGAAATGAACCCTGAAGTGGTTCCTGCTTTAGCGGGCTTGACAGATCATTTGGGTGAGCGGGTTGCCAAATATGGTGATATTCACAATATTCCAGAGGCTGAAGTTTCTGCGATCCGTAATGATATGTATCTCAGCACGACTGCGTTTAAGCGTTTAGATAAAGCTGAGCAGCTTCCTGCAATGTCAAAAGATCAAAGTAAGTTAGTTAAAGAATATCGTAAAAACCTGGATTCATTCCTGCAATACATTCCAACCTGGGTGAAAGTTGCCGTTGCCCTGGCATTAGGTCTGGGTACTATGGTGGGCTGGAAACGTATTGTGGTCACTGTAGGTGAGCGTATTGGTAAAAACCATATGACTTATGGTCAAGGCATGTCCGCTGAACTTGTTGCTATGACAACGATTGCTGCTGCTGATGGTTTAGGTATGCCTGTATCGACAACACACGTTTTGAACAGTGCAGTCGCAGGTACCATGGTCGCCAATAAATCCGGTTTAAATTTACAAATGGTGCGTACCATTTTATCGGCATGGATCTTCACTTTACCCGCGACCATCTGTTTATCTGGTGGTTTGTACTGGTTATTCTTACAGTTCGTTTAAGACATCTGCTTGAAATAAAAAACGCTGCAATTGCAGCGTTTTTTATGCTCATTCATAAAGTCCTCTCCCTGAACCAGCTTAAAGCACTGTTTTAAGTGAAGTGCAAGAGAGGATTTAGGAGAGGGGTAAGAGCGTAGCAAAAAGTTAAATATTAAATATGATCACGCCTTTCCCTTGCGTACTCAGCATATATTCTGAGGATCCTCATCTCCTAGAAGAAGCGGGACAAGTAGCGTGATTATTTCTTAAATTTACCTAACACTTGCTTAATCGGCAATTTGTCGTTGGCAAAACCATAGAGTGCGGCAAAAGGCAGGGCAGTACGTGCTAAATAAGCCACACGCCACAATCCGCCATGGTTAGCACCTTTCATCATCAGTTCTAATGGATGACTCAACGGTGTTTCAGGGTTGGCTACCGATTCCGGATGACGCAGGTCGTAAATCCATAAGGCTGCCATCAGCGCATTGGTGGTTTCAGGGCTAAAGGATTCAACATCAAACAGACTGGCACCCTCAAATGCTGCTTTCAATAACGGATTTTTAGTCACTGAATGGGTCGTGGTAGACGGCGCAATGTTAATACTGACGCGTTGTCCATAATGACGTGCCAGTGTTGCGCGCCATTGCTGGATACGTTTTGCCAGAGCATAGTTTGGACCTTGCTCGACCACCAGACAGTCAGCAATGCCATATTCCTGACCATTGTCGGAAGCAATCAGGTTATGTGAATTCTGCTTGAAAAAATGCTGTGCGGTAATGGTTGAAATGCCTTTACTCAGAATCTGCCGGGCTTTGGAACGACACTGGAACTTATCATAAGATGCTTCTACCACTTCCTTCGGAATGGCATAAACATCGGTTGGCGTACACATGAACATTAAACTGGTATCAGATTTTTGCTCACTGACATATTCCATAATGCTATCCATAGCCATGGCCACACGGACATGCTTTTCACCATCCAGATAGGCAATGGCAGCAAGGTCTAGCTGACGTTCACTTTGGCTTAACCAATGTGCAATTTCAGGGGTTTGGGTCAGTAAATCTGCGCCCAACTTTTCTTTCAGCGCAGCCGTTGAAATATCTTCAGCCAATCTTTCTGTACACGGTGCATAGAGAGTGGCGTTACCTTGTTGAATGGTGTTTAAGATTCTGTCCCATACCCGGGTGTTGGGTAAATCTACAGCCACAATATTGGCTTTCCATCGCGCCAGCCAGGTCAGCGGGCCAGCTTCAGAGCCTGCACCAAATAACACCATGGTACGGTCTGAAAGGTCAAACCATTCCGGATGTGCCTGTGCGGTACGCAAGGCATCTGCATGACTGCATTCGATAATGCCTGCATCTTGCCAAGCCTGAATTTGATCCAGTAAAGCCTGGCCTTGTAACTTTTGTCCTTTATAGGGCACATACCATTCAGGTGCAGCATCACTTTCACCTTTGAGCTGAATGGTATATAGCGCTGAGGTATCGACATCTTTCATGATGTCCTTGAGTAAATAGCGTTGACCATCACGGTAAAAGTCAAAGCTATGATGCGCTTTATGCAAGCCTTGTTTGGCAATGGTAATAGAGTTGTTGATGGTGCGAATACCTTGTTCTACCAGGGCTTTGAAGTAGATCGGGTAGTGTTTGCGCCAATTTTTTTCAGCAAGTGCATTCATGGATGCCTTGTTGTCAACAATAGACAGGGCTTCAGCAATAATTTCTTTGCCTGTTTGGGAGGTACTGGCTTTTTTGCTGTTGGGATTGATCGGGAATTGAAGACCATTTAATGAAGTAGACATGCAAAAGATCTCTTTTTCTTGCGCATTTATATACAGATGTCTACATTATCTATGCCAAAATGAATTGCGGGTTGGCATTTAATGACAAAATTATGTAAATATTCATTTAGAAATAGAGAATAAAAAAGGAGCCGAAGCTCCTGAATGGGTAAATTTTATAATTTCAGTTTACTTGGAAATGCCTTCAGCAATTTCTTTCAGCATGAATGCAGTATTGTCCAGACCTGCACCGGTGATATACCAGGCATCAGCATTCACAAAAATAACCCGATTCTGTTTTACTGCCTGAGACTGCCCCAAAATAGGATGGGTTTTAATGCCTTCTTTAGTGGCATATTTCTGGGTATTCACCGCGCCACGATCTAGCACAATCAAATAATCCGGATTTTTTTGAATAGCCGCAGTTAAATGTTCAGCATTTTTCTTTTGGGCTGCCAAAGCTTCCACTGATCCAGCTTCAGGCCGGGCAGCATCGGTTTTCTCAGTTAGGGGAAGAACAGATTTAAAACCTGTTAACGCATAGATAAAACCAAAACGGTCATTTGCTGCATGCGGTATATAATGATCTCCAACTGCAAAGAGCATCACTGCTGATTTATTGGTAGTCTGTTGCTGCACTTTTTGTTGTAGCTGATCCAAATCTTTTAATTTTTTAGCGGCAATATCTTCACGCTTAAAGGCTTTTGCAAGACTGAAAGTACGGCTTTTCAAATCACTCATATAATGGTTCGTATCGGGAGAAAGATCGACCGTTGCTGCAATCGGTTGCAGGCTTTCAAGCGTTTTTGCTGAACGGCCACCGACGAAAATTAAATCGGGTTTTAATTGTTTTAATTGAGCCAAATCAGGTTCAAACAGACTGCCTGCTTTAACAAACTGAGCTTGATTATATTGGATTAAACTGCGGGTAAATGTGCTTTTAGGAACAATTTGAGCCTGAATATTTAAGGCGTTTAAAGTATCTAAAATGGAAAGGTCATACACTGCAATTTTTTTCGGTGTTTGTTTGAGTTCAATGTTTTGCTTGTCTGTTGCCAGTCTGAAACTTGCACTATGAGCCAAACTGTTCAACCCCACGGAAGCCAAAATCGCGCTTAAAAATAATACTTTAGTGTTCATTCGCAAGTCATCTACGCTTAAATTTGTGCAGCAGGGTAACAAAGAATGAAGAAATATTAAATAATAATCATTAGCAAATAGGAATTATTTTAGTTTTATCATAAAAAAAGACGCTGCAAATTCAGCGTCTTGAAAATATTTATAGAAAAGCAATGAAATTTAAAAAGGTAATTGAGCCAGTTTATTCAAAAAGTGCGGAATAACACGAGGTTCAATAATAATCGTCATGATTACCCCATAAGCTGCGCCCCATAAATGCGCACTATGGTTGATGTTGGAGTTGCCACGTTTGCCTGACCAGATGCTATAAGCTACATAAAGCACAGCAAAAATAATGGCTGGTACAGGAATAAAAAACACAAAGATCAATTTCCACGGTTCAAACAAAATATAGGCAAACAGTACTGCAGATACTGCACCAGAAGCCCCCAAACTTGCCCAGCGATGATCATTTTTATGTTTTAAGTAACTTGGAATAATCGCTGCAATCAACCCGCCCAAATAAAACAGCACAAAGCCTAAATCGTACATATATTGCCGATAAAAACTTTCAATTACGCTGCCAAAAAAGAACAGGGTAATCATGTTGAATAACAGGTGAGCCCCATCTGCATGCACAAAACCATGGGTAATAAAACGATCATATTGTCCACGCTGCATGGCAGGAGGCCAGAAAATTAACCGGTTCATAACATTCTGGTTTGAAAAGGCAATCAGCGAGATAATAACGGTAATAAGAATCAGGGTAACGGTGTGGTTAAAAGGTAAATCCAACATAAAAGCAAGTTCTACATTTCAAAATCTATTGCTCATAATGCCATTAAATGACAGCTTAAGTGGAACTTTCACAATAAATCCGACAATTTTAGTTGAATTTCTGAAATTACCCCACATCTTCAGTTAAAATGGCAACTTCAGCTTGAGGAAATATTGTGATGTCGACTGAGAACACCAGCACTGCAGTTGCAGAAGAGATTCCAAACTTATTGATTACTCCGACTGCTCAAGAGTATTTAAAGGATTTGTTAGAAAAGCAAAATACACCAGGCATTGGGGTGCGTGTGTTTGTGGAAAATCCTGGTACGCCACGAGCTGAATGTTGTATGGCATATAGTGCACCTGATGAAGTTGCCCCAACTGACTATAAACAGGACTATCCTGATTTTCCTGCATTTATTGATACGCCGTCTATTCCATATTTATTAGATGCAGTGATTGACTACAATAAAGACCGTTTTGGTGGTCAGTTAACTTTCCGTGCGCCAAATTCTAAAGTGCCACGTGTGGGTCCGGATGCCTCAGTCGAAGAGCGTATTACCTATGTGCTTCAGTCTGAAATTAACCCGGGACTTGCAGGCCATGGTGGTAACTGTGCGCTGGTTGAAGTGGTTGAAGATGAAGAACACGGTTTAACTGCGGTGCTTAAGTTTGGTGGCGGCTGCCAAGGCTGTTCATCTATTGATTTAACGTTGAAGCAGGGCGTTGAAACCACCTTAAAACAGCATGTTCCTGAATTGGCACGTGTGGTTGACCAAACTGACCACAGCAACACTGAAGGTGCTTATTTTAAATAAGAGACCTAAAGTTGGCAAAAATAACCTCCAATATGGAGGTTATTTTTTATCTAAAATACCACAATAAATGATAATGATTCTTATAATTAATTGCATTAAGTTTAATTTTTGTTACACTGTGCAACGTAAATTACATTACTTATCCACTATTTGCTACTTGGGGAAACTTGAATGACCAAGCCGTTTATGAAATCGACTTTAGCTTTTGCTGTACTTTCAGCGTTGGCTGTTTCAGTACAAGCACAAAATCAGTTAGTTGAAGAACAAAAAGCAGCAGTAAAGTCTGAAGTGACTAAATTGCAGACAATTGTTGTAACGGCGAGTGGTTCTGAAGTAAATGTTAAAGATGCGCCCGCTTCTATTACAGTCCTCACAGCAGAAGAAATTGCAAAACAACCGGTAAAAAGTATTTCTGAATTGTTATCGAAAGTACCTGGTGTATCAGGGGGGACAGGCTTAAATGGCGAAGGTGCGAAAATTAAACTTCGTGGCCTGCCTTCTGAATATTCTTTGATTCTGGTTGATGGACGTCGTATTGGTAATTCATCACGTACAGCGTATCGTACAGATCTGCAACGTCAGGATTTAAACTGGATTAATCCAGAAAATATTGAACGAATTGAAGTGGTAAAAGGTACAATGTCATCCTTATATGGCTCAGATGCCATGGGCGGCGTAATTAACATTATTACCAAAAAAACAGCTCAAGAGTGGGGCGGTTCTGCGACCATTAATCTAGAAAAACCGGCAGACAGCACTGAAGGCGATACGCTTCAAATGTCGGCAACGGCAAGCGGTGCCCTCACAGATACCCTGAGTACACGTATTACAGCAGGCCGTACTGAACGTGAAGCCGATCAGAATGTGACAGATCTTGAAAGTTCAACCACGGGTATGCGTAATGATACGGTTGAAGGAAGCCTTGTTTACCGTCCAAATGATCATCACCAATTTGAGCTTTTTGGTAGCTATGGTAGTCAAACCAATACAAACCCGACCTATGCACCCAATGTTGCTGATGGTGAGTTCTGGCTGGGTTCGGCTGGAGATAAAAATGAGACAGAATCCCAGCGTCTTGGTCTTGCATGGGATGGTACTTATGCCTGGGGTAGTTCCAACCTAAGTGTTTACCAAAATGAATATGATCGCAGTACAACGACTGAGGTTAATGGCGTATTTAGTCCAACTGTTCAAAAGACAGAGTTAACCGTTGTTGATGCTAAAGTAAATTTACCTTTTGAATGGGTTGTTCCTCACAAATTAACAGTAGGGGGGCAATTCCGTTCTGAAGAGTTGACCAACGACCGTACTTTGGGGATTGATTCAAATGGTGCACCTTCAATTGATGGTAAGGACTATACAGGTGATTCCACAGTAGCTGCAGATGTCTGGGCACTATTCTTTGAAGATATCTTAAGCATTACGCCTAATTTTGATGTGACGATTGGCGGCCGTCTGGATAAAGATGAGCGCTATGATGCAAACTTTAGTCCACGTGTATACGGTGTATATCATTTCAATGATGCATTAACATTTAAAGGTGGTGTTTCTACCGCTTTCCGTGCACCGGATCTGGTTCAAACTGCGCCAGGTTTCAGTACGGGATCACGTGGTAAAGGTTGTACCTCTCAATTTGGAACATACGATGCTGTAACGAATCCTAACGGTTTCCAAAGTACCTATAATGCAACGACAAATCCGTTTGTAAACTGCTATAACACCGGTAATCCTAATCTGGAAGCAGAAGAATCAACAAACTACGAGTTAGGTTTCCAGTATGACGATGAAAAATATTCAGGCGGTTTAACTTATTTCCATACAGATTTTGATAACAAATTGGTGAATACGCCGGTTAAGCATATTGCTGCTGGACAAATTAATGACCCACGTTATCCGAAGGGTGTATGGTATATCGCACCTGATAATGCTGAAAAAGCACGTATTCGTGGCCTAGAAGGGACATTTGCAATGAATCTGACCGACTATGCACGCTGGTCAACGAATGCAACTTATTTCCTTGAATCGAAAAATCTGGATACGGGTGCTGCCTTAATTAGCACACCTGAGCTTTCAGTTCATTCAGCACTTGATTTACAAGCCTCTGATGCACTCGCTTTACAAATGAACCTGCAATACATTGGCAAGCAATATACAACAGAAACATCGGATGCAAATGCATGGGCGAAAGCGTATACATTGTATGGTGTGAATGCGAATTACACTTTAAATGACAATGTCACTGTTCGTGCTGGTGTATCGAACTTGTTTGATGAATCAATGGAAACCACAGATAGTTCAGAAGATTATTACTCAATTCAAGGGCGGACGTATTTCGTTGGTTTAACGACACGTTTCTAATTCTATAAGGTCATAAAAAAGCCGCTTTAAGCGGCTTTTTTATCACTGGAAATTAAGCATCCAGATTTAAAATTTTCTGTGCCGTTTCAGCATAATAGAATTTCTCTAAATATGTTCGGGCACGTTCACGTAAATATGCAGATGAAACCAGTTTTTGCACAACAGGGGCTAACAATTGCTGCAATTCATTCTGTATTAAGGCTTCATCAATATTCAGGTCACGTAATAACAAATCAAACGGACGTTCCTGATTACGGATGTACCAGGCATAGACACCATCATGAACTTGCTGTTTTAAATAGTCAGTCTGACGGATGTGATCCCAAATTTCATGGCCCAAACTCACGGTATTGGACAGGTCCTGAACTTCAATATAATTCTTTAAAACATTTAAAGGCATATCCTTAATTTTATGCCAAAGATTTGCTTGAAAATGATAGAGCTTTTCATCATCAAAGTGCTGATTTAAAACATGCTCACTCATTTGACTCAGTTTTAAAATATTCTTTTGCAGATAATGCGCAATCGTTTCATCCAGATTTGAATCGGTCACGGTTTCTAAAACCGATTTGCCCATTTTCATAAAACGGGACACGACAGGCACCCGTTTTGCCATGACTGAATTATCCACATAGTCTTGAATGGAATGCTGGATTAGCTGGGTAATCATCGCAGAAAAAGCAGGATTATTGACCACGGTTTTAATTAAACGCTGACGGTGAGCACTTTTGCTTGCCACATATTGAGCAATCTTGTCGATGGTTAAAACCGGAATGACATCCGCTATTTTAGTGCTGTCATTGAGCGGATGAACCAGGGCAAAGCGCACATGTTCGGTAATTTGTTCAATTAAAAAGCTGCTCGCTGGAGTGGCTAAGATCTGCTTTTGTAGCAGTGCATTGATTTGCTCAAATGACCAGATCTGTTGCAGTGTCTGTTTTCTAAACCATTGATAGAAATTTAGAAATTCAGTTTCAATAGTCGCAGTATGGGAAAACTCTTGTTCTAAAAAGTCAAGATGAGCTTCAATTAACTGCTCAATCATTGGATGTTTTTGCATACTGTCCCGAAAAAAATTAATTGAGTGGAATAAGTTTATCCGCAAGCGGATTTTTCATTTTTTGGGTTTTGGCAAGAAAGGGTAAATAATAGGCTGCCACTTCCTGCTCTGCTTCCAAAATGGGCATGTGTCCGACATTGTTGAGAATGACAGGAGCCTCAGCACGTTTCAATAACGATTTTAATTCATTTGCCACTTCAACATTAATGATTTTATCCTGCTTTCCCCAAAGAATTAGTGTCGGTGCTTCAATTGTTCGTGTCAGCCGGGCAAAGGATTCAGGCGTATAAATACGGTTCAGGGTCACCAGTTGATCAATCAGTTTGCTGTTATTTGCTGCCTGGGTAATCAGATATTTTTCTTGTGCTGACCTTAAGGCCTTGGGCAGGGTGGGCGGATTTTGCATGACCCGATGCATCACCTGTTCCAGATCACCAGGTTTAGACACAATCAGCTGTTTAAGGTTTACAGGGTCTTTGGAATAACGGGTATTGGCCTTGGTATAAATACCTGCACTATTCAGCAAAAATAAACTTTGCGTATCAAAAGGATATTGTGATGCATAGACTGTGGCAATAGATCCGCCCACAGAATGTCCTGCAACATTCAGTTTATCTTCTACATCAATGGCTTCGACAAAGCGGCGCAAGCTTTCTGTCACATTGGGTACAGAATCATCAAAATCTTGCGGAGTTTGGGTTTCACCATTGTTGGGTAAGTCGGGAATGACGACATGATAGTAGGGTGTTAAAAAATGAGCAACCCGATTCCAGTTATCGCGATTTCCGGCTAAGCCATGAATGAGTAGAATAGTGGGTTTCTGCCTTGAGCCGCCCTCATTATATGCCCAGTTAATCTCGCCCACTTTAATGGTTTTAGCCTTTAAACCTGCTGCATTGCGTTGCTGAAGCAGATAATTTTGCAAATTTATTTGTTCAGTATTGGGTTTATTGCTTTGCGCCAGCGTAATACTGCTCAAACAACAGGCTGTAATAAAACAGAGCTTGCGTACACATTGGGCAAAATTTGAACCAGACTGTGTCATTGACGATCATCCTTGAAGACTCATGACGATGATATTTTTAGGCAAAAAATATCTAATTTCAGACAGCATTTAATTTTTTTAAAATGTCTGTTGTTTATTGTAAATATTATTAAATAAATGTCACTGAATTGTTTCTTGAAGTAAGTAGCTGGGAGCTTCAAAACTGTGAGCCAAGTACTATTTTTAGGGTAAATAAAATATTTTGTAACCTTAGATATAAATTAAACAGCTATTCTTTTTGCAAGTGACTTTCAGTTTTTATGGCATTAAAATATTGTAACTTAAAACATTGGAAGACCAGCATGCTAACAGCAGAAGAAGCTTTAGACCGTTTAAAAAAAGGGAACCAGCGTTTTGTAAATGGTGAAACGACGCACTCTACACTTATGACTCATCAGCAACGTGCTGAAATGGCAGATAACCAAGAGCCGTTTGCAATTGTATTAGGCTGTTCAGATTCACGTGTACCGGCTGAAATGGTTTTTGATCAGGGGCTAGGTGACTTATTTGTTATTCGTGTTGCAGGCAATATTGTTGCGCCATCACAGGTAGGTAGTGTTGAATTTGCCGCAGACAGTTTTGGCTGTCCAGTCGTGATCGTTCTGGGCCATACCCATTGTGGTGCCATTCACTCAACTATTGAGGCATTAACCAATCCAGCGACTCCGCCATCTGCAAACTTGATGTCAATTGTGAACCGTGTCCGTCCTTCGGTTGAAATTTTAATGCAGACCGAACTGAAAGATGATTTGGATAAACTGTCTAAACATGCGGTACGTTCCAATGTTTTTGCGTCGGTGAATCAGCTGCGTCACGGTTCTGCGGTATTGGAAAACCTGATTGCCAAAGGTAAATTAAAAGTAGTTGGGGCAGAGTATTCGCTTGAAACAGGTGAAGTAACTTTCTTTGATTTTTAAGTTAAAAATCAAAAGTCAGGATTTATAAAAGGCGCTTTATAAAGTGTAATGCTCATCAGTTAAGGAGTTTAGAAATAAACTCCTTAATTTTTTAGTGATTCATGGCGGAGTCTTACCATTTTAAATCAAACCCTTGCAGCTCATTTGTTACTTTGGTTTCGCCCAAAGTAACCAAAGGCATTTGTCATCCGCAAAACTCGTTAGCCACTATCAACTAGCAAATTTGTCGCAGAAACAATCATTTTTTAATGTAGTCCTGCCTCAAACAGTTGCGGATGACTTTCCTACATATCAAATACAGTCATGAATTTAAAAAGAAAATGTCAGTCAATTTCTTAACTGACTAGCATTAGCTTTATAAAGCGCCTTTTATATAGGGATAAGCATTGTTCAATAAGATACTTTGTGCAGATGTATTGGGATGAACCAGATCGGCCTGCATCAGGTTTTTCTTGCCGGCTACGCCTTCTAAAAAGAATGGCAGCAATGGTACATGATGCTGCTGACTGACAATCTTATAATTTTTTTCAAAGGCCTTACTATAAGCGGTTCCGTAATTGGGCGGAATTTTCATGCCCAAAACAACCACCTTGGCTTTAGTTTTCTGACTTTGCTGGATTAAGGTCGCCAGATTTTTTTGAATCAACAGTGGTGGCTGACCGCGCAAACCATCATTTCCGCCCAGTTCAATCACCACAATATGCGGTTTATAGGTTTGCAGTAATTTGGGTAAGCGTGCCACAGCACCACTGGTGGTTTCCCCGCTGACACTGGCATTGACCACTTTATGCTGTTTCGGATACTGTTGGTCTAGACGTTTCTGTAATAATGATACCCAGCCTTGCTGTGCCTGTATGCCATAACCCGCACTAATACTGTCACCCACAATCATAATGGTTTTAGCAGACGCTATGACTGGAGTAACACCCAGACCGAGCATGGCCAAGCAAGCAAATACAAAAGTTTTAAGATTGCGATTTTGCATATAGGGATTTTATGACCCAAGTTAATAGCGACTATTCCATCATGCCACAAGTGATTATTTCTGCACAGCAGCTTAGCCAAAAGATAAAATTTGCACAAAAAGAGCTGAGTATTTTTGAAAATCTAAGCTTTGATATCCATAGCGGCGAACAGGTGGCGATTACCGGTCGTTCGGGTTCAGGTAAATCGACCTTGCTGGGTATTCTGGCCACACTGGATCAGGCCAGTTCAGGCAAATTGGTCGTATGTGGTGAATCAATTGCAGCGTTAAACGAAGAACAACGTGCACTGGTGCGTTTAAAAAATATTGGTTTTGTATTTCAATCTTTTCAGCTGTTAGCGCATTTAACCGCGGTCGAAAACGTGATGTTACCGCTACGTTTACAACCGGGTTTTAACTTTGCTGCGGCTGAAAAAAAGGCCTTGGCCTTGCTGAAGAAAGTCGGCTTGGAACGTCAGGCCATGCAAACGCCTAAAGTGCTTTCTGGTGGGGAACAGCAACGGGTGGCGATTGCCCGTGCCTTAATCAGCGATCCACAAATTATTTTTGCCGATGAGCCTACCGGTAATCTGGATGCTCAAACGGCCAAGGAAATCGAGCAACTGCTGTTTCAGCTGAATCGTGAGTTTGGCACCACGCTGGTACTGGTTACCCATGATTCAACCTTGGCCCAGCAATGCCAGCGTCATTTTGAGTTGCGTGATGGTCATTTGATCGAACATGCTTCGGGAGAGGGCTGAAATGAATCCATTGTTTCGGCCCTTACTGAGCCAAAGCTTTAAAAGCACCGGTATTTATTTGCTAATGATTGCTTTGACACTGGCGATTAGTGCAACCACGGCGCTGAAATTTAGCAATGAACAGATTCAGAATGCCGTGGCGCTACAGGCCGCAGAAATGCTGGCAGCGGATCTGGTGCTTACAGACAATCAGCCGCTGGAAAAAAAGTGGCACGATCAAGCCAGGCAATTAAAACTACGACAATCCCAAGTCACTGCATTCAGTTCAATGGCACATACCCGGGATCAGTTTGTGATGGTCAATGTCAAAGCCATCGACCAGGCATTTCCCTTGCGCGGGGAACTTCGGGTGTTGCCAGCGGCCAAAACCATCCAGTCTGGTGAGGTCTGGATGAGTCCACGGGCCATGGATTTATTACATGCAAAAGTGGGAGATACAGTCAATATTGCAGATGCTCAGTTTAAGATCACGGCAAAAATTGCGCATGACTCCAATCAGGAACTTGGTTTTTCCGGCTTTTCGCCAACGGTGATGATTTCTCAGGTTGATGTGGCGAAAACCCATGCCATTCAAGTCGGCAGCCGTGCCGAATATCGTTTATTAATGGCGGGAGATGCACAGCAAACCAAGCTGTTTGAACAGGACTTTAAGCGACAGCAGCACGCCACTTTGCCGAAAACAGCACAAGATGCGCAAATGCTGGATGAACAAAATAGCTTAAGATTGCGCAATGCCAGCGAAAGCAATACCCGGTTAATGAAGCCGATTGCCAATTTGGATACCTTCCTGCAACTGAGCAATATTTTGACCATTTTGCTGTGCGGGATCGCCATTGCTTTGACCAGTCAGCGCTATGTGCAGCAAAATCAGGACAATATTGCATTGATGCGTTGCATTGGCGCGACGCGCGGGCAGATTCTCAATGCCTATCTGGCCTTACTGGCTGTGGTACTCATGGTGGCGATGTTGATTGGTAGTTTGGCTGGGGTGGCGCTAGGCTATGGTTTGTTGCAACTGATGCTACAACTGATTCCCAATTTGCAAATGGAATTTTCTGTATGGGCGATGCTGCTGGGGCCATTACCGGTGGCCATGCTGACCAGTGCTGTGGTGTTACTGGGATTTATTGTTCCCAGTTTATGGCAATTACTCAATACCCCGCCGATTCGTGTCATTCGCCAGCAGGAAAAATCAGTGCAGTCGATGCTCTGGATGTTGGTGATGGGCACAGCCAGCCTGGCACTATTCAGTATTGTACTGACAGAAAATATCGTGCTGACCGCCTGGGTGATGGGGGCGATTGTACTGCTGTGTACGTTACTTTATTTATTAATCTGGGGTTGTTTAAAGTTCATCAAAGGCCTGAAAGGGGCGATTTCAGCCTATGTGCGGGTGCCGTATCAAACCGCTTTTCAAATTACAGCCTTGGCACTCGGCCTGAGTCTGATGACGGTGTTGACTGTGTTAAGAACAGACTTGCTGGAGCGCTGGCAACAACAATTGCCTGAAGGTACTCCCAACCAGTTTGTGTATGGCCTGCCACCCTTTGATATGCCTGCATTTAAAGCCCAGATTAAACAACACGGATGGCCAAGTACGCCTTTATATCCCAATATTCGTGGTCGCCTGGTGGCCAAAAATGATCAGCCCTTTGCAGCAGATCTGGTCAAAAGCAATAATTCTTTACGCCGTGAACTCAACTTGACCCAGACCACAGAATATCCTGCCGACAATATCATCGTGCAGGGCACAGCAGCATTGAAATATCCCGGTGAGGTGTCGGTTGAAGCCAAAACCGCGGCAGAGCTGGGCATTAAAATTGGCGATCGTCTAACCTTTAGTCTGCCTGAAGGCCAGATTCAAGCCAAAGTGGTGAACTTGCGCAGCGTGGAATGGGAAAGTTTTAGTCCGAATTTTTTCTTTATTTTTGCACCTAAAACCATGGATGAAAATGCCGGCAGCTATTTAGGCAGTTTTTATGTGCCGGAACGGGATAAGAACCAGATGGCCGCGGTGATTCAGCAATTTTCTACCACGGTTTTTATTGATGTCAGCTTAATTCTGGATGAGGTCAAACGTCTGGTGAATGTGCTGGTGCAAATTGTCAGCATCCTGGCGCTGTTGGTCAGTGTTTCCGGGATTCTGGTGTTAATTGCCTGCTTAAACCTGTTGATGGATGAACGTAAACGTGAAGTAGCTTTGTTGCGTTCATTCGGCAGCTCCAAACAGAAGCTGAAACAGATGATGACCTTAGAGATTGGCTTTATGGGATTCATGGCCGGAATCGTATCCTGCCTGTTTGCAGAAGTGATCAGTGCGATTGCCAGTTATAAAATGAATTTGCTGATTCAGGCACATGGGCAAATCTGGATTATTTTACCCATACTCATGACGCTATTGTGTGCCCTGATTGGGCGTTATCGCTTAAGTTATCTCTGTGATATTCCGCCACTACAAAGCTTGCGCGAGATGAATCAATAGCTGATTCATCTTCAACAGGAAAAATTCTAAAAATGCAGTTGTGCCCGCATGGCGGCCAATATTTGCCGCCAGACCGGTTCCAAAATCTGCACTTGTTGCATGCAGTAGGCATAAAGCAGATAGCAGCTGATGATGCCCACCGCCATGCCTACTACAAAGGCCAAATTCGGTTTATATATTCTTTGTCCCATATACCAGATCATTGTCAGCACGGCACCCATCAGCATGCCGCCTATATGTGCGGCATTGTTAATTCCGGTCATGGTAAAGCCAATCAATAAATTGATACCCATAATCATCAGCAAGGTTTTCTTATCTAAAATAAAGCGCTGCTTGGGTAACAGGGGGAGTAGGGATAAAACCGTCAATGCACTACCAATACCCATCACGGCACCCGATGCACCGGCACTCACGGTGGGAAGCAGGCTGGCATCATTGCTGCGCAGCAGTTCAATGGTATTCTGAATATCGATGAACCCGCTGAGTAAACTGCCCATCAGGCCGGCAAGAATATAAAGACCCAGATAATAGAACCGGCCTAAAAGCTGTTCTGCCACGCTGCCAAAAACATACAGCGCCCACATATTCAACATTAAATGAATTAAACCAAAATGAAAAAACATGCTGCTAAACAGGCGGGTGGGTTCCTCTAAAAAGGTTAAAGGTGCATAATCAGCACCCCAATGAATAGCATCCACCAGACTGGGAGCAGTAATATTGACTCCGCTCAGGACTTGCCAGAGAAACAAACCGACATTGATGGCAATAAAAACTGCCGTCAACCACCAAAGATGAACCTCGGGTTTGCTTTGAATGGGAGGAGGAGAAAGTTTGTCCATGCTATTCTTTTATAATCTTTGCTATATTCAGCATCCAGCTTAGCACGAAAAAAACAGATTTTTGGAGTAACTCACTGACATGAAAGCTTTTATTGTTCGTAGTTTGTTAATACTTGTCAGTTTGGTGCTTTTGGTTCAACTTTGGATTTTTGCAAGTTTAATGTGGTGGCGAACCCATCCGGTCGATACCACCATGATGATGCGTCTGGATTACTGGTCCGACTCTTCGAAACCGATTCAACACCAATGGCGTGATTATGATCAGATCAGTGATTATATGAAACATGCCGTAGTTGCTGCGGAAGACGGGAAATTTTTGCAGCACAAAGGTTTTGACTGGGAGGGCATGCAATTTGCCCTAGAACGCAATAAAGATAAGGGTAAAGTGGTTGCGGGCGGTTCAACTATTTCCCAGCAATTAGCCAAAAACCTGTTTTTATACAATAAGCGTTCATTCTTGCGTAAGGGACAGGAAGCAGTTGCAACCTGGATGATGGAACGAATGTGGTCAAAACAGCGGATTTTGGAAGTGTATCTGAACTCGGTCGAGTTCGGTGACAATATTTATGGGATAGAAGCGGCAACCCAGCATTATTTTGGCAAGAGCTCTAAAAATTTATCGCGTGAACAGGCAGCATTTATAGCCGCTATTTTACCTAATCCCAAATATTATCAAGACCATCGTAATGATAGAAAACTGCAATATCGTAAACGCATGATTCAAAAATATATGCGCTACAGCCATATTCCTGATTGATAATTTATTTTCAAAAAGCCCAGTTATTTGGGCTTTTTTTTATGAAATTGTCATAATTTTGAAGCATACTTATGAAGATACGGACTACTTTCGAACAATCACAGGTTAGGTATGAATACGGCTGCTAATACGACTCCGGCGCAAATAGAATACACATATAATGATCGCTACATTAATCGTGAGCTTTCTATTCTCGACTTCCATTTGCGGGTATTGGAACAAGCGGTCGATCCTTTGCATCCTTTGCTTGAGCGGATGAATTTCCTGCTTATTTTTTCCCGTAATCTGGATGAATTTTTTGAAATTCGTGTTGCCGGGATGATGGAGCAACTGGATTTAGGCAATGAGAGCCATACCCCGGACGGTCTAACGCCTAAGCAGGTGATGGACAGTATTTCCAAAACTGCCCATGATGCGATTGAGCGCCAATACCGTATTTTAAATGAAGAAATTCTGCCTAAACTGCGTGAAGAAGATATCTGTTTCTTGCGCCGTGGTGAACTCACACCTGCCCAATCAGCTTGGGTGAAAAAATATTTTCAGGAACAGGTGGCCCCAGTACTCACCCCAATCAGCCTTGATCCGGCCCATCCTTTCCCGCGCCTGGTGAACAAAAGCCTCAACTTTATTGTCACGTTGGAAGGTAAAGATGCTTTTGGCCGTCAGATTGATCTGGCCGTGGTGCCTGCACCGCGCTCATTACCCCGTGTAGTACGCTTACCGGATGAACTCACTGATGGCAAAGAGCATCATGTCATGTTATCCGCCATTATTCATGAGCATGTTTCAGATTTATTCCCGGGTATGACGGCGACCGGATGTTATCAGTTCCGTGTCACCCGAAATGCCGATTTAGCTTTAAATGAAGATGTCGAAGATTTAGCCAAAGCCTTAAAAGGGGAGTTGAACTCGCGCCGTTTTGGCCGTGCAGTACGCTTGGAAGTGACTCAAAATTGTCCTGAACATATCTACGAATATTTGCTGGATGAATTCGACCTCGACAAAGAGCAGCTTTACAAGGTAGCAGGTCCGGTAAACCTTGCCCGTTTATTGTCGAATTTTAAACGTCCACATTTACGTTATGACTCGCATACGCCTATTATTCCTAAAGTCCTGAAAAAATCTGAGAATATTTTTTCTGCCATGCAGAAGCAGGATATTTTACTCCATCATCCATTTGAATCTTTTGCCCCAGTGATTAATTTGCTGCGTGAAGCTGCACGTGATCCGCAAGTGCTCGCGATCAAGCAAACTTTGTACCGTAGTGGAGCAGATTCTGAAATTGTACAGGTCTTGGCAGAAGCAGCGCGTAATGGCAAGGAAGTGACGGCCGTGATTGAATTGCGTGCCCGTTTTGATGAAGAGTCCAATATTGAAGTGGCCAATGTACTGCAAGAAGCAGGAGCAGTGGTGGTATATGGCATTGTCGGTTATAAAACCCATGCCAAAATGATTCTGGTGGTACGCCGTGAAAACAATAAGCTGGTGCGCTATGTGCATTTGGGTACCGGTAACTACCATGCCGGTAATGCCCGTATCTATACCGACTACGGTTTATTAACCACAGATAAAGAACTGTGTGAAGATGTACACCGCATTTTTCAGGAACTGACCGGTATGGGGAAAATGGCAAAACTGAAAAAGTTATTGCATGCGCCTTTTACCCTGCACGCACAGCTGGTTAATTTTATTGATGATGAAATTGCCAATGCCAAAGCCGGTAAACCTGCGCAAATTATTGTCAAGGTCAATGCCTTAACGGAAATGCAGCTGATTAATAAATTATACGAAGCCTCTCAAGCCGGGGTGAAAATTGATCTCATTATTCGTTCCATCTGTTGTTTACGTCCCGGTTTGGCAGGCTTGTCGGAAAATATCCGGGTACGTTCCATTGTCGGACGTTTCCTTGAACATACTCGTGTCTATTACTTCTTAAATGGTGGTGATAGCCGGATTTACTGTTCAAGTGCGGACTGGATGGACCGTAACCTGTTCAACCGAGTGGAAGCATGTTTCCCGGTTGAAGATTCAGCATTGAAAAAACGCATTTACCAACAAGGCTTACTGAATTATTTAAAAGATAATCAGCAAGCATGGTTGCTGCAAAGTGATGGCACCTGGTTACGTGCCCAAGTTGCCGAAGGCGAAGAAGCACATAATGCACAGCGTATATTATTAGAGATGATCAAATAATCTGGATCAGTCTTAATCACATCAAATCAGGGGGTTTTCGGATTTCCTGATTTTTTTAATCTACGGACAAATTTTCATCAATTTAAAAAATCAATGTTCCAGGCTGGCAATTTTTCTGTAGGTGTTTTTAATATTGCCTTCAATTTTATACAGTGGAGTATTTGTTTGATCTGCTACTTGCTGTGAATTTAGGCCTTTTGATATCAGATTTAAAATTTCATATTCAATGCTGGTTAAGGCGAGTACGGTCTTTTCTTCAAGCGCGGATTTTTTTTCACTACATTGAGTCTGACGAAACAAAATATATTGGGCCAAATTGTGATGAAGAGGAGCACCTCCACGTAGAATGCTTTTAATATTATTGATCATTTCTGCTTCAGTATGATGATGAAAAACATATCCTTGTGCACCCGACTGAATGGCATCGAAGAGTAATGCAGTGTGCTGTTCAGTTAATATTGCAATTACATGGCTATCTGGATGGATGTGTTTCAGCTTTTTTATAAAGCATAGCTTTGCTGTGGTGTTCAGTTCCACATCAATAAAAATCAGGTTGGGCAAATGCTGTTGCAACAGTGCTTCAGCTTCGGCAAGATTTTGAGTGCTAATCATTAATTCTGTCGGATAGCCCAATCCCATTAGAATCGTTTCTAATCGATGCTTAAAAGCAGGTTGATCCTCGATCATCATGATGGGAACGGGTAATGTTAGTTCACCCACAAGATTGTACTCACACTGTTTTGGATTTTATCTGGTCACTTTGCTATAAAATCAATGCAATGACTATCCCCAAAACTAGTGAATTTATACAATTAAAGTAAATTTAAGTATCTGTACAATAAATAATATTTACATAAAAATTACTTTTATTATGATCTGGTTGTTATCGAGTTGTTTTTTGTTCAAAATAAATTCGTTTTATATAAAAACTAAAAAAATCCCTAATTATAGTGATACTAAAAGTGATTTTAACTGTTTAGTCTAATGGCACTTTTTTATGAGTTCTATTAACAAATGCTATTCCAACGCTAAGGAATATCATATTTTTATTACAATCTAAGTAATAGAAATATTTTACCTTTCATGGCTTATTCATTGGGATAAGCCATTTTTTTGACTTTTTTTTCTATTTTTAGGCTAAAAATACCTATTATTAGGGATATAAAGCACATAAAGAGTGACTTAAAATAAGTTCACTTCTTGCAAGTTCCTTAGTAAAGAAGTATGCAATTTGTTGAAGAGAGATTTCTCATTTCATCCATGTATGAGAGGTTGTGGATTTGCTTCAAATAAGGTTTATCCGCGTGGTAAACCTTTTTTTTATGAAAAAAAATAAGATATTACATTGGAAAATGAAGCTGAATATTTCCATTAGCGCATAAAAAAAGGAGCGGTTGCTCCTTTTAATCGACTGAATCTTTTAATGAGAATTTTGCGTGATTTTTTGCAAAATCTGCAGCAGTACATCGAACTCGCTTTGCAGCGGCGTACTTTTACGTGTTACCAAGGCGAGGGTACGACTTGGCGCTGCTTCTATTGGTTTGACCACTAGATCTGGATTGGCTTTAATCATATTAGTATGAAGTGCAATTTCAGGAAGCAGGGTAAAGCCCAAGTCTGAAGAAACCATTTCTACCAGTGTGGGTAATGAACTTGCTTTTAAGCGATGATCATTTTTACGCTCACCAATTGGGCAGGCACTTAATACATGGTTGCGTAAGCAATGGCCTTCTTCAAGTAATACTAAGCGGGATAAATCCAGATCATCTAAACTGCGGGCATTCTGGGCATTCTGGTCAGCTTTATGGTAAACCAAATACAAGCTTTCTTTTGAAATTTCGGCAACTTTTAAACCACGCGTGTCAAAAGGCAAGGCCAACACGATCATGTCTAAATTGCCGTGTTCTAGTTTTTCGACAATTTTTTCACTTTGTGCTTCGTGCAAATGCAGTTGAATTTTAGGAAGCTGCTTATGCACTTCATCTAGAAGTTGCGACAAAATAAAAGGTGCAATTGTAGGAATAATCCCTAAATGTAAATCACCCGTTAAAGGTTCGCTCATTTCACGACTTAAACGCATCAGGTCTTGTGCATCTGCCAATAGAACACGGGCTCGGGCAACAACCTGTTCGCCAAGCGGAGTTAAACGTACATTTTGGCGGTCGCGTTCAACGAGGACTCCACCTAACAAACGCTCTAATTCCATGATCCCGCCTGACAAAGTCGATTGGGTCACAAATGAACGGCGCGCAGCTTCAGTAAAATGCAGCGTTTCAGACAGTGTAACGAGGTATGACAGCTGTCTTAAAGATGGTAATGCAGCCATAGTGTCCTAATGTTTTGATTTAAAGTGATCAGCAAATAATCCGCTAAGATAGGGAATAAAATGTGGTGGGATATCATGCCCCATTCCATCAATTAATTCAAATTTCGCATCAGTAATTGCCTTTGCAACTGCTTTGCCATGACTCGGTGGCAGTAAACGATCACGAGAGCCATGTACCACGAGGGTAGGTTGCTGAATTTGCTTACTCAATTGTAGCAAAGAACCTGTACATAATATTGCTAAAAACTGTTGAAGTACACCCGCTGGATAATAACTTCGTTGATATAATTTGCGCGCAGTCTGAATAATTTCCAGTTGGTTGATATATCCAGGGGAACCAATAATATTAAATACTTTTACGCTATGATTCACAATGCCTTCTTCGTCAGTCGATTCAGGTCTGCCAATCAGGCTAAACAGCTGCTTGGGAAAAGGCGGCGGTAACAGCGGTTGGTTGTTACTGGTAAACATTAAGCCCAAGTTGCTGACTTTCTGCGGGTGTTTGGCTGCCAGAATCTGTGCAATCATACCGCCCATGGAAGCGCCAATCACAGAGACTTGTTCCAGTCCCAAACGATCAATCAGTAGCGCAGCATCTTCTGCCATATCATATAAGTTATAAGGTGCACCCTGATTTTCCAGACCTAGGACAAAACGACCCATTAATTTCAAGGTGTTGAGTCGTGGGCCTGAATTGCGGATTTTAGAGGATAAACCAATATCGCGGTTGTCATAACGAATTACCCGATAACCCTGGTCAATCAGCGATTTGCAGAAAAAATCAGGCCAAAACAACATTTGCGCACCTAAACCCATAATCAGCATAATTGCCGGATGTTCAGGATTTCCACCCATTTCAACATGCAGTTCAACACCATTGCCCAAATTGACTCTGGTTTCATGCATAAATGAAGTATAGGGAGAGCCGGTAAAATTGAGTGCGCTATTCATTATTGTTTTTCCTAAAAGAGGACATTTTGTTGAAAAAATGTCCTTGGTATTAAAACCTTAAACCGCAGCAGGAATCAAGTCTGGTACCAGTTTAGTTAGACTTAAACGCTGTTTTGCTGCAGTAGCACCTAATAAAACAAAACCACGCAAGGTGTTTTGACTGTCCAAGGCTTTTGCAATCATGCCATCTTCAAGTTCTTCAGTTTCCCAGGTGACATCAACGTCTACAGGTGCAGGAAGTACAGTCAGGGGTGCAGCAGGTGTTTTTACCGCAACAGGCATTGCTGGGTAATGCACATGGGTTTTCTCACCGTTCAGGGTTTTCGCTAAAGCGCGTGCTTGTTGCATAATGGGCATAACATAGGGCAACAACAAACCATTCACTTCAGCACAGTCGCCAATCGCGTAGATATCAGGCTGACTGGTTTCCAGATGACTATTGGTCAAAATGCCGCGGCTGCAATGAATATCCGCAGTTTTCGCTAATTCCAGACTTGGGTGTAAACCAATCGCAGAAAGCACAATGTCGGCAACCACCGAATGACCATTGGCTAATGTGATTTGATAATCGCCATTTTCCACTTTCAGTACTTTTTCAACGGTAGTACCCAGTTCAAAGTGAATACCAATATCTTCAAGTTTTTCCTGGAAGGATGTTGCAACATGGCCTGGCAATAAACGACCCAATGGCAGGGGTGCCAAATCAATCACGATTACTTTGTGGTCGGTATTTTGCAGGTCATTGGCAAATTCACAGCCAATCAGACCGGCACCCAGAATCACCACGCGTTTATCTTGATTTTGCGCCAGGTTTTTACGGAAAGCCTTGTAATCATCTAAGTTGTTAACCACATGAATGTCATCACTGCCATCACCTGCAATGGCTACGCGAACCGGATGAGCACCCACTGCAAGAACCAGTTTGGCATAAGGCTGAGTACTTTGTTGGCCATCTTTTTCTAAAATAAGCTGATGTTGTGCCGGTTGGATCTCTTTCACCCAGGTATTAGCTTCAATACGCATATTCAGTTGCGTTGCCATTTTAGCTGCATCGCCCAAGGCAATTTGTTCAGGTGCCTTGTTGCCGACTAAGGCATTTGAAAGCGTCGGTTTGGCATAGTTTACCGCATCATCTGCACAGATCATGACCAGCTCATGCTCGGGATTAAGCTTGCGAAATTCACGTGCTGCGGTATAACCGGCCATACCTGAACCAATGATGACGATAGGATGCATAGTTTTCTCCAAACTGTTTTCTATAAGACGTAAAAAAAGACCATTCACTATGGTCTTTGCGATCAATAATTAGATTTCTACCATTTCAAAATCAACTTTTGATACACCACAGTCTGGGCAAGTCCAGTCATCTGGAATATCTTCCCATTTGGTACCTGCGACAATGCCATCTTGTGGCCAACCTTCCGCTTCGTCATAAATCCATCCACAAACGATGCATTGATATTTCTTCATTTGACTCTCCAAAACACTGACTTTTCAAAAATATGCCGTCAGTAAAATTTTATATACAGCATGAACCGATTGATATGACTTTCGATGTACATATTCAAGCAAATTTTTACGCAGTTCTATTGCTAATGTAAAGCGAATATCGGAGTTTAAGGGCAGAATTTGAAAGCAGAATTGCTTAGGAGGACAAAACTTGTCTTTAAAATAAGGAAATAAGCGTGAGTTTAACAATATAAGTCACTCATCCAGATCAATTAATTGCTTAATTAGAGTGTTGAGGCAGCTTCTGTTCAAGATTGGAGATTAGACTTTTTAGACTAAGGTCGTGCAGAAAAAAATAACGGGATTTGTTAATCTAAAATTAGCTAAATCTATAGCTATTATTTATTTAAAAAATGAACATAATAAAATCAATAATTTATGTTGTTTTAACTGTTCTTGTTGTGCTTTAAAACTGATCGCTTACTGGTCATTGTTCTGATAAAGCGTTAAAATTCACATATTCCTTTTTTAATACCTTTCTCCCCATGAGCAATTTGTCTACAACTTTGTGGTCTAACATTCGTACTGTCCAAGATTTCCCGAAACCAGGTATTTGTTTTTTTGACCTGACTCCATTATTTATGGGAAATATTGAGTTATTAACTGAGGCTTTAATTGCCAGCATTCCTGCTGAGAAACTGGAACAAGTAGAAAGTTTTGTTGCGGTTGAAGCACGTGGTTTTGTGCTGGCAAGTTTGTTGGCACAACGTTTAGGTAAAGGCTTATTGCTGGTTCGTAAAGCAGGTAAGTTACCACCACCGGTGGTAGGTGTCGGTTATAGCCTGGAATATGGTATGGACCGTCTGGAAATGTCGGCAGAGGTTCAACCGCAAAAAATTATTATTGTGGATGATGTATTAGCCACTGGCGGTACCTTGAAAGCCGTGAAACAGCTGGTGAATAAATGCCAGCACCAAGTTTTGGGTGCAAGTATTTTCCTTGATTTACCAGATTTGCATGGTGACTTAGGCTTAGAGGTTTGGTCAGTACTCGATGACAAGTCACAGCCAGAGCAAGATGTTGCTTAATTAAGCGGATGTAAAAAAGGCCTTGGGAATAACCAGGGCTTTTTTATTTTTTCAGAAAATGTGTCTGCATATGCTGAAGCAGGTCATTGATATTTTCTGGACTGGCTAAGCGGTGGTGTCCACCTTCGACCGCCTGAACCTGCATATACGGTTCGAGTTGCTGTTGTACAGCATACATATCCAGTTCTTCATCCCCTAGTTCCAGATAGGCAATTTGCGCAATATCGTGTTCCAGATCATCTTCATTAATAGGCGGATAATCTGCACGAAAATCTGGGCTTAAGTTGGGATTGGCGATAATTGCTGGAATTTTATATAGAGCTGACATTTTAAGCGCCCAGTAAGCGCCCAAGCTATGGCCAACCAGGATTTCAGGTTTAATTTTGGTAATGGTTTCCCGATAAAAATTAGCGACGGTTTGAAAATTCAGGTTACGATAATCTACGTCGATACAATATTTATGATCGGCATCAATAGCATGGAATCTGGTCGATTCACGCGAAGAATCGAGTCCATGTAAAAACAGGATTTTTAAAGGGCATGTGGTCATTGTTTTAGTTCATACTTTCTTTATTCACAAAGATAGACACAGTTAAATAGATTACTTTTCAACTATTTTTTCTTAAATTCATTGTATGTAACTTTGCCTAACAGCGCAGTTAGCTATTGGTCTAACAAGCCCATTACAGATAACAGACCAAATATATTTACAAAAAAATTATGAATAAAAAACAGCCTTTTATTCTAGTTAAAATCCCAGATCAGGACTGAATAACAAAATGCTGCTAGGCGCTAAAAGTAGATTTGGCTAACTTGAGCATCAAGATATCTCCGAGCTGAGCCGGTTATGGAAAAACTAAATTATGAAATTTTAATTGAAGCCACACCACAAAAAGTATGGCAGGTGCTATGGAACCCAGATAGCTATAGCCAATGGACCTATTATTTTTCGCCCAGTTCCAGCATTCATTCGGATTGGAAGGTGAATGGTAAAACGCTATTTCTGGATGCTGAGCGGAATGGCATGGTGTCTACCATTGAGCAGATGGAGGAATTTAAGATATTGATCTTTAAACATTTAGGTGTCGTACGAAAGGGTGTTGAAGATTTAGACAGTGAAGAACTAAAAAAATGGAGCGGTAGTTTGGAAAAGTATTTTCTGGAAGATTTACACGGAAAAACCAGACTGTGGGTGGAACTGGAAAGTCCTAAAGAATATAGGGAAATGATGGATAACGGATTTAAGAAGGGCTTTGAGATTGTTAAACAATTGGCAGAAGCTTAAAAATGTGCTTCAAAATATAAGTGAAAGGAAGTGTTTTTAGCAAATCAATGCTTTTGAGTGGCAATAAGTCATTCGAAATTTATACTAAATCTGCTATGCTATGCAACTTCCGTTTTTTACACATATTCGAGGCAGAGATGACGCAACATAACGCTCAATCGACTTCTGAACAACACATTTCCGAAAACGATTTAATTGCACAGCGTCATGCCAAGTTAAAGCATATTGAAGAACATGCTCAGGAAAAGGGAACTAGCCCTTGGCCAAACACCTTTAAGCGCGAAGATTACGCTCAAGATTTACAAGTACAATTTGCTGACAAATCTAAAGAAGAAATTGAAGCTGGCGAGCAGGTTCATGTCAAAGTAGCGGGTCGCGTGATGTTGAACCGTGGTTCATTCATCGTGATTCAAGACATGACTGGACGTATTCAGCTTTATGTTGCTCGTAAAGAACTAGATCCAGAAGTACTTGCAACCATTAAAGCTTTAGATCTGGGTGATATTATTGCCGTTGAAGGTTATATCGGTCGTTCAGGTAAGGGTGATCTCTATGTTCATATTGAACATTTTGAACTGTTAACTAAATCTTTACGTCCACTTCCAGACAAATTCCACGGTTTAAACGATACCGAAGTTAAATACCGTAAACGTTATTTAGACTTGATCGTAAATGAAGAAACACGTAAAACTTTTGAAATTCGTGCCAAAGTCGTTGCTGGTATCCGTAACTATTTAATCAATGAGCGCTTCATGGAAGTGGAAACACCGATGATGCATGTGATTCCAGGGGGTGCATCTGCGCGTCCATTTGAAACCCATCACAATGCTCTGGATATGCCATTGTTCTTGCGTATTGCACCTGAGCTTTACTTGAAACGCCTGGTTGTAGGTGGTTTTGAACGTGTATTCGAAATTAACCGTAACTTCCGTAATGAAGGTGTTTCAACACGTCATAACCCGGAATTCACCATGATTGAATTCTATCAAGCTTATGCAGACTATAAAGACTTGATGGAACTCACTGAAAAAATGCTTGAGAAATTGGCCATCGACATTTTGGGTTCTACCGATGTTCCTTATGGTGAAGAAGTATATAGCTTCAAAGGTCCATTCAAGAAAATTTCAATGTTTGATGCCATTCTTGAACATAACCCGCAATTCACTCCAGAAAATGTATCTGACCGTGAATTCCTGGCGAAATTCATTCAGGAAGAACTGAAAGAACAAGTGAAACCTGGTTTTGGTTTGGGTAAACTTCAAACCATCGTATTTGAAGAAACGGTTGAAACCAAGCTTCGTCAACCAACCTTCATTACCGAATATCCAGCGGAAACTTCTCCACTGGCGCGTCGTAATGATACCAATCCACATATCACTGACCGTTTTGAATTCTTCATTGGTGGTCGTGAGCTGGCCAATGGTTTCTCGGAATTGAATGACCCGATTGACCAGGCTGAACGTTTCCAGGCACAGGTTGCTGAAAAAGACGCGGGTGATGATGAAGCGATGCATTTTGATGCTGACTTCATTGAAGCACTTGAATATGGTCTTCCTCCAACAGCAGGTCAAGGTATTGGTATTGACCGTTTGGTGATGTTATTTGCTAATGCACCAAGTATCCGTGACGTGATTTTATTCCCGCATATGCGTCACAAACATGCATAAGTGGTGAACCCAAAAAAACCCGCCAAGTGCGGGTTTTTTTTATTGCTTGAAACGTATTATTGCTAGAAAAACAGGCAAAAAAATACGCAATGATTGGGGTGATCATCGCGTAGAACAACGAATCTGTTTGCACAGTTCGGTTAAGGAGAATGTTAGAACTAGGGGTAGCTCTAAGCATTGGAGACATCATAAAATGAATGGTCAGTCATTTCATGAGGCTTTCCGTTAAGTTGTGTTAATTCAGGTTAATAACCATAGGTTAGTGTGATTGATTGCTCATTTTTTGACTATAAAAAAGCCCCTGATGAAACAAGGGCTTTTTTATTTATAAGGGTTTAAAAATGGAACACACCTAAACCTGATTTGATTTCATCCAGGGTTTGTTGGGTAATGTCACGGCATTTATCGGTACCGGTTTTCAGAATGTCCATGATGTAGTCTGGATCTTTCTGTAATTCCATACGACGTTCACGAATCGGGCCGATCATTTCTTTTAAAATGCCTTCAAGACGTTTTTTTACTGTCCCATCGCCTAAACCGCCACGACGATAATGTGCTTTTAACTCTTCCAGCTCTTCTTTGTTGGTATCGAACGCATCTAAGTAAGTAAATACCACGTTGCCTTCAACCTGACCCGGATCTTCGATACGAAGATGGTTCGGGTCGGTATACATGGCATTGACTGCTTTTTTGATATCTTTATCTGAAGCATCCAGCACAATGGTATTGCCTAGCGATTTAGACATTTTGGCCTTGCCATCAAAACCAGGTAAACGGCCGACATTGGAAAGCAGGGCTTTACATTCAGGCAAAATCTCGTGACCAATCTGACGGTTCAAACGGCGAACAATCTCATTGGTCTGTTCGATCATTGGAATCTGGTCTTCGCCTACCGGCACTACAGTTGCTTTAAAAGCAGTAATATCTGCTGCCTGTGCCACAGGGTAGCAAAGGAAACCTGCGGGAATATCACGTTCAAAACCGCGCATCTGAATTTCAGATTTAATGGTCGGGTTACGCTCTAAACGGGACACAGTCACAAAGTTTAAATACAGCATGGTCAGTTCATTCAAAGCTGGCAAGCATGACTGAACACAAATCGTGGTTTTGGTTGGGTCAATACCCACGGCCAAATAATCCGTTGCCACTTCAATAATATTGCGGCGTACTTTTTCAAAGTTATCGGCGTTATCGGTTAAAGCTTGGGCATCAGCAAGAAGAAGATGTTGATGATGAGAATCCTGTAATCCTACACGTGAACGTAAAGAACCTACAAAATGACCTAAGTGAAGTTGTCCGGTTGGGCGGTCGCCAGTCAAAATAACAGGACGATTGTCTTGATTACTCATTATCTCTCTATTCCAAAGTAGTTGTTAGCACTACACGTATATGCTGATGAATGGCCTTATTGTACGGCATAATGTTTTTGAATGGCAGGCACTATAAAAACAGATCATAGAAAAAATAAGAACAATTTAATGATGTTGATACAGTTTTTTTAAATATTTATCTTTAAAATACAGAATAGAAACTTTAGGGATAACAAGAATGGCGAGTAGCTTATTAATATTATTAGATGATATTGCGACTGTTTTAGACGACGTTGCTGTGATGAGCAAAATGGCTGCAAAAAAAACCGCAGGGGTATTGGGCGATGATTTGGCACTCAATGCCCAACAAGTTAGTGGCGTGCGTTCTGAGCGTGAACTTCCTGTAGTTTGGGGTGTTGCCAAAGGCTCTTTTGTTAATAAGCTCATTCTTGTGCCTTTGGCCCTGTTGATTAGTGTGGTCGCGCCTTGGTTAATCAATCCCTTATTGATGATTGGCGGTTTGTTCCTATGTTATGAAGGCGTGGAAAAGGTTCTGCATAGTCTGAAGCATAAAAAAGCCACGACTGAAGAAGCGGCTGAAGCCGAGTTAACAGCAATCGAAACTGATTTAGCCACATTTGAAAAAGAAAAAATTAAAGGTGCAATTCGTACCGACTTTATTTTATCTGCTGAAATTGTGGTGATTTCACTGGGTACAGTGGCGACTGCTGCTTTTGCGACTAAAGTCATGGTGCTTTCAGCTATTGCCATCGTCATGACGGTTGGGGTTTATGGCTTTGTCGCCATGATTGTCAAAATTGATGATCTGGGATTGTATTTAACCGAGCAGGCATCGAGTTTCAAACAAACTGTGGGACGTGGTTTACTGGCTTTTGCACCCAAACTGATGAAAACTTTGACCATTGTTGGAACTATTGCCATGTTCTTAGTTGGTGGCGGGATTATCACTCATACCATTCCATGGTTTCATCATTTCACCGAAGATTCGGTAGATTATGTGCAGCACATTCCTACAATGGGCAGTATTATAGGTGCAGTTACCCCGACTTTAATTAATCTGGCGATTGGTTTTGTTGCCGGATTATTGGTTTTAATCGTGATTGCAATGATTCAGAAGATGAAGCCGAAATCAAAACAGGCATAATTCAAAAGCTGGCTAAAATTAGCTAAAAGCAAACTAGAAGGAATATCACTATGCGCTGGAAAGGTCGTCGAATCAGTACCAATGTGGAAGACCGTCGAGGTGGAGCCGGAGCTAAAGCAGGTGGTATTAGTATTTTAGGGCTGGTGGTTGCATTTGTGGCCTGGAAGTTTTTTGGGGTAGATCCGCAGCAAGCTTATCAGGCCACCAAACAGGTAACCTCACAATCGCAACCAGCTGAAACCAAGGGGCTGGATAATCCAACCCCTGAGCAGCAAGAGGCGATGGATTTTGTCGGTACCGTATTGGCGGATACAGAAGATACCTGGACCCAAGTGTTCCAGCAGCAATTGAATGCCCAGTACGTCGCGCCTAAACTGGTGATGTTTAATGGTATCGTGGATTCGGGCTGCGGTACCGCACAATCTGCCATGGGGCCTTTTTATTGCCCATCCGATCAGAAAGTGTATATCGATACTGCCTTCTTTAAAGATATGCGCCAGCAAATGGGTATTTCGGGTGAGCAGAACAGCACTGAATTGTCACGCCAGGACCAAGCCGGTGATTTTGCCCAAGCCTACGTGGTCGCACACGAAGTCGGACATCATCTTCAAACTTTGTTGGGCATTTCGGCACAAGTACAAAAAGCCCGGGCACAATCTAGTGAAGTACAAGGCAATCAACTTTCTGTACGTCAGGAATTGCAGGCGGACTGCTTTGCTGGAATTTGGGCCCACCATAACCAGCAACGTACCCAGTTCCTGGAGCAGGGGGATATTGAAGAAGCCATGGATGCAGCGCATAAAATTGGTGACGACTATTTGCAGAAACGTGCGACTGGACAGGTGGTTCCTGACAGCTTTACCCATGGCAGCAGTCAGCAGCGCATGAAATGGTTTCAAACCGGTTTGAAATCGGGGAATATCAACGATTGCGATACTTTTAACCAAGCCATTTGAACAGCTGAAAATGTCAGTCTAAGATTAAAAAAGAGGATTTAAAGTCCTCTTTTTTATTAACCATGGATAAATTTTTTAAAGTTTCGAATAATTCGAATCGACACATAAAGTGCTGCGCATGCAAACAATGCAATGCTCAACAGGCTGTATTTTAAACTTGAAATATCAGCCTGATAGAATTGCTGAATTTGTGCTTTCGAATAAGACCATTGTTGTGGCTTTTGAGTGCGGCTATCTTGATAACTGACCAGCTGAATATAATGCTGCTGACCAATTTTTAATAACTCTAATTGTTTGATTTGCCGGGTATGCTGCTGGTTATAGGTATCGGTACAAATATCTTGCAGATAATGCTCACAGCTGAGTTTGGCAATATAACCATTATTCGCGATGAGAATATAAATCGCCTGATCTGGTCGTTTATTGTTGGAAACCAGAACCAATTGCTCGCCAGGTGTCGATTTGAGTGAAAGCTGTTTGGCTTGCTGGAACTGTTGATCTGCATTTAAAATTTCTTGGCCTTTTGAAAAAATACTCAAAAATAAAGCCAATGTAATCAGAAAAATTACTCCTGCAAAAAAAAGCCGAAATAGGGTTTTAACTGTTTGATGCATGAATAAATTCAACTTAAGGTAAAAATTAAGGAAAGGCTGGCTACACGAAATGTGCGGATCTCAGACTATGTTAAATGATTGCCAAAAATATGTAAAAAAACTTAACTATTTTGTATGACAAAGCAAAAAATGGTTAAACTGATTCGGTTAATAAATGTTATTTAATTAAATATTTATCTGGAAATGTTGGGATGCATTCGCTTTATTCCAATGAATCGCTCGAATTGGAACTTTAATGGGAAATTTCTTTTTTCTTCAAGTCTTTACAGTTATTTTTGCGCTTTCAATTGCAACGACTATTTTTAATAAGCGTATTTTAGGTTTCCCTCAGGCGATTGGGGTACCCATTGTTTCGGCAATTTTTGTCTTTATTTTACAGTGGGGTGCCAGCCTGCTCAGTGGTAACCAGTTTATTACCATTAATATTCATAATATTGAGGAAGCGGTACGTCATATTGATTTTTATGACTTTCTAATTAATGGGGTGATCTGTTTTATCCTGACATCTTCCGCTTTAAAATTTAAAGTGTCCGATTTAAAAAGCCATTGGAAACCAATCAGTATTTTGGCCAGTATTGCACTGGTGCTGTGTGCCGTGTTTTTTGGTGTCACTTTGTATGGCTATCAATTCCTGATTGGCAAGCATGTCGATTTATTGGTGCTGTTACTGTTAGGGGCTGCACTGGGTGCGACCGACCCGATTGGAATTAAAGGAGTCCTCAGTTCTGTACGTGCACCGCATCACCTGATGGTAAAACTGGAAGGTGAATCACTGTTTAATGATGCCATGTGTATCGCCGTATTCATGACTTTATTAAATGTATTGCAGGGTGAACACTTTACCATTATGGGTACTTTGCAAACCTTGCTTTACGAGATTGTGGTTGCCGTTATTATTGGCTGGGGCTTTGGTCTGGGCATTTTAAGATTGCTTCGTGGCAAACACGAAATGGAATCTTTGATTTTAACCACGGCATTGCTGGCCTGCGGTTCATACTTGGTGGCCTTGTTTGCTCATGCATCTGCACCTATTGCCTGTGTCATTGGTGGCTTGGTTGTTGGCAACAAATGGAAAGAGATTTTACAGGAACGTGAAATTCGCGAGGTCAATCATTTCTGGCATACCGTTGAAGGCATTATCAATTCATTCTTATTTACCCTGATTGGCCTTGAACTCTTTATTCTGGATTTAAGCATTAGCTTGATTCTAGGTGGTATCGTCGCATTTTTTATTCTGCATGCTTCACGCTTTGCCGCAAACTATTTGTCATTCGCATTTTTCCCGAGCTTTAGAAATAAAAGCTATAACGGGAGTCTGGCAATTCTGTCATGGGGCGGGGTGCGTGGCGGTATCTCGCTGGCATTAATACTTGCCGTGGCGAATGTTCCACGACTAACTGAATACAGCAGTATTTTAATTGGCTATACCTTTATTTCGGTACTGCTTTCAGGCTTGGTCTGCGGACTCGGTTTACCTGCGGTCATGAATGCCTTTTATTACAACCCAAATGAAGAAACCACGGGTTTTAAAGGCTGGTATCAACGCATGTGCCATAAAATGAATAAGAAAGGCTTCCAGTACATTATCGGTGAAGATGCCAACGGCAATGAAACCATTACCGTTTATAACCCGGATGCGTTAATTGATGAAAAAGCCGAAGATGGTGTAGCAGTGATGCATAACCCAGAGAAGGTACAGGTGGTGAAACGTCTGGAAAGCCCAGATAATTTCTAATCATCCTAACTAAAAAAAGCCCCTGAGTGGGCTTTTTTATATATTGTTTTATGTGTTTTCTAGAGTAAATAGATATCAATGATCTACGGGATATTCTTACAGATGAGCCATCTTGATGATGAGTTGGAAGTTTTTTTAAAGCGACCAGTTTGAATGCAAAAATCACGAAATCTTAAAGTTTAATACCAATGATTTAGGGACACTATATGCCTCAACATTCCAATAGCTCCAGTGATGAATTGGCACGGCAAATCCTGCAAGTAGTGGCTTTCATTCCCTACGGCAAAGTCGCTTGCTATGGACAGATTGCCAAGATGGCGGGCTTACCCAAACATGCACGTTTAGTGGGGTATGTTTTAAAATATCTGGATTCAGAAGCGGAAATTCCCTGGCACAGGGTCATCAATGCTCAAGGAAAAATTAGCCTAAGCAAATTGAATGATCAGGGAGAAAATATCCAGCGATTAAAGTTGTTGGCAGAAGGGGTAATGGTGATTGGAGATAAAATTAATTTAAAACAATATCAGTGGATGAATGCTTTATAAAAAATGTGCGTGAATCAAGCTTTTCCCACCTTTAGCAAAAGATGGGAAAGGGTATGGCCTATTATTGACGGACAATCAGTACCGGAACATGCGATTCACTGAGCAGACTTTGTGCAACACTGCCCAGGAACAGTTTTTTCAGACCTGTACGGCCATGTGAACCAATAACAATCAGATCGGCATGGGTTTCGTTAGCTGCATTGACAATTTCACGATGAATCACTTGTCCTTCAATAAGTTTGGTTTCAACTTCAAGACCTTGTTCATGGAATTTTGCTTTAGCTGCCTCAAGAGATTCTACAATCGCCGTACGAGCACGTTCAATCAAGTCATTAGTTTGATTGGCAGAAATGTATTCTGCTGCAATATAGGGATCCAGCGCTAACACTTGAACTACGGTGACTTTACTGCCGAATGCTTTAGCAAATTCAATTGCTTTTGATACAGCTGCATAAGCTGTTTCTGAACCGTCAACGGGTACTAAAATATTTTGATAAGCCATGTGTATTTCTCCTTATAATCCTTACTAGAAACAGATGCTTTAACCCTATGAATTTCTGTGAATGGAACCGTTTGAAATTTGATACTAGCCGTTTTTTAAATAAAACAAAACCTAGTAATTTCATAGGGATAATTAAATCTGCTAAAATTTTTTTGTAATTTAATCTAACATGGATTGGATGGAAAATTAGTGGGTTTAAAACTAAAGTCTGATGAAATTGTAAGCATATTTTTAATTTGCAACTATGTGTAAAAATACCTGTGAACTGTACTGTTAAATTGTCTTATCATAAGTTTGTTAACTTATTAATAATGAAATAGAAATGACTGAACAGAATCAATTGAATTGGCAACGTGATAATTTTGAAAAAGCATAGCAGTAAGAATTACGGAATCGAAAATGTTTGAGTATTCAACCTAGCAATTATGTTAATTACTCAAAGTTTAGCTCTGTTGATTAGAGCGTAGTATTCATAATGCTGGGGTCACAGGTTCAAGTCTCATCATAGCCACTATATTCTGAAAAAACCCACTCTGATTGAGGGGAGGTTTTATGTTTCATGTTAGAGGGGGGGAGTGTTGGTTAAAATCCTGAAAAGTAATAAAATAGCTAAAATAAAAAAATGACAAGAATATTTATGATGATTAAAAAATTAATGCTATCAACTTGGATTTTATTTATTACTTTGCCTGTTTCTGCTGAAAATTCAATTCAATCGTTGCCTTTTCAAAAAGAAGATATTTCTGTAACTGAAATAAGGAAAATTTGCCAACAATTAGAATCCGAATGTCAAGAAATAAATGCTCAACTCTGGTCAGTAAATATTGCAAAAAATAAATATTATTATTTGATAGAAGACAAACTACGAATCACACAGCTTTTAAAGCAGCGTGGACAATATCGAATTATGGAGCAGTGGGATTTGGATCAGCATCAACCTGTGTTTGCAATTCAGGAAGATCATGAGTCGATCATTTATCTCCATCCCGCACTTTACCCTTTAAATAAGCATAGTTATGCCGTTGCCTTGGTTTATGGCGGGATTTCAAACTCTCTGGGGGATGATAGTGGTGAGCAAAATGTGGACTTTATTCAATTACTTCCAAAAGGAAAAACAAAACTGGTCTTTGAGCATTTACCTTTTTACGAATACCAGAATCGACTCTCCTGCTACCGAGATATGAAAGATGAAAAGAATAACTATTGTGAAGATCAGAAGGCGACCATACTTAAGATCAGCTATAGAGATGTAGGATTGACTTATTATGAATGGCGTTTAAGTTATTTGAATATAAACTGGCTTAAAAATAATAAAATCGATGAATATAAACAGCGGAGTTTGACGCTAATCCCTTTTATTCAAGCGCATTAAAGGTATGCAGTAGCGATGTAACATCATCCGTCTGCAACTTTTCCCTCATCTTTAAAAACAGCTTTTCATCTATGTCATAAAGTTTGAGGGAAAGCAGTTTTTTTATATCTTCTTCAGGAAAACGGTATTTAATAATTTTTGCAGGTACACCGCCAACGACAGCATAAGGCGGAACATCTTTTGTGACTACCGCACCTGTTGCGACTACCGCACCTTCACCAAGCTTTACACCCTGCATAATCATGGCACGAGAGCCAATCCAGCAGCCATCGCCAATAACCGTATCGCCAGCAGGCACAAAACTGCGCGTATCGAACGGAAAGGCTGATATCCAGTCGGTACGGTGCAATTGATTACCGCCCATCATAATCACGCATTCAGCGCCAAAACAGACGAAATTGCCAATATAGAGCTGATCGATGGGTTTCTCTAATGTTGCAGGCTTATCATGCAAATAACGTACGACACAGCGTTCAAACCCCTGATCCCAATATGCTGAATAGTAAGAATAATTCCCCTTGATGTGAATATTCGGATTCTTCACTGTTTTTGAGATGAATTCGAACTCGCACCAATGGTTTACAGGGGAGTTAATTAATTTTTCAGACATAAGGGAGTTAGAACGACAAGGAATGCACCATTATACCGAATTGCGATTCAAGCTGAATCAACAATCTCAAATCAGCCAGTGAACCGGATGCAAAAGCATGTATTGATATGACCTAAGCATTGCGAGGAATACGCGCAATCACTTTAATTTCAAAATCAAAGCCCGCCAGCCATGTCACCCCAACAGCGGTCCAGTTTGGATAAGGTTTTTGTGTAAACACCTGATTTTTAACTTTCATAATCGTTTCAAATTGCTGTTCAGGATCGGTGTGAAAAGTGGTGACATCGACAATATCATCAAAGGTACAACCAGCAGCTGCCAATGTTGCAGCTAGGTTTTTAAAAGCCCGTTCTACCTGTTTCTCGAAATCTGGTTCAGCAGAACCATCCTCACGGCTACCGACCTGACCTGATACGAAGAGTAAATCTTCCGATTTGATGGCGGCAGAGTAACCGTGCTGTTCATAAAGTGCATGGCGGTCTTGGGGAAATATCGCAATTCTGGTCATGACTATTCTCAATTCATGTTCAATTTAGAAATGGTGTAAGTTTTCACATACACCTCGTATGTAAACATAATTGACATACGGTTCGTATGTCAATTAAAATTTTTACAATGCTGAACTGGGAATAGAAATGTCTATTCGTGAATTAAAAATGGCCGAGACCCGTAAAAAACTGATTCAAGTGGCACGCCGTGCATTTGGGGAATATGGCTATGCGGACACTTCAATGGATAAACTTACGGCAGAAGCGGGACTGACTCGTGGCGCGCTGTATCACCATTTTGGAGATAAAAGAGGCTTATTTGCTGCGGTGGTCGATCAAATTGATTCAGAGATGGCTTCATCTGCCCAGAAGTATCTCGATCAGCCTGAAGATCTTTGGGAAGGGTTGATGCTTGAAGGGCGAACTTATATTGAAAATGCCTTGAACCCTGAATTTCAGCGTATTGTGCTGCGTGATGGACCTGCGGTACTGGGTGATCCTGCACATTGGCCCAGTCAAAACAAATGTTTGCAGTCCACGCGTGAATGCGTTGAAAAATTATTGGCATCAGACCGGATCAAAACTGTAGATCCCGATGCTGCGGCGATATTTTTAAATGGTGCCGCCATGAATGCTGCATTATGGATAGCTTCCAGCGAACATCCTGAGCAGGTATTACCAGAAGCATTACATGCCTTTCAACTCTTTGCGTCAGGATTGTTAAAAGAAGGATAGAGCAGGCTGATATAATCAATTGCCTGAATATAAAAAACCCCTCCATTGAGGGGTTCTTACAGCCTAAAATATCTGTTTAAAACTTAGAGATATTCAACTTTCACAATTTCGTATTCAACTTCGCCTTGAGGAGTAACGATTTTCACTTCGTCGCCTTCATTTTTACCTAACAGGCCGCGCGCGATCGGAGAGTTCACAGAGATCTTGTTGATCTTAAAGTCTGCTTCGTCATCACCAACAATTTTATAGGTCTTTTGTTCTTCAGTGTCGATATTTTCAATCGTTACCGTTACACCAAAAACCACACGGCCATTTTGCTCAAGTGTTTTTACATCGATTTCTTGAGCTGCACCCAATTTGCCTTCGATGTCTTGAATACGACCTTCACAGAAACCTTGCTGCTCACGCGCAGCATGATATTCAGCATTTTCTTTCAAATCCCCATGTTCACGTGCTTCAGCAATTGCTGCAATGATACGTGGACGGTCAACACTTTTAAGTTGCTGTAATTCTTTCTCTAGGGCAATTTTGCCTTCGGGAGTCATAGGATAACGTTGCATTGTTGTCCCTCATATTTGTAAAAAGTAAAAATCAGTAAAAGTACTGATTTATAAATAAAAAAAGCCCGCCACCGAGAGGTGACGGGACTTCTCGGTAACTTAATTAACCTTTAGTAAGGTCTTGCAAGCGGTATACGTCCATTGGCAATTTAATTGCTAAGGCTTGGCATACAGCATCGGCACCGTTCAAGGTAGTTGTGTAATACACTTTACCTTGAAGTGCAGAGCGACGGATCGAGAATGAATCTTCTTGAGCCTGTTTGCCTTCAGTCGTATTGATAATGAGCTGAACTTCGCCATTTTTCAAGCGGTCCACGATATTAGGACGGCCTTCTGTGACTTTGTTCACACGTTCACATGCAATACCAGCTTCTTTAATGACATCATAAGTACCGCCAGTAGCGATCACTTTGAAGCCAAGATCAGTTAACTGTTTAGCAATCCCCACTGCACGAGGTTTATCTGAGTGACGTACAGACAAGAATGCGTGTTTCACTTCACCTTCGGTTGGAAGACCAGGTAAACGATCGTTAGAGCCTAACACAGCTTTATAGAACGCTTCACCAAATGTTTTACCAACGCCCATCACTTCGCCTGTAGATTTCATTTCAGGGCCAAGAATTGGGTCAACGCCAGGGAACTTGTTGAATGGGAACACTGCTTCTTTTACAGAGAAGTGTTCAGGAATAATCTCTGAAGTGAAGCCTTGCGACACAAGAGATTGACCAGCCATACAACGCGCAGCTACTTTCGCTAAAGACTCGCCGATACATTTAGAAACGAACGGAACAGTACGTGATGCACGCGGGTTCACTTCCAGAATGTATACGTCAGTACCTTTAACAGCAAACTGTACGTTCATCAAACCGATTACGCCAAGCTCTTTCGCCATGGCAACAGTTTGACGACGCATTTCGTCCTGAACTTCTTTAGATAAAGAATAAGGAGGAATAGAACATGCAGAGTCACCTGAGTGAATGCCCGCTTGTTCGATGTGCTGCATGATACCGCCGATTACAACGTCTTTACCGTCAGATACGCAGTCTACGTCAACTTCGATCGCGTCATCAAGGAAGTGGTCAAGAAGAACTGGCGCTTCATTGGATGCCTGAACCGCATCACGCAAGTAGCGTTTCAATTCGTCATCGTTGTATACGATTTCCATCGCACGACCACCAAGTACGTAAGAAGGACGTACTACGAGTGGATAGCCAACTTTCGCAGCTTCAGCCATACCTTCTTCAGCAGATTTTACGATGCTGTTGTTTGGTTGACGAAGTTGTAGACGTTGAATCATTTGTTGGAAACGTTCACGGTCTTCTGCACGGTCAATTGCGTCAGGCGATGTACCGATAATTGGCGCACCTGCTTCTTCCAAAGCACGAGCCAATTTCAAAGGTGTTTGACCACCGTACTGTACGATAATGCCTTTAGGCTTCTCGATACGCACGATTTCAAGTACATCTTCCAAAGTGATCGGTTCGAAGTACAAACGATCTGAAGTGTCATAGTCGGTTGAAACAGTTTCAGGGTTACAGTTCACCATGATTGTTTCATAACCGTCATCACGCATTGCTAGGGCAGCGTGTACACAGCAGTAATCGAACTCGATACCTTGACCAATACGGTTAGGACCACCACCGATCACCATAATTTTGTCACGGTTAGATGGATTTGCTTCACATTCATCATCGTAAGTTGAGTACATGTACGCTGTGTCAGATTCGAACTCTGCAGCACATGTATCCACACGTTTATAAACTGGGGTTACGCCCAAGTTCCAACGGTGTTTACGGAATTGTTTTTGTGAAATACCCATCAAACCAGCGATACGAAGATCTGATAAACCTTTACGTTTAAATGCACGGATATTGTCCGCATTCAAATCACCAAAACCTAAAGTTTTGATTTGGTTTTCAGTTTTGATGATGTCTTCGATTTGGATCAAGAACCACTTGTCGATGTTGGTTGCAGCAAACACTTCGTCTAATGTGAAACCGTGACGGAATGCATCGCCCACGTACCAGATACGCTCAGGACCTGGAACTTTAAGTTCTTGCAGGATTTTTTCTTTCGCGCCGGCAGTACCCACTTCGATTTTTTCATCAAAGCCACATGCGCCAACTTCTAAGCCACGAAGAGCTTTAGATACAGACTCCTGGAAGTTACGGCCAATCGCCATCACTTCACCCACAGATTTCATCTGTGTAGTTAAAGTTGCATCAGCTTGTGGGAATTTCTCGAAGTTAAAGCGAGGAATCTTGGTCACAACGTAGTCAATTGCAGGTTCGAATGATGCAGGAGTCGTACCGCCAGTGATGTCATTTTTCAATTCATCAAGAGTATAACCAACCGCTAATTTCGCAGCGATTTTTGCAATTGGGAAACCAGTTGCTTTAGACGCCAATGCAGATGAACGAGAAACACGTGGGTTCATCTCGATCACAACCATACGGCCGTCTTTCGGGTTAATACCGAACTGAACGTTTGAACCGCCAGTTTCTACACCAATTTCACGAAGTACAGCTAAAGATGCATTACGTAAAAGTTGGAATTCTTTATCTGTCAATGTTTGCGCAGGCGCAACAGTGATTGAGTCACCTGTATGCACGCCCATTGGATCAAAGTTTTCAATGGTACATACAATGATACAGTTGTCGTTTTTGTCACGAACAACTTCCATCTCGTATTCTTTCCAACCAATTAAAGATTCATCGATCAATAATTGTTTAGTCGGAGAGAGATCGAAACCGCGTTCACAGATTTCGATGAATTCTTCACGATTGTATGCAATACCGCCGCCTGAACCACCCATCGTGAATGATGGACGAATGATCACAGGGAAACCGAAACGCGCTTGAATTTCAAGTGCATGTTCCATGTCTTCTGCAACGTCAGCGCGTGGACATTCCAAACCGATTTTGCGCATTGCGATATCGAAAAGTTTACGGTCTTCCGCTTTTTCGATCGCTTCTTTGGTCGCGCCAATCAATTCAACATTGTATTTCTTTAAAATGCCGTGCTCGTCTAGGGCAAGGGCACAGTTCAATGCTGTTTGACCACCCATTGTAGGAAGAACAGCATCTGGGCGTTCTTTCTCAATGATTGCTGCAACAGTCTGCCAGGTAATCGGTTCGATATACGTCGCATCTGCCATAGCAGGGTCAGTCATAATGGTCGCTGGGTTAGAGTTGACCAAAATAACGCGGTAACCTTCTTCACGAAGTGCTTTACACGCTTGCGCGCCAGAATAGTCAAACTCACAAGCCTGACCAATCACAATTGGACCAGCACCGATAATTAAGATGCTTTTAATGTCTGTACGTTTAGCCATGATGCTTCCTTAATTACTTCTTAGATGCTTCGATAAGTTCGATGAAATGATCGAACAGTGGTGCGCAGTCATGTGGACCAGGGCTTGCTTCAGGGTGACCCTGGAAGCTGAACGCAGGTTTATCAGTGCGATGCATACCTTGTAAGGTTTGGTCGAACAATGATTTATGCGTAGCTTTCAAGTTAGCCGGTAGCGTGTCTGTATCTACTGCGAAGCCGTGGTTTTGAGAAGTAATCATCACTGTACCATCTTCAAGATTTTGTACAGGATGGTTGGCACCGTGGTGACCGTGAGGCATTTTCACAGTTTTTGCACCTGATGCAAGTGCAAGAATTTGGTGACCTAAACAAATACCAAATACCGGAATTTCTGTGGTTTCTACAATTGTTTTTACAGCTTCAATTGCGTAGTCACATGCAGCTGGATCGCCGGGGCCGTTCGACAGGAACACGCCATCTGGATTAAGTGCAAGAACGTCAGCAGCAGGAGTTTGCGCAGGCACTACAGTCAATTTGCAACCGCGGTCTGCGAGCATACGTAAGATGTTGGTTTTGACACCATAATCGTATGCAACAACATGGAATTTAAGTTCTGGTTGAGCGAAACCTTTACCAAGAGCCCAAGAGCCTTCAGTCCACTCATAACCTTCAGGGTCACAGCATTCTTTCGCAAGATCTAAACCATTCAAACCGCCGAATGCGCGCGCTTTGGCTAGAGCTTCTTCTTCAGTGATGTTTTCGCCTGCAAGGATACAACCGTTTTGTGCACCTTTTGATCGCAGAATACGCGTTAATTTACGGGTATCAATATCTGCGATAGCAACAACATTGTGTTGTTTAAGGTAATCACCAAGTGATTGCTCAGCACGGAAGTTGCTATGCAATAAAGGCAGGTCACGAATGATCAATCCGTTGGCCCATACTTTATGAATTCGACCTGACTCAGCGTCTTCATCGTTGCAGCCTGTATTACCGATATGCGGGTAAGTCAGCGTTACAAGTTGCTGTGCATAACTTGGGTCAGTCAAAATTTCTTGATAGCCAGTCATGGCAGTATTGAAAACGACTTCACCAGTCGTACTACCCGATGCACCGATAGACGTACCTTTAAAGATCGTTCCATCTGCGAGGGCTAAAATGGCGGGAGTGCTCAAACCAAAGCTCCTGAAATTTAGGCTGTAAAAAAGCGAGAAGACGAAAAAAAAGGAAGGCTGCTTAAAAACCTACCCTCCCTATGTCTGCTCGCTTGAACTTAACACGGCATTATACGCAGAAAGCCCTTTGAAGTCCATTCTATTTACCATGAATATGTAAGATAAATGCCTTGTGTTTTGTTGAAAAGTCTGTTTGTGCTGCTGTGTATATAAAATGTAAGCAAATTAGAATTGTCTAACAAATCAAAACTTAAATTTTATCAAAACCGACTACGCTAGGGCTCTCATGCAATAACTATAGGAACAAGATCATGACAGTAGAACAAAAGACAGTGAAAGCAAAAACCACTTTAAAAGAAGTGGTCGCAGAAGGTGCTGATAAATTGGAACAAGCATCTAAAGATGCTCAGCAAAAAGTCACTGAAGCGGTGACTGAATCCACTGAAAATGTAAAAGTGGAAGCGAAAGAGCTACATGCCAATGTACAGGATCAGGTTCAAAATCTGAAACAGGATCTTTTGCAACGTATCGAGACAATTAAGAAGCAATTGAATTTTTCACAAAAAGATTTAAGTGAATTGAAGGAGTTCATCAAATCTGAATTTAATGCTGTGATTGAAGATTTATCGAAACTTGGCAAAGAGTTAAAAGAGGATGTCAGCCAAATTTCCGTAAAACATAAAGACCATCTGGCTGAAACTTTAAAACGTTCTAAGGAGCATACTTTAGATGCGTGGAAAAAGGTATCGGTGAAATCGGATGATGAACCTACTTTAAAAAGCTGATAGATAGGTAGAGAAATCTACTTATATACTGGCGAGGAAGGTCGCTATGCTGGTTTTCCTTCGGTCAACATTGCAGGTCTACGCAATGCAGACATAAAAAAGTGAGGTACTTTGCCTCACTTTTTTATGGTTTGAATATTGCTGCTATGCCTTAAAACTGATGTAGCCAATCACGTTTGTTATGAAAGTCTGCATTTGGACTGCTGTGTTGCATCGCAAAGTATTGCTCGCCTTGCGAGGTCTGGAGTACAGCCGTTAAGCCCAAGAATAGATCCGACCACTGTAATTTGTGCTTTAACATAAACTCGGTTAAGTCCAGGCTCACATTTAAACCGTAATGTGTGCGTTTGAGCTGGTTGAGTTCAATATCATGGGCAGCTTGCGGCGGCATATCTTCAGGATAACGATATTCTTCAAACTGATATGCCTGCCATGCCTGGGAAGGGGAGAGATTGATTTCTCGATAGAAATCTTCACCCTGTACCCCAATAAAAATTTCAAAACAGGTGTGTTCCCACAAGAAATCCTGACGAGGATGGTCTTGAACCATTTCAGGCCATTGCATGAGCTGATTGGGATCACGTAACCAGTAGCCCACATTTAAGCTATATGGGCTTTGTTGTTCAATCGCAGCAACCAGGGAGATCGATTGAAAGCGACGATCAAAGGCGCTAAGTTCGTAACTGGCCATGAAATCTGCTTAATTCGATAAATGTGCGTGACGAACCAAGTTAGATAATTTGGCATTTTGTTTTGCTGCTTTTTTATAAATCAGCGCAATTTTACCAATTTTTTGAACAACTTCAGCGCCAGTTTGAGCTGAAAGGTCTTCAATTAAAGATGCGCGTTCTTCACGATCTTCAGCCACAATTTTCACTTTAATCAATTCGTGATCGTTTAAAGCACGGTTGAGTTCTTCAACCACAGCTTCAGTCAAACCTTTATCGCCCAGCATAACCACCGGGTTTAATGCATGTCCGATTTGACGTAAACGTTTACGTTCCTGAATAGATAAAGCCGCCATAAAGATAACCTAATTTTAAAAACGGCCTAGTATAACAAATGCCAAGTTTAAACGCTTTATATTCTGTTGAAATAATCGATTTCAATTATTGAAAAAAACCTGGCAAAGATCAGATTTAGATACAGATGTATACTGCAACAGTGGTGTTTTTCACGTACAATCATATATTAGAAGTTTTTTATTATTTAGAGAGTTATGGCGACACGCATTACCAACCAGAAGTTGTCAAAAAGTAGTCGAGAGTGGATGCGCGAGCATTTGGATGATCCTTTTGTAAAGAAAGCCCAAAAGGAAGGTTATCGTGCGCGTGCTGCTTATAAGCTTCTTGAAATTCAAGAAAAATACAAAATTATTAAACCGGGCATGACTGTGGTTGACCTGGGCGCAGCACCCGGCAGCTGGTCGCAAATTGCCGGTAAGTTAGTCGGTGATAAAGGCCTATTGATTGCATCCGATATTTTGCCTATGGATGCATTGCCTGATGTGACCTTCCTGCAAGGCGACTTCCGTGAGGAAGAAGTTTTTGAAAAATTGTTAAATATTTTAAACGGACGGACTGTAGACGTTGTAATTTCGGATATGGCCCCCAATACATCAGGTAATAAGGCTGTAGATCAACCGCGTCAAATTTATCTGTGTGAACTGGCTTTAGATTTTGCCAACAAGGTTTTAGGACCTAAAGGCCAATTTGTAGTCAAGGTTTTCCAAGGCACTGGATTTGACGAATTCCGTAAACAAGTTGTAGATAGCTTTGATGTATTGAAGACAGCAAAACCTGCTGCTTCACGTGCCCGTTCTAAAGAAGTATTTTTAATCGGGCAAGGTCGTAAGAAGGCTTCTAGATAAAGTTTACTTGCCAAGACGTTAAAAATTGTGCATTTTGTACATTTTTAAAATATTGCAAAGCTGATCTTCAGCTTAAATTAAGGTCATCCATTTCTGGGCGTGATCAAATTAGATTGATATGGGAATAAAGCTTTGAGCGATCTCTTCAAGAATGCCGTATTGTGGCTGGTGATACTGGGTGTGCTGATTCTGATTTTCAGTAACATCAGTGACCGCAATCAACCGACTGCAATGAATTATTCAGAGTTTGTTTCAGCGGTGAATGCTGGTCAAATTAAGCAAGTCACCATTGATGGCGAAAGAATTCGTGGTGAAAAAACAAACGGTTCAGAGTTTGAAAGTATTCGTCCTGCGGTTCAAGACCCGGAACTAATGCCAAGCCTCATTAAACATAATGTTGTCGTAGAGGGCACTGCTCCTGCACGTCAAGGTTTGTTGATGCAACTTCTTATCGCTAGTTTCCCTGTACTTTTAATCATTTTGTTATTCATGTTCTTTATGCGCAACATGGGTGGTGGTGCAGGCGGTAAAAGCGGTCCAATGAGTTTTGGTAAATCAAAAGCAAAAATGCTTTCTGAAGACCAAATTAAAGTTACTTTTACCGATGTTGCCGGCTGTGATGAAGCAAAACAAGAAGTTGTTGAAATCGTTGACTTCTTAAAAGATCCTTCAAAATTCAAACGTCTGGGTGCAAGTATTCCTAAAGGCGTGTTGATGGTTGGTCCTCCGGGTACTGGTAAGACATTGCTGGCTAAAGCTATTGCCGGTGAAGCCAAAGTTCCGTTTTTCAGTATCTCTGGTTCTGACTTTGTAGAAATGTTTGTCGGTGTGGGTGCGTCCCGTGTCCGGGACATGTTCGAACAGGCGAAACGTCATGCGCCTTGTATCATCTTCATTGATGAGATTGATGCAGTCGGTCGTCACCGTGGTTCGGGTACAGGTGGTGGTCACGATGAACGTGAACAGACCTTGAACCAGATGCTGGTAGAAATGGATGGTTTCGAAGGCAATGAAGGGATTATCGTGATCGCTGCAACTAACCGTGCAGATGTACTTGATAAAGCCTTGCTTCGTCCAGGCCGTTTTGACCGTCAAGTGATGGTCGGTTTACCAGACATTAAAGGTCGTGAACAGATTCTTAACGTGCATTTGAAAAAATTGCCTTCACACACCGGTGTGGACGTGAAAATTCTTGCTCGTGGTACTCCTGGCTTCTCTGGTGCACAATTGGCAAACCTTGTAAACGAAGCAGCATTATTCGCTGCACGTCGTAACAAGAATACTGTCGATATGCATGACTTTGAAGATGCCAAAGACAAGATCTATATGGGTCCTGAGCGTAAATCGATGGTGATTCGTGAAGAAGAACGTCGTGCTACCGCTTACCATGAAGCAGGTCATGCCATTGTTGCTGAAATTTTACCGGGTACAGACCCAGTACATAAAGTGACTATTATGCCGCGTGGTTGGGCATTGGGTGTGACTTGGCAGTTGCCAGAACACGACCAGACCAGCCATTACAAAGACAAAATGCTGAATGAAATTTCAATTTTATTCGGTGGCCGTATTGCTGAAGAAGTGTTTATTAACCAGATGTCGACTGGTGCTTCCAACGACTTTGAACGTGCAACCAAAATGGCGCGTGCAATGGTGACCAAATACGGTATGTCAGACAAAATGGGCGTGATGGTCTACGAAGATGAAAATCAGAATGGTTTCTTCGGAAACGTAGGTAGCCGTACTATTTCTGAAGCGACCCAACAACAAGTGGATGCTGAAGTTCGTCGTATTTTGGATGAACAATATAAGGTTGCTCGGCATATCTTGGAAAATAACAAAGATATCGCGCATGCAATGGTGAAAGCGTTGATGGAATGGGAAACCATTGATCGTGACCAAATCCGTGACATCATGGAAGGTCGTGAACCACAACCACCTAAAGTTTATGTTGCTGAAAATCCTGTGATTGATGTAACTCCGACCGATGGTCCTGCAACACCTCCACCATTACCGGCCAGCTAAGCTGAATGTTTAAAAAAAGAGTCTCAACTGAGGCTCTTTTTTTATGGGGGATTATGATCGGAATGAAAAGATTTCAGTCTGTATAAATTCAGACTTGCTAGAATAGTCCAACTGTTTGAAGGAGAAACATGATGCGACTAATACCATTACCCAATCGAGTGCTGAAATGTGGGGAAATGCAGCTGGATTTGTCTACGCCGCATGTGATGGGAATTCTAAATGTGACTCCAGACTCTTTTAGTGATGGTGGCAAGCATAATGCTAAAGATACTGCTGTGGCTCATGCCTTGCAGATGATTGCAGATGGTGCAACGGTGATTGATGTGGGCGGTGAATCCACACGGCCGGGAGCTTCAGCAGTGTCAGTTGAGGAAGAAATTCGTCGGGTCGTGCCAGTGGTGCAGGAATTGGCAAAACATGAGGTGATTATTTCAGTTGATACTTCGGAACCCGAAGTTATTCAAGCTGCTGTGCAAGCAGGTGCCCATATCTGGAATGATGTCCGTGCATTGACACGTCCGCATGCCTTGGCAACAGCAGCTCAGCTGAATATCCCTGTGATTATTATGCATATGCGTGGTGAACCGACGACCATGAATAATTTGGATCAATATGCGGATGTAACGCTGGATGTTATCCGTGAACTGTCGCAACGGGTTCGGGATGCTCTGGAGATAGGGGTCAAGCCTGAAAATATCATGATTGATCCGGGTTTTGGTTTTGCCAAAAATGCACAACAAAATTTAAAACTGTTACAAGAGTTTCATAAATTAAATGACTTGGGTTATCCCATTTTATCTGCACTTTCTCGGAAACGTTTTATCGGTGAAGCATTGGGTGGGGCAGATGCACAGCATCGAGCGGTTGGTTCAGTAGCGGCGCATTTGGTCAGTATTCAGCAAGGTGCTTGTATGGTACGCGCGCATGATGTTAAAGAAATGAGTGATGCAATTAAAGTTTGGAATGCAATGAATCATCTAGCAGTATAAACAAGAAAAAGCTCGATAAGGTATCGAGCTTTTTTGCTTTAAGAGGTAATTATTTGCCTTTATACTCAAGTGAGGAATGGTGAGTAACTATTCGTAATTTTCCTGCGTTATCTTTTACAAATTGCCAGGTTTTATCTACAGTCGTTACTTCACCCTTCTTATTGGTGAAGTAGACTTTACCTAAAGTGGTTGCACTGTTACCCCATATCTTTATAGCTGCATTATCAACTTCGCATTTTTGCCATCCAGCAAGGGCAAAGCCTTTGTCATTAGGATAATTTGAATTTCCTCCGACGAAATAAGACAAAGCACCTTCTTTTGTCGTTCTGAATGTTTGTGGATTTGTGGTTAATGTGGGTTTAAACAAAACTGGACCATCTTGATAAAAATATGCACTATCAATTACCTTGCTTGCGAGATCAGTTGCTGCCTGTTTTCCGCTTTTATCATAGGTTGAACTGATATCAAGTAATGCTTTACACCAAGCTTGCTGTGCAGCTATGACTTCAGGTTCAGAAATAATATTTTTTTGAGTATCGTGTGTTGGGGTTGTAGAGCATGCTGCTAAGGTTATTCCAAGAAATGTAACTAAAATGGCTTTCATAACATTTCTCTATAGAAATTAGGTTTTTATTTTATAAGGTAGATTTTATTTAAATCCTAGCCATTCTATCGTATGTATCGAAAACTCAACTAAACCGCTACATGAAATAAATTTTCAATTAAATTAGTAATTTATTTTATAAAGTGATAGGAATTACAGATTTAATGATTCTAATGATCGTGTAGTGCGCCATAAATACAGAAAGTAAAAGCTAGTATGAAAATAATCCATTTAGGATTTAGGTTATGCTTGAATTGTGTAGGCACATGATGTTGACAAGATGAGTAATGTCATTACTTTGCGGGGCCAGGAATCATGCTGAATATCAAAGTTCAAATGCATTAAATGAAGGAGAGTATCTCTGGTATTTATAGTTGAGTTTGGTAATTTTGTTGCTTTGTGTTATATAGGCTCGCTTTAATGCGTGTCTTTTTTGAGTGTTGTATGTTTGAAGATTTACTTCTCCCTATGTTTGATGATGAATATTATCCCGATATTCTGGTGGCTGAAGTTAAGCAGCTTATTCAACAGTTCGCGAAGAAAGTAGCTAAAACTGATTTATCTGAAACTGAGATTTATCAATTTGCTGCTGAAACGCTCGGTTTTATGAATAAGATGAAACCTCAGTTTGAGGATTTGGATTCTTCTCTGGATGATACTGCTGCAGATTATATTGCTGAAGCCATGATGATGGTGGTGCAAGATCAGGGCTATATGGATATTGAAATGGAAGAATTGGTATCAAATAGAGAGTGGTAAGTCACTCTGTATTGGTTAGTATATATATTTAAAGCTTATCCAGATTAGACAATAGTTCGGTGAGATGGCAACTTGCCTGAGGATGAATTTCTGCTATCCCATCTACGATTAAGTGATATTCCTTATTTTCAGAATAAGCACTTGCTCTTAGATTAAGCCAAAAGTGCGGGTCTTGTTGCAGCAAATTTCTAATTCTCTTTTCATCTTCAGGGTGATTAAAATGCAGTGGGTAAGGATATTTCGCTATAGTGCAGTGCTTTAAAATGAGTTGCCCTTGTTTTTCGCTGATGGTGCCAGAAAATAAATCATAAACCTTTTGGGTTTGTGGTTTTTCAATAGCATCTAGTGCATGAGTCAAGTTTGTACTGATCAATATAAACAGGAGCAGGGTATATATTTTAATTCGTTTCATTTTTATTCTTTTTTTATTTTTGAATATTTTTAATCTATTTATCTTAATCATTCAGGCATAAAAAAACCAGCTTATCGCTGGGTCTTTTATTGCACCATTTTAATCAGTATTAAAATGGTGCCCGAGGCCAGACTCGAACTGGCACGCTTTGTGGGCGGGGGATTTTAAATCCCCTGTGTCTACCGATTTCACCACTCGGGCATGTGCGCAATAATAGTGGACGAAATAAAACTTGGCAAGTGTCTTTCCGTGCATTTGCTTTCTTTTCAATCAATTCATGTGCTTATCGCAGTAAAATAGGGCTTTGACCGAATTTTTGTGGTTAGAATCTTATTTGAAAGATGAGCAAGGCTATTTTTAAAATCTACATCAAACTATCCAGATAGGTTTCGACATCGACATGTTTATGTATTTTACACAGTTCATTTTCATAACGAATCAGCTGTATATGCAGATCGATAAACTTTTTTTCTTGTTGTCGCAGTGTATGACGCGCAGTTGAGTTCTTGCTGGTAAATAGGCTTTTAAACTGAATTTTTAAAACTTGTTTATAGGCCCAAAAGCAGATGCGGCGGGTTTCTTGCAAATAAAAATATTGCTCGTTTTGAGTCCCTTCACGAAACATATTTTCTTTGTAAAAACGAACAAAGCCAAAACTTAAGGCAAAGAAAAATAGAATGATTTGTAAAACGGTACTTTCAATATAGGCGATATTCAGTGTTTGTAGCACAATCAGTAGCGCCAGTTTAACCGGAGTATGGCGAAGTTGCTGATATAAAGAAGTCGAGCTATGTTTAATTTGTTTAATGACTATTGGGGTGTAGAGCATAAACAGCAACATAATGGCTAGAACGGCAATTCCTTGTGCGCGAAAAGCATTAAATTGGGGAAATTGGCTAGCAATATAAGGGCTTAAACTCATTGAAAGAGAGATAAAAATCATTGCGGCTAGAACCCAGGGAATCAGTTCTTTCAGTTCGTCTAAAATTCCCTTGGTTTTGATCATGCTATAAAACAAATAATTTCTTTTAAACGCTATCGGATATTGTTCCCGAAGTTGTTTTAAAAAAAGTGCGGTTTGTTTATTGCTGATCATAAGAATTAAAGAAACATAAAAAGTAAGGCTAATATAAAGGATTTGACAGCATTTAACAGAGAAATATCTGCAACTCACTGATTGCTTCATCTTAAAATAAATCTTTATTTGGTTGTTTGAATTGAACTAAATTTTTAGTTCGCTACATAGATTTAAATTTTGTCTTTACTTATTTCACATGAAGACAAGGGGTATTTGATGTCTCTAGAATGAGAGGGAGGCATTACACTCAATAATCAGACTTTCAGCAATATTTTAAGTCATCAAGTAAGTAACAGTATCGGGAGCTTAATTTTATTCCTGTATTCAATCTGGAATTATGCGAAAATAGCCCTTTCTTATTTTTGTCCAAGGACAGTTCATGACTGATCAATCTCCTGAATCTTTAAGCGATATCGAAATTTTAGACATTTTACAGTCCATGAAAGACGATGAGCTGGATACTGAAGCGAAAGAGATTATCCGTAATGGCGGTAAGGCTGGTCGTCAAGAGGCACATAAACAGGCATTGGTGGCTTTAAATAACAGCTTTGAAGACAAGTTTGTTGAAGCTGTGACTTTGGCACTGAATTTAAACGAAGCGCAAAGCAAAAAAATTCGTTATAAAAAAGACCGTATCCGTATTTTAAAAGCACGTGGTATTGATTATTTGGCTATAGATGGTGCAGAAACGGCACAGGTTTTATCGCAAGTTGCACAAGCCATTGTACGTGAAGATGCTGTAGTCACCCATGACCTGCATAATATTTTTCCTTTCTGGAAAGAAGGCTGGCCTATGGTGCAGTTTGATAATGCTTACAAAATTCTGGAAGAAGACATTAGCATTCACTATCAAGCTGTCTTAGATGCTTTAATCGCTTAGTCTTAAAAAGACAATTAAAAAGCACCTTTGGGTGCTTTTTTTGGCGCTTAATTCGATTCTTTATGGATACAGCCATGCCAATAATACAGAGATGGGCCAAATAAAAAGTCGCCACCAACTGATCAATGGATACCAGAATAACTCACCGATTCGCATGGTTGAGTCATAATTTTTTCTTTTTCGTTCATAACTATAGGGCGTAATCCAGTACGCCAAAATGAGCAATACGATTGCAAGAATCAAAATTAAAGGCTGGGTTTGCCGGGCAAAAAAATAATAGATCATGTAAAGGCCTGAATAGAAACTCAGGCAGGCAAGCAGGGCAGTCACTGAAAAGTTCATGGTTTTATCTATTTTAATTTTTATTTTAAGTTAAGGTGAAAAGAATCAGATTACTCTGATTCTTCAGGATGATTGTTTTCAACTTCCTTTAGGAGTCGTGTGACCAAGAGCTGGTCAATTTTAAAATGATCGACATCGACCACTTCAAATTTATAGTTGCCATAAATGACGGTATCGGCTGGACGTGGAATCTTGCGTAGACGATACATCATAAAACCTGCCAGTGTTTCATAATTTTCTTCATCCGGCATTTCATCGATTTCAAGGGCGTGTTTCAGGTCCTCAATCGGAGTGCTGCCATCAATCAGCCAAGAGTTGTTATCACGTTTAATAATTTGCTGATCCGCCTCAATCGGGGTGACCCAGTCGCCCATCACGGTAATCATGATGTCAGATAAAGTAATAACACCCACCACCAAGGCATATTCATTGATCACTACTGCAAACTTTTCTTTGGTAGAACGAAAGCGATCCAGCAATTCGGATAAAGTTAAAGTATCGGGGATAGTGAGTACATTACGAATGGTGTTTTCATTGAGTTGCAGTAAAGACTGGTTATTCAGAATACGCACCAGAATATCTTTAGCATCCACATAGCCAATCACATCATCAATGTTTTCGCTACACACCAGGAACTTGGAATAAGGATATTCAGCCAGTTTTTGGCGAATACTGGCTTCAGATTCTTTTAAAGTAAAGAACACCACATTTTCACGTGTGGTCATACTCGAAGGAACATTACGTTCTTCAAGCTCAAACACGTTTTCAATGAAGTGATGTTCCTGTTTTTGTAATACGCCGGCTTGTGCACCAGCATCCATCACGGCAGAGATATCAGCAAAGGTGATATTGTCTTCACGTGTGGTATTGACCTTGAATAAGCGAAATAACAGGTTGGCAATCGTATTGATAAACCAGGCTAAAGGCTTGCAGACGGTAATAAAGATCTGAATCGGGTTAATCACCGATACTGCAATTTTTTCAGGTGCAATCATGGCCAAACGTTTTGGCATTAAATCGGCAAATAAAATAAACAGTGAAGTGACTAAGGTGAAGGAAAGGGTAAAGCTAATTGTTTCAGACCAAGGACCTTGATAGAAGCCGGATACAAGTTCAAGGAAATAAGGACGAAAGGCACCTTCACCCAGAATACCGCCCAGAATGGCAACGGCATTTAAGCCGATTTGCGATGCTGCGAAAAAGTCTGCTGAATTTTCCTGTAAATCTAACACTTTCTGAGCGCGTTCTTCGCCCGATTCAGCAAGTATTTTAAGTTTAACTTTGCGTGCACCTGCGAGGGCAATTTCAGTTAAAGATAAAAAACCTGCCCCGACAATAAGGATGACGATGATGACGATATTTTGAAAGAGGCTCACAAATCCACCTGTGGATCATCATTATTATGAATATTTTTAACACAAAAAAACTTGAGGGAATAAGTCAATTATTGCCTCAAGTTACAGTATAAGCTTAAAAAAGAAGAATTTAAGAAAATTTATTCTTAATAGTGTGAAAATTGAGAATTATTCATTAAAAACTCACGATTTTCTTCTTCAATCATCTGACGCGCCACATACAGAATCAGCTGACGTAACCAGCGATGTGCAGGATGGTGGTGTAATAAAGGACACCAGGCCATTTTCAATTCAAACTCGGGAATATAGAACGGTGGGTCTTTAATCAGCAAGTTCTGGTTTTTAGCCTGCAAACGTGCAATACGTGTGGGTAAAGTCGCAACCAGATCAACATTGGCAGCCAATAGCCCTGGCATTTGATAATGACGGGTAAAGACCGAAATCTTGCGTTTTTGTCCGATACGTTCCAAAGCCTGATCAATCCAGCCCAGACCGGCTTGTTTTTCAGGATTGACCCCAAAACCGACCCCCATACCTGTTTTAGAAACCCAAATATGCTGTGCATCGAGGTAACTTTTCAAGTTGAGATTGGCGCTGGCAGGATGCTTATTGTTGAGTAAGCAGGAAAAGCTGTCACGCCATACCAAAACCTGGTGGAAACTTTGCGGAATTTCATTGAAGCGGTTAATAGCCAGATCAACTTTACCCTGTTCCATGTCGCGGTAGGACACATCACTTGGAGTTAGGAAGTCGAGAACCACATTCGGTGCTTCTGAGCGTAACGCTTTGACCAAACGCGGTACTAAAGTCGCTTCCGCATAATCCGAAGTCATAATTCGGAATACGCGATTCGAGGTATAAGGACGGAATTCGGTACGCGGTTCCAGAATCATCGACAGGTCAGAAAGAGCATCGCGAATACGCGGTTGTAATTCCAAAGCACGTTCTGTGGGTGTCATCCCTTCAGAAGAACGGATTAATAGCGGATCATTAAATAAATTACGTAAACGACGCAGAATGTTACTCATGGCAGGTTGAGTCACACCCAATTGTTCTGCCGCACGCGTTACATTTTTTTCACGAAGGAGTACATCAAGATATATTAATAGATTGAGATCGACCCGCTCCAGATTCATAAAAGAAATACCGAAAATAAACTCATGAAATTATTTCGATTATGCCATAAGCGACAAGGCTTGTGTAGGAATATTGATGAAAAAAGAAACGGGATAATGCCGAGATTATTATAGAAAAACCACTCAATGAACGGCTTTGGGTAGGGATGATTGCAGTTAAGTCCAATAAATCTGAGAAAATTGGTCAGGTTTTTCAATATGCTGCAAAAGTACAGTTGTAAGAATCTGTCAAAAGCAAAAATAGCCGAAATAAAATACAAATGTATTTTGAAAATACGGGATAAAAATGTACAAAAATAAGCTTAAAAATAACGGGTCAAGCATTTTTGTTGCGAGGCAAGACTTAAGTCTAATGAAAAAAATAACAGCAAAATGAATGTTTTGTAAGCGAAATGCTATTTTGTTAATTTTAAATAAATTAAATTAAAACAATAATTTAAAATTTTGACACATAAATATAATACGACTTTGATCTACATATTTTTTAAATAAATACTGAGAATTACTGGAGGATATTGGATTAATTTTTTCAGTCAATCTAAGCTGTGTCCATAGCAACGAAGCGCTCTAAATCTGAACAAATCAATATCTTGCAGATTTAGTCCTTTGATTGATGAAATCCTAAAATTATATACAGGGTAGAATATCATGACTACATACCAAACAGCGATTGATGCAATCCGCGAATTAAAAGCGAAATTCGGCAACACTTGGGCAGACATCAGTGCTGAAGATGCTGCACGTATGCAAATGCAAAACCGTTTCAAAACTGGTTTAGACATTGCGAAATACACAGCTGCGATTATGCGTCGTGATATGGCTGCTTATGATGCTGACTCTAGCAAATACACTCAATCATTAGGTTGCTGGCACGGTTTTATCGCGCAACAAAAAATGATTGCGAACAAAAAATACTTCGGTACGACTGAACGTCGCTACATCTACCTTTCTGGTTGGATGGTTGCTGCTCTTCGTTCAGAATTTGGTCCTCTTCCTGACCAATCTATGCACGAAAAAACTTCTGTTCCTGCATTGATCGAAGAAATCTACACTTTCTTACGTCAAGCTGACGCGAAAGAACTTAACGACTTGTTCCGTGCGCTTAAAAAAGCTCAAGACGCTGGTGATACTGCTAAAGCTGCTGAAATCACTGCTCAAATCGACGGTTTCCAAACTCACGTTGTGCCAATTATTGCGGACATCGACGCTGGTTTCGGTAACGAAGAAGCGACTTACTTACTTGCTAAGAAAATGATCGAAGCTGGTGCTTGTGCGCTACAAATCGAAAACCAAGTATCTGACGCGAAACAATGTGGTCACCAAGCTGGTAAAGTAACAGTTCCACACGAAGACTTCATCGCGAAAATCCACGCTCTTCGTTATGCATTCTTAGAAATGGGTCTTGACGACGGTATTATCGTTGCACGTACTGACTCTGAAGGCGCTGACTTGACTCAAAAAATCCCAGTGGTTAAAGAGCCAGGCGACATCGCTTCTCAATACATCAGCTACTTAGACACAACTGAAATTGACATTTCAGAAGCGCAAGAAGACGAAATCCTGATCAAGCGTGATGGTAAACTTCACCGTCCTAAACGTTTAGCTTCTGGTTTGTATCAGTTCCGTGAAGGCACTCAAATTGACCGCGTTGTACTTGACTGTGTAACTAGCTTACAAAACGGTGCTGACCTTCTTTGGATCGAAACAGCGACTCCAAACGTTGACGAAATCGCTCACATGGTTAACCGTGTTAAAGAAACAGTTCCAAATGCGAAACTTGTTTATAACAACTCGCCATCGTTCAACTGGACTTTAAACTTCCGTCAACAAGCTTACGACCGTTGGGTTGCTGAAGGTAAAGACGTATCTGCATACGACCGCGCTAAATTAATGAGCGCTGAGTACGACAACACTGAATTAGCTGCTGATGCTGATGAGAAAGTACGTACATTCCAAGCAGATGCTTCTCGTGAAGCGGGCGTGTTCCATCACTTGATCACACTTCCGACTTACCACACAGCTGCGCTTTCTACTCACGAACTTGCTCAAGGTTACTTCGGTTCTGAAGGTATGTTGGCTTATGTTGCTGGCGTTCAACGTAAAGAAATCCGCGGTACAATCGCTTGTGTTAAACACCAAGCAATGGCGGGTTCTGACATCGGTGATGATCACAAAGAAATCTTCTCTGGTGACAACGCTCTTAAAGCGCATGACGATGCTAAAAACACTATGAACCAATTCGGTGGCTAATCCTCCCGATTGATTCAAAAAAACCCTGCGCAAGCAGGGTTTTTTTATGCTCTTAGATTCTTAAATGAAGTGCAACAGAGATTAAATTCTTGGAAGGAAGTAAGATGAGTTAGCATTTTGCTTCCGACCGACCAAAGTCAAAGTTGCATCATGAACTATACTCATCTTACTCAAGACGAAAGATATCAGATATTTGCCTTATTACGTGAAGATTTTTCTATTCGTTATATTGCTTGGCGGTT
>NZ_NEGE01000008.1 GCF_002135355.1 Acinetobacter sp. ANC 4169 | reverse complement strand
TCTGGGCGATTGCAGCTACAGACTCGTGTGAGTTTGAAAGTGCATAATCAATTGCTTGCTGTTTAAATTCTGGACTAAAGCGTTTAGCCATTTTTACATCTCCAAAGTTAACGTTACGTTATCTTTAGAGGGACTACATGTCCATTATTTTGGCTAGGATCAGTCTGGGATACATCTTTTAAGGCATTTTTGTGCCTTCCAGAACGAGTTGGATAGCCCTTAATCATGCTTAAATTATCTGGCTTTATATCTTGGACATCAGTCTTTAAAAAAATATTGATTGCAGTTGAATCTATATGTGGGCCATTAGTAGGAGCAATACCTAAAGCCCCTAATTTTTCCACTAGATTAGTTGGAGATACCTCAAGCTGTGTTGCTAATTGACTAACGAGTATGTATTTATCTTTGAATCTATTAACCTTTTCTTTTGAATATTTTTTTAGCGTCTGAGGCTTTTCAGATGTATTCTCTAAGTTGAACCATCCAGTTTTTGCTAGTTTTCTAGCAGTTTCATAATTGATGTCTAAAACCTTAGCAACATCTTTTAATTGAATATTATCATTGTCTGCGGGTGCTTCGATGCTGGTGACTAATACAGATTTAGGCTGAGGATATGCACCAATTAGAAAGCGTTCCACGTCTATGCTAGCAATATTTCCTTTATAGAGTTCTTTCTCGCCAAGGTTTAAATAGTCATTATCTATCAATTTCTCAAGCTCAAAGCGAGAAATATTTAAGATTAGTTTTATTTCATAATTTCTAAGTTCTCTAGAAATACTATTTTGAGTAATTTTATACTCTGATGAATTTTTTTCAGTGATTTCAATATGTTTCTTGAAAAATCTTTCCTGCTTTAGAAAAGGTAATAATTGAATCCGCGGGTGAGAATACTCACTTTTACTATTGATAGTATCACTTAATTTTAATGCTGAAATTTCAGGGGCAGAAAAATATTCATATACTTTAGAAAAAATATTTTCATTTGTGTTGGATCTGTCAGATTTTAAAAAATCATTAAAAGCTTTCCAACATGATGCAAACTCTTTAAACAGCTCCTTTGAACTATGATTAAGAATATCAATAAACCAATAGATACTTTCCATTGATTTTGCTTCCTTTATGGGTGCTTTATCTAATTTAAAACCACAGCTCGAACAATTTCGAACTCCTGTTTTAGGAGTAAGAAGATTCTTACAGTTAGGACAAGAATAAATTAACAAGCAAGAGTGTATTGGGCATGCGTGTACTGGTTTGAGTGTCCATAATTTTCTAAGGTAAGCTTTTTCAGAAAGACAGATAGGGCAGTAGCGTAAAAGTTCAATTTCTACTAATTCATGAGGAACTTCAATTGTTCCAATAATTATTGGAGATCTATAGGTGGGCTTCGATCTTTCAAAAGCTAGAAATTTATAAGAACTATCAAGATTCAATGCTTTTAAGACTAAGGTGAAGCGAGTCATATCAGAAATATGATAATTTAAAGATTGACGGATGATGGATTTGTATTTTTCTTTACCGATCAAATTAAAAATTGAACTGTGTGCATTAAGCTCCGCTGTTCTTAATAAGAAACTTAACGCAGACTCATCCTCATAAGGGATAGCTTGTATTAAAAGAGTATTTTGCATAATTATGTCTAATTCATTAATGAAATGATTTGTGAAATGTTCATTTCGAATGGATTTTTATTTTGCTTGCTGATGTATAGCGTAATGCCTAACTTCCATGCATAACTGAAGTCATGGGGAGTTATGACTTGTCTGTTATCATTTAAAGCATGTGCGATACTTTCCCTGATGAGGCTCATTACATATGAGTGATAGCCTTTCGTAGCTAATTGAATTTGCATGCCTACGAGTTGGCTATCTAGTGCTGGTGAGAAAGTGATATTTTGCTTATTGAGCGTTCTTGAAACTTCAGCGAGAAATGCAAACATGCTCCCGCCATTTGAAGGATCAACAGTTAATGGATTTAGGTAGTAGATGAATGGGAATCTACGTGCAATCTGGCTATCAACTTGAAGTAGTGGGACAAACTCAGGTAAACCAACTAAACAAAAACTAATCCCTGTTCGGTTTACTAGGGTTTTAAGCCAATTTCCTGTAGTCCGATTCATTCTTGTAGATGTCGGTTTACGCTCAAATAAATGGTGGAATTCATCTAAGAATATAAGCTTTGTTTCGCATTGTGCGAGTAAATAAATAAGCCTGCTAGTTAAGTATTCAGTAGTGCCATATCCATTTTCATAAGTAGGATCACCAAGCTCTTTGAGCATCGTTATTGCTAATGATTTAACTGTGGCCGGCGATGGTACTTCTACATAGCATACAGGGATGATGTTTTTCTTATGATCCTTCTCAATTTTTTCTGTATGAGGCATCAGACTCAAGATCGTTTTACAGAGCGTAGTTTTTCCAAGACCTCCTTCAGCAAGAAGCATACTTCCAACAGGTTCACTAAATGAGATACTTCTTTTTACACAATCTTGTATACCTGTGAAAGCGGTCATGAATTCATTAGAAGTAATAACAATATTGTTAATAGATCGAATTTGTTCAAAACGATTCTCAAATTTTTCCATGTTTAAAAACCTCCAATGAACCAAATTGATTAATTGGTGTAGGTATATTTATTGTGGAAACAGCTTGTTCAGCAATATCCTTGTCTTTTGAGAATAGTTGTTCTTCGATCCTCTGTAGCTGCTTGGGAAGCTCAAGAGTAAGTGGTTTCAATCTTGGCTTGCGTCTCACAAGATTAGTTTGAATCTCATGCATAAGTTTATACAGATAATATAAATCGGACATCGAACCAATTTTTTGTTTATCAGATCGAGATTGGATTTTCTTTAGTTTTTGAACTTCAAGATGGGTTACTCGTGTTAATCCAAATGTATAGTCTTGATTGGTTGAATCTGCTTGAATGATTACATCTTTATTGTTGGGATCAATGATAAAAACTTCATTTAAATTTAAATCATCTATAAGCACGGTAACTTTTTTTATGCCTTTAGCTTGTAGTGTAGTTAGAGCATGTGAAAAATAACTAATACCGTCTACACGTACTTGACCGTGATTAATGCTTCTTTCAATAGGCCTACGGCATAAAATTTTTGCATCTATATCTGTAAGAAAACTCGGTCGTATATCTTCAATGGCATCTTGCCACATGATGATAGGTGAACGCCCTGTCGTGTGATGGATAGATCGGTGATAAACCTGATGAATCCACGTATCTATATATTGTTTTAATTGTTCTAAAGTTAATTGTGCAATTTTACTTGAATTGTATTCACCTCTATTCGTTGGATTAGAAAAAGTTGTTCCCGGTAGTTTTTGTATAATCCCATGTGTGAGCGTACTAAAAAAACGTTCAATATGAGGTTTGTTATTAGGTGTACCTACTTGTGAAGGAGTCAAAGTAATTTTCAGCTGTTCACACACTCGTTCGAGAGCATTGTTTTTAAACTCCACACCATTATCTGGAATGACGATACTTGGGATTCCTCCTGGTAACTTTTGGTTTGGTCGAGTAATCATGTCTTTGATAACTTCTAATGTAGTTGCAGCACTAGGGGGGTACATATTGATATAAGTGCCAACAATGGCTCTAGAGTAGATGTCAATTGCACATGCGAGAAATGGTCGACCTAAGGCAAGTTTCGTCTTCGGATCAATCACGATTAGATCTAAATAGTGTGTATCAATTTCGACCATATAAAGAGCGAATCGACTAATGATACTTTTGCCAGCAGCTTGAAATTTTTTCTTCGCTATTCGGGACCCTTTTTTCATTTTAAATTCAATATAAGGATCCAATTTTTTGATATGTCGCTGGATACTACGAAGTGTTGGTAACTGTTCTAATGGGATGCCTTGTTCCATGAATCGACCAAGCATATAGGCTTGTACGTCTTTACCACTTCTGTATTCAGGCTTTAAATAGACTTCATTAATTGCTTGATTTAGAATTTGATAAATTTCAGGAGAGAATCGTAAACTGCGATTACCTGAATATTTATTTTGCAAGCACAGTTTATTCTGAGAAGAACTTTTATATTTATTAATCCATCTTGCCACAGTACGGCACGAAGGTGGGTTAAGGTCATTAATATCGGAAGCTATTTGGGGGATTAATTCGGAAAGCAGATTAATACTTGTAGGGTGCTCCAATAGTTGTAATGCATTGACAACATAGCGCTCTTTGCGATGAAGTTCTAAACTGTATTTTGGGTTGATTATGAGTTTCTCAGGTGCAAATACACATAAAATTTCACCTAATTTATAGCGACTTTCGAATTCGTTGGGTGTTATTGAAAATGACTTTCCACCAGCTATAGCAGCATACCGAATAGCATTATAGGTTATAGATCCGATTTCAAAAATATAGTCGGGATGTGCTTTAAAATAAAAACGAAAACCAGGTTGAGGTATAAAAAGAGAGTTTTCCATATTAATAAACCTTTCGACTATTCATATTTTCTGAGCGGAGCTTAATTTTTTTATGAAAAAATAAATAATCAGCTAGTTCTTGTTTAAGACCTATTGATTCAAGTGTTTTGTAGACTTGCTGTGAGGTATCAAATTCTTCGAAATTTAAGTGACGTAAGGCGTAATTGATTTCGAGGGTATTCCAATTGAATCTATGTCCTCTTTGATACCAGTAAAGTAGCTGCGAAATTTCTGATTCACTTGGTAAGTCTATGTGATCTATTAGCTTAAAAGTAATATCAATCGAGTGGAGTAGATCAGATAGTATTGCAAAGCGATTTAAATCATCTGTTGATAGTGATGCGATGGATGGTTTTACTTCATGAACCTCATAACTCCCTTTTTTTGTTTTAACTAAAAAATCTGGAAAACAATATTGTTCATTAATAAGTAAAATTTTTAATGCTTGTGAGCGATAATTTATGATGTTGGGATCTTGTTCTAAATGTATCGCATGTGCCAGTTCAAGACGGCTTTCTAGTGGTATTGCACCACAACACTTTTGACTAGGGAATAGGGAAGTTCGACGGCCAAAAGCCCCTTGATAGATTTTACGTTGCCCGTGAAGTGTGGCTGCTACATTTGCTGTTGATTCAAAGGCAATCCTGATTTGTTCAAGGATATTTATTTGAATATCAGTTTTTGAAAAAACTGTTTTATAAGACATATCTGTTTATCCAGAAGTAATCCTATTCTCAATAGATATTTGAGAATGAGTTAATCTGTACTATTACAATTGAATAGCACTTACTTGACTGGTGACGATATAGAGAAGATACTATGATTCTCAGGTCTTTATATGCTTCTATATAAAGTCACAAACGGATCCTTTTGGGGTCCGTTTTTTATTGATTTTTGGTTTAGTTTTTCATAATGACTCCATAATAATTTTTGAAGAATGAGAATTTAGTGGTTATGGTTCGGATCTAAAGATGAGTTTCTTTGGTTTGCTAGCCATGTAGCAACATCTTTTACTAACGCATATTTTCCACGACGATTTGGGAACGTGAAAATAGGAATAGGAACAGTTTTACGTGTTAATGCTTGACGAAAAGCATCTGTGGTTTTGTAACCTAAAGCAATTCTTAGAGCATCATCAGCTATTAGTGGGCCGTAACGGTCAAATAGCTCTTTTTCTATTGTTGTTGCATCAACTATTAAATGGTTTTGCATAGGGCTTCTTGTATTATCCTGTCACAACAGAAGCATATATCTTTTAAAAAAAGTTTTGTAGAAAGTAAAATTAGCTCAATTTTTTACTCTATACAAATTTCTAATTTATTGTTTTTAAATTAGAAATAATTATAAATAGGGTTTTTTTTGAGACTGACTAAAAATGCAAAATACACAAATGGAAAAAAGAAGTGAGTTAGATATCATTCGAGTTTCATTATGGTATTGGTATATCAGGGTCAATTTATCTAAAAATTCAGATTATCAAATTGAAAAAGTAATTGAGCCAGATGCTTTTAATAAAAATAAGCATGGTGATGCTTATCATAATAATAAATGGCGAGGTTATCGCTTAGGTAAACATACTCCAAGTCCTATACTTATAGGCCAAGCAGAATCTCATGTACAAGGCAGCTCTATGCTTCTTAAACATACTCTTTGGCAAGTCATGAATAACTCCATTAGTATTGATTCGCTGTTAAATGATGAGCTTAGAAATCTATCGTGGGAAGTCCAACGTATTCTTTATAAAGCTAACAAATACGATTGTGGGAGTTTATTAGTCACGAACCTATCTAAAAGAAAATTACGCCAGCTAGAGTGTTTAGCTGGATTGGATGCATTGGCAGCACAGATAATTTTTTTTAAATTAGCTGTTAAAAGAGAAGAGGATACTTCTGTATTAAGTCAGTCTATTTATAGGACTTTACTTATTATGTGTACTGAACTTCCATTTTTTAATTATCGTGAGCACTTTATTTCATTAATTAATTCGAACGTCTTCTCTTTAGTTAGCTCAACAGAGAAAGTATTGGGTAAAAATTTTGTGGATAGTTTTTCGAAAAATGTCAGAATTTTGATAAATCTGCTGTTATCAATGGAAGATAAGGGGAAAGTAGGTATTACAAGAAAGGAAAGTGTTAGAGCATTATCAAATTTATTGCATGAAGCACAAGTTCTAAATCTATTGGATGGGGGTAACGTTCTGAAAAAAGATGCTATGTGAACTGCATCGAATGCAAATTATCTTTGAAATTTACATTCGAAATTTTTAATGGGAGCTATTGGATCGTAAAGAATAGGTGGGTTAAAAGCTCTACATTTCTAGACGCTTAGATAGTTTTTCTTCCGCATACATTTGCTTTAGAGCTAAATTTTCTTGTTCCAATTTATCTAATCGAATCAGTATTTGCTCATTAATATCTATGTAACTTGCTTTCCAACGATAGAAAGTAGCCACACTGATTTTGTATTCTTGGCAAATTTGTTCGATAGTTGCACCTGCTAAATGCTTTTTAACAATGCCGTTGATTTGAGCTACAGAAAATTTTTGCTTCACAGTGAATTCCTAAACTACTATTCATTAAATTTCCAAACGAAAAATTTCCATAAACAGATAGGGTTAATTTGAAATATCCTATTTTGGGATATTTTTAATTGTAACTGATATTGAGCCATGCGCTCAATACACGATCCTAGGTATCAAGACCTAATTAAGAAACTTATAGAACTGCGTGAGTCTAAAAATGTGACTCAGGTTGAGCTTGCCCAGCGTTTGGGTAAGCCTCAGTCTTATGTGTCTAAAGTTGAAATTCTAGAAAGACGTTTAGATATGATTGAGTTAATGGATTGGCTAGCAGCTATAGATAAAGATTTAATAAAATTTCTAAATGAAATTAAAGATAAACTTTAATCTAAATATTTTGTTGAATTCATATGAAATAGCTTTTTAAATTAATAAGTTAATTTTTTATTAGTATATAATTAATACAATTTTTCATTATATCTAATAAAGCATGAATTTTGATCAAGAATTATTTTGTCTCCCTCAAGGTGAACCACCTTTACCTCCAATAGATACCTTAGAACAAACATTGCCATTTGATAAATTAGAATGGGAAAATTTTGAGAAATTAATTGCTAGGATAGTGAGTCAAGAGTTTGCTATTACAGATACTTATCTTTATGGAGTAAGGGGGCAAGACCAAAGTGGCTTAGACATCTTAGCAAATATAAAGACAACAGAAAAAAAAGCATGTTTCCAATGTAAAAGAGTTAAAACTTTTAATGCTTTAGATATCAAAACTGCCGTAAATAAATTTTTAAAAGGTAAATGGGCTCAACAAACACAAATATTTGTTTTATGTATAACGATCCCGATGAACAATACCCAACAAGTTGATGAAATTGACAATCAAAAGAAGATTCTAAGACAGAAAGGTATAGATTTCATAGTATGGGATGCTACAGAAACAGGTCAATTATCACTGAAATTGAAAAGCTTACCAGAGATAGTTGATGATTTTTTTGGTAGAGAATGGGTAAAACGATTCAATGGATTTGAGAAAGCAGAAGCTCTTGGGGAAAGGGTAAATGGATATGAAGTCAATCATTTGCGTGATCGACTATTTAAGTTTTACTCAACCTTATTCGCTAGGCATGATCCAGGGTTAAGTACTAGTAATAGGAATCATGCTATTGATTTAAGATCTAGATATATCCCTTCTGATATCAGTGAACATATTGAAAGAAAAAAAAATTATCAATTCAATTTAGAGGCTGTGCAACAAGATAATCGCAATACTATTAATGATGATCAGAGGGATAAAGAGCACAGTTATAATAAGCAGAGTATTCAAGAGTATGAATCTACATTGCCCGTATTAGAGTGGTTAGGTAATCAAGAGAACAGCATAGTAGTAGGTGAGCCAGGATTAGGGAAAAGTGTTCTTTTAAGGTTTTTAGCACTTTCAATTATAAAACCACTAGAAAATAGATATTTATTTAATGATTTATTTTTTCACTCTTGTATTCCTATTTGGATCTCATTTTCAGGGTTTACAGCTTCGATTCAGAAATGTAATTCTTTAAATGTAGAAGACTTTTTGAAAGATTGGTTACATCAGTATGGTTTTAGTGATATCTATTCACTGTTTTCGAAAGCAATAAAATCTGGAAAGTTGCTGATTTTATTGGATGGTCTTGATGAGGCAGCAAATGAAAATTTAGGTCGTCAAGCTATAGATCGTGTAATCACATTCATTGAGTCAAATAGTGCAAGAATAATTTGTACTAGTAGACCTAAAGGTTTCCAATTGCTTTCACTACCAGAAACATGGAAAGTAGGAAAGTTACAGTACCTCAATGATGAAAAAATATTAGGACTGGCTCGTAATTGGTTTCGTTTAATTGAGTTTCAAGAGGTTGTAGATAATGAAGGTATAGCCTTTCAATTAGATGCTCGATCACGATCTTTTTTGGCAACCATTCAATCTAATCAAAAAACATATGAGTTATCTAAAACACCATTAATTTGCCAAGCTTTAATAGAGCTATTTCATCATAGGCATACGCTTCCTGAAGTAAGAGTAAAAGTTTACCAGCAAATAATAGATTTACTGTTGACAAGGCATCCAAAAGCTAGGGTACACGCAGGAGGTGGGATAGTTACAGATGATAGTTTATTTATTCGGCAACATGATATTTTTAATTTGCTTATAAAGTTGGCTTGGCGATTACAAATAGCAGAATTACACGCATCAACATTGTCAAGAAAAGATTGTAAAAAAATCTGTGAGGAGTATTTTTCGGATGATGATGAAGGTTTAGGGGAAAGTGTAACGGTTGCTAAACAACATGCAGAAAAAATGGTTGATCTTTTAATCGATCATTATGCAATTTTAGTCGAAAGGAGCCCAAATCAGTTAAATTTTGTGCATCTCAGTTTGCAAGAGTATTTATCAGCAGAGCAGATTATTAGATTCGATGAAAACAGGCAACTTTCTTGGTTGAAAGATAATTGGATTAAATCTAATTGGCGAGAAACTTTGCTAAGTTGGTTTGGAGTGCTTGAATCTTTGGGCAGGAAGGATTTGGTTTCATCGGCTATTTCCATCCTTGCTAAACAAGGAGAAAAGGGGGAGTGGCAAAGAATACAGTCTGTGATATTGCAAACAGAATTAGCAACTTCCGATTTGGGAGTAAAAATTAGAGAAGCTCGTGAAATTGTACAACTAGCTATAAATGAGATAAAAACTACACCATATCCTGAGTATAGAGTTAATCTTAGTAAGAGTATTGCACGAGGAGCTCTTGGTTCAAAAGTATCATCAGAGTGTATAGCAATTATATCTAAATGGAGTTGTGCCCACTCACCTTACCGTAGAAGAGGTGTTCTGCGTGAATTAAAACAATGGGAACCTAGTGAAGATCTATTTATTGCTCTCCATGACGCAATTTATGATGAAGATTTTGATTGTGCGAAAGAAGCAGCGATAAGTTTCGCTACCGTTTTTGCAGATGATGAAAGATGCATTGATATTTTAAAAAACATGGCTACTAACAGTATAAATCCTCAACTAAGAGCTGTGTCTATTTTTGCATTGAATATTAATAATGCATGGGGAGAGATTGCACTAGAGGTTGCCAACTATAATTCCATATCAAATGATATCCACGTTATAAGAGCTGTAATTTATACAAAGATTCAAAGAAAGTCGCATAATGATGATGACTTAAATTTACTTCTAGATTTATTAGTAGGTGACAAGGCTTCACTGGGAATTTTTTATAAACAAGAAATGATGGAATTGTTCTGTCAAGGCTGGCCTAAGCATCTAATGCTTAAAGAAAAGTTCCTAGGTTTTTGTCGTAGTGAACGATTTTATGAACATGACTTTTTCCTTGAATATCTTGTTCGTCAGTATCCAAATTCTGACGAAGTTGCTCAAATTCTTAAAAAGGATTTAGAACTCAATGGAATTATGATATTAACTTCGGGCAGAGAAACTTTAACATATTGGCTAGCTGAGAATTTTTCTGGAAACTCTATAGTACAAAATGCATTAGCCGTAGCTTTAGACAAAGAAAAAGATAAATTTCATTATTTTTGGCATTCATATGTGAACATATTTAGCCTGATAAATAATGATAAGACAAAAAAGTTTCTAATAGAATCTTATATTAAAGAAAAAAACTGTCAGGATCGGTATTGGATTGCTAATACTCTGTTAAATGGCTGGAGTGGTGATAAAAGTGTTAATGAAGTGCTGCAAGAATGGATTAATAGTGACGATGAAGAAATAGCGGCACCACTCGCTACATGGTCTCGAGATTTCATTGAAGATAATGAACAAAGAAGATTATGGTTATTAAGAATGGCGAAGGCAATTACTAAGACAAACTACGCCACACCACTTTTCGAATTGTTAAAAGAATTTCCTGATATAGATACTAAGACTGAGGTTGTTAAGTATCTGGACTATGATCGAATCTGGTATTACATAAGATTATCATTAAAAACTAAACTTATTTCAGTATATCCCAATGAAATAGATTTCTTGAAATATATTGATGAAATTCTAATGAATGATGAAGCTAGCCAAGAGTCATTGGTTACTTCCTTTGAAAGTAATCCCAATATTCGCTCTAAATTATTGAAAGTAGTCACATCTTCAGCTACAGATGTAAGAATGACTTTTGCTTCTATGGCTCATAGTAGAGCTGACAATTTAAATATAGTGAAACAGTTATTACCTGAACCACTACTTGAATATAATGGATCTATCCGAACTAAAAAGCTTATGGCATATGCTCAAGCAGTTAGATATAGTCCAAGCGATATACCACATTGGAAAGAATTATTTTTAAGTGAATTGGATGCGGTTGGCCCACATTACGAGCAATGCAGAAGATCAGGATTGGTTGGACTGCTGGAGTTAGAAGCTTATCCTGAAATCATAAATTTTTTTAATAGCGATAAAGCAAAAGGTCTTAGCTCTGATAATTTTTATATGCTGGATTATTTAAACAATGATAATTTAGCTATTTCAGAATTCATAAAAAAAATAGATGAATTGCATCATTACTTTAAATTGTCTGATACCAATAGTGATATTGATCTGAAGGTTGGAGAGTTTATTAAACAAGGCTATGAGAGTGATTTAGAGAGAACCCAATTAGGAAAGAGCTTATTAAAAAAATATTATAATGGTTTATCCGAAAATAAGACTATCCAAGAGGTTTTAGGCTTAGCTAAACAAAATGGTTTTACAAGTCAGATAAAGTTGATGCTACTCCAAAAAATTAGTCTTACGCCAAAGTATGGGCTTGCTTGGATTAATGAACAAAATACGATAGCTAAGTTGTTGGTGGAAAATTACTCTTGGGAAGAAGTCTCAGAAAATTTTGGTCAATATTTAGGCCAACCTGAAGGAATAATTTGTTCTCTAGAGTCTGGAGTTCTTGGTTGGTTTGCCGTTGGGTGGTTAGACTCGCCTTTTGCAAATTGGGTTAGATGTCAGTCACAAGCTAATATTCAAGCATTTACAATGACAAATAAAATACTAGCCTCTATTGTGTTGGAAGATAATCAACTTCTGGAAAAAACTGTATTGGAATTAGCTAATCAGAATTTTGTAGATTGGGAGCATTATAGTTTTTTACGTGAGGCTTTAATTAAATGGGCACAGTCACATATTGCCTTGCCAATTATATTGGAATGGCTGAAATCATCCAATTATTATTTGTTTTCCTTAGCTCTCTCTTTGATTAAAGAAGTAACTGATATAAATATCGATTATGATCAAATGGTAGATTCATTTAATGATCTTATTAAGATTGAAAAAAAATCTGTATTTGATTGTAGTAGTGTGATGGACTATCAGCAATCTAGTTTAATGACTCAACTGTTTTCTAAGATTACTCTAGCTTGCTAAATTACTGATGGTGCGCGTTAGTTTAAGTTTAACCTGATAGTTTTAATAAAATATTGTTAATAATCAGGTTAGTTGGTTTTGAGACAATAAATTTAATGTAACCTCAAAAAAACCGCCATTTATAATGGCGGTTTTTTTATGACAAACTATGCGTCGTCTTATGACAAACTATGTGTCGTAATTGACAAACAATGTGTCGCGTGACGGTTAGTAAAAATTACCAGCTTAACGCGCCACCAGTTTGGTAATCCGTCACACGCGTTTCAAAGAAGTTTTTCTCTTTACGCAAGTCCATCATTTCCGACATCCACTGGAATGGGTTATTCACACCAGCAAACTGTTCAGGCAAGCCAAGTTGCGCTAAACGACGGTTTGCAATGAACTTCAAGTATTCTTCCATCATTGCCGCATTCATGCCGAGTACGCCACGTGGCATAGTGTCACGTGCGTATTCGATTTCAAGCATGGTGCCTTCAAGAATCATCTGGATGATTTCTTCCTGGAATTCTGTAGTCCAAAGATTCGGGTTTTCAATCTTGATCTGGTTAATCATGTCGATACCGAAGTTCAGGTGCATAGACTCATCACGTAAGATGTACTGGAATTGCTCGGCAACACCATTCATTTTGTTACGACGGCCCATAGACAAAATCTGGCTGAAACCACAGTAGAAGAAAATACCTTCAAGAACACAGTAGAACGCGATCAGGTTACGAAGCAAAATCTGGTCGTTTTCAGGTGTACCAGTTTTGAAAGTAGGATCACTTAAAGACTGGGTATATTTCAGGCCCCAGGCTGCTTTACGCGCCACTGACGGAACTTCACGGTACATGTTGAAGACTTCGCCTTCATCCATACCTAAAGATTCGATACAGTATTGGTAAGCATGCGTATGAATCGCTTCTTCGAATGCTTGACGCAAGATGTACTGACGGCATTCAGGGTTGGTGATGTGACGGTAAATCGCCAATACCAGGTTGTTTGCAACCAATGAATCGGCAGTCGAGAAGAAACCAAGCGAACGCATGACAATAGTACGCTCATCTTCGGTTAAGCCATTTTCAGACTTCCAAAGTGCGATGTCGTGGTTCATGTTGACTTCTTGCGGCATCCAGTGGTTAGCACAACCGTCCAGATACTTCTGCCATGCCCATTCGTATTTGAATGGAACCAGCTGGTTCAAGTCGGCACGACAGTTGATCATCGCCTTGTCGTCAACCTGTACACGCTGAGCGCCCATTTCAAGCTCTTCCAAGCCTGGGGCAACGTCAAGTTGATCTAGGGAAGCAGATGCTCTTGCCAACGAATCGGTTGGATTTGATCCTCGGTTTTGAGTGGCTCTAAGGGGTTGTGCAGTTGCCACATCCGACGGTGCGTTGTGTGCATCAGATACCACCTGTGAATGAGCCGTTTTTTTCGGTTCGACGGGCGCAGACTGGTGTTCAGGTGCAGCCGGTTTCTGTGAATCATCTTCGAAATCGTCCCAACTTAGGATAGACATATCAATTCTCTCTTCGATGCTTATATCTTTTATTAGACATCCAGCAACGCTGAGATGTCCTACTATACGCTCAATTTGTGTAAGCAAAATCAAGTTTTGTCGATCACTGCTCTAAACTTGTACGGTAGAGCAAATATCCCCACTACTTATTTTGATTACGCATCTTCTTACCCTGTTTTACCCAGAAGTAAGCAATGGGTACATAAAAGGTAAGAACAAAGGAAACAACCAATACCGCAAGTCCTAACATGTAGTTGTGAGTCATATGGAGCATGGTAATTTCCTTTATTTTTTTCTAGTTTCTTTTAAATCCTCCCCAAACCCCTTCTTTCTTGCGCTTCACTTTCAAAGCAGTGCTTGAAAGTTTGCTCAGGAGGAGCTTCCATCAACCTATTTAGATTTTTGGAAGTCCCCCCTTTGGAAAAGGTGAGAAGCGCTGCTTCGCAAGGGGGAGGATTTAAAGCCAGTCAGCTTACTGACAAGCTTCACAATCAGGGTTGTCAATTGAACATGCCATTGGTACTGGAGCGGCTTGAGCAAAATCTTCTTCAGCAGGCGCTTCAGCTTTTACTTCAGGCGCTATCGCAACAGTTACAGGGGCTGCAACAGTTGCAGGTTTAACTGCATTCAATGCGCCCGTGTTAATCGTAGATTTCTCTGCAGAAGTCGCACCCAATGCACGGAGGTAATAAGTCGTTTTAAGACCACGTAACCAAGCCATTTTATACGTCAGGTCAAGTTTCTTGCCGTTTGCACCAGAGATGTAAAGGTTCAATGACTGAGCCTGGTCAATCCATTTTTGACGACGTGATGCAGCATCCACAATCCAGCGTGGCTCAACTTCAAACGCAGTCGCGAAGATTGCTTTAAGCTCTTCAGGAATACGCGAAATCTTTTGAACAGAACCTTCGAAGTGTTTCAGGTCGTTTACCATCACAGCATCCCAAAGACCGCGATCTTTCAACGCACGTACCAGGTACGGGTTGATCACTGTGAATTCACCAGAAAGGTTGGATTTCACATACAAGTTTTGGAAGGTTGGTTCGATAGACTGAGAAACACCACAGATGTTCGAAATGGTCGCAGTCGGTGCAATCGCCATCACGTTCGAGTTACGCATACCGTCTTTTTGAACTTTGGCACGCAAAGTGTCCCAGTCCAAACGTTGTGTACGGTCTACTTCGAACATGCGTTCTGGACGTGATTTGGCAACGATGTCTAAAGAATCGATTGGCAAGATACCTTGATCCCAAAGTGATCCTTTAAATGTTTCGTAAGTACCACGTTCAATTGCCAGGTCGCTAGAAGTCTGGATTGCGTAGTAGCTGATCACTTCCATAGATTCGTCAGCGAAATCTACCGCTTCATCAGAACCGTAAGCCAGTTTCATCTCATATAAAGCATCCTGGAAGCCCATGATACCCATACCAACCGGACGGTGTTTCAAGTTCGAGTTGCGTGCTTGCGGAACAGCGTAGTAGTTGATGTCGATGACGTTATCAAGCATACGAACAGCAGTTTTCACTGTACGAGCTAATTTTTCGCGATCTAACACACCACCTTGAACATGTTGTACCAGATTGATCGAACCTAAGTTACATACCGCGATTTCGTCTTGGTTTGTATTCAAAGTAATTTCTGTACACAAGTTAGATGAGTGAACTACGCCCACGTGTTGTTGCGGTGAACGCAAGTTACAAACGTCTTTGAATGTGATCCAAGGGTGACCAGTTTCAAACAGCATAGAAAGCATTTTGCGCCATAAATCTTTGGCACGAACTTTCTTGTGCAGCATGTCAGTTTCTTTGGCAATGCTTTCATAGTAAGCATAACGTTCAGCAAATGCTTCACCAGTTAAATCGTGAAGATCCGGTGTTTCAGATGGGGTGAACAATGTCCATTCAGCATCTTCAAATACACGTTGCATGAACAAGTCTGGAACCCAGTTTGCAGTGTTCATGTCGTGGGTACGGCGCCGGTCATCACCGGTGTTCTTACGAAGCTCTAAGAATTCTTCGATGTCCAGGTGCCAGGTTTCAAGGTATGCACATACTGCACCTTTACGTTTACCACCTTGGTTTACCGCAACAGCTGTATCGTTGGCTACTTTAAGGAATGGAACCACACCTTGAGACTTACCGTTGGTACCTTTGATGTATGAGTTCAAGGCACGAACTGGTGTCCAGTCATTGCCTAAACCGCCTGCCCATTTAGACAACATTGCATTATCACGCATTGCGCCATAGATGTTGTAAAGGTCATCGGCAATCGTGGTTAAGTAACAGCTCGACAACTGTGGACGTAAAGTACCAGAGTTGAATAGGGTAGGCGTAGATGCCATGTAATCGAAGCTAGATAACAAGTTATAGAATTCGATTGCACGTTCTTCACGGTTGTCTTCGTTAAGCGCTAAGCCCATTGAAACACGCATGAAGAATAGTTGCGGTAATTCGAAACGCACGCCATCTGAGTGGATGAAGTAACGGTCAAATAAGGTTTGCAGACCTAGGTATGTAAACTGGTTAGAGCGTTCTGGCTGAATCGCTGCTGCCAGTTTTGCAAGATCAAACTCAAGAAGATCTGCAGATAACAGGTCCAGCTCGATCCCTTTCTTCAAGAAGGTTTCTAAAGCATCGGCTTCATTGGTATCTGTAGACAGACCCAAGAACTCAAGACCAGTCGTCACCAGATTGTCACGAAGTAAACGTGCAGTCACATAGGTATAGTTAGGTTCTTGTTCAATACGGGTACGTGTCGCCATCATCATGGTTGTTGAGATGTCAGACTCTTTTACGCCGTTGTACAAGTTTTTCACCGTCTCATCGACAATTGCTTGTACATCAATGCCTTCAAGGCCTTCAGCAGCTTTTGCCACATGCGCTTCTAATGCACCCAGGTCAAGCGGTTTATGTTGACCGTTTGCAGTAATCACTTGCAAGGTTGGGTGATGATGAGCGCCAGTTTGTTTGCGTGCTTCAGAGCGTTGCTCGCGGTAGATGACATACGCACGTGCAACTTTTTGTTCACCTGTACGCATGAGCGCCAGTTCAACTTGGTCTTGAATTTCTTCAATATGAATCGTGCCGCCTGACGGTAAACGACGGTTAAACGTGTTCATCACCATTTCGGTCAGCTGCTCGATACGGTCATGAATACGGCTTGAATCAGCGCTTTGCTGGCCTTCTACAGCCAAAAAAGCTTTACCTATCGCTACAGAAATTTTTTCTGCGTCAAAAGTGGCAACATCACCGGTGCGTTTAATCACCTGAAGTTGACCAGGAGTTGAAGTGATTACGCTCATTGTGGCATAGCTCCATTGTCATCTATTGTTTTATATGTGTGACCATTTGAACTGGATGATATTTCATCTCAGTATTTGATGATTAAACACAAGAACTAGTGGTTTAAAATCGGAATAAGCACAAGATACGGGAAAATTCAGGGTAGATCAATATTGACATTTCGTTAAAATTTTTGATTGAACTCTGCAATGATCCTTTGCAAAAACATCCCTATTTTTATGTTTCTTGTAGAAGCCTTATCAGACAAGGGCATAGCATATCAAAGCTAAAAAAATGTGCTTATAGATAACATTGTGGATAACTTAAAAGAAATCGGCTAACTAGTCAGAAACTGTGCAAACAGCAGGGTGGATCAAAAAATAGACATTTTGTAACTTAATATTTCTGTAAATTTCCAGAAAATCACTAAAATATGAAAAATCCAATAAATTCAATGTTTAAAAAAAATATAACAAAATGCTACTTTGATGTATCAGTTTGGTGAACGGTATCTTGTTTACAATGTAAACGTGTGTATATTGCTGAATATATTAAAGCGTATCCAATGGATTTTTAAGGATACCTTAATCCAATATAAAGGGGCATTTTATGAGCCAAGAAGAAAAGTTACCTAAAATTTTAATTGTTGAAGACGATGAACGTCTTGCACGTTTGACTCAAGAATACCTTATCCGTAATGGGTTAGAGGTTGGGGTAGAGCCTGACGGTAATCGTGCAATCCGCCGTATCATTGCTGAACAACCGGATCTGGTGGTGCTTGATGTGATGTTGCCGGGTGCAGATGGTTTGACCATTTGTCGTGAAGTGCGTCCACATTATCATCAGCCGATTTTAATGTTGACTGCACGTACTGAAGACATGGATCAGGTTTTGGGTCTGGAAATGGGGGCGGATGACTACGTTGCCAAACCCGTTCAACCGCGTGTATTGCTTGCCCGTATCCGTGCCTTGCTGCGCCGTACCGACAAGGCGCCTGAAGATGAAGTGGCTCAACGCATCGAATTTGACGACCTGGTGATTGATAACGGTGGTCGTTCGGTGACCTTGAATGGCGATTTGGTTGACTTTACCAGCGCTGAATATGACCTGTTATGGCTGTTGGCTTCAAATGCCGGCCGTATCCTGTCTCGTGAAGATATTTTTGAGCGTCTGCGCGGCATTGAATATGATGGCCAGGACCGTTCAATCGATGTACGTATTTCACGTATCCGTCCAAAAATTGGCGATGATCCTGAAAATCCAAAACGTATTAAGACTGTACGTAGTAAAGGTTATCTGTTCGTTAAAGAAACCGGTCTTTAAGCGCTACCCGCTAATTTTATAGGACAGCTTCGTGTTTAAACACAGTATATTCTTGCGCATTTATGCCGGGTTAGTGATTTTAGTGGCCTTGGTGGCTTTATTTGGCTACCTGCTGGTCCAAATTATCAATTACCAGCGTGCGCAAGAATATCGTGAATCTTTAACCGATGGCATTTCTTATATCATTAGCGAGGGTATTGCCCGACAGCCGAATGAGCAACAAAAGCGGGACTGGATTTCTGATGCTTCAGATTTGCTTGAGCTGCCCATTTATTATGTCGATGCCAACAAGGTCGATTTATCCCGCGCCGAACAAAGACGGGTCGAGGAGCGTAAAGCGGCAGTTCGTTATGATGCAGAAAACTCGATTGCCTATATTATTATTGGTATGAAGGATGATCCCAAGCATTTACTTTATGTAAAAGTAGATAAAATTGGGGAACGTCAAATGAAGGCGTTGCCTATTTTTATTCTGGATTATCTGGTGTATTACCCTGGGCAGGAAAAAGAATATCTTGCCAAAATTCAAGCGAATTTCTCTTATCCGATTGCGATTGAAAAAGTTCAAAATCTTCCGCTCGATTCAGAGCAAATTGGCCGACTTCGACTAGATCACAGTATTATTTTATACCGTGATAATGCCTCGGTGCGCGGTACCACTATCTCGATTGTTTCACCGATGCCAAGTTCACCTTCAGAGGTGCTGGTTTTGGGTCCGGTACCCTTATTTAACTGGATGCCTTTCCAGTTGGCTGCAGGCATTACCTTGCTAAGCTTGTTTGTATTGAGTCTTGGGGTATATGGTTTGCTGGTGCCTATGCAGCGCCGCTTACGCGAAGTAAATTATGCACTGCATCGTATGAAATCGGGTGACATGACCTTGCGTTTGCCGGTCGATGGTACCGATGAAATGGCCAGTCTGGCGACCAATTACAACAGCATGTCTGATCACATTCAGCGCCTGATTGAGGCGCAGCGTGAGCTGATGCGTGCAGTTTCGCATGAGCTGCGGACACCTGTGGCGCGTATTCGTTTTGGTATGGAAATGCTGGCGGAAGAGGAAGATTACGACTATCGCTTGCAGCAGGTCGAAATGATTGATAAGGATATTGAGGCACTGAATACCTTGATCGATGAAATCATGACTTATGCAAAACTGGAGCAGGGCACGCCTTCTTTAGATTTTGAAAAAATTATTCTGTTTGAAGTGTTGGATCAGGTGGTTATTGAAACCGAAGCCTTGAAGACTCAAAAAGAAATTGAACTGAAAGCGCCGCCTATTACTGTAGTGGTGGATGCTGAACGTCGCTACTTGCATCGGGTGGTGCAGAATCTGGTCGGTAATGCAGTTCGCTACTGTGACCATAAGGTGATTGTCAGTGGCGGAATTAATGACGAAGGCCTGGCTTATGTTCAAGTAGAGGATGACGGGGCAGGTGTGCCGGAAGAAGAGCGTCAGCGCATTTTTGAAGCTTTCGCGCGTCTGGATGATAGTCGTACCCGTGCTTCTGGAGGCTATGGTTTAGGTTTATCCATTGTGAGTCGTATTGCCTACTGGTTTGGCGGTAAGATAGACGTCGATCAAAGTCCGGTTTTGGGCGGTGCACGCTTTACTATGTGCTGGCCTGTGCAGCGCTTTAACAAATCCAAAAAGAAAACCAATCTTATAAAAGATGGCATCTTGAATACAGAATTTTAAATGAATAAGTAAAGAAGAAAAAAGCACCGAATCTGGTGCTTTTTTTAGGCTTTATTCATGACTGGTCGCATCTGGTTTTATCAGACTTTTCCCCTGTTTTAGACTGGCGAGAGCCTCTGCATTAAAGTCCAGCAGCAAAGAATTATTTTTAGGATCAATCGCATAATGGCTAATCAGTTTCTGGTCACCATTTAAAGTTTCAATCTTGTATTCATCAGCAACATTTAAAATGGCTTCTAGATTGGTGGTGGTTGAAGCAAAGTCCTGACGGAAAAGATCATAAATATCACGCAGGTCAAAAATCGCATCCTGAGCATCTGGATGTTTCTCAATGTATCTTTCTACGTGGTGCACTAACAGTTGTGCAAAAAAGAAATATTCAGATTCATGGGCATATTTTAATGTCATTATTGTTTCTCCTGTCTATTCGCTTTTTAAGTTTTAAATACAAATATCACAAACTGTTAAACGCATGTCAAAGTGTTGCAAAAAAGCCACAAGAATTAAGAAGATTATGCATAAAATTTCGGGTAGCTTATAAAACGAATCAGAGCGGTTTATTTTCAATAAAGTGGCGATGAAGAATAAATTTTAATCAGTACCTGCAGCTCTTATCATTTTTTAAATAAATACCCAAAATAAATTAAACTTTAAAATTGATAGGATATTCAGCAATAACTGCACTTTTGATTTGAAAAATAAATGAGCAAGATTTCCTCATAAAATCTTAATGTGAGAAAATTTAATAAAAATAACTATTTTTATTTAATAAAACGATTAAGGTTGTGTGTAAGGGAATAAATGCAAATTAAAAGCTGAAATGCCGAAAAAATCATCCAAAAGACTAAGGCTTATAAGCTAGCAAGTGAAATCATAAATCAGGTACAATTGGCGGGATTAATTTTGTGTTTGGTGTATTTGAAGGCCAATACATACATTCTTTGTTAATAAATTAGGCCTGCCAGGAGTTATCCCCGCATGAGTGCCATTACTCCATACGATTGGGCAATTATTGCCTTCGTGATCGGCGTTACATTTCTTTGTGTCTTTATGCTCACAGTTCCTTTACTCCTTGGGGGTAAATCATGGGGCCGTGCAAAGCAAGAGCAATTTGAGTCAGGTGTGGTAGGTGCTGGTGGAGCACGTATCCGCTTGTCTGCAAAGTTCTACTTGGTTGCTATTTTCTTTGTGGTATTTGACCTGGAAGCACTGTATCTCTACGCATGGGCTACATCAGTTCGTGAAGTAGGTTGGTTCGGTTTTACCACTGTTGTCATTTTTGTGGTCGATTTATTGATTGCTTTGATTTATGCCATTGCTGTAGGGGCATTAAACTGGGCACCAACCGATCGTCTCAAAGCAGCAGTGATGAAATCGAAAGTGGGTTCACCGAATATGAACCTTGCCGACATTACGCGCTTTAATTCTATTGAAGAGTTGGTTGTTGACCCTACAGGTCAAATTCCAGCTCAATCATCTGGTCGTGTGAAAAAATCTGCGACTACATCATCTAGTAAGGAGTAACTCGGGATGAAATATACATTAACCCGTGCGAATCCGGATGCTGATCAATATCCACTTCAAGAGCGTCAAATCGTTACCGATCCGCTTGAAGAAGAAGTGAATAAAAATGTGTTCATGACTCGTTTAGAGGATGTAATGCATACAGCTGTAAACTGGGGCCGTAAAAACTCTGTATGGCCTTTTAACTTTGGTACATCATGCTGTTACGTAGAATATGCAACCACCTTGACCGGTGTGCATGATATGTCACGTTTCGGTGCCGAGGTTATTCGTGCTTCACCTCGTCAGGCTGACTTAATGATCGTTGCAGGAACCTGCTTCGTGAAAATGGCACCTGTAATCCAGCGTCTATATGAGCAAATGTTAGAGCCTAAATGGGTGATTTCAATGGGTGCTTGTGCAAACTCTGGCGGTATGTACGACATCTATTCAGTGGTGCAAGGTGTGGATAAAATCATCCCTGTCGATGTGTACATCCCGGGTTGCCCGCCACGTCCTGAAGCATTGCTGCAAGCATTAATGTTGTTACAAGACCAAATTCAATTAGAGCGCCGTCCGCTTTCAGCGGTCATTGGTGATGATCTTCAGCCAGTATATAAGCCAAAGATGCAGCCAGAACGTGACCGTAAGAATGCTGAACGTATTGCAGTGAAAAACTTACGCTCTATGGATGAAATTAAATAATCTGAGCGACAAAATATTGATGCACCCGGTCTGGGTGTAATTGTCGTTTAAGGTTGACTGAATTTGTATTAAATAGGAAGCCAAGCCAATGGCTGAAACTGACATTGCTATGCCAGAATCAACTCCAGTTGATTCACGCCCAGCATTTGCAATTATAGAAGAGCTCAAAACCAAATTTGGTGAGAACTTCTTTGTGCAAACGACTTTTGAAGACTTTCCAACAGTCTGGGTTGAGCGCGCACGTGTACAAGAAGTTTTAATGTTCTTGCGCAAGGTGTCACGTCCATACGTGATGCTGTTCGACTTGTCTGCGGTAGATGAACGCTTGCGTACTCACCGTGACGGTTTGCCTGCGTCAGACTTCACTGTGTTCTATCACTTGTTGTCGCTAGAGCGTAATACTGACATTCGTATTAAAGTTGCGTTGAATGAGAGTGATCTCAACATTCCGACAGCAACCAACATCTGGCCAAATGCCAACTGGTACGAACGTGAAGCTTACGACATGTTTGGTATCAACTTCGAAGGGCATCCAATGCTCCGTCGTATCTTGTTGCCGACATACTGGGAAGGTCACCCGCTACGTAAAGAATATTCTGCACGTGCTACTGAATATACCCCGTATATGCAGAACCAGGCGAAGCAGGATTTCGAACAGGAACACTTGCGTTTCGTTCCTGAAGACTGGGGTCTAAAACGCGGTAATGCCGACGAAGACTTCATGTTCCTGAACTTGGGTCCTAACCATCCATCTGCGCACGGTGCGTTCCGTGTGATCTTGCAGCTGGACGGTGAAGAAGTAAAAGACTGTGTGCCTGATATCGGTTATCACCACCGTGGTGTGGAAAAGATGGCTGAACGTCAAACCTGGCATTCATTCATCCCGTATACAGACCGTGTCGACTACCTGGGTGGTTGTGCGCAAAACATGCCTTATGTGATGGGCGTGGAGCAATTGGCAGGCATCACTGTTCCTGACCGTGCTCAATGTATCCGTGTCATGATGTCTGAATTGTTCCGTATCAATAACCACTTGTTATATATCGGTACTGCAATTCAGGATGCCGGCGGTATGACGCCTGTGTTCTACATGTTCGCTGACCGTCAAAAAATCTATGACGCTATTGAGGCGATCACTGGTTACCGTATGCACCCGGCATGGTTCCGTATTGGCGGTACTGCACATGACTTGCCAAATGGTTGGGATAAGCTAATCCGCGAAATCCTTGATTGGATGCCGAGTCGTTTAAATGAATACTACACAGCTGCGCTGAAAAACTCAGTGTTCATTGGCCGTACACGTAATGTTGCTCAATACGATGCAAAATCTGCATTGGCTTGGGGGGTAACCGGTACTGGTCTACGTGCAACAGGTATTGATTTCGACGTGCGTAAATACCGTCCTTATAGCGGCTATGAAAACTACGATTTCGACGTACCGGTTGAATACGAGGGCGATGCTTACGCGCGTGTGATCGTTCACTTCCGTGAAATCGAACAGTCACTGAAAATCATTAAACAGTGCTTAGACAACATGCCTTCTGGTGCGTACAAAGCAGACCATCCACTGGCTGTTCCACCACCAAAAGACAAGACATTGCAAGATATTGAAACCTTGATTACGCACTTCTTGAGCGTGTCATGGGGTCCTGTAATGCCTGCAGGTGAAGCATCTGTGATGGCGGAAGTGGTAAAAGGTGCATCTAACTACTACTTGACTTCAGACAAGTCAACCATGAGTTACCGTACCCGTATCCGTACACCAACTTTCACGCACTTACAGCAAATGCCTTCTGTGATTAATGGCAGTCTTGTATCTGACTTAATCATTTATTTAGCGACAATTGACGTCGTAATGGCTGACGTGGATCGCTAAGGGGTAAACGCATTATGATGATTTTGACTGATAAAAAGCCACGTGTGAATGTTGAAGGGATTCTAACTTCGGAAGAAATCCACGAAATTGAACATCACATTGGTCACTATCCGTACCCACGTGCTGCATGTTTAGATGCGCTGAAGTGTGTACAACGCCGTAACGGCTGGGTAGATGACGCACAAATGAATGCAATTGCTCAGCTTTTGAGTATGAGTGTTGCAGATCTTGAAGGGGTTGCGACTTTCTATAACCGTATTTACCGTCAACCGGTTGGTCGTCACGTAATTTTATTATGTGATTCAATCGCATGTTTCTTGATGGGTGCGGAAACTTTGGCAGAAGCCTTCCAGCGTGAATTGGGTATTCAATTTGGTCAAACCACCGCTGACGGTCGTTTTACTTTATTGCCAATTTGCTGTTTGGGTAATTGTGACAAAGGTCCAACCCTGATGATTGATCAAGACACGCACGGTTTGGTTGAAGTGACTTCAATTAAACAGTTATTGGAGAAGTATGTATGAATACTGAACCAAAACCAATTTATGGCGACGGTAACCCGGAAACTCACCCATTAACATGGCGTTTGAGTAAACAGGAACACGTTCGTAGTGCAGATGACTACGAAACACTTGAAGGTTATGCCGGCTTCAAAAAAGCCATTGGCATGCAACCGAAAGAAGTTCTTGAAGTCATTAAAGCTGCAACGGTAAAAGGCCGTGGTGGTGCAGGTTTCCCGGCAGGGATTAAATGGTCACTCATGGCGCCAAATGATGGTGGTCCTCGCTACCTGATCTGTAATGCCGATGAAATGGAACCAGGTACTTTCAAAGACCGCTTGTTGATGGAAAAACTTCCGCATCAATTGATCGAAGGTATGCTGATTGCAGGCTATACGCTAGAAGCAACTCAGGGTTATATCTTCATCCGTGGTGAGTACATCGAAGCTGCTGGCTACTTAAATGAAGCATTAGAGCAAATCCGTGCCAAAGGTTACTTGGGTGAAAACATCTTGGGTTCTGGTTGGAATTTCGATTTACATGTGCATACCGGTGCGGGTCGTTATATCTGTGGTGAAGAAACCGCATTGATTAACTCGCTTGAAGGTCGCCGTGCCAACCCACGTACCAAACCACCATTCCCGCAAGTTGCAGGTGCTTGGGGTCGTCCTACGATTGTCAACAACGTAGAGACCTACAACAACTTACCGGCAATCATGCTACGTGGTCCTGAATGGTATATCGGCTTATCTGCGGGTAAATCGAAAGATCCAGGTACCAAAATTTACGGTGCATCAGGCAAAGTGAAATTCCCTGGTCTTTGGGAGCTTCCATTTGGTACGACTGCGCGTGAAGTGATTGAAGATCACGCTGGTGGTATGCGCGACGGCTTAAAGCTTAAAGCCTGGTTACCAGGTGGCGCATCAACTGACTTCCTGGCAGCAGAGCATATCGACTTGCCAATGGATGCGGAAAGCATCATGAAAGCAGGTTCACGTTTAGGTACCTGTTTGCTGATGGTGGTTGATGAAACCCAATGTATGGTTTCAGCAACGCGTAACCTTGAAGAATTCTTTGCGCGTGAATCATGTGGCTTCTGTACGCCTTGCCGTGATGGCCTACCTTGGGCGGTTAAAGCGCTGAAAGCACTTGAAGACGGTACAGGCAAGAAAGAAGATATCGATCACTTACAAGAACTGACTCGTAAGCTTTGGATTGGTAAAACTTTCTGTGCTCATGCTCCAGGTGCTATGGAACCGCTTATGGGCGCACTCAAACATTTCCGTGGCGAATTTGAAGCGAAGGTAGTCAATGCCGCAGCTCAAACCAGCAACGTAGAACAAGCTTAAGGAATTCGACTATGGCTACAATTCATGTCGATGGCAAATCGTATGAAGTCAACGGCTCGGAAAACTTGCTACAAGCATGTTTGAGTCTTGGCATTGATATCCCATACTTTTGTTGGCATCCATCCTTAGGTTCTGTCGGCTCTTGCCGTCAGTGTGCCGTGACTCAATACGCGAATCCGGAAGATACCCGTGGTCGTTTGGTCATGTCATGTATGACACCTGCTTCTGACAATACCTATATCTCAATTGAAGATAACGAAGCGAAAAACTTCCGTGCTTCAATTGTAGAATTCTTGATGACGAATCACCCACACGACTGTCCAGTGTGTGAAGAAGGTGGTCACTGTCATTTGCAAGATATGACTGTGATGACACAGCATGATCGTCGTCGCTACCGTTTCACCAAACGTACTCATTACAACCAGGAGCTAGGCTCATTCATTTCACACGAAATGAACCGTTGTATTGCTTGCTACCGTTGTGTGCGTTACTACAAAGATTATGCAGGTGGTACAGACTTTGGTGTCTATGCAAGTGCATCACGAGTTTACTTTGGTCGTCCAGAATCAGGTACTTTAGAGTCTGAATTCTCTGGTAACTTGACTGAAGTATGTCCTACAGGTGTATTTACCGACAAAACTCACTCTGAACGCTATAACCGTAAGTGGGACATGCAGTATGCGCCAAGCGTATGCCAAGGCTGTTCTTCAGGTTGTAACATCTCTCCGGGTGAGCGTTATGGCGAACTTCGCCGCGTAGAAAACCGTTTCAATGGTGACGTTAACCAATATTTCCTTTGCGACAAAGGTCGTTTTGGTACAGGTTATGTGAACCGTGCAGACCGTCCACGTCAACCACAATTGCGTGATGGTGCCAACGTAACGACTATTTCAGTTGATCAGGCATTAGATACCGTGATTGCAAATATCCAGAGCAAAAAAGTTCTAGGTATTGGTTCACCACGTGCATCGCTTGAAACTAACTTCGCGCTTCGCGAACTTGTTGGTCAAGACAACTACTCAACCGGTATGTCGCAAAAAGAGCAAAGCCTGGTTGAACTTGCAGCTTCTATCATGCAAACCGAGGGTGTCTATAACCCGACCATGCGTGAAATCGAAAGCTATGATGCAGTGCTCATCTTAGGTGAAGACTTAACCCAAACTGCGCCACGTATGGCATTGTCTGTTCGTCAGGCTGCGAAAAACAAAGCCAAAGAAATGGCTGCAGAGCGCCGTACCCAAGAATGGTTGGCTGAACCGGTACAACGTATTGGTCAAGATGAAAAATCTCCAATCTTCATTCTTGCTGCTACACAAACACGTTTAGCTGACGTTGCAACAGGTGAAGTGGTTGCTTCTCCAAACGATATTGCACGTTTAGGCTTTGCGGTTGCTGCTGGTGTTAAAGGCGAAAGCATTCTTGGTTTAGATGACGATGCTAAAGCGTTTGCACAAACCATCGCGGATACCTTAAAAGCTGCGAAGAAACCATTGATCATCTCTGGTACAAGCTTGCAAGATGCTGCAATCATGGAAGCTGCTGCACAAGTGGCTCAGAACCTTGGTAATGCAGGCTTAACATTGACAGTTCCTGAAGTGAACTCAATGGGCTTGGCAATCTTCGGTGGTCAAAGCTTAGAACAAGCTTTCGCTCAAGATTACGACACTGTTGTAATTGTTGAAAATGACCTTTACCGTCGTTTACCAGCTGCACAAGTGAATGCTGCACTTTCAGGCAAAGAAGTGATTGTTCTAGATCACTCTGAAACTGAAACAGTGAAGAAAGCGGATATTGTGCTTTCAGCTGCCAGCTTCGCGGAAGGTGATGGTACTGTGGTATCGCAAGAAGGCCGTGCACAACGTTTCTACCAAGTGTATGACCCAAGCTACTACAAACCTGAACTTGCGATCAAAGAATCATGGCGCTGGTTACATGCCATTGAAACTGGCGTGAAAGGCAAAGCGATTTCTTGGACATTGCTTGACGATGTTATTGAATCCGTAGTGAAAAATGTTCCTGCACTTGAAGCAATTCAAGATGTAGCGCCAGATGCGGGTTACCGTATCCATGGCTTGAAGATTGCGCGTGAACCACGTCGTTACTCAGGTCGTACTGCAATGCGTGCACCACTTTCAGTGCATGAGCCTAAACAGCCGATCGACGTCGATTCTGCATTAACATTCTCTATGGAAGGTTATGTGGGTAATGAAACCCCATCTTCACTGGTTCCGTTCGCATGGTCTGCAGGCTGGAACTCTCCACAAGCCTGGAACAAATTCCAGGATAACGTGGGTGGTCACTTAAAAGGCGGTGATTCAGGTATTCGTTTATTCGATCGTTTGGCTAAACGTCCTGTACGTACATTCGTTGCTCCAGCACCAGTACTGGTAAATGCTGAAAGCTTCCGTTTAGTGCCGATGCATCACATTTTTGGTTCTGGTGAATTCACTGTGAAAACACCTGCAATGGAATCGCGTATTCCTGAAGCAGTATTTGCAGTGGGTGAACAGGATGCTGCGCGTCTAAACGTTCAAGATGGTCAAAAAATTACTGTGAAAGCAGGCGAGGCAACCATTAGCCTTCCAGTTCAAGTGATCGAATATTTACCTACGGGTTATATCGGTTATCCAATTGGTCTTGCACCAACGGTTTCACTTGCAGAACCTGTCTCAGTCGCGGTAGGAGTGTAATTCATGAATCAAGAAATTATACGTCAAACACCGCTATGGGCTGAGAACTGGCCAATCGCTTATTCTGTGGTTCAAGCGATTGTGATCTTGCTTGTAGTGGTGCTTGTCGCTGCGTTGATGTCATTCATCGAACGTCGTTTACTTGCGTTATGGCAAGACCGTTACGGTCCAAACCGTGTTGGTCCCGGGGGGATGTTCCAGATCGTTGCCGACATGCTGAAAATCATGTTCAAGGAAGACTGGACACCTAAGTTTGCCGACAAACTGACTTTCCGTTTAGCACCAGCAGTTGCGATGGCGACTGCAGTGCTTTCATTCATGGTGATTCCTGTAAGTCCAACAATGGGCGTAGCAGACATGAGTATCGGCCTGTTGTTCTTTATGGCAATGGCAGGTATTGCAGTCTATGCAGTGTTGTTCGGTGGCTGGTCTTCAAATAACAAATATGCGTTATTGGGTGGTCTACGTTCTGCGGCTCAAACCATTTCTTATGAAGTGTTCTTGGGTATCTCGCTGATGGGTGTGGTGGCAATTGCCGGTTCATTCAACATGCGTGAAATTGTTGAAGCACAACGCGATGTTTGGTTTGTGATTCCACAATTCTTAGGTTTCTTGATCTTTATTGTTGCAGGTGTTGCTGTAACTCACCGTCATCCATTTGACCAACCGGAAGCTGAACAAGAATTGGCTGAAGGTTATCACGTCGAATACGGCGGTATGAAATGGGGTATGTTCTTCGTTGCAGAATATGTAAACGTGGTTCTTATTTCAGCATTAATCGTCACTTTATTCTTTGGCGGTTGGTTAGCACCATTTAACCTAGAAATTCCATTTATTCCACCAGTATTCTGGTTCATTATCAAAACAGCATTCTTTGTGATGATGTTTGTCTTGGCACGTGGTTCATTAATGCGTCCACGTTATGACCAAGTGATGAACTTTGGTTGGAAGATTTGTTTGCCATTGGCGTTGGTCAACTTGTTGGTGACTGGTGCTGTGATTCTGATGAATCAGGCCTAGGACAGCAGGGAGTACAAAATGTATAAAATTCTAGCTGGATTCGGGTCAATCGTACGTTCACTGTGGATGGTCTTCAGCCACGTGACACGTAAACGTGACACTATTCTTTATCCAGAAGTACCGGGTGAACAAATTGTTCCGCCACGTTTTCGTGGTCGTATTGTCTTGACACGTGACCCGGATGGCGAAGAGCGCTGTGTTGCTTGTAACCTATGTGCGGTGGCTTGTCCGGTGGGCTGTATTTCACTACAAAAAGCAGAAAAAGAAGATGGTCGTTGGTATCCGGAGTTTTTCCGGATCAACTTCTCTCGTTGTATTTTCTGCGGTATGTGTGAAGAAGCATGTCCAACGACTGCAATTCAAATGACACCAGACTTCGAGTTAAGTGAATACGTTCGTCAAGACTTGGTTTACGAGAAAGAGAACTTGCTCATTTCAGGTCCTGGTAAATATCCGGACTACAACTTCTACCGTGTAACCGGTATGGCAGTTACAGGTAAAGACAAAGGTCAGGCACAACGTGAAAGTGCACCTGTTGACGTACGGAGCTTATTACCATGATGTGGCCATTTTATTTGATGGCACTCGTGGCCATTGTATCTACGGTTCGTGTTGTCACTAACGCGAATCCTGTACATGCTTTATTAAGCCTGATCGTGTCATTGCTTGCAGTTGCAGGCATGTTCATGATCGTGGGCGCGCCATTTGCCGGTGCGCTTGAAATTATTGTTTATGCTGGCGCAATCATGGTGTTGTTCGTGTTTGTGGTGATGATGCTGAATCTTGGTCAACATACGGTTGAACAGGAACGTAAATGGCTGACGTCATCTGCATGGGCATATCCAGCATTGATGAGTTTCCTGATGGGCTTGGCGCTTGTCTGGATGCTTGGTTCAGATTACACAACCGCAGGTCCTGTGATGGGCACTCAAGTTGTGGGACCTAAAGCTGTAGGTACAGCGCTCTTTACTCACTACTTACTATTGGTAGAAGTTGCCGCAATGTTATTGCTTGCAGCCCTCGTTGCAGCATTCCACTTAGGTAAACGTGAACCAAGTGCAAAAGAGGAAAAAGAATAATGGGCAACATTCCTTTAGAACATGGTTTGATCGTTGCAACCATTCTTTTTGCACTGGGTTTTTACGGTGTAATGGTACGACGCAACCTATTATTTATGTTGATGAGCCTTGAAATCATGATGAACGCAGCTGCGCTTGCGTTCGTTTTGGCGGGTAGTGCATGGTTACAGCCAGATGGACAGATTATGTTTATCCTGATTTTAACTCTTGCTGCTGCAGAGGCTTGTATTGGTCTTGCGATCGTCCTTCAGTTCTACCATCGCTTCCATCATTTGGATGTGGATGCTGCTAGTGAGATGCGCGGATGAGTTATTTATATTTAACAGTATTATTTCCGCTCATTGGTTTTGTCCTCTTAGCGGCGGGGCGTAACAAGCTTCCTGAAAATGTAGCAGCCATCATTGGTGTCGGTTCAGTCGGTTTATCTGCTTTATTTGCACTGATTGCTGGCATGGGCTTTGTAAGCAATGGTTCAGTGGCCCAAGTTCAACATCTTTGGACTTGGTTCAATGTTGGTGGTTTTGCACCGGGCATGAGCCTGCATTTAGATGGCTTGTCTTTACTCATGACCGGTATGATCACCGGTGTGGGTTTCTTGATTCACATCTTTGCATCATGGTACATGCGCGGTGAAGAAGACTTCGCGCGCTTCTTCTCTTATTTCAACCTGTTCGTAGCAAGCATGTTGCTGCTCGTTCTTGGCGATAACCTGGCGTTATTGTTCTTGGGTTGGGAAGGCGTAGGTCTGTGTTCTTACCTGTTGATTGGTTACTACTACCAAAACCCTGAAAATGGTTTTGCAGCAATCAAGGCATTTACCGTAACCCGTATTGGTGACGTATTCTTGCTGATTGCATTGTTCTTGCTTTACCAACAGTTTGGTACTTTGCATATTGGAACAATCGTTGCCAATGCACCTCAAGTTCTAGCTGGTGACCATTCACTTGCGATCTGGACATCATTAATGTTGTTCTTGGGTGCTGCCGGTAAATCTGCGCAAATTCCATTACAAACATGGTTGGCCGATGCGATGGCAGGTCCTACACCTGTTTCTGCATTGATCCATGCTGCAACAATGGTAACAGCAGGTGTTTATCTGTGCTGCCGTATGTTCTCCGTGCTTGAAATGACACCAGAAGTGATGATGTTTATCTCGATCACTGGTGCGGTAACATTGATTGTTGCTGGTTTTGCTGCATTGGTTCAAACCGACATCAAACGTATTCTGGCTTACTCAACCATGAGTCAGCTCGGTTATATGTTCATGGCTGTAGGTGCTGAAGCATACCAGGCTGGTCTGTTCCACATGCTTTCACACGCATTCTTCAAGGCATTATTATTCTTGTCTTCGGGTGCGGTGATTCTGGCTTACCACCACGAACAAAACATTTTCAAAATGGGTGGCTTGTTCAAACATAACAAATTCCTGTTTGCCTGCTTCGCGATTGGTGGCGGTGCGTTGGCTGCAATTCCATTCTTGACCATCGGCTTCTTCTCTAAAGATGCCATCCTTGGTGCAGTTTGGGCTCAAAGCCATATTGCAAATCTTCCTGTATATAACTGCTTGTACTGGACAGGTGTGGCGGGTGCATTCTTAACTTCAATTTATACATTCCGTTTAATCTGGGTTGTATTCTTTGGCAAAGAAAACACACCGTATCACGAAATCAAAGGCGCAACTTATTGGGCTCCGTTGGGTATCTTGGCGGTACTTTCAACTGGTCTGGCTTACTTCTTGAAAGCACCAGTAGAAGCTGCATTAACCAAAGCCAATATTCCAGCATTTGTGATTCCTGAAGCGCTTGAAGCAGGTGTACACGGTGCCGAATATACAGCTGTAGGTATCGCACTTGCCGGCCTGGTGGTGGGTATTGTGTTATTTGCCTTTGCTTATAATACAGTGAAAGCTTTTGCCCGTACTTCATTCGGTGCTGGTCTTGCTAATATCTGCCGTAATGCACTTGGTTTTGATGCGTTGTATAACATCGTATTTGTGAAACCATATTTGCTGATTGCGAAAATTTTAGGTCGTGATCCGATTGATGGTTTGTGGTTAGTGCTTCCTGCCATTGTGAAAGGTGGTCATAGCTTCACCAGCTCGCGTCAAACAGGTTCATTGCGTGAATACGCATCAAGTATGTCACTCGGTGTAGTGGTATTGCTGATGATCCTGATCGTGATTCAGGTAGTGGGGAAATAAGATGGAAATCACAAACAACTGGATTTTACCCGCGCTGATCCTCGTACCGTTCATTGCAGGTTTTATTTGCTGGTTAGTTGACAAGTTCAACGACAAATTACCACGTTACATTGCGCTATTCGGTATGCTCATTACTTTGGGCCTAACCGTTGCGCTTTGGAATTCGGGTACTTATAACTACGAACTCGGCGCAAAAGTTCCAACTTGGGCTGCCGAATTCATGTTGCCTTGGATTTCAACTCTCGGCATTAACATTCACCTTGCGGTGGATGGTCTTTCACTTCTTATGGTTGGCTTGACTGCATTACTTGGTGTACTTGCAGTAGGCTGTTCATGGGGTGAGATTCAAAAGAATGTTGGTTTCTTCCATCTTAACCTTTTATGGTCTTTGGGTGGGGTAATCGGTGTATTCCTGGCGATTGACCTGTTCCTGTTCTTCTTCTTCTGGGAGATGATGCTTGTACCAATCTACTTCCTGATTGCGTTATGGGGTCATAAAGGTGCGGACAACAAATCACGTGTTTATGCTGCAACCAAATTCTTCATCTATACCCAGGTAGCAGGTTTGATCATGCTCATTGGTATTCTAGGCCTTGTGGTTTATGGATACATGATGACTGGCATGATTGGATTCGATTACAACTACCTGTTAGGTGTGGCGAATACACTTGATGCACAATTGCCATCAGTGGCTTATGCCTTGATGATCTGTATGTTCATTGGTTTCGCTGTAAAACTTCCAGTGTTCCCATTGCATGGCTGGTTACCAGATGCGCATGCTCAAGCACCGACAGCAGGTTCTGTCGACTTGGCAGGTATCTTGATTAAGACAGCTGCATACGGTCTGCTTCGTTTTGTTATTCCGTTCTTCCCGGCAGCTTCTGCACAGTTTGCAGACATCGCGATCATCTTCGGTTTAATTGGTGTGTTCTACGGCGCTTGGTGTGCTTTCCAACAAACCGATATGAAACGTTTGCTTGCGTATACATCTATTTCGCACATGGGCTTTGTATTACTTGCGCTTTACGCCGGTAATATTCTGACTTTCCAAGGCTTAATGATCATGATGCTGGCACATGGTATTTCATCTGCTGCATTGTTCATTATGTGTGGTCAAGTGTATGAGCGTTTACATACACGTGATTTACGTTTAATGGGCGGTATGCGTGGTCAGTTCCAATACCTTTCATTCTTCTTGATGTTCTTTGTTGCTGCACTTGTCGGTATTCCAGGTCTAGGTAACTTTATTGGTGAATTCCTGATTTTGATGGGTTCATTCGGTAAATTCCCAACCTTTACTATTTTGGCAGCAATCAGCTTGGTGTTGGCCGGTCTTTACGGTTTGATCCTGATTCACAAAGCATTGTTTGGTACGCCAAATGAAGAGCAAAAACAACATAATACAAACCCATTGAAAGACTTGAATGCGCGTGAAATTGTTATTTTGTTAGTGTGTGCTTTTGGTCTACTATGGCTCGGTATCTACCCACAAAGCTTCCTTGATATTTCAAATTCAAGCATGGCGTGGTTAGCAAACAGCTATATCCCAGTTCAAGAAGTTGTCGATGCGACTCAACAAGTCGTATCTCAACAAAATGTGGAGATCCAATAAGCCATGAACTTCACAATGTCATTTTCTGAGCTTATGCCATTAGCTCCTGTGATGATCGTGGCTTTAACTGCGATCGTAGTGATGCTTCTTATTGCAATTAAGCGTAACCATAATTTAATTGCAACTGCATCTGTAGTCGGTTTAAACCTTGCTGCAGCATACGTCCTGATTGCGATGTTCGGTGGTGCTTTTGCACCGTCGAACGTGATGGGCATGTTTATGGTTGATCCATTTACCTTGCTTTATCAATTGGTGATTCTGGTTGCTGCACTGGCTTGCTGTACCTTGTCACATGCTTATATTGAAAGCTATAAAGATAACCGTGAAGAACTTTACATCTTGATGCTGTGTTCGGTAGCGGGTGCAATGCTGATGGTTGCAAGCTCTCACTATGCAGCGTTCTTCATTAGCCTTGAGTTGATGTCGATTCCTGTATACGGCCTGTTGGCTTATACACATCAGCGTTCGCAATCTTTAGAAGCGGGTATTAAATATCTTGTACTTTCAGCAACGGCTTCTGCAATGTTGTTGATGGGTATGGCATATATTTATGCATATACCGGTTCGTTATCTTTCTATGACAACGTTCAGGCATTGATGCAAGCTATCAAGCAGCCAATGGTGATTTTAGGTCTAGGCTTAATTGTCTTTGCCGTTGCATTTAAATTGTCTCTTGCTCCATTCCACAAATGGACACCAGACGTTTATGCAGGTGCACCAGCACCAATCGCTACATTCCTGGCAACTGTTGCCAAGGTAGCGACGATTGGCTTGTTCGTACGTTATTTACTTAGTTCAGGTGCAATCCTGGTAGAGTCAATCGTAACCATCATCACGATTATTGCGGTGCTTTCTATCCTGGTGGGTAACTTCCTTGCGGTACGTCAAGTGAACTTGAAACGTATTCTGGGTTATTCTTCAATTGCACACTTCGGTTATTTGTTGATTGGTTTAATCAGCATGACTTATGCAAGCCTGGGTAACGTGTCTGTATACGTAATCACTTATGTGTTGACGACTATCGGTGCCTTTGGTGCTGTAGCATTAATGTCAAGTCCGTTCAACAATACTGATGAAGCACAAAGCCTTGCAGATTACCGTGGCTTGTTCTGGCGTCGTCCAGTATTGACTGCGACCTTGACTGTGATGATGTTGTCTCTTGCAGGTATTCCATTGACTGCGGGCTTCATTGGTAAGTTCCTGGTGGTAATGGCTGCAGTAACAACTCAGCACTGGTTCCTTGCTGCAATGATCATTGTCGGTTCTGGTATCGGTTTGTACTACTACCTGCGTGTGATGGTGGTGATGTACATGACTCCGCCGGATACTCCACGTATTGATGCCGACAAACATTGGGGTCAAAAAGTGGGTGGTATTATGGTGCTGGCTGCGGCACTTGCTGTATTGGTTATTGGTGTTTACCCAGATCCAATCATTAAGTTAGCGCTTCAAGCCGAGATTTTATCTCCATTGCATTTCATGCTCTCACAACAGTAATCTAAAAAAACTATAAGTTTTTAGCAAAAAGCCTCCTAACTAAGGAGGCTTTTTGTTTATAAGAAATATAAAAAACATTTATAATAGTCGAAATTTTATCTCATCTTTTAGGTGTTCTCCCGTGGCTATTCATGAAATCCGTCATCCCCTTATTCGACATAAACTTGGTTTGCTACGCCGTGCAGACATTAGTACAAAAAACTTCCGCGAACTTGCTCAAGAAGTCACCATGCTTCTCACTTATGAAGCAACCAAAGACTTACCGATGTGTGATCATGAAATTGATGGCTGGAATGGCAAAGTTACAGTAGACCGTATTGCGGGTAAAAAAATTACAGTTGTGCCAATTTTACGTGCTGGTATCGGTATGTTAGATGGCTTCTTGAACCTGATTCCAAGTGCCAAAGTATCGGTACTGGGTCTTGAGCGTGATGAAGAAACCTTGCAGGCACGTACTTACTATAAAAAACTGGTACCAGACGTACAAAACCGTTTGGCGATGATCATTGACCCAATGTTGGCCACCGGTTCTTCATTGGTTGCAGCTATTGATGTATTAAAAGCCAGCGGCTGTAAAGATATCCGCGTGATGGTTCTGGTTGCTGCGCCAGAAGGGATTAAGAAAGTAGAAGAAAAACATCCGGATGTGACTATTTTTACAGCATCTATTGATGATGGTTTAAATGAAAATGGTTATATCGTTCCGGGTCTTGGCGATGCAGGCGATAAAATCTTTGGTTCAGTTCAAAAAGACTAATTTTTGATAGAACCAAAAAAAGAGGCTGATACAGCCTCTTTTTTATATACTGTAGATATGGATTTTTAGAATAGGATAGAAAAACATGAAAGATGAATTGTATCAGGGCAAAGTAAAGCAATACGACGCTGCAAAAGGGTTCGGTTTTATTGGGTCAGAAGAAGGTGACGTATTCTTCCATATTTCAGATTTCCCAGCTGCTGATGGTGAACCGAAACGTAACGAACGCGTGAAGTTCCATGTTGTTCAAAATGGCGATAAATATAAAGCTGTTAAAATTGAGCGTGTCGAAGACAATTCTGCGAAAGCAAAAAAATCCAAGGTTGCTGCACACAACCAATCGATTACATCAGCTTTGCTGTCTAACTTTAAGCGCTGATCATTGCAAATGATCTGAATGGAAAAGAGACTTTTTAGTCTCTTTTTTATTATAATAAGAAAAAATATAAATGAAAAAGAGTGTTTTATGTTTATTCAGGGGAAAGTCAAAACCTATAACACTGCGCGTGGTTTTGGATTTATAGCAGTGGAGGGAGATGTGAAAGACGTGTTCTTTCACATTCAAGATGTACCAAATAGCAGTATCGAACCTAAAGTCGGTGAGAACTTAAAATTTATCATTGCTGAAGATGACGGTAAATTCAAAGCCGATCGTATTGTGCGATTGGACATACAATCTGCTTCAATAGATAGCATAGCCGCCAAACCATCGGGCAACAAAAAATCGGCTGCTTCGCCACGTTATCATAAAGGTGGACACGCAGGCAAAATCTTGACTGGTATTGCATTGATCATCATGGCGGTGGGAGCTGTGATGGGCTATGGAAAATATCAGGATTATCGCACTGCAGAGCAGCAGAAAGCACAACAGTTGATCATAGAGCAACAGCGTATTGTGTCAGAACAGCGAGAAGCGCTGGGCGATTTACCCGAAGCGGTTCTGTCGGAACAAGGGCAGCGTAATTTAGCGGCTGACACTTACAATACCAATAAACCGCGCTCAGAAAAAATCAGTGCCAGTATTGACCAGCAAAATGGTATTAAGCTAGCAACAACCCAATTTAAATGTGATGAGCGGCAGCATTGCAGTCAAATGAATTCAAGAGCAGAAGCAGTTTGGTATGTGCAAAACTGTCCTAATCATAAAATGGACGGAGATGGGGATGGCATACCTTGCGAAAACGATTCACGTTGGTAAAAAAAAAAGCGCCATTGCGGCGCTTTTTTTATTGAGGGGAAGATTATTTATCTTCACAGAATTTCATAAAGGCTTTTAAACCCGGGCCCTGATATTTTTGACGATGCACCAGCATAAATAAAGGACGGGTCAGTTGCCAGAACGGAGTTTCTAAAATGACCAACTGACCTTTTTCAAGTAAAGGTTCAATAGCGAGTTTAGAAATACAGGACATTCCAATGCCGCCAGCCACAATTTTCAGAATCGCTTCATTATGACCCAGAGTTAAACGGATATTGGCATCCGGTAAATCTTTAAGAATTGCATTATCAAAGACTTCACGGGTACCTGAGCCCTCTTCACGTAAAATCCACTCTACACCTACTGCCTCGAAGTCCGCAGAGGTTAATGGACGTCCAAGTTGCGCCAGCGGATGATTTGGTGCACAACACACTGCAAGCTCATCGTCACGCCAGTGGATACACTGTAATTGGGGCAGATGACATGAACCTTCAATTAGGGCCAAATCAAGCTGGAACTGATTTACGGCTTCAATCATCTGGCGGGTATTACCCACTTGCAGCTGCAAATGTGCTTGCGGCTGGATCTGTAGAAAGTCTGCCATCAGGTCGGGCATCAGATAATCACTAATGGTTAAGGTTGCCCCCAAACGCAGGTCAATACTTTGCAATTCACCTTTAGCAGCCTGTTCAAAAGCGTCGCAACGACCTAAAATTTCCAGCGCTTGCGGAAGTAAAAAACGGCCTAAATCATTGAGTTGTAGACGTTTACCGAGACGGTCAAACAGTGGAGCACCCAAGCCATCTTCCAAGTCTGCTAAAGCCATACTTGCAGCACTTTGCGTGAGCTTGACGGCATCACTGGCCTTGGTTACTGTGCCTTCTTGTGCGACTGCTACAAAAACAGCCAACTGGCGTAAAGTCATGCGCATGAATAGAGCCTTAACATTTAAAAAATATTAATAAATTATGTGGTCATGCTACCATGAGCACAGTCTTTCATGCCACGTTGAAATCATGTCAATTGAAAAATTTAGCTTAGAAAAAGTTTTATCTGTACACCGTTGGACCAATAATTTATTCAGTTTTACCATGACACGTCCTGCGCATTTCAAATTTACCGCAGGGCAATTTGCACGTATTGGCTTAAAAGTGGGTGATGAGCTGGTGGTTCGGGCTTATTCTGTAGTGTCATCACCGTTTGATGAAACGCTGGAATTTTTCTCAATTGTGGTGCCAGAAGGCGCTTTTACCTCGAATTTGCAACATCTCAAAGTCGGTGATGAGCTGTACTTGGAAAAAATTCCCTATGGCTTTTTAACCCTGGCACGTTATCAACTGCCTTTGCCGCAGGATTTATGGCTATTGGCTACAGGTACAGGCTTGGCCCCGTTTATTTCCATGCTACAAGACTTTGAAACCTGGTCTAAATATAAAAATATCCACTTGGTCTATAGTGTAAGAACAGAATCTGAACTGGCTTATGTAGAGCGTATTCAGGAAATTGCAGAAACATTTGGTGAAGGGCATAGCGGCTTTCAATTCGTACCGATTATCACCCGAGATCCCAATGCAGCGTTACATGACCGCTTGCCGGTGCTGATTGAAAATGGGGAATTAGAAAAAGCAGTCGGCTTACAATTTAATGTTGAAACTAGTCACGTAATGTTGTGTGGTAATCCGCAAATGGTGGAAGATACCAAAGAAGCATTGAAAGCACGTGGTCTGAAGATGAACCGTCGTGGTGAAGGCAATATTGCAGTAGAGAATTATTGGTAAGTACCTTCAGTACTCCTCCCTTTAAAAAAAGGAGGTTGGGAGGGATTAAAATTATAAAATTCTTCTCGAATCTTTGAATCCTCCCCAAACCCCTCCTTTAATAAAGGAGGGGCTTTTTACAGATACAAAAAAACCTCCACATTGGAGGTTTTTTATTGTTCATCTTTTAATGCACAAACATATCAATATATTCACGAATTTCTTGAATGGCCGTTTCTACATCGCTGGTCAGCCAGGTCGGTTCAAATACGCCCGCATAATGCTCCAGACGGTCTTGTGGAACCACCAGACGGATCGGACATTCTTCTTCCAGCAAGCGCCAAGGAATAATCGGCACTTCATTGTCTAAAAAAGGCGCAATATTACGAATGTCGATCACCATGGCATTGATGCATTCAGGAAAAGGCATCACTGAAAATTCTTCGGTACGACGGCGGAAATATTCCAGATCACCCCATTTAAGTATGTAACTTGGTTTATTAAATTCAATAATACCAATCAGATGTTCATCACGTGTGTAATGCAAGCCACATTGATGGGTGACATCAGTGTCCAGATCAAGCGTTACAGATTGCTGACGATACGCCATAAAATTAAGCAGCATGAAAAACAAGGTGCGTAATTATAGCTCATTTTGGATTTTTCAGCACCTCAAGCAGACATCATCTTGTTAAACTGACCACGATTAAAAGACCGTTAATTTACTTATTTTAAAACTGTAACTTAAATTACTTTTTCGGGTTTTTTAAAATTTACCGGGACTTAAATGACCTAACAATTCATTATGCCTAATATAAAAAAAGTGTAATAGAAAATCCCTTAGACCGTCATGAAAACAGTAATAGCAGTAATTAAATGAGCTCTGGAATGAGTTAAAATCAAATGGCTAAACTGTTTTTAGTGCTAAAACGATTTAAAAGGCTATTTTCGCCATCCACTGTTTTTTAAGTAAAATTTACATGTATTCACCATGTCACTATGCTTTTATACATAACCCATCAGCAGATATTGTTAATATAAAAATACGGAAACTAGATAAAAAGAGGGGAAAAACATGACACATGATTTTAACAAACCACCTCATGTTACTAGCGCAGAAGAAAAATCTCAAAAGAAACGTTTGCCAGTTTATATTTTAGTTCTTGTGGGTGTGTTCTTCATTGCCGTACTGGTTTACATGTTTGCGGATAATAAACCCACCGCAGAGGATGCACCTCCAGGACATCCTGAACCTACTGCCCAACCTGCAACGCCAAATAATACGACCACTACGGGTACTGCAACGGCAAACGATGAAGCCGTTGCTACCGATGCGGATACTGTAGCAGAAGCCGGTGAAAAAAGTGCAATAGGAGAGGCTGCCGATAATGTTGGTGTAGGTACGAGTAACAAGAATCAATAGTGATTCAAACATTATTTTAAAGCCCTAATCTGTGAGGATTAGGGCTTTTGTGCATTCTAATGTGCGCTTTTGTTGTATTTATGCTGGTTCGTGTTGAATAAAAAATCATCGAAATTTAATGTGTTTTTAATGCCCTCATTTCAGGTTGAGCACACTCTAAATAACCCCCGATTCATCAGAACATCAATAAGTAATAACAAGAGGAATAACCGTATGAATGAATATTTTTCTGGAGGCCCTAGAGGCGGTGAATTCGATGCCATGTATTACTGGAATCAATTTCATCCCATTTTAGCTGCCGTCGCTATTTTATTGATAGGCTGGATTCTGGCTCTGATTATTGCAGCAGGCATTAAAAAAGTTTTAGAAAAACTGGAAACCAACCGCCGACTTTCCGGAGCCACCGGACACCATTCCAATGTTGAAAATATTGTCTCCCGGATTGTGTTTTGGGTGGTCATGATCATTGCGATCATTGGTGCTTTAAATGTACTGAACCTCACTGGTGTGAGTGGGCCGTTTAGCAACATGCTACAACAGATCCTGTTGTTTATCCCTCAACTGATTGCAGCAATAGCTGTTGGCTTTGTGGGCTGGATTGTCGCAAATCTGGTCAAGATGGGATTGCAAAAACTGCTCCACCGTACTCAGCTGGATGAAAAACTCAGTGCGGATGTGGGGGTAAGCCCAATTAGCCAGAATATTAGTGATATTGTCTACTGGCTGATTTTATTACTGTTCTTGCCTATTGTACTGGCTATTCTGGGTTTGAACGGATTATTGTTCCCTGTACAGAACATGGTGAATGAAGTTGTTTCATTCTTGCCGAATATCTTCATTGCCGGTGTAATTGTATTTGTTGGCTATATTCTGGCAAAAATCGTGCGCGGTATAGTTGAAGGCCTGGTTCGCAGTCTGAACCTGCAACAGCAGGCACAAAAAATCGGGATGTTTAAAAATTCCAATTTGCCCCAAGTACTCGGTTCATTCATCTTCGCAGTCATCATCATTACCGCTTTAATCATTGCATTCGAAGCTTTGGGTATTGCGGCAATTTCGCAGCCAGCCACAGCCATGCTGTATGAAATCATGAACGCCATTCCGCATATTATTGCAGCTGGCTTGATCCTGATTCTTGCTTATGTGGTTTCCCGTTTCGTTGCCAGTCTGGTGGTCGATGTCGTTTCTGGAACCGGGGTAGATGAAATTCCGGCCAAAATGGATGCACAGCGCTTCCTGGGTGAAACCAAGGTTTCTACAATTATTGGTTACCTGATTGTGTTCTTTACCATGCTGTTTGCAGTATCTGAAGCTGCAAACCGATTAGGTTTTGAACAAATCAGCGCACTAATTTCGATGTTTATCCAGTTTGGTGCCAATATTCTATTGGGTGCAGTCATTCTGATGATCGGCTTCTGGCTGGCCAATCTGGTGGCACAAGTGATTGGACGGGGCGAATACAACAGTTCACGCTGGCTGGCCAATCTGGTTCGTATCTTAATTATGGGTCTGGTAATTGCCATGGGCTTGCGTGCAATGGGTATTGCCGACTCCATTGTTAATCTGGCCTTTGGTCTAACACTGGGCGCGGTTGCCGTTGCCTTTGCTTTAGCCTTTGGTCTGGGTGGACGTCAGCCTGCAGAACAGGTGCTGAATGACTTAATTGATAAATGCAAAAAAGATGCGAAGGAACCTAATCCTTTGCATACGGAAAATTCGGATCGAATCACTTCAGAGCAGGATTCAAACTCAGTCTCTGCCCATGCTGCACAAGCATTTACTGCACATGGCACATCAGGGGAAAATACAGGTTCCGATCCTTCAGTAGATAAATCTTCTGAACTGGAAATGGATGGAGGAGCACCCGTAACTTCTGGTTCTAACAAACCAGTAGCGGCGAGTCCACACCCAATCTCAGATCAGAAAGAAACGCTCATTCCTGATTTATCCAATGCAACTCCTGCTTCATTAACTACGGCACCGCAAGATGCACAAAAACCGGATCCAGATCAGAGTGTTCCTGATTCCATCCGCGTTGATCCAAAACATCCGCCAGTAAATAATCCTTTTGGATCTACTGGTGAAAAAGAATCCGATGTCGATATCAATAATGACAAAGGTCAAAATAATTCTGGCTCCAGCGATGATAAAAAATAATCGCTAGAATCAGAAAATCAGCCACATGAGCACAAGCAAAGCGCAGCTTTGTTTGTGCACAAGGGAGGAGCATATTTTTTTGTTGCTCCTCATTATGAAGCAGTCAGTTAGCAGGACTAAATTTTCAATTTAGAGCCTGATATCAGTTAAAAAATATACAGCGTTGCAACTATAAAAAAATTATTAACAGATCCTAATCCATACAGGAGATTTAAATGAGTAAAAGAGAACCGAACAAGTTTCTTGCACCAATTGTGATTGCAGGCATTACGGCGGGATTCTTTATTAGTGCCTATAAATTTGTATTTGCCAAATCTAAAGCTGAGCCTCAAGAGAGAAGCCAAGAATATCAAGGAAATTTAGCTGAAAATTCAGATGAAAAATAATCAATAAATGCTCGATTGTTGGCATGTATTATGCTAAATATAATTGCAATATTTATAGAATATAAAGACTTAGTTTTAATATTTTGGAAATATTCATCATTCTATACTAGGACGTATAAATAATTATTGAGGGGAAATTATGATGTTAGTTAAGAAGTTTTTTGATTTATTTGGTCAAACATTCCAACAAGACTGCCAACATACACAAGCAGTTGCAAAGATGAATCAAGCAATTGTGCGTATGCAGCAGAAACAGAATATTGAAATTTTACGTACCGATTATTTAGAATAATTCAGTGCGAATGAATTAAACATATTGCGATGCGGCATGTGCAGACGCCCATGCCCATTGAAAATTAAAACCACCTAAATGACCAGACACGTCCAGCACTTCACCGACAAAGTACAAGCCTTGCTGCTTCTTGCTTTCCATTGTTTTGGATGAAACTTCTGTGGTATCGACACCACCCAAAGTCACTTCTGCAGTACGGTAGCCTTCAGTGCCTGAAGGTTTCACTTCAAACTGATGCAGACGCTTGGCAATCTGTTCTAACTTTTCATCACTTAAATTACCAATTGCCATATCGGCAGACTCTGTCCAGATTAAATTTTGCAGTTCCAGCACCACACTTTTAGGCAGATGCTCATTTAACAAGGTACGCAGTAATACTTTAGGCTGGCTGGCTTTTTTGGTTTTAAAGAAATCCACCAGATCCAGGTAAGGCAGGAAGTTGATATGAAAGCTTTGACCAACATTCCAGTAGTTGGACAGTTGCAGCGAACTTGGGCCACTTAAACCACGATGGGTAAACAGCAAGGCTTCAGTAAAACTGTTTAAATCATTGGATAGGGTGGCATCGACTGCATTACCACTTAAACGTGTGGTCACTTCTTTGAACTGGTCGCTAAAAGTAAAGGGCACCAAGCCGGCACGGGTAGCATGAACATGATGGCCAAACTGTTTGGCAATTTCATAACCGATCCCTGAACCACCCAGCGTAGGAACAGATAAACCACCGCTCGCCACAACCACCGATTCAGCCTGAAAATAGCCGAGAGTCGTTGCGACTTGAAAGCCCTGATCTGCAACCGCTGTTACTGCTTTGACTTCACAGCTGGTTTTAATTTCGACCAAACCGGTTTTCTCGCATTCTTTTAACAACATGGCCAAAATTTCCTTGGCACCGTTTAAGGTAAAGAGCTGCCCGTGTTTTCGTTCTTCGTATTCAATACCGTGTTCGCAAACCAGACCAATAAAGTCCCAGTTGGTATAACGGCTAAGCGCAGAAATCACGAAGTGCGGATTATGCGAAATGTAGTTTTCAGGCTCTACATACAGGTTGGTAAAATTACATTTACCACCACCCGACATCAGGATTTTTTTACCTACCTTGTTGGCTTTTTCCAGCACCAATACCTTACGGCCACGCTGTGCTGCCATAAATGCCAACATCAGACCTGATGCACCTGCACCTAAAACAATGACATCATACTGATTTGTAGACATGAGCAACCTGCGGGAGATAAAAGCAGGGCATTATAGACAATTTTGCGCTCAATTTCAGGATCGATCTGCATCTATGTGCCGACCTTGCAGGCCGCCAGTATGAATGACCAAAATGCGGCTGCCTGCCGGGAAATGGTTTTGGCCAATTAAATCCATCAATCCATACATCATTTTAGCGGTGTAGACCTGTTCCAATGGGAGATGATGCTGATTTTCAAAAGACTGTATAAACTGTAACAGCGCTGGCGTGGTCTTGGCATAACCTCCACAGCAATAAGCATCGGTCATTTGCCAGTTTTTCTTGGTCGTCCATTGTTGTATATCGCGCTGTAAAAAATCACCTTTTAAGGCTGAAAAACCCAGAACCTTTTGATGTGCTGAACTTGCTTCAATAATTCCTGTCATCGTTCCGCCTGTTCCAACGGCACAGCAGATCACATCATAATTTTGCCTGTCTTCGACGGTTAAAATTTCCTTGCAGCCTTGAATTGCAAGGGGATTGGTTCCGCCTTCGGGAATGCGGTAATGCTCTGGATAGTGTTGTTGTAGTTGCTCAAGAAATACAGGGCTGGTCTTTTCACGATATTGCTGCCGGGAGACAAAATGCAGTTGCATCCCAAACTGCTGCGCTGTGGCTAAAGTCGGATTCAATGCTTTGCTTGCCAGTTCTTCACCGCGAATAATCCCCACGCTTTTGAAACCAAATAAATGCGCTGCATATGCCGTTGCAGCAATATGATTGGAATAAGCCCCACCAAAGGTTAGGACTTTATTTACCCCTTGTTTTTGTGCCTCAAGAAAATTGTATTTCAGTTTAAAAAATTTATTGCCGGAAATTTGCGGATGAATTTGATCTAATCGCTTAATCGTAACTGATACAGTAGTATCAAGATTAAGTTTTTGGTAAGCCACTGACTGTGCAATACGATCAAACATTTCATCATGATCTTGGAATATTCAAAGCTATTGTACGCAAAATATTTTTGCCTATAGCACTATTATTTCTTAAGCGCGTGTATCTACGGAGATTGCGACAGACAGGCGAGAGTCAAGATATTCAATTTTTATCAGTCAGTGTATTGAATTAAATTTTGAATGGATATTTCTGTGAAGGGTAAATTTTACTAGCGATATTTATTTGTAAATATATCTTAAAGAATTGAATTAAAAATATAAAAAAATGATCGAAAAATATCCATTAGTGTTAATCTAAAAGATATAACAAGGATGAAAAAGAGGATATGTGATGAAGACGCTATCCGTAGGTTTATCGCTATGCATGTTGCTGTTGATGACTGCTTGCGATGCCAAAAATGACTATAACAAGCCGAAAACCGAAGTCCGTAGCATGATTATTGGTGGTGTTCCTGTGTATGAGCAAGATTATCGGCTTTCTCAGCTGAATGCGCGTGAAATTCAGCCCGTGGCTCAAGAATAAACTGAGCCGAGTTTTAATCCTGAACTTTAAATCAAAATAGACCTGCCAACTGGCAGGTCTAAATTTATATGCATCAATAAATTATTGTGCCGAAATGATGTCCTGATTTTTATTTTCCGGTTTTGTGGACTGCCACTGAAATGGATTTAATTCTGCAAATGTCAGACGAACGATGCTTATCTTTTTTCCAAGCTATACGCTCTTTTCCAGACCCAAATATTGCTCGCTCTACAGCAGCTATGCTCATCTATTTTCTAATAAATGAAGGATTTAATTCACTTGGCTAGTGATTTTATAGGCAATTTTGTAAATGCTTAGTAAATTATTCGGTAAAATTGTGAAAAAGAGGTGAAATACCGGGAGATATTCAGCTTTTTAAATTGTAAAATTGCCGCGAAATTAATTTAAATAGGTGTACCTGTGGAATCATTTTGGATTTTGGGTTCAATTGCATTTGCCTTGATGTTAGGTGCAATGAGTCCTGGACCGACATCCATTTATGTCGCTAAAAATTCAATTGCAATTTCACGTCGGCACGGCTTGTTTACGGCTTTGGGTACAGGTACAGGGGCTGCCATTTTTGGCTTGTTGGCCGTGCTTGGATTACAGGCATTTTTATTGGCAGTGCCGTCAGCCTATTTGGCTTTAAAAATCTGTGGTGGCTTATATCTACTGTGGATGGCTTATAAAATTATTAAACATGCCAAAGAGCCAATTGAATCTGGCCATGATTCAGCAGCGCAAATGTCACTACGCCGTGCATTTACCACAGGCTTAATTACCCAACTTTCCAACCCCAAAATTGCGATTGTCTTGGCCAGTATTTTTACTGCACTTTTACCCAAAGAAATTCCGACCTATTATTATTTTGTGTTACCCATTCTGTGCTTCTTTATTGATGCAGGCTGGTGTTCACTGGTAGCCGTTGCTTTGTCGGCAGAAAAGCCGCGCCGTGTTTATTTAAAATTTAAAGCCGGTTTCGACCGTGCAGCAGGCGGAATCATGACTTTACTGGGCTTGAAGTTGATTTTTGGAATGAAATGATTTCAGGTTTTGGCTTAAACAGAATGATTGTTTAATCATTTAATATTTTTTGTCGATCTGAGATGAGATGTCAGCCAGACATTTATAATTGAAATTGAGCAGATGTTATCTAAGATGAACCAAGGGTAAAATAAACTCTACAAAATAAAAGACCGACGATTCGAGTGATGATGAAATCGTCGGCCAAAAAATCTGTTGCAAGTTTTAGCTTGGGCTGCTGTTCCGCACTAAAACTTGAAACTAAGTTTATTGCTTTAGAAAAGTTCACCGAAAATATTGTGGATGCCGGTACAAATTAACGGTTTATGAACTTCGTACCCTATATAACGCAGGCTTTTACAGATTGGTTGACAATAAAATGAAAAAAAACTCATTTTTTTTTATACTGAAGCTCTAAAAGTTGTTTATGCAGGTACATCGTGTCATTAACTCGATATTTTTTATGGTTTTTTTTATTTTGTTTTATTTTTACCTGTATCTGCGGCGTACTGGCTGCTTTACTGCCAGCCGGCATGGGCGGAATTCTGACCATCGTGCCTTATTTAACTGCAATGATTTTAGTGCTGTATAAGTTTTTAAAGCAACAGAGACGTGCACCGACCGATCAGGAACGCAAAAAAATCACTCTGGGATTCACGGCAATTTTCTGGGGCTATAACCTGGCCTTTTTACTGTTGGGTATTGGGATTTTTGCCAAAGCAAATCCTGAAATTTGGCAGAATTTTCTTTTATATCTCAAAAATCCGCAATTTATGAGTATTGTGCTGATTATGCTTTTATTGATTGCCATCCCGCTTTATCTTTTGACCTATTGGTTTTATGGCAAACAGGCACAGCGTATGGCCAAAAAAATGTTTGGCGAATAAAGCGTCAACATGCGCTCAACCGATGTACGCTTGAATTTGTACTGAGCTTGATCTATAGATAAGAAAAACACGAGTGCTTATCAAATGCAAAAAGCATGTGTCTTGATCACTGGCGGAAGCGGTTTTATCGGTTCGCATTTGCTGCCTTATTTACTGGCGCGTGATTATGCGGTAATTGGGCTGACCCGCCAGAAGAATAAGATTTCACGGCATCCTGATCTCACCTGGATTCAGCATTTAGAAGAACTGAAAACCGATAGGATTGATTATGTCATCAACTTGGCTGGTGAAAGCATTGGCGATGCACGCTGGACAGCCAACCGCAAGCAACAATTGATTGAGAGCCGGGTTGAAACCACGCATCAGCTTTATCGCTATTTGGAAAAGAGACAGATTTTTCCAAAACGGATCATTTCAGGTTCTGCAGTGGGCTATTACGGCATTGATCCGACGGAACAATGGTCCACCATCTGTACCGAACAGTCGATGCCACAAGCGATTTTTATGTCAGAACTGTGCCAGTTATGGGAACATGCAGCCTTAAGTTTCGCGCAGCAGCAAACCAGGATTATTCGTCTGGGCATTGTTTTTGGCCGAAATGGCGGAATTCTGCCGCGTATGTTATTACCAATAAAACTCAATCTGGTGGGGCGAATTGGCCACGGGCGGCAACCTGTGGTCTGGGTACATGTGCAGGATGTGCTGCGTGCCATTGAATTTCTGATGCTGCATGAAACATACGGGCAGATTTTTAATGTGGTCGCACCGGAAAAAGTCTCACAAGGGCTATTTGCCAAAACTGCTGCACAGATGCTGAAACGTAAACCATTTTTTTGTTTACCCAGTTTTGTGTTGCGATGGATGCTGGGTGAACAGTCGCAGTTGGTGTTGAATGGTCAGTATGTATCGTCCAAAGCCCTGCGAGAGGCCGGTTTTGAGTTTAACTATCCGACTTTAAAAAGTGCCTTGCAGGATATTCTAGTCAGCGGTTAAAACAGTTTCGGGTTTTAGTCGTGCAGCACTATAAGGTTCAGGATTGACTAGCGTGGGTTGTTGCAGCATCAGTTGTCTTAACAATCGCGCAGAGGCGGGGCCCATACATAAGCCATTACGGAAATGCCCAAAGTTGGCCCAGAGATTATCCAGATTCGGCATTTTTCCAATATAAGGAATACCAGTGGGGGAGCCCGGTCTTAAACCCGCCCATTGTTTTTCGATCGGGAAATTGGCCAGTTCAGGCACCATTTCAAAACAGGCTTGCAAAATCTTGTCTTTGGTTGCTGCTGTGGGTGTGGTATCAAAACCACAATTGGCCATGCTGGAACCACAGACTACATGGCCATCTAAACGTGGAATTAAATACATCACATCATTCATGCACATGGTTGGCAACCAGTTTTCAGGGGTTTTAAACAGCACCATTTGGCCCTGAACCGGGTGTACCTGAATTTCCAGTTCCAGTTGTTCTGACCAGTGCTGAGACCACGCGCCAGTGGTTATGACAAACTGATCTGCCTGATAAGTTTTGCCATTTTGAGCAAGTACAGACTGAACCTGGCCATTTGTAATTTTGAACTGTTCAATGGGGCAATGTTCGATAAATTCGACTTGGGGATGCTGTTTTAAATAGGCCGTGATGGATTGCAGTAAACGCGGATTTCTGACATTGGCAATTTGTGGGAAATAAATGGCATGCTGGAATTTGGGAGCAATAAAAGGATTAAGCTGTTCGAGCTGTTCCTGTTGCAGATATTCACATTGCTGCATCGGTTCCTGAAATTGCTGGGCATAGTTTAAACCGCGTTCAAAATCAGCCTCATCGAAAATCAGCAGACCGGTTTCATGAATTTCAAAATCAATGCCTGAAACAGGCTTGAGCTTTTCATTCCACTCTAAATACAGTGACTTACCATGTTGAGCCAGTTGATTGACTGCTGATGGATAGCGCCAGGGATACATGGGAGAGAGGATGCCACCGCCTGCCCATGAAGCGGCTTTACCGGCTTGCTGCTGATCGAAAATAGTCACGGAACATCCTTGTTCCACAAGCTCTAGTGCAGACATCAAACCACTGATGCCTGCTCCAATGATGGCAATTTTCATCACTTGCGCCACTGAGCCTTATTTCATGTCTTTCAATTTAAGCGCTGCTTCTTCGGCAAAATAAGTCCAGATCCCATCTGCACCGGCACGGCGGCAACTCATCAGTGATTCAATGATTACGCTGTCAGATAGCCAGCCATTTTGAATGGCGCCAGCCAGCATGGCATATTCACCACTGACTTGATACACAAAAGTAGGCACACCAAAGTTGTCTTTTACTTCACGAACGATGTCGAGATAAGGCATACCCGGTTTAACAATCACCATGTCTGCACCTTCCTGAATATCCAGTGCAATTTCATGCAGCGCTTCAGCGCGGTTACCGATATCCATCTGGTAATTGTACTTGTTGCCGCCTTTTAGGTTAGTCGATGAACCGACTGCATCACGGAAAGGCCCATAAAAGCTGGAAGCATATTTCGCCGAGTAGGCCATGATGTTGGTATAGATATGGCCATTGGCCTCGAGCGCAGTACGAATTGCACCGATACGGCCATCCATCATGTCACTCGGTGCAACCACATCTGCACCTGCTTCGGCATGACTGAGTGCCTGTTTAATCAGGCATTCAACAGTTTCATCATTCAGCACATAGCCGGTATCATCAATGATGCCGTCCTGACCATGCGTGGTATAGGGGTCTAAAGCACCATCTGTAATCAGTACCATTTCTGGCAATTCTTTTTTTAGAAGGCGAACGGTATTTTGTACCAGACCGTCTTCACGCCAAGCGGCTTCAGCGGATAGACTTTTGTCTTCTTGTGGCGTGACAGGGAATAATGCAAGCTTGGAAACACCCAGTTCCAGTAAACGTTCTGATTTTTTTAACAGCAGATCAGCAGATAGACGCTGAACATTCGGCATACTTGGAATATCTTGGGTTTGATTTTGCCCCGGAAGTACGAATACTGGGTAAATGAGATGATCGGTGGTCAGCTGGGTTTCACGAACCATGGCTCGTAATTGGTCATTTTTACGAATACGGCGCATGCGGGTAGCGGGAAATGCTGGACGATTGAACGTATAAGTCATAAAAATCTCAATGATCAGTATTAAACTAGCCGCTATTGTAGACTCATAATTTGAGTTTAGGGCGACTGTATTCATTTTTTTATTCAATCCAGGTAATTCGGGCAGACTATGACGCAAGCAGAGAAAAATTGGACTGGTAACATTCACTTAGGCTCGAAAGTTGATATTGATGTGGTACTTATGCAGCTATGCAAGGCCTTTAACAAATCTCCTTTTTTTCAGCATAACGGCATGACCATGCGGGTTGTGGATGACCAGATTGAAGCCTATATCGAAATGCAGCCGTTTATGATTGGCAATGTCGCCTTCCAGATTTTGCATGGTGGTGTGGCGGCGACGATTTTAGACAGTGTAGGCGGTATTGTGGCCATGGGAGAGCTGTATAAAAAGGCCAACCCTGACGATTTACCCGAAACCATCAAAAAAGTCTCCCGTTTAGCCACGGTCGATATGCGGGTCGATTATCTTGCACCTGGTCGTGGCCAGTCATTTACTGCCCGTGCCGAGACTTTACGTTTAGGTCGTAAAGGCTGCACCATGCGCATGACCTTGGTGAATAATGAAAACAAGCCGATTGCGACTGCAATTGCCTCTTATGCCTATTAAGTTTGCTTTAAGGCCATGGTGCTAAAAGTAGTAGCATTAAACTGTTTATTCGGCATTGAATGAAAATTCAGTGCCGAATTCATTTTTAAAGACTGATGAGTTACATTTTTATTATCGCATGATGATTTTTTGTTATTAAAATGCGTCGTCAATATTAAAGCACAAATGACTTTCTCATCAACATCATCGCATGACAACAATTGTTTTCCTGTCGGTAAATTCTACCTGCAAGTAGGATGTGTAGTGATCAAGTCTGATGGATTTAGGAATAATCGATGACAGATGTTGAAAATACCCTGCCAGAATCAAAACAAGATGAAGCAATTACAGACGGTGCATTAAAAACCAAACGCAAAAAGGCATTAACCATTTTTGCCGTTATTGTGGTGATCATTGCCATCGCCTATGCCATTTGGACGTTATTCTTTAACCACACCGTAAGCACCGATAATGCCTATGTCGGTGCAGAAACCGCTTCTGTCACTTCAATGGTCAGTGGTCAGGTTGAGCAAGTTCTGGTCAGTGACACTCAAGCCGTTAAAAAGGACGACGTGCTACTGCTGGTGGATCATCGAGATGCAGAAATTGCCGTGGCGCAGGCTGAAGCGGAACTGATGAAAGCCAAGCGTCAATACAAGCAGACCCAAGCCAATAGCAGTGCCTTAAATTCACAAGTTTTTGTCAGTGATGATGGTATTCACAGTGCCGAAGCCCAGGTCGCTAAAGCTCAGGCAGAATTTAATAAAGCACAGGAAGATTTGGCACGCCGTACACAGCTGAGTGCATCGGGTGCAATTTCCAAAGAAGAACTCAGTACCGCTCAAAGCACTTTAAACAATGCCAAAGCGGGACTGGACTTGGCCAAGGCAGGATTGGCACAGGCGCAATCCAGTCAAAAAGCGGCACAAAGTACCTTGGCAGCCAATGAAGCCCTAATTCGCGGCAGCAATGAAACCTCAACGCCAGATGTATTGATTGCTCAGGCAAAACTGAAACAGGCATTGCTTGATCTGGAACGCACTGAAATCAAGGCACCGTTTGATGGCGTGGTCACACGCCGCAATGTGCAGGTCGGGCAACGGGTAGCGCCCGGTTCCGTGGTGATGATGGTGGTTCCGGTATCCAAACTGTATGTCGATGCCAACTTTAAAGAAAGCCAGCTAAAGGATGTGCGTGCCGGTCAAAAGGCCACACTGGTATCTGACCTGTATGGTGATGCAGTTGAATATCATGGCACCGTGGTTGGCTTTTCAGGCGGAACGGGTTCTGCATTTGCTTTAATTCCTGCACAAAATGCCACCGGCAACTGGATTAAAGTGGTTCAGCGTTTACCGGTACGTATTGCACTTGATCCTCAAGAGTTGGCCGAACATCCATTACGTGTCGGCTTGTCGATGGAAGCGAAAATTAACCTCGCTTCGAAGTAATGGCTTATGAATAATAATTACGTACCATTCGGCGACCTGAAAGGGGGGCGCCTGATCCTTGCTGCCTTTGTGTTGGCTTTGGCCAATTTTATGGTGGTGCTGGATATGACCATTGCCAATGTTTCCGTGCCGCATATCACCGGAAGTCTGGCGGTTTCCAGTTCGCAGGGAACTTGGGTCATTACTTCGTATGCGGTTGCAGAAGCGATTTGTGTTCCATTAACCGGATGGCTGGCAGGGCGTTTTGGTGCGGTGCGGCTGTTTGTGATCAGCCTGATTGGCTTTACGCTGTTTTCGATTTTGTGTGGATTATCCACCAGTCTGGAAATGCTGGTCTTCTGCCGGATTGGACAGGGTCTATTTGGCGGGCCGATCATGCCGCTCAGTCAAACCTTGTTGATGCGTATTTTCCCTCCGGAAAAGCAATCTCAGGCCATGGGTATGTGGGCAATGACTACCGTAGTCGGACCGATTCTTGGCCCGATTTTGGGCGGTACGATTAGTGATAATTTGTCCTGGCACTGGATTTTCTTTATCAATATTCCAGTCGGGATTTTCTGTGCGGTAGCCGCATTACGCTTATTAAAACCTGCGGAAACGTTAATTTCAAAAATCAGAATTGATACCATTGGACTGTTTTTACTAATTTTATGGATTGGTGCCTTACAGTTAATGCTTGATCTTGGGCATGAAAATGACTGGTTTAACAGTACCTTCATTTGTGTCCTGGCGGTGATTACTGTCGTCGGGTTAATTCTGTTTATTATTTGGGAACTGACCGAACGCCATCCGGTGGTGAATATCCAGATTTTTAGATATCGCGGCTTTACCTTCTCGGTACTGTCTTTGGCCTTTGCCTTTGGTGCGTTCTTCTCCAGTATTGTGCTGATTCCACAATGGGTACAAATTAACCTGGGTTATACCGCAACCTGGGCAGGTTATCTCACTGCGACCATGGGCTTTGGTAGTTTGCTGATGTCACCGATTGTGGCAAAAATGGCAACCAAATATGACCAGCGGATTTTAGCCAGTTTTGGCTTAAGTCTTTTGGCTGCAGTGACCTTAATGCGGGCTTTCTGGACCACCGATGCTGATTTTATGGCACTGGCATGGCCGCAGATTTTGCAAGGCTTTGCTGTACCATTTTTCTTTATTCCTTTGTCCAATATGGCATTGGCTTCGGTGCAGCCACAGGAAATGGCATCGGCTGCGGGCTTAATGAATTTCCTGCGTACCATGGCCGGGGCAATCGGAGCATCTATTGCGGTAACTTTATGGGATGATCACACCAAAGTTGCACGTAGTGAGCTGGTATCCAACTTGCATGTAGATGAAGTGCAAAATACCTTGATGCAAAGGGGTATGAGTTCAGAAGGTGCACTGGGCTATATATCGAGTCTGGTAGATAAAGAAGCCCTAACACTTTCTGCCAACCATGTGTTTTTAATTTTGGCGATGGTCTTTGTTTTTGCTGCATTGATTGTCTGGCTCGCGCCACGGCCAAAACTGGGTGTAGGTGGCGGTGGTCATGCACATTAATCGAAAATTCTAAAATAAAAAACCGCTGCATTCAGCTAATGCCAGTCAGTTAAGAAATTGACTGGTATTTTCTTTTTTAAATTCATGACTGTAGTTGATATGTGGAAAAGTCATCCGCAACTGTTTGAGGCAGGACTACATTAAAAAATGATTGTTTCTGCGATAAATTTGCTACTTGATAGTGGCTGACGAGTTTTGCGGTGAGGAGTATTACTCCGCAAGATGCCTTTCTTGCGAAGCTGTGCTTCTCATTTGGGCGAAACCAAAGTAACAAATGAGCTGCAAAACTTTGATTTAAAACGGTAAGACTCCGTCGTTAACTGCTAAAAAGCTAAAGAGTCTATTTCGAAACTCCTTAACTGATCAGCATTACTGCATTCAGCGGTTTTTTTATAGCGTATTTTATAAGTCTGATTTGGCACGTTTCAGTGCTGTTTGCCATTTATTGAGCTGGCTTTGTCTTTCATCTTCAGACATCTGCGGTTCAAATATTCGTTCAAGTTGCCACGATTGCGCAATCTCATCCAAGTTTGAAAATACACCTGCCTTTAAACCTGCCATTGCCGCCGCGCCCCATGCAGTCGATTCCAGCATTTTAGGACGCAGTACCGGAACATTGAGTATATCGGCCTGGAATTGCATTAGCATGTCATTGCGACTGGCACCACCATCTACGCGTAACTCTTTTAAAGGATGGCTAATGTCGGATTGCATCGCGGTTAAAACATCGGAAACCTGAAACGCAATAGATTCCAAGGCTGCACGGGCGATATGGGCTTTATTGGTTCCGCGAGACATCCCGCAGAGCAGGGCACGGGCATCGCTGTCCCAATGTGGCGCGCCGAGTCCGGTAAAAGCCGGCACCAGAACCACACCATCGGTATCATTCACCTGTCCGGCCAGTTTTTCAACTTCGCTGCTATTTTGAATAATGCCTAGACCATCCCGTAGCCATTGCACGATGGCACCCGCCATAAACACGCTGCCTTCCAGCGCATAAGTGGTTTGATCATGGCATTGCCACGCCAGTGTACTGAGTAATTTATTTTGGCTAAATTGAACTTGATGGCCGGTATTAAACAGCATAAAGCAGCCAGTGCCATAGGTGTTTTTTGCCGTACCGACTTCGAAGCAAGATTGGCCAAAAAGGGCAGATTGCTGATCACCTAAAATCCCCATAATCGGGATATTGGCTCCCAATAAACCTGTGGCAGTGTCGGCAATATAAGTATCCGAGGCAATAATTTTTGGCAAAACCGAATGCGGAATATTAAACAGCTCGAGCAGCTCTTCATCCCAGAACTGAGTTTGCAGATTCATCAGCATGGTGCGTGAAGCATTGCTGGCTTCAATGACATGTTCTGTACCTTGGGTTAAATTCCACATCAACCAGCTATCGACCGTACCAAAAGCCACATGACCCTGTTCGGCAAGTTCACCTAAGCCAGCTACATTTTCCAGTAACCAGACCAATTTACCGGCACTGAAATAAGGGTCGATCAGTAAACCGGTTTTTTGCTGGATAGTCGCTTGCAAATTTTGTTGCAGGAGCTGGTTGCACCATTCAGTTGCACGACGGTCTTGCCAGATAATGGCCGGGGCAAGCGGTTTCCCATTACGCTTATCCCAGATTACCGTTGTTTCACGCTGGTTGGTCAGGCCAATGGCTTTGATGTCTTTGGCAAGAATTCGGGCAGAGGCGAGGGCTTGCTGCACAACTGCAATTTGTGTAGTCCAGATTTCCTGGGCATCCTGTTCAACCCAGCCTGAATGTGGGGTAGAAATATGCGTTTCACGTTGAGCTGTTGCCTGAACTTTTCCTTGTTCATTAAAGATAATCGCACGGCTGGAGGTGGTTCCCTGATCGAGTGCAAGTAAAAAGCTCATAATTATTTCTTTTATAGGACTTGAAAAATAAAATATTAGCGCAATTATTGAATTAATCGCATCTGTTTGTGTAAATGTTTAAAAAACGCACTGCGGGTTTGAACATTTATGTTATGATTGCGGTCTACTTTGGGGATGTTTCTGGCTTCGACGCTGGTGATGAAACTCATAGATGCATGTCGAGAGCGCATTTTCTCTCGTAAATCAAATTTGCATTTTTTAGTCGCAAACGACGAATCATACGCTCTAGCTGCCTAAGGGCAGCTTGTCCGCCTCTCCGAATACTTGTGGTTAGAGAGTCCGACTGAAGCGCACGCACACAAGTCCGTATAAAGCCAAGCCTCGGGGCTTTGTACTAAACTTAGAGGATCGCGATTTGTACCCTGTTCGTCGGGTCACAAAGAGTTAAAACAATAGACGATATCTAAGCATGTAGTATTCTCGAGCGTAGTGCTGGCGGACGCGGGTTCAACTCCCGCCATCTCCACCAAAATTCAATTCAGAGATGTTTGACTGAATGTAAAAAAGCCCTTAAATTCAATGTTTAAGGGCTTTTTTATTGGCTGTATTGTCCGATCCTGTCCTAAGCTGTGTGACCCAATTTTTGCCTTTTGTGGGTAATTATTGGGAAAATTTACCCAATTATTTTTAGTCTAGATAATGGGTAAACACAGATGAAACTCACAGATACGGAATGCAGAAAAGCGCAACCACAAGATAAGCGTTACCGTCTGTCAGATGAGAATGGTCTTTCACTTCTTGTGACTCCTGCAGGACAAAAATATTGGAATGTACGTTATACCGTTCATGGTGAACGTAAGTCAGAGTCGCTTGGTCCATATCCTGACATGAGTTTAAAGAAAGCAAGGGAGCTTGCACTTGAACTCAAATACAAACATTCCAAGTCTGTCTTATACGAAGACATTAAGCCGTTTTTTAAAGAAGTGGCTGAGGACTGGTTTGAGAATCAAAGAGAAACTTGGTCATCTAAACATATTAGTAATGTACGAGCTTCTTTAGATGAGCTCAACGGTACGCTTGCCAATAAACGAATCAATCAGATTAAAGCACCAGATATCTTGCAGATCATCAAAAAGATTGAGGCAAGAGGATCTACTGAAGTTGCTAAACGCACGTTATCCCGTTGTGGCATGGTGATGAAGTATGCCATTGCACATGGCTATCGATATGACAATCCTGCAAGTGATTTAGTTTATGCACTTAAGAATAAAAAAGTGAAGAATTTGGCTTCACTACCTGAAAGTGAAATGCCTGAATTTCTTAGACGTATTAAAGCTTATCCTGCCGATGCGCAAACGCATCATGCAATTATTTTGATCATGCTTACAGGCGTTCGAGTCAGTGAATTACTACAGGCAAGTTGGGATGAGTTTGACCTAGAAGAACGTAAATGGGACATCCCCTCTGAGCGTATGAAGAACGGTTTACCCCATCGTGTACCATTAACAGACATGATGATTGATGAGCTCCAAGCACTACGTTTGACACATAACCAAGACTTGCTATTTCCACATCGTTTAAATAACAAAGAGCCTATGCGTAGTGAATCAATTTTGGCAGTGATTAAGCGTTCTGGTTATGCAGGTCGAATGACAACACATGGATTTAGATCGCTATTCAGTACTGTGTTAAATGAATCAAATTTATTCAATCCTGATGCAATTGAGCGTCAGCTTGCCCATGTGCCACAGAATAGAATTCGTTCTGCGTATAACCGAGCACAGTATTGGGATGAGCGTGTAAAGCTCATGGAGTGGTATGGGGAGAAAGTAAAGGAGTGGTTAAGTTAACTGACTACAATATAAAAAAAACCACGCTTTGATGCGTGGTTTTTTTTCGCGTGCATATAGCTTAAAACTCAAAAATATATTGATTTTATTGGCTAGATAAGGCGGCTTAAATTTATATATTTATTGCCGTTTTTTCTATGATTAAAATTGATTTTTTTGAAAAAATATTGAGTTCTAAACTTGTATCATATATTGTTGTATTTAAATTTAAAACAATAGCTTAAGTTTGAAAAATGAGTATTGAAACTAGATTTATTAAAGAAAAAAAGAAATTTTTTAAGCAGTTAGATATTTTATATAAAGAATTATATTTTTCAGATGAAATAAGCGGTAGTGAAAAAAACTCTTACAGTCCTGCAATAGCTGTTTATGCACTATTAGATACTGCGGTTCCATATTTAATACGAAGCTTGGATAATGGAGTGTGTGAGCTTGATCAGCACTTGAGGCATCAGGGTGTCAGTGCACTATTGGAGGCTTTGAAGCAAGTAAAAGTATTTCCAAAGCTAAATGATATTAGGCATCCTGATGATGAGTTTTTTGAGTGTCATGAATTTAATTATTTTGTTCAGAGAGTTCAAAGTCGGCGTGAGGTGATTGCTTTTCAGAACTCGCAGAGCAACTACAAAGATGAAACTAGATTTTTTCCATTTTCAGCGGATGGTTTTGCTGAGGCTTTTTTAAAAAAATATATCGAATGGCGTGTGGCTAAAAGTCAATCACCTCTAAAAGGCTTGCAATTTGATTTAAAAAAAGAGGTTAATCAGTATTCTGTCTTTTTTAGGGAAGAAATTTATCCACAAATTGAATCGCTCCTTGCTCAAGTTGGGTTTCTCTATGTAGTTGCTTTTAAAGTCACAGTTTACTCAAACCAGGCCGATGACTTTGATTTGAAGCATATGATCAATCTTTTTGAAAATTTTGGTCGGTTGCGCGAAATAAAGTATGTGATGGCAGTCGATTGTTCTTTCGCAAAAAATTGGCAAAGCTATTACGTTGTTTGTCTTGTACAAAATAAGTCTGCATCTACTAATGAAAATAATATTGCACTAAATATAGAAAGAGTCATTCGGGAAGAAATAGAGAACTCATCATCTAAAAGTTTAAGGATTGATGTTGGATCTCTAAATGATAAATTTAGATTGCTTGACTCATCTATGAGTAATGACAAACTTTTTGTGATCAATACTGAGAATGCTAGCAGCGAGCTTATACATCATCTTGTTTTTGGCTTAACTGAAAATTTATTAAATTTTGGCAGATTGAGTCCTATTCACATCGCTTCTAAACAAAGGTCTGAGAATATCGATAATACAAAATTTTTATCAGATGTAGTTAACTTATTGAATGGGGCTCCACGACAGCAAGAATCAAAAAGGAGAACATTGCCGAAGCAAGAAATAATCTGGCTGGAATGTAATGCATTGGATAATTATCAAAGTTTATGGAATATATTGCATTGCTCTAGAACTAAACTGATTTGGGATCAGAAGCATTTGTCTGAAAATTCTAAGGAATACTTGATTCAGGCTTCAATGATTGTTGCTGAGCAGATGGCGATTTGGGGGTTGTCTAAATTTACTGAATTAGCCATTAAAGTTGAAATTTTTATTCTAACATTTATGGAATCTAGCCTTTTAGGTTTTCATCCCATTGATACAGACTATCGTATTAAAAGATGGCATTCCCCTGTATCTTTTGAGCATGTGACATCTCGTCACTTGCTTCAGTTTGCTGAAATACTTAAACAGACTGAATTATTGGCTGAGCTTGAGGTGAAGTTGGAAGGGAAAATAGTCAGTAAAACATTGGGGCACTTTTTTTCAGTCTTCCGTAACCAAATTGATGATACTTATAGTTCAGGATTGCTACAGCATTTTTTATATTTGGATTTGGATTCAGAAAAAAATCAAAAAAAGATAGATAGATTATTGGCAGAGTATCAATTTACAGAGATGTTGTTTTTTCATCCTAAAAAAATAATAAAAATAAACCAGTCAGTTTTGCCTTCTAAGCCAGAATTTAAGGAAAAGGTTGAGAAAGATGTGATTGAAATGGAAGTGAATAGAAGTTCAACCTTAAGAATCGGTAGTAAAGATTCAACTAACTCATTGATCATTGATGACGCTGCTCCTCAGCGGTCTATCAATACCCAACAGATAATAAATAATGAAGGCGCGGATCAAACACTCCATTTGCTTCACATGCAAAGGCATAAGACACGTTTGATTAAGGTTAAAGAAATGTTGCGCTTTGCAATGCGGCAAGATGTTGTGATCATTCGATGTTTATTCTCCGAGCAATCAAAAGACAGGATTACGCAACAAGACCTATCTAAAATTTTCTCAAATATGTTGCAGATAAATAAAAAAAGTTTACCTTTTTCATTCATCACAGGATATTTGGGGTATTGGGAAGGTATAGAGAGAAGTAAGTCCAATAAAATTATCGGGTTTGCGGCCAATGTTGTATTTATATTTAAAGCCCAGGTTTTAATTCATTGTCCAAATTTAATAGATGCTTTATCCATAGCATGGCAGAAATCGTGTGATACCTATAGTCTGGAAAAGACTAGCGTCAGTAGCATTGATGGAGTCGTTAAGCAATTGAGATTGATTCATTCAGTTCCAGAGTTAAATTATGAGCAACTCATACTAGAAACAACACATTATAAATTAGCAAAAATTTTTATTAACCATGTTGCACCAATTGCAGTCTATCAAGACGTGCTCAATGATGAGATCTATCAAAAAGTCCCTAAATGGCTGATTAAAAAAAATGTAAAAATGAGCTCCAGCAAAACTGCAAAGTTAAGAAAAACAAAAACCTAACTTCCGCTTCAATCTTTTCTATAAAAATAGGATAATTTGTAGAGTTTCGACAGCTTGCTATAGAAGCAGCGTTTTGAATTTTATGAGAAGTCTAGTGAGTACATTTTGAGTTAATCTGACTAGGATATATATTTAATATATATTCTATTTATTAAATACTTAATCTTCTTAATCAACCTTCATCACTCCAAATGATGAAGGTTTTTTTATTGAGTTCAATGCTTACGTTCATGTGTAAAAAATACTGAGCAGTGATTCCTATGTCTTTCACCTAACATAGGAAATACATTCGTGAACGAAGCACAAACCTTACTTGATATTGAAAACTTCATGCTTAAGGTATCTAGAAGAAAATACCGCTGGAATGATTTCCAATTTGACTTTGATACACTTAAAAGCAAAGCAAGAGCTGTTCACAATCCAGACTGTACATACAGCCCTTTAGTAGAAGCCTATTTCAATCTGCTCCCTGAAAATATTTCTTGTGAGGATCAGGAGATTTTTGAAAGTAAGAGCGTATTTCAATGCTTACAGCGTGAGTTGGCTGAAAAGCAGGAAAGCTTCTTGGATGGATTCATTGATCAGATTCGAGATAACCAAAGAAGTTTAAAAAAATATTTTAATGAGCTGTTAGATCGACATCGTAAGCTACTCTTGGTAAGAGTTGATCTGTCATACAAGGCTTTGTCACAACCGAGTATAGGTAAGTTCAATCGTGATATTGAGAAGTTGGTTAGTCGCATTCAAGATAAGGATACTATTTTTAAGGATCAGGTCGGGTATGTTTATCGTCTAGAGCAGGGTGGAAAAAGCAGAGGGTATCATTGTCATCTGTTGCTGATATATAACGGTTCTTTGCGTAATCGAGATTCTTACTTAGGACAGTGCATTGGTGAATTGTGGAAAGATAAAATTACAGGAGGGTGTGGACAGTTTTATAACTGCAATCAAGCTGAGCATAAAAAGTATTATTGGGGTTTGAATCAGTTAGGTATTGGAATGATTGAAAGGCGTAACTCTAAAGAGGTAGGGAACGCGTTAAAAGCAATAGGTTATTTAGCTGATTTAGAGAAGAATGACCAATACTTAAGAGCTCCTTTGAAGGGAATGCGGAAGTTTAGTAAAGGTGGCTCAGGGCCCAGAAATCGGGATTCCAAAAAATCATAGATATACATCATTAACATGAACGAAGAATGTTTATTCACACATTCAAAGGCTTATCAATCGGTAGGCCTTTTCATTTTAAAGGTATATCTTATGAACATTACATGTCCTTATTGCCATTCCGAAAGTGTTAGCCGTGAAACAGCTCACTCAGGGAATGCGAATAATTTGTCGTCTATGGCAGGCGCTGGAATTGGAGCGAGCCTTGCTAAAAGTTTTCCTTCGCCATTCTCACCCATTTTAGGCGGCTTGGCGGGTGCAGTGATCGGCGGTTTGCTTGATAGCATTATTCAGCCTTCAAAGCCGCAACAATCTGTGACGTTCTTTCATTGTCATAACTGTCAGCGAAATTTTAATTAATATAAGCCAGAGGAAATTTCAAAAACATCGTTCGCATGATCTTCAATGATGTTTAACTAAACTTATGATCCAACTTTCCCAAATAATGTAGAGATTACCTAAAATAGCTTCAGCTGATCAGCCGAAAATAATATGGGAGCAGTAGCTCCCATATTTAGTTAGCTGAAAATTTCAATTTACAGCCGAGATACTATAAAAGGCAATTAATGTATGGCTGGGTTAAGCTCAGACAGAGGAAGAAGTGGTTATTTACACGCACCTTTCTTTACAGCTTGCACCATGCGCGGTTCATTCGGATAGCTGTCCAGCACTAAGCAAATTTTTTGTTTAGATTTTGCAGATTGCTGAATCAGCATTTCACCCTTGATCGGGCTGGTTCCGCCTGCGTTATACACCATATAACGTTTGCCAGAAACAGTTTTAAAGGTGAAGGCATCCCCTAATTCACCATAGCCTTCAATCTTCTTTACCGTGGCTGTGACTTGGTTGCTGCTTGCCATAGTGCTTACGCTGACTCCAGTGAGTATGGCAGTTGTTAAAAGTACTTGAGTGAACTTGAATAGGGCTGTGTTCTTAATATTGTTCATCATTTATTTCCCTTATTTTTTGTTCTCGATATACAGCAACACTGCTAAGCCTTGAGCGAAAATGCGCTCATCCGATTTTGAGCTGCTCCCGCCACTGTAAAACACTGCATCGCCTGCATCAGATAAGGCAATGGCACGGTCGCTGCTCAGCGTAAATCCTTTCCATAAACCGTACCCATCGCCTGATTGTGCATAAGGCTTAATTTTCATCCCGCTGATTTTGAAATTGTCAGGAATGGACTGCCATTGTTTAGATAAAGCGTAAAAGGCATTACATTTTTGATCACCGCCGCAGCGCTGTGCTTTAGGTGCTAGGTTTGGGTTTTTATAGATTTTTTGCATTGCAGCCGTGTCTGCATAACTACTAGACATAACGGCGGCAAAGCTGACCCCAGCGAGGATTTGAACTAATTTTTTCATAAAGATGTCCTTGTTATATTGCATTGAATGTTTTGTTCATTTTTATTCAGCATCAAAAGCTTGGAAATTCATCAGCCTATTGGTTCATGCGTCAAAAATTTTTAGCTTAAAATTACTGAGTTAGATACGGTCCGTTAAGACCAATGAAACATTGAACAGAGAATGACAAGAACAGGGCAGTGCCTGAATGACATGATCGCTTGGCTGGAAAGCAGCTTGAAAAAGAACAGTCATGATTGACTCCTTAGGTATTTAAGAAGTTCTACCGCATCACTGCTAAATAATGGTGGCAGAACGAAAAGGGGTTAGCAGACTGAACCTAAGAATCAGCACACCCGAAGGTGTCCCCCTCCCGTTCCGCCGCAGAGGGGAGCACGAGGGCACACACCAAAAGAAGGAATCTTTTAGTGCACTTAGGAAACGGTCTGCTAAAACCGGCTGGCAATGTAGGCCAGCAAGAGAATCATAATCGGTGAGAAAGCGCAGGTCAATTGATTGCTAATTGACTTGGATAAAAATTTGCAGATTAGATTCTAAATAATTTCAGATATATATCATTAAAATGAAAGATTACTCAGATTTTTATTTCTGTGTTAAACACGATTTCGCCTGCTGACTCAGCAGGTTTTTTTATGTCCAAAATTTGAACTTAAGCACATCACTCTTCAATATTAAAAGGAACATCTTATGGCTCATCAGCTTGAACAAATCGCCTATGTAGGTGAAACGCCTTGGCATGGCTTAGGTAATCAGCTGAGTCCCAATCAACCTCTGGAAGTTTGGGCGCAGCAGGCAGGAATGGATTGGCGTATTGAAACATCTGATGTCAGTTATATGGCTCAGAATGAGCGTGGTCAAAGCATTATCATGCCATTTGAAGAACAGCGCGTGCTGTATCGCTCAGATACCCATGCACCGTTATCTGTGGTTAGTCAGCGTTATCAGGAAGTTCAACCAAAAGAGATTTTGGAGTTCTATCGTGATCTAACAGAACAATCAGGCTTCGAGCTTGAAACAGCAGGTGTCTTGAAGGGCGGTAAGAAGTTCTGGGCATTGGCGCGTACAGGTCAAAGTACAGCGTTGAAAGGCAAGGATGTAAGTAATGGCTATATCTTGCTTGCGTCGGCCTGTGATGGAACTTTGGCAACGACAGCGCAATTTACCAGTATCCGTGTTGTGTGCAATAACACGCTTGCGATTGCTCTGAAAGGCGCAACTGCAAGTTCAGGTGTGGTCAAAGTACCGCACAGTACCAAGTTTGATGCAGAGAAAGTGAAACAACAATTGGGTATTTCAGTGCGTTCATGGGATGATCACATGTATGAAATGAAACAATTAAGCCAGCGTAAAGTGAGTCAGCAGGAAGCCAAAGCTTACTTTGATGCAGTCTTCAATAACAGCACCATGTCTATTGCAGATCCTGAGGAAAACATTATTCAGTTCTACCGTCAGGTTGCAAGCAATGCGCAAACACAAAATAAAACTGAACCGAATGGAAGAGCCATGTCTAAAACTTTAGAAATGTTTAATGGTCAGGGACGTGGTGCAATGCTGTCTTCAGCAAAGGATACGGCTTATGGCTTGCTATGCTCGATCACAGAGTTTGCAGATCATGAAAGACGTGCCATGAGTACAGATCACCGTTTAGATTCTGCGTGGTTCGGTGCAGGTGCAGGTCTGAAACAAAGAGGCTTAGAGCAAGCTTTGGCATTGCTTGCCTGAGATACATTTAGCCTAAGCCATATCTAACTAAATACTTTCCACCTTATATCAACCATACCCAGCATGAAGCTGGGTATGGTTTTTTATGCCGTTCAATTTTTACAGAAATCTATATTTATAAGGATGTCGCAATGAGTCAAATGATCCCAATGACACACCAGAAATCTCTACAACCAACAATAAATCCCTTAATCACAGCTAAGCGTTTCAATACAGCCAAACGTTTGGTCAGTACCAAAGATATGGCCTATCAGGATTGGCTTGAAGTCCGTAAACAAGGTATTGGCAGCAGTGATGCTGCAACAGCATGCGGTTTAAACCCCTACATGTCGATGCTCGAACTATGGCTGATCAAAACAGGCCGTCAGACGCAGTCGATTGAAGATGAGAGCTCGGGTCTTGCACCACTGTATTGGGGCAAGCAACTGGAACCCTTAGTCGCTGAGTATTACAGCATGCACACCAATTCCAAGGTCCGCCGTGTGAATGCTGTTCTGCAGCATCCTGATCCTGACAAGCACTTTATGTTGGCAAACTTGGATTACTCCGTTGTTGGCAATGAGGAAGTGCAAATTCTTGAATGTAAAACTGCAGGGGAGCATGGAGCCAAATTATGGCGAGATGGTGTACCGCTATATGTATTGTGTCAGGTGCAGCATCAATTGGCTGTGACAGGAAAACTGGCAGCCCATGTTTGTGTATTGCTCTGTGGACATGAAACCAAAATCTTTAAAGTGACACGTTCCGAATCGGTGATTGAACACATTATCAATGCAGAGCGTTACTTCTGGGAGTGTGTGGAAAAGGATACGCCACCATCAGTTGATGCAAGTGCATCGGCAGCGGAAGCGATCCAAATGCTTTATCCAAGTCATGTCCCATTGACAGTTGAAGACCTATCTCAGAATGAAACTGCAAATCTGATGTTCGATAAACTCATTAAATTGAAAGAGGAGCTTCAGCATAAGCAGGAGCGATTTGATGAACTTAAGCATCAGATTCAGATGATGATGAAGGATGCTGAGCGTGCAGTATTCAGCCGTGGTTCAGTGGTGTGGAAGAAAGCCAAAGATAGTGTTGGTTTGAATACACAAGCTGTCTTGAAGCATCAACCCGATTTGATTGAGCTTTACCCATTGTATAGAGCTGGAAGTAGACGCTTTAACATTTATTTAGATTCGTCGCTTTCAGACAGGCCAGCATAAAAAATCGGCAAAGCAGCCCCTTCGCCCCATTCTCAAAAAGAACAGGGCATTGGACAGCTTTGCCAGATCAAAAGACCGATGCACAACATATTCCCCCGTGGCCATTGGTGTGTCTTGTTTTTATTAATTTTAAATTAATCGGCTAAAGGGCGGGTGCTCTATAGATTTGGCCGTTTTGTATAAAAATGCAGAAAGAGGAAAACAGCATGATTAAAGGTTTAGCAATCACGCCGCCAATGCTTGGACGAATCAGCATTGGGCGGGTAGTGGAAAAGAACGGAAAACGTCTGCCTGAAAAAGACGACCAATTCACTATAACCTCCCAAATTCAGAACAAAGAAGGATGGATTAAGCATCCGCTAGATGAGCAGCTGCGGGTCAATGTGCCAAATCAAAAGCTGCGGACGATTCCTGTCCGTATGATCTTTAATGATCCTGATCTGAACTTAAGAGCAGAGTACACCATGTTTGACCGGCAAACGGGCCGACCTGTGTGCATAGGAAATGGTGAAACCTGTCAAAGGCGAACACAGCAAGGGATAGAGAAACTGCCATGTCCCTCGCCAGATATATGTCCATTGGCTCAGGGCGGTAACTGCAAACCTTATGGACGTTTGCATGTGAACTTAGATGAGTCGGATGAATTTGGCACCTTCATTTTCAGGACAGCGGGCTTCAATAGTATCCGCACCTTGGCTGCTCGGCTGAGTTATTACCATGCGGCTTCGAATGGCTTGCTTTCATGTCTGCCATTGCAGTTGACGCTAAGAGGCAAAAGTACAACTCAGAGTTATCGACAGCCTGTGTATTACGTGGATTTAACTTTAAAGGACGGTATTAGTTTGAATGAAGCGATTGTCATGGCAAAGCAAATTGATGAGCAAAGTAAACAGGCGGGGTTCTATCAGGAGGCTTTGGACCATATCGCCAGACAAGGCTTTGCCAATGCGCAATTTGAGATGGATGGAGAGGAGGGATTGGAGGTTGTTGAAGAATTTTATTCGGATGAACAACAGCAGCCGAAAAGTAATGAAACCAATGCATTTGATATACAGCAGGAGTTAAAGGGAGCAGTGACTGCATTGAATTAAGTCGGCAGGTAAAAACACACAGATGTGCCGTATCTCATGAGCGAGGAGCTCGTCAACATGAGATGAGGAAATAAATATGAATGCATTTACAGGTCAGACATTTCAAATGCAGCAGCTGATTAGTATTAAACAGGTTGTAGAGTTCGTTGGTGTGGCACGTTCTACTATTTATGAAATGATGGATGAAAACTCACCGTATTACGATCCAACTTTTCCAAAGAAAGTTAAAATTACGCAAAACCGAATCGGCTGGTCAGCTTATGAGATCCATCAATGGATTGAAAGTAAGTTGGCGAGCCGGGAATAGAAGGGGAGCTTTTGCTCCCTTATTTTTTTTTAGTAGACTGAGTTTGAATTTTTTAGCCTAAGTATGCAAAAGATTATTGAGAATGGAATTTGCTCATTGTCGATAGAATTTATTAGTTTTCCTGACAGATAAAGAGCGTTCACATAAAGTGGCACAGTGGACGTATGCTCAGGCAAGAAAAAATAATTACTCTATTTGGTCTATAAGCAACTGAAAACAATATGTAAAAGAAGAAGAAGCTTATATGATTTAATACTTCAGATAAAAATTTAAATATGTATCAAGAACGGTGGGTGATTTAGGAATGGCTTCATTATATCTAAACAGATTGAGTATTAATGAAAGAGAAAAATTGATTAAAGATCTTCATTTAGCACAAAAAGGGCAGTGTTTTATTTGTGAAAAGCCAATAGATTTAGTCATTCACTCTGACAGTATTGATATTGATCATGTGATTCCATCTGCTCATAATGGAAAAGATGATCCTAGTAATTTTGCAGTAACGCATGCCAGTTGCAATAGGTCAAAACAGGCAAGTAATCTTGAGGTTGCTCGAATATTACAACGTTTTAAACAATTAAAAGAAGACTTACAGCAGGATAATAAAGTTCCAAATTTAGCGCATATTCTAGATAGAGCTAATGGAGGGAAGCATGAACTCAATTTTAAAATTGAAGGTGACAACATTCAGTTCAGCTTATCTAGTATAGGTGATGAAAAAATTTACCAATTGCCACTCTATCAAGATGACCTAAGTGGATTTAAATATTTTTTCGCGAAAATGCCAATAGAATATTTACATCATGATCAACGAATCAATCCAAGATCAATTGGTCCTAATATTGGTAAATTGGTTGAAGAGTTTTATCAAAAGCGACCACAACTGCATATTCCTTTAGCATGGATGAAGAGTGAAAATAATAAATCAGAAATCTTTATCTTTGATGGTCAACATAAGGCAGCAGCGCAAATCATGTTGGGTGTGCGTTCTTTACCTGTAAGAGTTTTTGTTGATGTAGATGCTGATGTTTTGATTACGACAAATTTCAACGCTGGCACCACATTAAAACAAGTAGCATTTGATAAATCTGTACAGCGTCATTTGGGGAGTACGTTATATCAAGATAAATTACAGCGTTACCGTACAGATACCGCACGAGACGTAAATGATTTCACGTTTTCAGAAAAGGATTTAGCTTCTCATTTTAAAGGTCAGTCTCGAGAGATCAAACGCTATGTTCTGGATGCTGTTCGTAATGCTGTGATTACTAGCCCAGACAATAAGTTGCGTGACTATATTGACATGGCGGGTAAGGCAACTGAAAAACCAATTTCATATAGTAGTGTAGAACGGACATTCTATTCATTTTTTATTCATTCCGATCTATTAGAAACGCGCTTAGATTATAAAACTGATATAGGGGAAAATCCTCGAGAGCTTGAGATTAGTCAATTGGTTCAGTTGATGAATATTATTGCTGAGGAATTCTATATCGATAAATATAACTTTGATATTGGAACAGGTCAGATTGAAAGTAAAATTCAAAAAGGTCAGGTCATTCCGCTCGAGCACTTAAAAGCTTTTCGCTTGAGTAAAGAAGAAATTGTTTATAACTGGCTGTCGTACGTAAGGGAATTAATTAATAACTATTACAGTACGGTAGGTGGTGCTTACTATCCAAATAAGCCGTTTCAAATAAAATTCCCAGATCAACTCTGGATTAATATCCGCAATTTTCTAAGAAATTTTGCAGCGCTTCCATTTTTAGTGAATACACAACTGTCATCTACGATTTTCAGTGGGAAGCGTTCTACTGATTACTGGCAGACGATTTTGAAAACTGGCGAAAGTAATGATGGCATTAAAGTGATGCCGCATGGGATTATTCTCATTCAAATGCAGCAACCTAGTTAAATTGGATACCCTTTGCAGCCGTATGCCTGCAAAGGGAAATACTTAAAACTTGGAAATACCACTAATATTTTTTAGTGCAGTTGCTTCTATGCTGGTAGCTTTTCTCAAGCCAGGTCTTTTGGTCAGAAATTTTTGATGAATGAGCTGCCAGTCTTCATTGGCTTTATCCCATTCTATCGGTAAGGTTAGTAAGGATTTTTTACCTATGTAGGCATACATAAAATCATCTGAAACCATAGTTGGTGGTGTTGCTTTTGCATGAACCGTAAAACAATCAACCAAGGTATATCGAGTTTCTCTACTACTTATTTTTTCGCCCTGAATCATCCAAATGATATCACCTGCATTAAGGCGAAATTCTTCTTTCGAGTAGACAATAGATTGCTCAAGAGCAGCGTAAGGAAAGGGATTTTCTTTAGAATGCGCTTGATGATAAGCAAGCCAATGTTGAGCCATCTTATTAAGACCTTTGATGTTGCATTGTAATATTCAGCTATTCATTATAATCGGCTTAAATAGTGAAAAATTATTCAATTATTCATCTTAATTTCATTGACTAAATGACTGTGTAAATAACTCAAAATAACAGTTGTCCTGTATGCTCAAATTACCGAGAATATGGGCAATTGATTGGTCTGTATTGACAGGCTATACCCTCTTTTAAGCATCTCAGAATGCTCTAATATTTGATTAAATGTAGACCACCTATGAACAAGCAGCAACTCGCTTCCAAGATTTGGGATTCAGCCAATAAAATGCGCTCAAAGATTGAGGCAAATGAATATAAAGATTATATCTTAGGGTTCATGTTCTACAAGTTTCTCTCTGATAAAGAATTAAGCTTTTTAGAAGCCAATGATTTTGCACAGTCAGATATTGAAGCGCTGACAGAAGAAGATCCTGAAACCGTAGAATTTATTAAAAACGGTATCGGTTATTTCATTGCTTATGATGATCTGTTCTCAACATGGCTTAATAAGGGCTTAGACTTTACCGTTGCCGATGTTCGTGATGCGCTATCCGCTTTCTCACGCCACATTCATAGCTCTCACAAAAAAGTGTTTGATGGCATCTTTAAAACATTAGAGACAGGTCTGAGCAAGCTAGGCGATAACTCAAATAGTCAGACCAAAGCGATCAGTGATTTATTGCAACTGATTAAAGTCATTCCAATGAATAACAAGCAAGACTATGACGTGCTTGGTTTCATTTATGAATACTTAATTGGTTCATTTGCTGCGAATGCAGGTAAAAAAGCAGGTGAGTTCTATACACCGCATGAAGTTTCAGTACTCATGTCTGAAATTATTGCGCATCATTTAAAAGACCAGCCTGAAATTAAAATTTACGATCCAACAAGTGGTTCGGGGTCGTTGCTGATTAATATTGGTAGTTCTGTGGCGAAGCATGTGAATGATGCCAATAAAATCAAATACTACGCACAAGAGTTAAAGGAAAACACCTATAACTTAACCCGTATGAACTTAGTCATGCGTGGTATCTTGCCTGCCAATATTGTGGCGAGAAATGCCGATACTTTAGAAGATGACTGGCCATTTTTTGAAGACAATGATCCTATCAATACTTACGAACCACTCTATGTCGATGCAGTGGTATCGAATCCTCCATATTCACAAGCATGGGATCCTGCAAATAAAGATGCAGACCCTCGATACAAAGAATTTGGTTTAGCTCCTAAAACTAAGGCGGATTATGCGTTCTTGTTGCATGATTTATATCATTTAAAACCAAATGGTATTATGGCGATTGTTTTGCCACATGGCGTATTGTTCCGGGGTGGTGAAGAAGAGCGTATCCGTACTAATTTGATTAAGAAGAACCATATTGATGCGATTATTGGTTTACCTGCCAACATTTTCTTTGGTACAGGTATTCCAACGGTCATTATTATTTTAAAACAACAACGTCCAACCACAGATGTATTGATCGTGGATGCGTCTAAAGGATTTGTGAAGCAAGGTAAAAACAATCATCTACAAGCATCGAATATTAAGAAAATTGTCGATGCTGTGATTGAACGTAAAGATGTTGAACAGTTCTCACGTCTAGTGACGCAAAAAGAAATTCATGATCAGGGCTACAACCTCAATATTCCTCGTTATGTGGATTCTTCAGCAACGGCTGAAACATGGGATATCTATGCCACGATGTTTGGCGGTATTCCTAAAAAAGAAATTGATGCACATGCAGCATATTGGGCAGCATTCCCACAATTACGCCAAGACTTATTTACCGAAAGCGATACGCCTTATGTGAATTTGGCGACAACTGAAATTAGCCAAGCGATTCACAGCCATCAAGATGTGAAGGGCTTTGTTAATCAGTTCAATACCGCATTTGCTGATTTTAAGGATTATTTAAAAGACGAACTGATTGGCAAAATGCAAAGCTTGCATATTGCTCAACAAGAAAATGTTTTAAGTAAAGACATATTTAAACGTTTAGCTGATATTCCATTGGTGGATAAATATCAGGCTTACCAAGCGTTAGATGACCAATGGCAAGGGATTGTAGGTGATTTGGAGATTATTCAATCTGAAGGTTTGGATGCTGCCAAAATTGTTAATCCAAATATCGTGATTAAAAAGAAAGATGGTAAAGAGCATGAAGTGCAAGAAGGTTGGGTAGGCTATGTATTGCCATTTGATCTTGTACAGCAGCGTTTATTGTCCGAGGAATTGGAGGCATTAAAAGCCAAAGAGCGTGAACTTGCGGAAGCCAGTGCAGAGATTGAATCTTTAATGGAATCTTTATCTGAAGAAGATAAAGAGCAGTTGTTAAATGAAGCCAATGATGCCTTTGTGCCTGTTGAAATTACTAAAGCGTTAAAGCAAGCTTATGCAGATGTAGAAACGCCTGAAACTATTACTTTAATTGATTATTTAGAATTCACAGGAACTAAGCCTGCTCCAAACAAAGCGGCTAAACTTAAGTATATTAAGGAGCATCCAGAAGTAAATTGGTCAAGTATAGAGGCAAGTAAAGATGGGACATACGCTAAGGCAAAAGTAAATGCATATTTACGTAGTTTACAATCATCAATTACATTTGATGAAAACACCTTAGAAGCGACATTAGTAAGAGTTGATGAATTACTTACTTTAGAGAAAGAGTTAAAAGCTCAGATTAATAAAGATGAAGCTGTACTGCATCTTTTAACCAAAACCACCATTGAAGCTTTAGTAGAAACTCAAGTGAAAGGGTTGTTAGAAGCGAAGTGGGTTGAACCAATTGTATCCGCGATTTTGGCATTGCCGAATGAAGTGATTGAGCATTTGACTGATACGGTACAGGCTTTAGCAGATAAGTATGCAGTGACCTATACGGAAACTACGCAAAAGCTGACAGAAGCCGAGCATAGCCTTGCAGACTTAATTGGTGACTTAACAGGTGATGAGTTTGATATGAAAGGCTTGGCGCAGTTTCAAGCATTGTTAAAAGGGGTGTAATGTGGAAAAGCAAAAATACCCTGAAGTGAGATTTAATGGATTTAGTGAAAACTGGGAACATTCTAATTTTCTCGATAATATACAAAGCATTATCGATTTTAGAGGGCGTACTCCGAAAAAACTCGGTATGGATTGGAGTAAAGATGGCTATTTGGCACTCTCTGCATTAAATGTTAAAAATGGTTATATCGACCCAAAAGTAGATGCTCATTATGGTGATGAAAAGCTCTATCAAAAGTGGATGGCTGGTAATGAATTAAAAAAGGGACAGGTACTATTTACCACGGAAGCACCAATGGGTAATGTGGCACAGGTTCCTGATAATCGAGGTTATATTCTTAGCCAAAGAACGATTGCTTTCAATGTTAAGGACAATAAGATTGTTGATGACTTTCTAGCAGTATTATTAGGATCACCAAACGTTTTTAATACTTTGAGTGGATTGTCTAGCGGAGGAACGGCAAAGGGTGTTAGTCAAAAATCGCTATCAGGTTTAGAGGTTATTTTTGCGAAAGACCTTGCTGAACAAGAGAAAATTGGTAATTTTTTCCAAAACCTTGATCAATCCATTGCTTTACATGAGAAGAAACTTACTCAAACCCAAAACTTTAAAAAAGCGATGTTGGAAAAAATGTTTCCAAAACACGGAAGCAAACGTCCTGAAATTCGTTTAAAAGGTTTTAGTGGGGATTGGTCTAGTTATAGTGTTTTTGACCTTTCCAAAAATAGTACTTTAAGTAATGGTGTCTTTAATGACCAAAACAAAGTTGGAAAAGGTTATAAGTTAATTAATGTCTTGGATATGTATTTAGAGACTTCAATTGATGAAAATCGACTAACTCTGTTAGATTTAGATAAAAGAGAATTTGAACAGAATAAAGTGAATTATGGTGATATTTTCTTTACACGTTCATCTCTTGTCAAAGAGGGTATTGCTTTCTCTAATGTTTATTTAGGTGATAGTGATGATATAACCTATGATGGTCATCTCATTAAGTTGAGTCCTAACTTAAATATTATTGACCCTATTTTTTTAAATTATTGTTTAAAGTCCTCGAAGATTAGGAAACAATTAATTCTAGGTGGAAAAAGTACGACAATGACCACGATTGGACAACAAGAGGTTGGTTCAACTCTTGTAGATATTCCAAGCATTCAAGAGCAGAAAAAAATAGGAATATACTTTAAAAAAATTGATGAAACACTCAATTTAAAGCAGCAACAGCTTCAAACCTTAAAAAATCTTAAACAAGCATTGTTAGAAAAAATGTTTGTTTAATCATTGCTATATCCCCCTTGATGTAAGGGGGATTTTTAAAATCTAAATACTGACTTTATAAAACCAAACAAATATGACTTTTAAAAGCGAAACAGCATTTGAACAAGCACTCATTGACCTCCTTTTACAAAAAGGTTGGCAAGATGTCATTAAAAATCCAACGGAACAGGATCTTATTAATAACTGGGCAGAGATTCTATTTCAAAACAACAGAGAAATTGATCGACTCAATAATCAGCCACTCACCGATGGGGAAATGGCTCAGATTATTGAACAGATCAATACACTACGAACACCTTTTGCACTCAATGGATTTATTAATGGTAAAACCGTATCCATTAAACGTGACAATACAAACGACGAACTACATTTTGGTAAAGAAGTCAGCTTAACCATTTACGACCGCCAAGAAATTGCCGCAGGTAAAAGCCGTTATCAGATTGCACAACAACCGAAATTCCCAACCAAATCTACAATCTTAAATGACCGTCGTGGCGACTTAATGCTGCTCATTAATGGTATGCCTGTTTTTCATATCGAGCTAAAACGCTCAGGCGTACCTGTCAGTCAGGCAGCACATCAAATTGAAAACTACGCACGTTCTGGTATCTTTACAGGTTTGTTTGCACTAGTACAAATCTTCGTGGCAATGAACCCAGAAGAAACGTGGTACTTTGCCAACCCAGGACCTGATGGCACATTTAACTCAGACTTCTATTTCAATTGGGGTGATTTTAATAACGAACCAGTGAACTATTGGAAAGATATTGCGGGGAATCTGCTTTCTATCCCCATGGCTCATCAACTTATTGGTTTCTATACCATTGCGGATAAAACCGATGGTGTTCTAAAAGTCATGCGGAGTTATCAGTGTTTTGCTGTGCATGAAATCACGGATCGGGTGGCAAGTATTGAATGGGATGGTCGAGATCGTTTAGGTGGATATATTTGGCATACCACGGGATCTGGTAAAACCATGACCAGCTTTAAGGCAGCACATTTGATTGCCCTGAGCAAAGATGCAGATAAAGTGATCTTCTTGATGGATCGTATTGAATTGGGTGTGCAGTCACTTGAGCAATATAACAACTTTGCTGAAATTGAAGATTTTGTGCAAGCCACTGAAAATACCCATGCCTTGGTCAGTAAACTCAAAAGTAAAAATCCAAATGAAGTCTTGATCGTAAGCTCAATTCAAAAAATGAGTAATATCAAAGATGAAGATGGTGGTTTAAATGCATATGATATTGAACTGATCAATAAAAAACGCATTGTCATCATTGTAGATGAAGCGCATCGCTCTACATTTGGTGAAATGCTAATGACCATTAAAGATACCTTCCCACAGGCTGTATTCTTCGGTTTTACAGGCACGCCGATTCAGGAAGAAAATGAAAAAAATATGAATACCACTGCAACGGTATTTGGTAATGAATTACACCGCTACAGTATTGCAGATGGTATTCGAGATAAAAACGTTTTAGGTTTTGATCCGTATTTGGTTTCAACCTATAAAGATTCTAAATTGCGTAAAGAAGTTGCACTGTACCAAGCAAAAGCCAATACAGAAAAAGAAGCCATCGATGATCCTGACAAAAAAGCAGTCTATCAACAGTTCATGGACAGTAAGCAAGTTGAAATGGCAGGGCGTACAGATAAGTCAGGCAAATACATCAAAGGAATCGAAGACTATCTGCCAACATCACAATATCATCGTACTGAGCATCGCAATAAAGTGGTCGAAGATATTAAAGACAATTGGATACAGTTTAGCCAAAATCATAAATTCCATGCCATGTTTGCAACCAGTAGTATTCCTGAAGCAATTGAATACTATCGATTGATTAAAGAGGCGATGCCAGAGCTAAAAGTCACAGCCTTATTTGATCCAAATATTGATAACAACGGTAATGCTGCCTTTAAACAGGATGGCTTAGTTGAAATTATTCAAGACTACAATGCACTTTATGGTGTGGACTTTAGCTTAGCTAATCATGCCAAGATGAAGAGAGATATTGCAGATCGCCTATCACACAAAGAAGCCTATAAACGCATCGAAAATACGCCTGAAAAACAGCTTGATCTGTTAATTGTGGTGGATCAAATGCTGACAGGTTTTGACTCAAAATGGGTCAATACGCTGTATTTGGATAAGATGTTAGAATATGCAAATCTAATCCAAGCCTTCTCACGTACCAATCGCTTGTTTGGCAAAGATAAGCCATTTGGCATTATTCGTTATTATCGTCGTCCGCACACCATGAAGCGTAATATCGACGCTGCGGTAAAATTATATTCGGGTGATAAGCCATTGGCTTTATTTGTCGATAAATTGCCAAGCAATTTAAAAAACATCAATGACATCTTCGAAAAAATTGATAGCGTATTTAAAAGTGCCCATGTGTCTAATTTTGAGAAGTTACCAGAAGATGATCAGTCCTGTGCTTTATTTGCAAAACTGTTTAAACAACTCAACGAATATCTTGAAGCGGCTAAAATTCAGGGCTTTAAATGGGATAAATTGAGTTATGAATTTACTGATGAGCATAAAAAGAAATTTACGATTCAATTAAAGTTGGATGAGCAAACTTTCTTAGTTCTGGCACTGCGTTATAAAGAACTGTTCTCGAATGGCGGTGGTGGCGGTTCAGGTGGTGGGAGCATACCTTTTGAAGTAGAAGGCTATTTAACAGAAATCGATACAGACAAAATCGATTCAGATTACATGAACAGTCGTTTTGATAAATATCTAAAAGCACTGCGTAATGGTGATTTAGAACTTTCTATTGAAGATGCGTTAAATGAATTGCATAAGAGTTTTGCAATGCTCAGTGCCGAAGAACAGAAGTTTGCCAACATCTTCTTGCATGATGTACAGAGTGGAGATGTGACTCTTGTTGCTGGTAAATCGTTCAGGGATTACATTACTGAGTATCAATTCCAAGCACAAGAAGATGGAATTCATGATCTTGCAGAAGCATTAGGACTCGATGAAACGAAGTTAAGACAACTCATGAATACTCAGGTCACTGTAAATAATATTAATGAGTTTGGACGTTTTGATGAGCTTCTAGCAACGGTAGATAAAGTCAAAGCGAAACAATATTTAGAAGCTAAAGATGGAGCAACCATTCTTCCCCACAAAGTAAATATTCGAGTGGATGCAATGTTGCGAAAATTCATCTTAAGTAACGGTAAAGATTTAGCATAGTGATATAAGACAAGGCCATATGGCCTTGTTTTATTTTGATTCTATTGTTATTGCTTCAGCTTCTAGTAGGTATAACTCATTGATCAATAAAAACTCTCGGTACTGATGAATTAAGTTTTCATCTTTCTCGCGATGGGCACGAGCATTCCTGAATGCCATATATGCACCCGTAAATAAATTGATTCGACCTTTGATCTCGGCACTGTCTGGTACATCCCAAGTGAGAATGGCATTTTCACCTTGAAAGACTTGAGCAAATAGCTTGGTGCTATGCTCACGGATACCTGTACGTGTACGAACAATATCTTCAAGACGTTTATACGCTTTTGTTAAAGCAGAGTCGGGATCTTGCTTAAACAGTAAAGCAAGATCAAAAATTCTGTCATCAATAATGGAGTAGGGTAATTCTAAAGGGTAGTAACACTTTGACTTGGTAGTTTGGGTTACTTCATTTTCGAAGGGATAAATATAATCATGCAGACGAATAGGACGAATGATTTCTTGCTGAAAGATAAAATCGATGTCCTGATCACTCAATGATGAGCTATTCAATTTATTAAGGAGTTTTGTGGATACTAGAATTTCTTCAGTTTCAATTTGATGCCTTTTTAAAAGAGACAGTGCTATTGCTAGACCTTTAGGTCCTTCTCCGAAATAACCCGATGTAAAGCCAGCACGAATGACGTAATAATTTTCAGAGCTATCCTTGAGTATAAAGGCATGAGACTGTTCACTAGTAAGCAATAGAGCGTAACTTAGATCTGCATGGGTTTGGATCAAATTGTGCAGGCTAAAGAGACAAGTCTGTGTGATGCCTGCTTCACCTAAATAATCGACATGAGAGTAGTTTTCTGTTTTAAACATTCTTATAAATGAAGTGGTCGTTGTTTGGAAAAGATGATGTGGTAAATTGGGGTAAAAATCTAGCGCATTAAATTATTTAAATAATAGATTTAAATAGAAATTTGAACTCAATTCAATTGCCACCACCACTACTACTTCATGAGATGATTTATATAACCATTTATTTTTTATTGGGCGTATAAAGTAAGATTTATGGCATAGCGCGTATTCACATTAGAATTTAAAAAAAAATAAAAAGTCTAAAGATCATTTAGATCACAATATTCTTTAAATACTATAAAATTTTAATGTAATTGTGATAAAAGCATAAAGAAAAAAACTTGATTAAAATTAATACAATAATTATAGTGTGTGCAAAATTTATACAAAAACCAATAAAACTAACACGATAGGTTACATAATGATATTAAAAGTTTGGCAGAAGCTTCTATTGGGAATAGGTGTATCCGCAAGCGGACTACAAGTGAGTGTTGCAGGAGTTCAAGAAGGGATTAGTTGGTTGAAATCTTCTGAACAAACGAAAGTGGCTACTTCTTTGCAGACAGTGCATGAGAAAGCCATAACCCTTGGGGCTCATTCGGTTTCTACTAATCCTGTAGATGTAAGGCAGTTACTTGGGGAAGAGCAAAGTACTGAAGGATTGGTACGCGGAATTCTCATTTTAAAATTACAAAATGAGCCTACCGAACAGTATTTAAGTCAGGTTTTAAAATATCAGAATGAAGATGGCGGATTTGGCCATCTGGCTGGCTGGCAAAGTAATCCTCTAGATACCGCCTGGGTGCTACTGGCCTTAAAACAGCTGAATTACAAGAACAGTGAGGTGATTGGTAAGGCGGTTGCCTATCTTGCAAGTCAACAACGTTCTTCTGGTGCATTTCAGGTCGTGTCACTTGATGAATTTTACGTGACTGCATATGCCTTAACAGCTTTAACCGAATACTTAAAAGAATATCCTCAATATAATTCAGTCGCATTAAAAACCGTTAATTTTCTAGAATCTAAACAGATTAGTGACGGACACTGGGTTGAACATCAAGATCAACTATTTGTAGATGCTTTATTGAATGAAGCACTGCACCCATATCGTAATTCAGGCCATCCTGCGCGTGAGGCATTTAAAGCAGCAATACTCAATCAGCAGAATGCTGATGGCAGCTGGGCTCAGGATATTTATACTTCAGCAATCATCTTGCGCTCACTAAAAACCCAGTCTACCCCGGCTGTGAACCCAGTCAGTTCAGGTATTAGTTTCAGTGTAATTGACGCAGAAACGAAAGCGAACATTTCGGGTGCGACGGTGACAAGCTCATCAGAAAGCGCATCGGCTTTAACAGCCCAGACTGATGCCAATGGTTCGGTAGTATTTACCGATACCAAAGCAGGTGATTATCGCTTTACCATTTCCAAAGAAGGCTTTGGCAGCCTGATCTTTCAGGTGACTTTACGCCAAGGTGAGAGCTTGAACCTGGGCCAAATCGAGTTGACCCGTCGAGCCAATGTAACGACTGCATTAGTTCAAGGCCGAATCACGGATAAAAATACAGGTTTACCGATTGCCAATGCTGAGGTGAAACTGGTGAGTGGGGCAACCACATTAACGGCTACCACCAATGCTGAAGGGCGTTACCAGATCACCATGCAGCAACCAGCTGCCTTTAGCGTAAGTGTAAATGCTGCTGGTTATGTAGGTGTGGGAGGGACCGGTACTGCCGCGGCAGGAAGTACCTTTGACTTCTCTCCACAACTGCTTGATGAACAGAAGAATATTGGTTCCGTCACTGGCACAGTTGTAGATGGACAGGGACAAGCCTTAGCGGATGTCGCTGTTCTAAGAAACGGGACAGAAGTTGCACGAACTGATAGTCAGGGACGTTTTAACCTAGCGGGGATCCAGGCGGGTGCATTTAACCTGACCTTTAGTAAAGATGATTACTTTGGTCCAGGCATAAGCATTAACCTGCCAGCGGGACAGACTGCGGATGTCGGTACGATCCAGCTCTATCAAAAGGATGCGAATGATCCAGGCCAAGACACCACCGTTGATACAGGTAAATTTGAAATTACCGTCGTCAATGCGAGCGGTAACCTGATTAATAATCCAACTATTGTTGCCGAGAAGCTGGATGCCAATGGTCAGGTCATTCAAAAACAAAGTTTTAGTGCAGCGAATGATGCTGCCAATAATTTCTTGCTAGCCGAGCTGACGACAGGACGCTGGAGACTGACAGCTTTACATCCAAGTTATCAGGCAGGTTCCCCAGCCACCTACACCTTAACCAAAGACCAAACCCAGAAAGTCCAGTTAAAACTCAACCTGTTAGCCTATGAAATGAAAGGCTATGTGGTAGATTCACAGACCAATAAAGCCATTTCGAATGCGACAGTGACCATTTACCGTCAGGACAATGGTCAGCAGCTGTTTACAGCCAAGACGGATGTTGCCGGCGGATTCAGTGCGAAAAACCTAAGTACTGACCTGATCCGTATTCAAATTGCATCGACCCCGCATTTAGGTACCACCCGATACTTTGATAAACAGTATGTTGACGGTACAGTTGCCGATCTGGGAGAAATCCGTTTACGTCCTTTATCAGCTGATACTAGTCTGCCTGACCTGAAAATTACGAAAACAGATACCAACAAACTCACGACCGAACAGCAAAGTCTGGAAACGACAGGGGTGCTAAAAGCGACCATTGGCAATGCTGGGAATAAGGCATTTACCAAAACCCAGGAAGTCGAGATTTTGGCTTTTGCCGATACCAACAACAACCGTATCTTTGATGAAAGTGAAATTGTTCTAGGTAAGACGACTCTTCCTAAGAGTTTGGAAATCCAAGAAGAAATTGAAGTTGATATTCAGATTCAGGGTAAATCACTATTTAGAGATGCACCGATTGGCATTTGGGTGGATAGTACCAAGCAGGTCGCAGAGAAGGATGAGTCTAACAATATTGTATTGACCAGTGATACTGCAGAGATTAGACCCGAAAAGGGAACACTTGAAGCTGAGATTGTTTGGAAATATTCAGCTTCTACAGATTCTAGCCCAACTGTAGCGCCACTAGAAGATACCAATGGTGATGGCATTATTGGGCCTGGAGACATAGCCACTATTATTTATAAGAGTGGAAATTATGTCGCTTTAGATGGAAAAACAGGAAAGTTAAAATTCACTTTATCTGGTTCTGGGTCTCAAGAAGTAGCTGCTGTTGCAGATCTTGATAAAGATGGAATCCCTGAAATAATTGTTAAAAATGGTTCGAAATTGACTATTTACAACAATAAAGGGGTAGTAAAAAAAGAGTTCTCAGTAGGTAGTTTAGCATCAAGTGGATGGTCATCTGATGCCTATCATCCTAACGTAGCAGATCTTGATAAGGATGGAATTCCTGAAATTATAATAAATAATAAAGTTGTCAATTATGAAAATGGTATCATTTTAGATAATTTATTATCAGGGCAAACTCAAGCAATAGCTGATGTGAATGGAGATGGAAAATTAGACATTATTGGCTTACAAGGAGCAGTTGATTCTAATGGCAATTTGTTATACCGATTTAAAACGAAAAGTGGTACTCAGCTTACTCTCAAGTTCTTGGCAATAGGTGATGTTCTAGGTAGCTCAAAACCACAAATCATCGCAATTTATAGTAGTACGATTTATATTTTTGATGCTCAAACAGGGACTGAAATAGCATCTTACAATGCACCAAGCAGTTCAGGAGGATCACCGGTTATTGCAGATTTTGATGGTGATGGTATCTCTGATATTGGTTTAGCAAGAACTTACAATTATGTTGCTATACGAGGAGATGGCAGTGTGATTTGGGCGACACCAATCAGTGATGGTTCAGGTGGAACAGGCTCAACTGTATTTGATTTTGATAATGATGGAAAACTAGAAGCCGTTCATTTTGATGAGCAAAATATACGTGTATATGATGCTGCGACTGGTATTGAACGGATAAAAATTGCAAATAGTACGGCAACTGCTCATGAATACCCAGTAGTGGTAGATGCAGATGCAGATGGACATGCAGATATCATTTTAGGTTCTAGTGGTCATGGAATTAGAATGATCTCTGGCAAGAACAAGGACTGGGCGAATACCCGTAATATCTGGAACCAGTACAGCTATCATGTCACCAATATCAATGATGACCTTACTGTTCCAAAGCAGGAAGTGAATAGCTGGGAAGCCCACAATACCTATCGCGCCAACTTGTTGTTGAACCAGAATGCAACAGCGGCTGCTGACCCAACAGCATCTTATATCCGTATCGATGACAAAAGTGGTTCTGGTCAGACCAAGTTCACTGGCCGTATCGGGAATGCTGGTGGCAAGACCATTCTGAAAGGTTTACCGGTAAGTTTCTATAAACAAACAGCGGAACAGCAGGCTGCGGGTGACAAGGGTACGCTCATTGGCATGGTCCAGACCAGCAAGGTGCTGAATGCCGGTGAGTATGAAGACCTATCGATAGATTATCCAAATAATCTGGTGGACTTTGGCGATATCGTTATTGTTGCCAATGATCCGGGAGCAAGTACGGCTGTTAAAATTCAGGAATATACGGACAAGAATAATACAGCCCGCCTGAATGTTTCTGCCGGTGGATATGAGTCCTTCGGACTGAATGCTTCTCTGGATAAAGCAGAGTATCAGGCGAATGATACGGTCAAGATTTCTGCAAATGTCGAAAACTTGGGCAGCTTCTCCAGTGAAGCCACAGTACGCCACAGTATTTATGACCAGCAGGGCAATCTGATTATCACGCTTCCAGCCTATGATGTCAGCCTAGATTCTCGTAGTACAGGCACCTTCCAGGATCAGCGTATTACTGATTGGTTATTGACGGGAGTTTACAGCGGACAATATCTGGTGAAGACAGAATTGTTGAAGAAGGGCATCACAATTGCGACAGCAACCAGTAACTTAACGGTTGTGAGTGCCGCAAATCTAAATGGTTTAACAGATACCCGTATTTCTTCAGACAAGCAGCAATATCCAAGCAATGGTCTGGTGACTTTAGAGATGCAGCTGCAAAACACCTCCAGCAATGATCTGGGAGGTGAAACGACAGTACTGACTGAAGTCTTTAACAGCCAGAATGAAAAAATATTGGAAAAGCAGGAAAGCTATAGCCAGCTTGCAGCAAATGCACTGAAACAGGCCCATTACCAGTTACAGCTGTCGAATGCAGTGAAGGGGAACTATAGTGTTGTCACAACGACTACCACAAGTGGCAATAGCTATACACGGACCACCAACTTTACTGTATTAAGTGCAGCACAGTCTGGTCTAGGTCTGGTAGGTGCCTTGAGTGCAACACCAAATACAGTGCCGATCGGTGAGAATGTCCTGCTGAATTTACAGGTTCAAAATACCGGTAATGAAATCTGGAACAACTTGCCACTGAATATTCGGATCTTTAAAAATGATGATCTTGAGCCGGTAAATACTCTTAGCGCAACAGTTGGACAATTGGCTCAGGCTCAGATTTACCAGCAAGGTTTGAGCTGGAAAACAGCAGGTGTGAATGGTGACCGGATAACAGCAGCCTTAACATATAAAACGGCTACTGGTGAAGAGAAGCCACTTGCACAAGCCAGCTTTAACCTGACACAAGTTCCGGTTGAAGTTAACTTGCCAGACTACAAGAACGTAAATAACCAGCTTCTGGTGTATTACAGCTGTGAAGCGGGCTGGCACAAATCTGTACTGAACTGGGCATTTGGCAAGTTCAACTACGCCTGCTTCAGTGAGCGCGGAAATACCCTGAATCGTTATTTAACCGAAATTAAACAGGAAACTGGAATCAACTATAAGGTGACTTATAATCCAATCGAGTTTAAAAAGCTTATGCGTAGTGGTTTGTATAACAATTACTGGGTACTAGGTGCGGTCGAAAAATTCGCAATTTCAACCAATGATGAAATGAGGGAACTCAGTTTTAATGGGGAATCAGTCCTGTTTGATAAAGGTATTCTGGACTGGACCAACTACGAGTTGCTGAACCTGACCGATATTCGTTACCGTGGGCATATCTTGCTGTCTAAGCGTGAAATGCAGCCCCATCAGCCAGTCTATGACAATACAAATCCGGTGGTAGAGCCAATAGGTGATACTTTGGCGATGTATCTGGGTGATCGGGCAAAAGTGACAGCAACCTATGACGGACGCAACTGTTTGGGCTTTGACAAAGACTGGATCAGAAATGTGGAAACCATTGTTGATCTCAAATTCTATGTCTGCAATAGCACCCATAAATATCCGGCAATCGTCACAGCTGACTACGGTGATGGTAAACCGCTAGCTTTATCCTTCGATCTGCTACGCAGTTTGATGATAGATGGGCAATCATCAACCAGCAAGAAAAACAACTGGAAGAACTTGCTGAAACAAAGCCTGTCCTACCAGCAGGTTGATGCCACCAAACGTATGAGCTATGCACCACAGGAACCTGTGCATTTAAATGTCAAGCTGAGTGCAAATGCCAATACACAGGCAACGGTTCTGGTACAGCTGCCTGCAAATGCGAAATGGTTAGGTCAGGGAACTGTGACTAACAACCAGGTGAAGGTGATAACCAATCTGACCCAGGCAGAGAATCAAAACCTACACTTGCCGATTGCCTTACCAACAGGTTCAGGAACTCATGCGGTCAAGGTAACAGTATATAACGGTACAGATACCAGTGCCCAGCCAATAGACAGCAAGGAATATCGCTTCCTAATACGTGGAGTGAGTGAGCGGGTAAGTCTGCTGGATCAGCGTATCCGTCAATGGAGTCCTCGACTTGCAGATATTACTGAAGTTGCCACGATTAAAACACTGATCAGCACAGCCAAAGTCAACCAAGGGCTTGGCTTGAATGATTTAGCGATTGCGTCATTTGCTGAAGCGGGTGGAGTGATGGATCGTTTGAAATATATTGATGCTAAGCCAGCGAGAAAAGAGCTGGATGAACTGATCCGTACATTACAAATCCAGTGGTATCACGCAAATCCATAAGAAATAAGGTGAAGTCTGGGCTGTTTCCGTAGAAATAGCCCAGATTGAATGATTAACTCAAGATAAATTTAAAATAAAAACTGGTGAAATAATGAAATTTAATACCAATTTAAAACGCTGGATAGCAGGCACGATCGTGCTATGTCATGCGGGGGTATTGGCTGTGCCAGCAATGGCGGCAGTTGAACAAGAAGCTTTTGGCCGTGCCAAGCCGGGAACAGAAGGATCTGTGAGCCAATCAGATCTTGAGCGGCTGCAAGAGTTGGTTAAACATATGCAAATGCGTTTGCAAGATTTCACGCCACAAGCAAAAGCAAGCACTGCAAAAATTAAAGAGCTAAATCAGCAAAAGCAGGCTTTACAGACCAAAACTGCACAACAGATTTTAGCGTTAAGAAGCAATATTGCATTAGAGACAGCGAAAGCTGTTGCTGATCTGCGTGCAGAAGCGAAATTATTTAAAGATAAAACCATTGCACAGCGTCAAGAACAAACTGCAAAGTTGATTGAACAACGTCAAACCATTATGGAGGGTTTATTTAATCAACTTGCGGATGCTAAAGATGATACTTCACGTAATGCAGCACTGACTAAAATCACGCAACAAATGGCTGCATGGGAACCTAAAAAGCTTCAACGTGACTTTAAAGAACTTCCTTGGGGACGTCCTGACAGTAAGGTACCAGCACCAGTCACCGCACAGGATTTTAAAAAGCTAGGTTCAGCGCTTGAGTCTTATCAAGCACATTCAAATGAAAAACTGGTTATTAATCCACTTTATAAAGCTCAAAAAAATATTAGTGCTTTAAGTCCTGATGAAATTTGGAAACAAGCGACACCAACAGTATTAACCACCTCTAGTGTTGGCCAATGGCAGAAAATTGCATTTAATGGCATGACATTATCTGATCAGAATAAATGGCCAGTACTTGCTTCTCTTCCTGTTGCAACATTAGCAGAAGATTTAAAAGCCAATGAAGACGTACAGATTACTCAAGAGATCAAAGATCTTGCAAAAGATTTAGATCATAATCCTGCAAAAATTTATAAATGGGTTTATGACAATATCGAATTTGTTCCAACCTATGGGTCGATTCAAGGCTCAGCTTATACGCTAGAAACTAAACGCGGAAATGCGACAGATACCAGCAGTTTGCTGATTGCATTGTTACGTGCATCAGGTATTCCAGCGCGTTATGTATCAGGCACTATTGATGTTCCAGCTGAAGTAGCCAAAGACTGGGTAGGCGGTGTGAATCACCTGAGTGCCGCAGGTAACCTGATTGGCCAAGGCGGTGTGCCAAGTGTAATCATAATGAATGGTGGAAAAGAAAGCCACTTACGTATGGAGCACATTTGGGTTGAAGCGAAAATGGACTTTATCCCAAGTAAGGGTGCTGTACAAACCAACGGTCAAAATAACCCAAATATTGAAGATAGCTGGGTGCCTTTAGATGCAAGTTATAAACGTTATGAACGTACTAAAGGCATTGACTTAGCTAAAGAAGTCCCTTTTGATGCCGAAGATTTTTTAAATAAAGCAAAACAGGGTGCTACGGTTGACGAAGCAAACGGTAGTGTACAAAACCTGAATAATGCCAATATAGAAATAGCAACCAAGGCTTATCAGGACAAAGTGGAGGCGTATTTAAAGCAAAAACATCCTAATGCAACAGTGGGTGATGTATTAGGTACAAGTAAAATCAAGACTTATAAAAGTAAGATGCTGAGTCCAGTACTACCTTATGAAGTGGTTGCTGTAGTGCGTGATTATCACACCTTGCCTGATACCATGCGTCATTACTTCCACCTGAATGTTTATGATGCAACTGACCCATATGCATCTCAGATGGGAAGCTATGCCGTTCAGTTTAAGATTCTGAGCACCCAGTTACGTGGAAAACCATTAGCTTTATCATTCCGTCCAACGACAGATGCGGATGCGCAGGCGATTGTGAATGCACTGCCAAAACCTGATGCGAGTGGCAACATTGACCCAAGTAAGTTACCCAAGTCTTTATCGAGTTCGATTCGGATGACAGGAGAAATTACATTGGATGGGCAAGTGTTAAAGACCTTACCAAACTATGCTCTAGGTACAGAAATACAAGCACAAATGGGCTTTATGAGTCCAAACAATAGCTGGAGTTTGCCAAACAAACAGTTTAGTGCTGGTGAGTACCATGCGATTGGTTACAATATGCAGGGGATTGGCAAGCCACAAATGGGATGGTTAAAGGCTAAACTTGAAGCAGCCAAAACCAGGATAGAAAGTAAAGATGAAGCACAAATTAAAATGCTAAATAATCATGACGTAATTGGAACAATGCTTCAGGCAGTAGTCCAAAGCTACTTTAGTTTAAATGATGCACAGGATGAAACTTTAGAACGACAATTAGGAGTAATTAGTAATTCATATATGAGCTTTGGAACATTCTCGACCAGTATTCAAGGAGGTTATAGTTGGGGAGTGCTTAGATCTGCACAATTTGCAGGTATGGTAATGGATATAGATCGTATTGGTGCAACAATTGTTGATAAGGATAATAAACAATCTAACTTATTGGCTTTTACCAAACAACAAGGACCACGTCAAAGTCTCAATGAAAATCTTGTGCCAGAACAGTTCTTTAACGATCCTAATAGTATACAAAAGAATGTAGAGGGAGTAAGTGCTACTAAGATTTTGAAATTAGCAAGTGATCAAGGACAAAAAATTTATCAGGTTGATCGTTCGAATATTAATACTACACTTCCACAACTTAATCATAGTAGTCAGGTCATTACAGATATAAGTAACGCTGTCGCATCAGGTAAAGTCGTAACTATTAGTGAAAAAAGTATCAATTTTAATGGCTGGAAAGGCAGTGGTTATACCATCATTGATCCAAATACAGGTAGTGGTGCATATATGATTAGTGGTGGGTTTAATGGGGGAGCTATTAGTATGCCTCCTGCATATAGTATCTTTTTCGCTATAGCTGCTATAGCTTTTGTAGTTGGGTTATTCGTAGCTGGAACAGTTTTGGCTATCGCATTATTACTATTAGCGATAGTAATGCTTGGGTGTGGTTTGGCTAATTATACTCAAGATGGTATTTATGGTGACTGGGCAGCAGTAGGAGTAGGAATAGTTATATCATTATTAGGGTCTATTGCTACCTCTGGTGCGAGTATAGCTACAGTCATAGGAATTATTGCTTCAGGAGCATTTGTAGGTACACGATTTAGTACCCGCTGTGTTGAGGCATAGATAATGAGAAAAATTATAACTTTGGGAAAATGTCCAGTTTGCCATAGTCAGATATTTTTTGGTAAAAAAGAAGTATTGGGGGGTAAAAATTTTGCAGAGAAAATTTGTCCATATTGTGGTGCATCGTTAAAACATAGCCGAATTAAAATTATACTTTCTCTAATATTTTTATTAATTCCTACAGTTATAATTAATTATACGTATCCAGTTGAAGTGCGATTGTTGGCTTTGTTTTTTAGTGTTGTTCTTACCTTATTGGTATGGTTTTTATTTGGATATAAAAAGTATTCCAATTAATAGACTTCTTTCATAAGTCAATTTTTAATCAATATGTAATTCACAAAAAATATGCCCTCTCCTTTTCAAGGAGAGGGCTAGGGAGAGGATTTATATTAAAAATTTCCCTCATCCTAACCTTCTCCCAGAGAGACGGGACTTTCAATATTAATCCTATTATGAATTAATGATCATTTTTTGACTTATGAACGATATCTAATAAATTTTAATAAAAAAGCTCCTCTTATTATAATAGGAACTTTTTTCAATCAATATAATAGTCAAAAATTAATTTTTATATTAGACTGATGTGTGCTTAACCTCTACTTTTAACTTCGTTTATTTATGGGAGGATTACTATGCTAAGAAATCTGGAGTACAAATATCACCCAATAAGAAGATCGTTTTTTGATTTATGAAAGAGATCTTTTGATTGTGAATTCTAAGGAATTATATTTATCTATTGTTTTTTTATTTATAATTTCACTTTCAGCTGAAGTTTTAACTCCAATTATTTGATTCTGTTCATCATAGATATAAATAAATGTTTTATGTGTTAAAGGGTCTTTATATAATTGTCTTAAATAACGTTTGCAGGGATAAGTTGTACCGTCACACAGTAGCTGTTTAATATCTGTTGGTAATGTCTGTTTATCTTTATAGTAATTTTCTAGTGCTTTTACATATAATTCAGCTGTATAAATAAAATCCTGCTCTTTTAATCGCTTTGCTTGCGTAGAGGTCACTTCAATATAACTACCTAATAAAATGCCATAAATTAAAATAAACCAGAGGAAAAAGACATAAGTCATACCTTGTTGTGACTTACCATGTTTGATATTGCGTACCATCAGTAGCCACCCCTTGAGCACTGCTTTTTACATCATAAACAACCTGTTCACCGTCCATAGAGACATAAATTGTCTGCCAATTGGCTTGTTTGCTAATTGGATCGACAGGTAAATGACGCAAGTATTTCTCATTAACCAACTCGTCTAAATGCCGAGGATAACGGCCTTTATCTGCATAAAAACGATCTATAGAAATGCGTATAGTTGCCAAATCACTTTTTAATGCAGACTCTTCAGCTTTATCCAAACTCTTAATATAACGGGGCATAACCACTGCAACGAGTGATGCAATAATGACCAATACAATCAAAAGCTCAATTAAAGTAAATCCTTTCTTCTTTTTTTTCTTACCAAGAATCATAACGGCTACCATCTAAAGCTGTTTTTTTACTTTTAGAATAAACATCATAGACATCATCACCTTCTTCAGGGGCATCAGGTGGACTTGCATAACTCCGTAGTCCCCAAGATTTCTCATGCATTAATCCATCAGGGGCAAAGGGATCAGTCGGAATACGACGTAAAAAATAAACTTTACGACCTTTCGCATCTTTTAAATCAGGCACACCTTCGACTAAATCATTTAAAGTTTTAGGATAGCCCGAACTATCTGCAGGCATATAAATCCGACCTTCATCTACAGCTTGTTTATAATTATCTAAAGCAGTACGAATCTGTACCAGTGCATCCTTAAGTTCCCGTTCCTGACGTCTTTTCTGATCAATCTGAATCAGTGGAAAAGCCATAGAGGCGATAATTGCCACTAAGGTTAATGTGACCAGCATTTCAACCAAGGTAAAACCTTGTGCACGGCTTAGACGCATTATTTAATTTCCACAGTTTTGCTGATAGCTTGATTCCCAAGCTGAGGATGAGAGCTTTCTAATGAAATATTCCCTCGTCCTGTATAGCCAGCTAAGGGCTGTAAGGTCAGCAATGCAAGGGATTGCTCTGTAATATCTTCCCCAATGGTAATTTCAACGCCTTCAAGTGTCGTATTGTAGTGAACGGATTGTTGGGCCTTAGTCATTAAACGAACATCGGATAAATTAAAAGCATTCCGATCAAATTTAATCAGTAATTTACTGTCTTTAGCTAATTTTTTACTTTCCACCAAAATATTTAATGGATCTGTTTTAACAATCTTCTCAGGCAAACTCAAATTTACAATATTGCCTTGGCTATTTGCATAATTAGATGTTTGCATCATTTGTGTTGGGGCTGCAACAGCAATGTAATTCTGGGGAGTCTCTATTGCTTTCCCCGTTATTTCACCTTTAAATTTTGCAGTAGAAGTTTCGTTATGGTCGAGTGTAATGTAATTCTGAGTACCTGAATAAAATGCTTCCGTATAATTTAACCTGTCTGTATTCTTTCTGATAATTTTAGGCGTGATAGAAAGCAAGATTTCAGATCGGCTTTTATCAGAAGAGCGACTTGAAAATAGGCGACCTAGAACAGGAATCCGACCTAAACCAGGAATATTCACATGGCTATTGCGCTCTTGCTCTCGAATTAAACCTGCCAAAACTTCGGTTTCACCATCTTTGAGCTGCAATACGGTATTAGCATTACGTGTACCAATTTGATAAGTCAAGAGTCCTGTATTCGTGCGAATCTCTTTCACAATATTACTGACTTCTAAAGATACCTTGATCCCAACTTCATCATTAATTTGGATCTCTGGCTGTACCTCCAATGTTAGTCCTACGTCTAAGTAGCTCACAGATTCAGTTATCGCACTTGAAACCTGGTTCATGGTTGAAGTAATTACCGGAACTTTATCACCGACCACAATTTTTGCTTTTTCTAGATTTTTAACGCGTAAAGAAGGTCTGGCTAACAGATTTACCTTACCTTTGGTATCTTGTAAATTCAGTGTAACTAATGGAGATACTCCGCCCACTGCTAAATTATCTTTATTTAAATTTAATAGATTGCGTATGACTAGGCTAGTTGTTTTATCAACTGTATTAATCGCAGAAAGTGATATTTGTGAGGGTAAAGTAATACCTAAATTGGTGAGGTCTTCATGACTGACTTCAAAAACTTTTACTTCTAAAATAACTTCTGAATCTGGATGATCGTAAGTTTGGATAAGTTTTTCAGCGGCATAAATAATATCGGGCCGATCTCTTAACGTAACTAATCGGTTTTTTTCGTCTGTATAAATAAATTTAGGATTCAATATCGTTTTCAATACATCCTGAATTTTTTTTGGATCACCATTTTTAAGGACAAAGGTTTTTACATCCAAATCCTCATATTGCTGCACTTTATCTGCACTGTCGCTATATATGAGGTAGGTGTTCTGATTTATAGTTTTATAGCGTAATTTACTGGTCTTTAAAATTAAGTCCATCGTTTCTTTTAAAGTCGCATCTTGCGCATATATCGTTGTTTTTAAATCTGTACTGACATCACTATCAAAAATGAAATTCACGCCAGCAGTCTGAGCGACGACATCCATGACTTGGCGAACATTTGCATCTCTAAAATTAATAGATACTTTTTTTGAAAGAAAAGTATGTTCATTATTTGCAGTTAAATCGGCATTAGTGAAAGAACTACTGAATAAGCAGCCCAGAATTAACGCGTTAAATAAATAATTTTTTTTCATTGCTATATATTTAATACAAAAAGTTGATTAGAAAATTGGTCAAAAATTGTGATTTGATTTTCTTGGATAGATTCGATTTTCCAACGTTGAGAGACAATATCTCCCTGTGACAAAACTAAGGTCTGGTCTTCAAATGTCAGAAATACTTTTTTGACTCCACCAGCATCAATCATTTGCCCCGTATAAATTAGATTTGGAGGAGAGGGGGGAGCAGGCTCAATATGCTGTGGTAATGAAGTTGATGGCTGAAGCTTTTTTTCTTTAGTAACGACAATGTCTTTTTTTTCGTCGGCCTTGATTACAGGGATAACTATAAATTGTTGTGGTTGATTAAACTCTTCTAAGAGGATTTGATCTGCTGAAAGAGACATTGCAAGTGGGGGAGTCGATTCTATATTTTGCTTATGTGTGTCTATATCTAGAACAATTTCTTCGACTGGATCAGGTATTAACCATGTAGCTAAAGTCAAAGCAAGTGTAATAATCAAAGCAATAATAAAACTAATGGTACGAATCATGAGGCTACCTTCACTTGCCAAGTAATTAAGAGTTCAGGTGCTCTATCACGTTCATTTTGTGTAATCGTAATATTGAGAAGTTCTAGATTATTAAAAGTTTGTAAGTACTTACTAACTTTAAGAAAATCTTTAACTTCTCCTTCTAATTGAAACTGTATTTGTTCTGATTTTTGATCATATTTACTATCTATAACCTGGATTCCTTCTTGTTGATAAAATTTTGCCACTTCAACTAAAGGAGTTCCTGTTAAAACTTTATCTTGAAGTGGCAGTAAAGCACTATTTTGAATTTTCTTTTGTTCTATAGCAGAAGAAACCTCTTCATGATACTGATTTAGAAGATGAAGATTTTTTTCATATTGAGGGATTACCAGACTATAAATAAATAGGATGAAAAAAATAAAAAATAAAATTCCTGCATCTAGAGGATGCAATTGATACAATTTTTTTTCAATTTCCCAATATATTTTTTTTCGGTTCATAGCTGACCTTGTAATCTGAATTCCATTTTAAATGTCTTGCTATTACGATCCATAGCAGTTGAAGTGATATTGATATCTCTAAATATGTTTTCTTGATTTAAATCAATTTTTAACTGCTCAATCTCTTCTACAGACTTAGCGAATCCCTGAATAAAGATTTGTTGAGTCTGTTGTTTATAATCAATTTGTTTAAGCTGAATCACATTATTAGGATAGAATGTCATTCGTTCTATTTCAGCTAAGTTTATCCCTGATTTTTTATTCTCTTGGGTAGGAATATGGCTTAATTCTTGATATTGCTGTTGTAACTGGAAAAGTTCTTCTTGTTGATGATCTACTAAATTCTCAATATTTATAAGTTTATAGATCATTAACGATGATAATCCAACACACAAAGTTAGGATTAGATAACGATAAATATGTTGGTATTTATTCTTTTTATAAATATAAAAACTCATATATCTTTTTCCAGTAAATGAAAGTGGCTGGCTTCATTCATATTTTTATTCTTTTGAATGACTTGATGTAATTGGCCATCAACATGAATAAAATGTGTTTCCAAAGAGGGTTCTTTAAAACAGAAATTATTTTTATGAGATTTCTGGAAATATATAAAAGAAGCTAAAGGTAAAATTTCAATATAATCTAAACTTTTAAATTTAAAAATATTTATAAAGTTATTATACCAATCTTTTTCAATTGCTACGGCAAGATAAGGCGACTCAAACCTAGGCTTATTATAAAAACAATAATATTGAGCCACATTCAAGTGCGGAAAACATAATTTGAATCGTTGTTCTACTTGTTGTTGAAATCGTTTTGGTGAGTACAGAACTTCTGCAGGACTTATAAAAATTTTATAGCAGTCTGCAGCCAAAAAAACTTTACATATATGTGGAAATTTAAAAGAAGTATCTTCTTTTAAATCATTAAAATGTCCTAACTTGACTAGATTGTTTGATTCAATTTGATAAACATCATGTGTAGATACATAATATTGAGGTATTTTTTTCTTATTGGAAGGTAACACGATTCACCTCCTCTAAAGTAGTTTCTCCGGTATCTACCAAACTCATTGCATAATCTCTCATAGAAAGTAAACCATGCTGTGAACTTATTTGTTTCATTTCACGGATTGACGCTTTATTAATAATTAGCTCTTTTAACTCGTCATTCAGAACTAAAATTTCTGCAATTGCTTTTCGGCCTTTATAACCAGTAAAGTTGCATTCAGAACATCCTATTGCTTGGAACTCATTGACATCATTTGGTTTTTTACAATGTTTGCATAACAAGCGTATAAGGCGTTGAGCTACGATTCCGTTTAGTGCACTAACAAGGTTATATTGATCGATTTCCATGTGCTGGAAACGCCCAATTACATCAAAAACATGATTAGCATGGACAGTTGTGAAAACTAAATGTCCTGTCAAAGCGGCTTGTATAGCAATTTCTCCGGTTTCCTTATCCCGAATTTCACCTACTAGAATTTTGTCAGGATCATGTCTTAGAATAGAGCGTAGTCCCTTCGCAAATGTCAGTCCTTTTTTTTCATTTATAGGAATTTGTAATGCATTATTAAGAGCATATTCCACAGGGTCTTCTACTGTAATAAGCTTTTCATAAGCTTTTAATGTTTCATTAATTAAGGCATAAACAGTAGTCGTTTTTCCTGAACCTGTAGGCCCTGTTAATAACACCATGCCATACGGTTGACTTGCAATTTGTCTTAACTGACCCTGAAAGTCTGGTGGATATCCTAAGTCGTTTAATGAAAGCTGTTGTCCTTCTTTTAATATCCCGTCTTTATCTAGGATTCTTAAAACAGCGTCTTCTCCAAAGACTCCAGGCATAATTGAAACACGGAAGTCGAGAATTTTATGTTCAAGCTTTACGCTAAAACGTCCATCTTGGGGAATACGTCGCTCACCAATATCCAATTCAGCCAGAACTTTAATTCGTGAAACGATTTGCTGAATTAAGGTGTAATTTTGAATTTTTTTAATAGAAATTAAGATACCGTCTAAACGATAACGAATATGTAAACCACCCGCATAGTTCTCAAAATGGATATCACTAGCCTTTTGTATATAAGCCTCATACAAGGTTGAATTGACTATTTGAATAACTTCATTCTCAGCATTTGCAATACTGCTTAAACTTAATATTTCAATATTTTCATTTTGTAGATCAGCATGTAAAGAGTGGTTTTCTTCATTTTGAGAAGAAGAAAAGCTTTGTATTTTTTGCAAATAATGTTCAATAAAAACAATACTAGAGAAATAAATATCTACCTTTTCTTCAGTAGGTTTTAAGAGAGAACTTAGACTATTATGCCAAGGGGAAGGCAAAATCAAGATAAATTGATCTTTGTACTCAGCTAATAAAATTTTATAGCGATACATTTCCTGATAACCAAGGAATTGATCAGTAATTTGTATTTGATGCTCTTCGAAAAAGGGAATTTGATAGATCTCTTCTATATAAGATTGCCAATCTTCAGGCTGGAAAGCTTTAATAGTAGAAATCCAGTCTTGATTAGTAAGAGCTAAGTGCTCAAGTTCACTTAATTTATTTGTATCCATTAAAGTGATCCCACCATATCAAAAATAGGTAAATACAGCAGAATCACAATCATTCCTACAAATCCTCCAATGACAATCATAAGAACGGGTTCAATGACTTTGGATAATTTATCGATAAAACGAGAAACCTCAAGATCATGGAAATCTGCTGTTTTAGCAAGCATGCGGCTAATATTGCCATTTTTCTCACCGCTTTTAATTAAGCGGCTTGCAATAGGTGTTGTAAGTTGGTGTTGTTCGAGCAAGAGACTAAAGACTTCACCTTGTTTTAGACCTTGATTAATACTTTCAATTCTATGTTTAAAATCATCATTTAACGTTTCTTTACACGTATCTAGTGCCGAGATTAAAGGATATCCTCCATCCAGCATCAAACTTAACGCTCGATAAAATCGGGTCAATACAATTGCATTATAATAATAGGAAATTCTTTTAAATTTTAGAGTATAAGATATTGAATTTTTTATAATATTTTTTCTAAAATAAAGAGTAATTCCTAATAAAATTATAAAAGTAATGATGGTATATATCTTATATTGATAAATAAAACCTCCTAATTTAATCAATAAATTAGATAGAAAAGGAAGGTTTAAGTCCAAATCATTATAGATGAGCGAAAATTTTGGAATTAAATAAAGCAATAGAAAAGTAAAAATAACAAAGCCAATAACTAAAACTGTCAAAGGATAAATTGATGCACTCGTAATTTTATTTTTGAGTACATTAATGTTCTCCATATAAGTCAAATAACGCTCTAAGCCTAAGCTTAATTGCCCTGTTTGCTCAGTTGATTTAACTGTAGCTATCAGAAGTTTGGGGAATATTTTGGGTTGATGAGTTAAGCTCTGTGAAAAACTATAACCAGCTTTTAAATCTTGATAAATTGGAGATAAAACCGCTGTATAGACTTCACCTCGATCAAGTAAAGTCTGAATAACTTCAATAATACTTAAACCTGATTCGAGTAAGGTCTTGAATTCATAAAGAAAAATATTAACATCAAAACTTGAATTATAATTTTTGATATTGAAGAAGTTAATCTGCAACATTACCAGTTACCAATATCTTGATTATCGCCTTCGCCGCCTTCTTTTTTATCTTTTCCAAAAGAAAATACGTCATATTCATTATCATGTGCTCCTGGTTCAGCATATTGATAAGGCATGCCCCAAGGATCATTAGGTACTGATTTTTTTAAATATGGCCCATTCCAACCCTGTAAATTAGTAGGATTCGCAAGAAGAGCTCGTAAGCCCTCTTGAGAACTAGGATAGCGTCCCGTATCTATACGGAAATTATCGAGGGCTTTTACAAAGGTATCAATTTGTGCCTTAGCAGTAGTTGTTTCAGATTTATTGATATTCTTAAAAAGTTTGGGACCTACAATCCCAGCAAGTAGACCAATAATCACGACAACAATTAATAGTTCTAGTAGTGTAAACCCTGTTTTTTTATAAAATTTCATGAATATTTGATGGTTTTGTGTTCTAATTGTGTAAAAAATAGCATTTATTATGTTATTAATCTATAGGGATTTATTAGAATTAAGCTCATCTTGAAGGCGAATAATGATTAAAACTCTAGATATAATTCTTTTTTAAATTCCTAAAACAACCTGATATGGTTTAAATCCATCAAGCACAGCCTCAGAAACTAATTGGATAAATGCCTCAGTTTTTCCATAAGCCATCCATTGATCTAATGCTTCATAGTAAGCCAAACGATTTTCTACTGTAATCACACAAGGCGGATATCCAGCTTTAAGTAATTCGAGATTCATCAATAAACGTGATGTACGACCATTGCCATCAATAAACGGATGAATGCCTACAAAGTCTGCATGTACTTTAGCGGCACGTTCAATAGGGTGCAGCTTATGCGCCTCAGTATTGTACCAATCGACAAGTTGAGCCATCTTGTCATTTAATAATGTATAGTCAGGAGGGGTAGTCGTAGCACCTGAAATCAAGACGTTTTGCTGGCGATATCGTCCTGCATTGTCATCATCAATATTTTTTAGAATAAGCTGGTGGATATTTCGAATTTGCCATTCAGAAAAAGGCTCATCTTTGCGAATAATGTCTTCAACGTAGTAGATAGCATTTCTATGGTTGATTGCCTCGAAATGTTCTCGTAATGCTTTGCCGCCAACTGTTATACCTTCTAAAACAACTTTTGTTTCTAACAATGTCAGAGTATTGCCTTCAATTGCATTTGAATGGTATGTCCAGCGAACAATAAGATCTTCTTGTAGATTTTTTACAATTGCAGGAGAAAGGGGACGATGCTGATCTAATTTTGTTTTTAAAGCATCAATATTTTCAAACATAACTTTATCCCTACAGTTGTATCCTTAAATGATACATGAAAAATAGAAATATAAAAAAGTAACGATATAATATTTCATTTTGTATTTAATTTACATGTGTTAATCTCAGTACACAAGTTCAAATCCTAAAACTGACTTTGAACAAAATTAATTTTAGGATTCAATACACTAAATCTAATTTGGGTAAAAATTGGGTACAAAATTTCTAGATTATACAAATTAATATTTAAAATCATTAATTTAGGGTCCAAGTTCAATTGACGCCATCTCCACCAAATACCTAGTTTTATATGACCAAATATAGCGAAATATAAAACGGAAAGGCTTAAATCTAAAGGGTTTAAGCCTTTTTTTTTGCCTAAACATAAGTAAACATAAAAGCATATAGTATTGCGCTTCGTGTATCCCTCCGTGTATCCTTGAATAAAAATTGAATCCGAGGGATACAAGGCTGATGAAAAGAACTGAAATAAAACGCCGTCCTTTGTCTGATACGGTGCTTGCTAACCTTGAAGCTGAATCAAAAGAATATCGTGAGCTTGATGGTAATGGCTTATACATTCGAGTAAAAACTGATGGTAACAAGTCTTGGCAATTGAGATATAAAAAGCCTGATGGTAAATGGTCTTGGCTTGGGCTTGGTGGCTATCCCGAAGTTGCAGGGCAACTAGCACGTAAAAAAGCTAAAGAGCTTTTAGATGATGTATCTAAAGGTGAAAATCCCATCATTTCTAAACAAGAGCGGAAACGACAAGAGTTAGAACAAAATAATGCGACTTTTGAATTGCTGGCTCGTGAGTGGTTAGATACAAAACTAAACTCATGGGTAGCTGATACCATGACGAGAAATAAAGGCGCATTGGAAAAGCATATTTTTCCTGTTTTTGGTAAAAGGCTATATACAACGATTAAACCAATTGAATGGATGAACTTGTTAAAAGGGATACAACAAGAGAAAGGCATTTTTGAACAAGTGAATCGCATGCGGGCAATGTGTCGGGATATATACGATTATGCAAAGGTCACAGGGCGTATTGATTACAATCCTTTGGAGGGTATTCAGAAATATCTAGAACAAGGCAAAAAAACTAATATGGCACATGTAGATGAAAAAGAACTACCTGCATTGCTGAGAGCTATCAATAATTATCCTACGATGGATGTTCGTATGGGTTTGCAGTTGCTTGCTATGCTTTTTTGTCGTCCGAGTGAGTTACGTGGTGCAAAGTGGGATGAATTTGATTTAGACAATGCTATATGGAATATACCCGAAGAACGTATGAAGAAACGCCGTGAGCATGTTGTTCCTTTACCGACTCAAGCCATAGAAATTTTGGAAGAACTCAAAAGTTACGACACTAATTCTGAGTTTTTATTTCCGAGCCGTTCGGATAAGAGTAAGCCTAAATCGGATACGGTTTTTATTATGGCTTTGCGCCGTATGGGATATGAGGGACGACAAACGCCACACGGTTTTAGGCATATCGCCAGTACGCTTTTAAATAATCGTGGTTTTGATGAGCGTCATATTGAATCTGCTTTAGCGCATGTAAAGGATGGTGTTGCGGGTGTATATAACAAGGCTCAATACTTACAGGACAGAGCGAATATGATGCAATGGTATGCGAATCATTTAGAAGAAATAGCAGATCAAAGTATTATCAAATTTAAGAAAGCTACATAACAAAATTTGCGCTAATTTGATTGGCTTAACATTACTATTTTTTAGGAGGAGGAAGTGTGAGTCTATTTACCAAAACAGAGGAAGATGTTGAGAAGAGCTATGTCAAAGTGTGGGATATTATTGAATTATTACTACATTTAAATGACCGAGATTTACGTGAAGTTGCTCAGTTTTTTTTACATTATAAATTTGAGGATAATTTAGCTTTATATTACAAAAGTAATTATGAAATGTTAAAACATAAACCTCTTGATGATAAGCATCCTCTATTTTCTGTAAAATATGCATATCCTATTTTATTTTTTATACAAGACTTATTACTTACCACTTATGTTGTTAATGAAAAAGAAATAGAAATAAAAGAATTTTTAGATAAATATTATTGGGATAAAAATGAAGTCTATATATATAAACCATTTGTTGAGTTAATTTTTGATAGTTTATTGAAAGAAAAAAAGATTATTAACAATGCTCTTACTTGAAGTGAATCAGATATAAATAAAAAAGAATTTGAATTATCGAAACCTTTCGAACCTAAAAGTGCAACCAATTGTGAAGAAAAAAATATAAATAACAGTGATTTAATTCTAATTTCTGTTTTAATGAAAGAACTTCAAAATGAAATATCAGTAAGAGCGAATAAATCGCAAGCAAAGATTTTACAAAAAATTGAGGATGAAAATAATGATATTAAAGGGTTATCAAAAAGTCGTACTGAAAAAATTGTCGCGAAAGCAAATAACTACTATAAAGTATTGAAAGATAAACAAATGAAATGATTTTTAATTGCAATGCAATTTTATTTTCGTTGCATGAAATGTTTTAAAATTAGATATTTAGAATACTAGACCTACTATATTTTTGTATAAGTAGGTTTTTTTATGACTATTAATCCAATTCGAATCCAATTCAAAAAAGTATGTGAGTTATTAGATATAAGCCGTGAATCTTTACGCCATATCGTGCGAACGGATAAGGCATTTCCGAGACCAATAAAAGCAGGTAATACCAAACAAAGTTCTGTCTATTTTGATTATGCAGAGCTATTAGCATGGCATGAAAAGCAAAAAATAAGCCCTTCAGACATGGAGGTTAAATAATGGAACAAGTTACGCTTATTCTTAATGGTCAAGTAATTACGACTGATCTATTAATTGCAAAAGCATTTGGTAGAACGCCTAGTTCAGTGAGAAGAGCAATTAAAACTTTAAATTGTTCTGATGAGTTTAGAGCCAACAATTTTGCACAGACCGCTTATATCGACAAGCAAGGTAAAACACAGCCTAGTTATCAAATTACAAAAGATGGTTTTGTCTTATTGGTTATGGGCTTTACTGGTAAGCAAGCAACTGAATTTAAAATTAAATATATAGAAGCATTTAATGCAATGGAAAAGCATATCAATAATGCTTACCAACAATTTAATGAAGTATGTAAGCAATTTAATCAGCGAAAAGATGATGTTAGTGATTCAGCAAGAGATATGGTGTTTTGGAAACATGAAAAACCAGTTCTAGAAAAAATACTTTATGAGCTTAAAAACGAGCTACAGCTCAGATTATTTAATGATGATACTGATATAAAAGAAGAGGGGGCTAAATGATTGCATATCAAGAAACCCCAAGCTTAGAACAGCCTAGAGATATATTAGCAAATTGTACAAGACTTAATCCACAGGACGGCGCATTTATGCATCACCCTGTCATTGAATCAAACGGTAGTCCTAAACAATCTATCTATATTGATAATACTGTCGTTGATATATAGCTAAATACTAAATAAACTATCACAATGTTTTTTGAATAATTCATCAATGTCTTTTATTCGGAACTTATTTCTAATCGACTTTACTCGTGACCACATTTTTTCTATTGGATTTAAGTCCGGGCTATATTTAGGAAGCCACACAATGTAATGGCCTGCACAGCGTACCAATTCTTGAAGTCTTTTCCCTTTATGAAAGGTCGCATTATCCATAATTAAAACACTGGTTTCTTTCAGCTTCGGTAATAAATCCTGTTCAATCCAGCATTCAAATACCTCAGTATTCACTGAACAATCAAATACTCCAACTGTCAGCAATCTATTCTCAGTTAATGCACCGATCGCATTGCTACAATTTTTTAACTGCCAGTTAAATTCACCTTCAGCCCTCGTTCCTTGAGGGCTATAACTATACAATCTCGTACTTTCGCTTTGAAAACCACTTTCATCGATATACACCAGTGGTAAGTGTTGTTCTAAATATTCAATCAGGTTCTGAAATTGCCGACGTTGATTTTGATCTGCTTTAGGGTGCTTTAACGTCTTTTTTTACGCGATATTCCTGCGGCATGTAGCGCATTGAATACTGCATGGGTACTGACACCAAAACGTTCTGCCCGTTCACTAATATAATCATCAGGATATTGTTCAACATCCTTCAATATTTGCTCTTTGCTGATTTTAGCTGGACGACCTGGAATTGGTTTAATCTCGGTTGATTTTTTCCATAGCTGTATCGTACGCGTGCATACCCCAAAATGTTGAGCAGCTTTACGTACTGACAGTTGATCTCTTGCCATAATTTCTATGACTTTGTCTTTAAAATCTTTTGAATATCCCATGTCTTATAGTGTATTAAATATTTGAGAACTTAGCTATATTTACCCTGGCTGTTACAGCACGGCCTGGAAGACCCATCCTATTTAAGCCCGCATGATTTTAGAATCACGCTGTATCACGATACTATTGAAGACTTGGTTTTATATCTGCAAACACTGGGCATACAAGTCAATCTGGCCAGTATTTTAGAATCGGTTGCTGAATATTATCAAATAGATGAACATCAGCTCTGGCAAGTTTTGGCCCAGCAGTTACAACTGGCCTTAAATGAGGTGCCTTTGGAGGAGCAGGCACGAGCCGAGTTACAGCATCTTCTATTTGAAAAAGAACAGTGGCCGTATAAGCAGTTGATTCGCCCCTTGCTGGAGCAGAAAAATCGGGTGGGGAGTATGCCCAGCAGTATAGGCAAAACCTGTAATATTTTAAAAAAAGTCCCGCACTTTTGACTACATTGAATAAAACAGGTCTCTAAAACGTGCGTTCCCATATCCCTGTCGTGAATGTTGAGCCAGAACTGCAATTGGAAGCTCTAGGATTGTCCCAAGCCAAACAGATTTTGGCTGAAAAACTTAATATTCAGATCAATCTACATGGGCAAAATGCATTGAGCTTTGCAGAGTTATTAGAGCCAAAGCAATGTGCAGCCGTGCTCAGCGAATTTCAGACGCGTATTCAGGCAGTCAATTTGACCTGTTCAGGATCAATGTTTATGAAATATTGGGCAGTTCCACTGTTATTTCCGTATTTATATGCGCTACTCACTGAGCAGCTGGATTTATCTTGGGAATTGTCTGCACTTTCAGTGAAAATGGCACCGACCTGGGATTGGGACCGACATTTAAATTTTAAACCGTCATTTTTAACTGCAACTGCTCTAAGCACTCAAGATTCTGATTATGAAATATTTATTTTAAGAATTTTGCATGATCTCAATCAGGTTTTTGAGGTGATCAGTCCAGTGGCAAAAGTACAACGATTTTTGCTGTGGGAAAATACCGCACTGCGTATTTTACAGTTCTATGACCTGATGCAGCGCAAAAATCCCACCGACACCCGCAAGATTCACAAGCAACGTCAATTTTTAGTCGATTTGGCGGCCGAACATTTTGGCTTAAAACACAATCCGTTTTTAATCTTGCAACACAGCCGCCAAGCCAGTTCTGAAACTTATCGGCGTAAAAAATGCTGTTTTTATTTTCAACTGCCTGAGGCTGAAAGTGAATATTGCGACAGCTGTCCTTTAGCAAAAAAGCATCAAGAAACAGAGCAAAGTTCATGTCAGACCCATTAAATCGTTTATTAAAATCCTATTCCACGATTGCCAGTTCAACCATTGGCCATGTTTTGGATATCGGTTATTTACCCGGAATTCATGCTGTAAATCCGGTTCAGCATGTCGTCGGTACCGTCAGAACAGTGACTTTAAATTCTGTTAACGCTAAACAGATTCGCGAGGCACTTTTAGCCAGCCAGGCGGGTGATGTCTTGGTGATCGATGCACGAAAAATCGGAGATCGCGCTTGTTAGGGAGAACAACGCCATCGTGCCGCCATTTACCATCAACTGGCCGCAATTGTGGTGCTGGGTGCAGTTACCGATATTGGTGCCTTACGCGCTATGAAGGTGCCGGTTTTTGCCCACACGGTCAGTTGTTTAACCACCCGGGCCGAAGGGGAAAGTCAGGTCGATTTTGATCAGGATATTCATTATTTTGATGCCGTTATTTCCACTGGAGACCTTATGGTCGGGGATGCAGATGGCGTCTTTATTTTAAAGCCAGACATGGCAGAAAAATATGTGGCGCAATTTCAACATATGGAATTGGTCGAACAACAAAAACGTGATCAATTTTTTAAACAGCATCCTCCTGAAGATTATTATCACTTGTTAAATTACGCAGATGATTCAGAAAGAGAAAGAATCAAATGAAAACCTTATCCTCCCGTTTACCGAATCACTTTAATTATCAGGAAAAAGGGATTAGCTATGCTCTGCGTGCCCTAAGCTTTCCGAATGACTTTCCACTGCTCTATAAATGGATGCACGAGCCGCATGTCATTCCACAATGGCAACTGAATAAGCCAGAACAGGAACTGGCTGTCTATTTCGAAAAAATGCGGGTAGATGACCATCAACGGCTGTATATCATTCAGATCGCAGGGCAGGATGTTGGCTATCTTGAGATTTATGAAGCCAAGCGGGATCGGCTGTCTTTGTATTATCCTGCATCAGAAAACGATTTAGGCTGGCATATTCTGCTGGGTGAAAAAAATGTGGTGGGGAAAGGGCATTTTAAAGCCGTAATGCGCCTGATGTGCTACTTCATTTTTGAACATTCACCAGCAGAAAAAATTGTCGGAGAGCCGGATGAAAATGTGAAATCTTATGAATATGTGGCCGAAGAAATTGCATTTGAAGTACAGCAAAAAATTCAGATGCCTGAAAAAACCGCCATTTTATATCATTGTTTTAGAGAGAAATTTTATAAAAAATGTGGAGAATGCTCTCCATTCAAATAAGTAAGTCTTCATTCACGTTTTTTAATGTCCTTTTCTTGAGGACATTTTAAACATGCTTTTCTAAATCCGAATGATAGAACTCAAGCTTATTTATCTAAACAATTCATCAATCACCATAAAAATCATTAAATATTTAAACAAAAGTTTTACAATGAAAATAATAATGATTATTATTTGCACCAACATTCATGTTCGTCTAAAGGCATAAAAAATGCGACTATCTCAATTCAGTCTGTGTTTTCTTAGTGTAGCTATTTCTTCATATTTGTATGCAGATGAGTCTGTTCCTGCATCAAAGCAGCTGGAAAGTTCGGAGAAAACAATGAAGCTTTCTCCTATTGTGGTAACAGCAACCCGTACACCTAAAACAATTGCTGAAGTTGCGGGAACCGTGCAAACCATTCAGGGTGAAGAAATTGCTCAACAGGCCGGAGCGGGTCGAAAAGTCGCAGATGTTTTGGCGCAGCTGGTACCTTCATTGGCACCAAGCAGTGGAACCACCAGTAATTATGGTCAGACCATGCGTGGACGTAATGTATTGGTGCTGATTGACGGTGTGTCGCAAACGGGTTCCCGTGATGTGGCGCGTCAGCTCAACAGTATCAGTCCGAATATGATTGATCATATTGAGGTGGTTTCGGGTGCGACCAGTATTTATGGTTCTGGGGCAACAGGCGGTATTATTAATATTATTACCAAGCGTGCCGATAAATCGAAACCGGTCAGCTTTCAAACCAAGTTAGGTCTAACATCGGCGGATAATTTCCGGGGTGACAGTTTGGCTTATCAAGTGGGGCAAACGGCTTCATTTAATAATGACAAAATGGACGGTTTTTTAGGGTTAGATTATACCAGCCGAGGTTCGCAGTTTGATGGTAAAGGCGACCGTATTTCGTTAAGCCCTTGGCAGGGCAGCACCATGGATACCGATACCATCGATGTAAATGGTCGTTTAAACTTTAATTTAACTGACAAGCAAAGCTTAAGTTTTGGCGCACAATATTATAAAGATGAACAAGATACCGAATATGGCCCGGACTATTCTTATCTGCAAACCGGGACTCAGCCTTCTTATAAAGCCATTAAAGGCTGGAGCTTGGATAAACAACCCTTTACAGAACGCTATGCGTTTAATACCCAATATCAAAACCAGGATTTCCTGGGACAAATTTTGAATGTTGAAGCGTATTACCGGAATGAAAAAGCGCGTTTTGTACCTTATGGGTATTCAAAAGATGGCGTGAATGTGAAGCAAAGCCAATCCAATGTGGACTATGCAGGGATTCGCTCTACCGTTCAGTCTGATCTGCAGGTGGCAGACCGAGATTTAAAACTGACTTATGGCCTGGACTATGACTGGGAAAAAGATCATCAGTGGGCTGATTTTTATACGCCAAGTAATAATGGTCTGGTCTATACCCCTACAGGTGAAAAACAAGGTTCTGGACCGGACACAGAAATCCAGAATATTGGAACATTTTTACAAGGGGATTATGCACTGACGGATCGTTTAAATATTCAGGCCGGTGTGCGTTATCAATATGTTCAGGCAGACACTGACAGTTATTTAACCGCACGTAATCCGATTACTTTAATGGCGGCTGACTCTACCGATTCGGATAAGTTCCTATTCAATTTAGGTGCAGTCTATGATTTAACAGACGCGCAGCAAGTTTATGCCAACTTCTCACAAGGTTATAGTTATCCCGATGTGCAACGGGTGCTGCGTGATGTCGCTGCCTATACCTTAACGACTTCAGGTATTGCACCGATCACGGTCAACAGCTATGAATTGGGTTGGCGCTTAAATCAGAACCAAGGCTTAAACTTGGGTCTAACCGGTTTCTATAACACTTCTGATAAAGTGGTACAGTTCAACTCTGACCGTTCAGTAAATGTGGTCGATACCGATCAACGGGTATATGGTGCCGAGGCCAATATCAGTTATCCATTTATGCAAAACTATAAGGTTGGCGGTACCTTGGGTTATACCCGCGGGCAATATAAAGATGCCGCTGATCAATGGCATGAACTGAATGCTTTTGCAGTCTCCCCGGTGAAAGGCACTCTATTTGCTGAATGGAATAATGAACAAGGTTATGGTGTGCGTGCACAAATGCAAGCCATTAAAGGCACAGACGAAGCCTACAAAGATGACCAGGCATTAAAAGCTGCAGGTTTAACTGATGGTAATAGTGCAGCAGAGATTAAAGGCTATACCACTATGGATGTCTTGGCTCATTTCCCTGTAGCAAAAGGCCGCGTAGATTTGGGTGTCTATAATGTCTGGGACAAGCAGTACAAAAACGTATTTGCACAACAAGCAGCAGTCACCAATGGCAACGCTTTATTAGCGATTCCTGCTGAAGGCCGTACTTTTGGCCTAAGCTACACCATTAATTATTAATACTCACCTAAGAAGTATCTATAGCAGTGTAGATACTCCTTCACTTCTTGATATGTGATGAAAGATAACGCCAATGGATAAACAGAAACCAGAATGGTTATCTATTCAAGAAATTTTTTATACCTGCTTGGCAGCTTATGGCTACAGCATATGGATATCTTGGGTTTTGCCTGATTATTTACCCTTTGCAACAGCTGAAAATATCTATTTATCTGTTCTCCTAAGTTTTATTTTTCTGATTTTTTATATTGTATTGGTTCCTTGTATTCCCTCTAAATTATGGCAAAAGAGGATCAATTATCTTAATTATATTTTATTGCTAAGTTGCTGGATAATAAAAAAAATGGGAGAGCATTAAATGCAATTTCGCCAAGTACAGGCAACTTTACACAGCTGGTTGGGTATCGTTGTATTGTGGTCAGTTTTCCTTATTTTTTTTACCGGGTCTATTGCCTATTTCAGAACGGAAATCAATCTCTGGTCTAAACCTGAAATTTTTTCATATTTAAAAGCGCCTCCCACTTCTTTTGAATCGGCTCAAGTTGCCTATGATTATTTAAATACGCATGCCCCAGAAGCGAAAAGATGGCGAGTTAATCTTGCCAATTCCCGAATGCCTTTTAACGTTTTAGAATGGCAAGACCAAACAAATAAACCCCATAAACTGCAAGACCCGTATACAGGATTAATTTTAACAGAGGGTCGGGAAAGTTTGGGTGGCGACTTCTTTTTTAAATTACATTACAGTCTTTATCCCTTACCCGATGTAGTGGGTAGAACGCTCGTGGTCATCACAGGAGTTCTATTTCTCATCGCATTAATAACGGGGATATTCACCCATAAAAAAATAATTAAAGATTTTTTTGTATTCCGGAGTTTTAAAGGGCAGCGTACCTTATTAGATTTACATCATATTACCGGTGTAGTAACACTTCCTTTTTATTTAATTATGGCCTTTACCGGGATCATGATTTTCTTCTATCTGCTCATGCCCTGGGGAATCAATCAACAATATGGCGAGAATGGAATAAAAAAGTTTTACAGTGAAATACAGTATAGCGATGCGCCAAAACCGGTACCGGATTCAAGTATTAAATTAAAACAATTCGCTGTATTCTCACATCAATTACCTCAACAGGGGAGTAATGGCGCTGCTTTGGAGAAATTTGAAGTTAGAAATCCAAATACTGCGCAAGCATTAATCACTTTTGATTATGGATATAAAAAATTAATTACGTTCAATAATCCACAATTTATTTTTTCAGCAAATACTGGAAAGAATCTGAATCCCGAAAGAAATCTTCATCCTATCGCTCAAATTAGCTCGGCAACTTATGGCATTCATTTGGGATATTACGCCAATCAATGGATGAGATGGATGCTGGCCAGCTTAGGTTTTGTCGGTTGTATCATGCTGGTAGCAGGCGCTTTATTATGGCAAAAGAAGCGCATTAAACAGCAACATACATTAAGTTATAAGCTGGTCAGTTACCTTAATTATTTCACCTTCCTGGGCTTGCCATTTGCAACAGCCATGTATTTTTTGGCTAACCGTATTTTACTGGCCAATCTTGAACATCGGATTCAGTATGAGTTATTCATATTTTTTATCAGCTGGATTGGAATTCTAATCATTCCGATGCTGGTTAAAATGCAAAAAGCCATTATTTTGACATTTATATTCACCGCTTTTATTTTATTGATGACGGTATTCAGTCCTATATTTCTATTTCCACAAGCTTCCATCTTCAATACATTGCTGCATCAGCAATGGTCTGTAGCAGGAGTTGATCTTGTATTTATGTTTATAGCCCTAGGATATATTTTTGCTTGTTATTATTTCAGGAAAATAAAGATGAGTGAGGTAGCTAAATGAGTCTAGCTGCAATATCGTGGGCAATGGTTGCAATGATGCAGCTTTGTATGACCAGTCAAAGTGGAATGAAAAAACTCAATTATAATTTCCTGACCTTTCATTATACTCAATCTTTGTTAAAAATATTCTCATGTATTTTTTTGGGTATTTCTTTATACCTGAACTGTCTGGATAATGGTCTTTCTGTAGGAATTATTACCTGGATTTTCCTGATTATAACTTCAGCATTTTTTTTACAATTTTTATTGTACTATCACTTTAAACGATGGTTTTTTTTAATTTGGATATTTTTATTTTTCTTATCTGTATTATATGCATTAACTAAATATAATGGATTTTAAAGACTTAAAATAATCTTCCAAATTATTTGTATTTCAATATTATTCAATGGTACGCACTCTTTTAACAGATAATATTTGGCAGCAAATTCAAGACACAATGCGATTGCACGGTTGCTACTGTTCAAAGAATAGTAGAAATATCATGGAAGCTATCTTATGGAAACTACGTACAGGCGCGACATGGCGGGATATTCCTCAAGAATTTTGTCCTTGGCAAACTGCTTATAATCGTTTTAAACGTTGGGCAAGTAAGGGATTGTGGGATAAATTTTTTTTAGATTACGAGGCGTCTTGGATCAAGAATGGGTATTCATTGACGGAAGCTAAATACGCGTGCATCAGCATGCAAGTGGAGCTCGGGATGGTTTCGAAAGAGCAATTGGACAATCTCGTGGTGGTCGAACAACAAAAATACACCTTGCAACCGACGCGAATGGATTACCGATTGATTTTAAAATCACTGGGGGGCAACTCCACGATAGTCAAGTTGCAGAGCAATTGATAGAGAGTGTGGGAGAAGCAGATTATTTAATTGCAGATAAGGGATATGATGCTGAGGGGATCAGAATATTGATTAAAAATAAGAATATGATCCCAATTATTCCAATGAGATCAAATAGTAAAAGATTAAATAAAGAATTTGATAAATATCTATATCGATTAAGGCATTTAGTTGAGAATGCATTTGCAAGGTTGAAACATTTTCGAGCGATTGCAACTCGATTTGATAAGCTTGCACGAAATTATCAGTCTATGATTTACATTGCTTGCATGTTTATTTGGTGTAAAGCCAAATGAGGACACGTCATAACCATTTTAACAAGATCATTGCGAAATTATATTGCTGGATAAACCCTTAAGAATAGGTTTGTGCAACAAAGTCGATTGGAAGTTTATCGTTGAAATTAGTGAATAGTGACTAAATTTTATACCTATATCCTTCACTTTTGATGGGCCTTTTCATGCTCTAAATGGATGCTGTTTTTATTAAGATTAGGTCTGTATTTAAATTATAAAAAAATAATATATTCATAGGTATAGGGTTTTATTTTAGCCTTTGATGGATAAATTTTCTGTTTCATTCTTTCTTGTTTTAACAGTTATAAAGTCGCTTTAATCAACAGTGGAAAAGTGTGATATTTCATTCTTTCTATAAAAAAATACCAACTAGTTCGCATTTTTTTGTGTCTTTTTTTATTATTTATGTAAATATATACATGATTAATGTAAAGAAGAAGATTTCCATGTCTAGTAACAGCAAATCAGTTTTACTTTTTTTATCGTCTCTATCGATCATGGGAGCTGCACATTCAGCTGCAGTAAATACCCAACCTTTAGTTGCTGAGATGAAGGTATTTCAAGTTGAAGCAAAACAAAAAGTACAAAAAGAGTTAAAAGCAACTGATCAGGTCAAACCAAATTCTGTTTTGGAATATCGAGTTGATTACTCAAATGTTTCTGCAAATAGCTTAAAAAATTTGAAATTGAACTTACCGCTTCCGGCATATGTCACTTACACCGGCGAAAGCGCTCCCCAGAATACGTATGCCTCTTTAGACGGGAAAAGCTTTGCTAAAGCACCGCTCACTCGAATTGAAAATGGCAAAAAAGTCAATGTTCCACTGCGTGAATATCGTGCATTGCAATGGAATGTCAGCGAGTTGAAACCAAAACAGAAAGTTACGGTTTCAGCCCAAGTCCGTGTCAATGCTTCTAAATAAATTTTTCTAGTCGTTTAAACGTCTTTATTGTTGAGTTTTCTTATGAAACAACGTTTTCAATTAAGTAAAATCGCGACTGCCTTGGCAGTTGTCGGTGGGGTGTCATTCTTTGGTAGTTCTGCAATCGCGGCAACGACACCAGCAAATGCTGTAATTAGTAATGCTGCAAGTGCAACTTATACAGATAGTGCGGGCGTAGAGCGCTCAGTAAATTCTAATTTAGTTGTGACTACAGTTGCTCAAGTGGGTAGTTTTACGTTAACTACTGATAAGCAGATTAAGTCTACAACTAAAAATAGTAAGGTCAGTTATTCACATATCTTGACGAACACGGGTAATGGATTAGATTCATTTACTGTATCTTTAGCAAACTTAACGGCAGCAGCGGGTAGCTTTGGTTCAACACCAACGGCTGGTACCGAGTTTGATTATAATTCATACAAAGTTTTCTTGGACACCAATAAAGATGGTATACCAGATAGTGATGTTGCGTTAAAAGTAACTGATAAAATTGAGTTAAAAGCTCAAGAGTCAGTTGGGTTAGTTGTGGTTGTTACCACTCCAAATACAGCAACAACAGGTGGTTGGGATCACTTTACATTAACTGCAACATCAAGTTCTTCAGACAGTATTTATAATAATAGTATTCCAGAGAAGTCAAAATCCAATACAGATAGAACCTTAATTACAGAAGGCGCTGTTATTGAACTGACAAAGGCTGCGAGTGTGTCTGCAATTCAGGCGACAGATAGCAGTAACAATGCCAGTAAATTTACTTATACATTAACCTTTAAGAATACCGGTAATGCAGCAGCAACAGATGCTGTAATTTTCGATAAATTACCTGACGGCTTAGTATATGTTGCAGCTTCTGCAAAGTTAAATAATGTTGGTTTAAGTGATGGTGCTGCAACAGAATCAATTGTAAATGCAGACTTCCAGCAAAATGGTCAAAATGTATATTTAAAAATGCCAACTTTATCGCCTGGCCAATTGTTTACATTGACGTTTGATGTCACTGTAAAAGCTGGTGCAAAAAGTGGTGATGTTATCAAAAACACTGCTTACGCAGATCCAGATGGTAAGGATCCAAGTAATACGCCAATTACACCAGGAACTCTGCCATCAACCCCAGAAAATGATCCAACAACATTTCCATCAAACCCGAATATCGTAACGGTTGTTGGTAAATATCAAGGGTCAATCAATGATGCAGTGGCGAATCCTTTTAAAGATGGTCAGACTGTAGTCGGGTACGATGATACGATTACGGTAGCAGCTAAAGATGGTTTACCAACCCTTTTTGGTACCGGTGCTGAAAAAGACAATGGCAGTGAAGTGATCTATGTGCATAACACTGGCGATAGTACTGATACATTTAATTTGACATTTGATCGCGCTGCACTAGCAGGTACTTATGATGCATTGCCAGCTGGCTCAGTAGTAACTCTTTATAAAGCAGACGGTTCGACATTAGTTACAAGCAGTAAAGCAGATGGCATTTTAGATACAGGTCCAATACCTGCGAATGCTAATTTGGCATTTGTGGTCAAAGTGACTTTACCCACTGGACAAGTATTGTTAAATCCGGCTGGTTTAAAATTAGTCAGCACATCTGTAAATGCGGGTACATCTGACAGCATTAAATTAATTATTAATGGTAATACCTTAAATAAGGTCGATTTAACCACTATTCCAACCAAAGGTGGTTCAGAGTTAGGTACTGGTGCTAACGATGGTACGGTAAAAGATTCTAAATCTACGAACCCTGCTGTTCCTGTAGAGTTTGACGTGACAATCCGTAATAAGGGTAACATCGCAGATAACTACAATATTACAGTATCTGGTATTCCTGATGGCTGGGTTGCTGCAGTCTATAAGAAAGACCCAGTTACTGGTTTATGCACCGGTGAGCCAATTACTAACTCAGGCAGCATTCAGGCAAATAATACTGATAATAGCCAATTCTGCTTGAAAGTAACGCCTCCAGCAGGTGCGCCAGCAACGAACATTGCTCAGCAAATCAAAGTGGGTGTTTATTCACCGGCAACAAAAACGAGCGATGAAATTCTTTACGGTGTAACCGTAAATGAGCAACGTAAGTTGAGTTTTGTTCAAGATCAAGAAGGCCAAGTTGCACCGGGTGGTACGATTGTTTATGTTCATACCTTAACCAATACAGGTAACGTGACGGAAGCTTTAACCACAAAGACCTTGAAGTTAACTGTGACAGATTCTGGCAATGGTGAGAAGGTTTCTGCATATTTTGATGTCAACCGTGATGGGAAGTTAGATACAGGTGATATTTTAATTAATGACTCTGTAACAGCAACGTCACTGCAAACATTATTGTCAACAAATAGCGGTACATCTACACATATAGCAGGCCTGCAACAAGGTGAATCTGTCAAAATCTTGGTAAAAGTCGAAGCTTCTGCAACGGCAACTGACGGTACAAGCTATATCTCGAATATCAAAATTACACCGGATACTTTAGCCAATGCCCCAACGGCTGTCTTTGTCAATGATTTGACTACAGTCAACACCGGTGCAGTTACTGTAAGTAAATTACAAGCTGTTGGTGTATGTGGTTCTACACCAAGCAGTTACTCAACTGATCCAAAAACTGCAAAACCTGGTGATTGTGTATTCTATAAAGTGACTGCGACAAATGTGGGAAGTGCTGAAGCGAAGAATGTCGTTATCTCCGATGTTGTACCAAGCTACACCACATTAACACAAGGCTCGGCATTAGGTGGAGTGGGAACAGCAGCTCCAAGTAATACAGGTATTACAGTTGGTCCAGATGTTGTAACAGGCCGTGACAAAATCAAATATGTAGCCGGTAATCTAACATCCGCACAAAATGCAACTTTGCAGTTCAATGTCAAAGTCGATGATGGCAAATAATTAATTTTTAAACTTATCATCTCCCTTTTTCGAAAGGGAGGTGATACTGATTTTTTATCATTTGTTTTAATTTTTATTTGTTTCGGGGCTTGTCAATGAAAAAGGCAATCAATAAAAAAGTCGATGCATTGTCGTTGTCTGCGCTCGCGTCAGCTTTATTTTTTGCTCAACATGGACATGCAGCGACTACAAGTATGCCAAATGCTGGCACCATTATTCCCAATATTGCCTATGCAAAGTATGAAATTATAGGCGCTGATGGATTACTCCATTTAAAAGAAACACAATCAAATAAAGTTGAAGTTCAGATTTCAGAATTATATGCACTGAAGCTGTCTCCAGATGTTCAAAAAGTGGTTGAAGCTGGCACGACGGTGTATTGGTTCAATGAACTGGTGAACTTAAGTAATACTCAAGCAACATTCAAACTGAGCACAGAAAATACAAGTCATTTATCTAATGTGCGTATTTATTTAGATAACGGCAATAATCAATTTGAGACAAATTTAGATAAGCTCATCACAGACGGTATCGTGCTTAAACCTGGTGAAAAAGTATATTTATGGGTGCTTGCAGAAACCTCAAAAGATACACCCAATAATACACAGCTTAAAATTCCTGTAACGGCAAAAATTCAGGAAGGTTCACAGCCCAGCAGTACAGTTGAAGATCCTGTTACAGTGGTTGTGCCGCAATTAAATATTCATAAAGCTGTAGATAAAACCAAGATCCAGTATAAAGGCGTTCAGGAAGCCCTGACTTATACCTTAACGGTTAAAAATAACGGTAACTTACCTATTGCACCGCTTTCCGTCAATGTGGATGGACTGCAAAGTGAATGGATTATTGTGGAAGATCCACTGCCAGGCAATACCGTATATGATGATGTTTCAGTGAATACGGCTGGGGCAAGCGTACTTTATAAATTGAATGAAGGCGTCTATACCACAACACCACCAACCAATAAGAATAATATTGGTCATGCAGTTGTCGGCTATAAAAATTTTCCAGCAGGACAAGAAAGCAAAATTACCCTGAAAGTAAAAACAACTGCTAATTTAAGCTATAGCGTTTTGAAAAATCAGGCCTATTTATTTTCATGGAATAGCGTTACCAATCAATCAAGAAAAACCCCATCAGATTTAGTGCAAACGGTGGTTGAAGCCGCAGATGCAACGCTGGATGGCACGACGCCCGATTATCATAATGTTATTAAAACAGCGAAGGTCAATGAGCCAGTTTATCTGAAAGCCAATGCTGCCATTTGTAATGCTTCACATCAGCAAGACCAAGTGAAAATTTTGGTTAAATCAAAGCTGACCGGAGACTTTTTATACGTCAACGGAAAAGAATCCGAAGCGAATAGCGGGATCTTCCATTTTAAAGTCGATACCGCCGTTTGGGATGGCACAACACCCAATACCGCAGATCAGATTTTGCAAACGGTACGCCGTGACCAAGTAACGGCAACAATTATTGATTGTCTGGATGAAAATGGAAACAGTACCAATACACCGAATCCGAATATTTCGACTGATCTTTTGATTGATCCTTATGGCATTGTATTTAATGCAAAAACTGGAAAACCTGTCGCCAATGCACGGGTCATTTTAGCCGATAAAAATGGCGTACCTGTAGGCGCAAACATTGCTTTTGGTCAAGATGCTTCTGGACAAATGACTGGAACAATTCCGGCAGAGCAGCTAACCAATGCCAATGGAGAATTCATTTATCCATTTGTGATGCCAGGGGAATACATTTTCTTGGTGGATACCTCATCTCCAATCAATGGGAAGAGCTATCAATTTAGCAGTGACCAAAATCTGTACCCAATCAGTTCTTTTAATGCATTTGGCATTACTGCGGTGGATGCAGACTATTCATATGGACGTAGTTTTAAACTCGATTTAACCAGTCCGGCACTGAATATTGATATTCCTATTGATCCATTGAGTTCAGGTCAGAGCCTGATGGTGAAAAAAGTGGCTTTGGACAGCAGTGTTGAATTGGGGGATTTCACCAATTACAGCATCACCGTAAATAATCAGGGTGATGCTATTGCTCAGGATGTTAAAGTTCAAGATACCTTACCGCGCGGATTCAGTTATGTTCCGAATACCATGCGGGTTAATGGTAAGCCTGTTTCAGATCCAGAAGGCGGTAAAGGGCCTTATTTGACTTTAGGTTTGGGTGATCTGGCAGTGAATGCCACGGCTAAAATTGAATATAGAGTGCTGGTGGGTCCGAATGCCCTCAATGGTGATGGCATTAACCGTGCACGTGCAGTCAGTAAAAGTGTGACTTCAAACGAAGCGCAAGCCAAAGTAAAAGTGCGTCCGGGCGTATTCAGTTCAGATGCTTTTGTGATTGGTAAAGTGTATACCGATTGCAATCGTAACGGCATGCAAGACAAAGGTGAATTAGGTGTTCCAGGTGTGCGTCTGTACATGGAAGATGGCAGTTATGTCATTACTGACAGCGAAGGGAAGTATGACTTTTATGGCGTTTCACCCAAGACACATGTACTAAAACTGGATCGTACCACCTTGCCGGCAGGTGTAGAATTGGTGACTCAATCCAATCGAAATGCAGGTGATCCTTCAAGTCGTTTTGTTGATGTAAAACGTGGCGAACTGCATCGCGCTGATTTTGCGATGGCAGATCAAGCAGGCGCATGTTCTGCACCATTGATCAATACGATCAAACAGCGTCAGGAAAAAATTAATAGCCATAATTTAAACTTGGAAAAAGCGATCAATAAGCAACTCTCTATTGATACGCCAAGCTATATAGAAAAAAGTACCCGTTCAGACAACACCAGCGGTTGCTTAGCCAATGATCATGATCAAACGTGTATTCTAGATAAGAACCAAAAGGATATTGCTAAAGATAAACAGTTGGCAATTGATCCGGTTAAGCCGCCGGTATTGGTCGATCTTGAGGAGCATTTGAAGCGTAGTGACAACAATGCTTTAAGTATCCTCAATTTAAAAGATGGCCAAATCCTGCCTTTTGCACAGACAACGATTCAAGTTCAGGGCATGGCAGGTGCCAATCAGCGTGTATTGATTAATGGTCAAGCTGTATCTGAAAAACGGCTGGGTAAATTGTCTGTTTTGGCCGATCAACAAAAGCAAGGCAAAGAGTTTGTTGGAGTAGAGCTGAATACGGGTAAAAACGAGATCCGAGTTGAACAACTCGATTTCATGGGCAATGTCCGTGAAAGCCAGCAAATTCAAGTGGTTGTTCCCGGAGAAATGCATCAGTTACAGCTTGAGCATGGCACCGCGACTGCTACAGCGAATGGCAAAGATGTTTTAGCACTGATTCTTCGCTTACATGATAAAGATGGCGTGAAGATTGCAACACGCACCAGTATTACTTTAGAAAGTGATATCGGACTCATCAATTTACCGGATTTAAATCCAAATGAACCAGGCATCCAAACCTTTATTGAAGGTGGGGAAATGGTCATTCCTGTACTTGCACCCAATGCGCCGGGGCGTGGCAAGTTGCGTGTGAGTAGTGGTGTATTGAAACAAGAAACTGACATACAGTTCTTGGCAGATTTGCGTCCATTGATTGCTGTGGGTTTAGTTGAAGGGTCAATTAACTTCAATAACTTTGATGGCAATAAATTGCATAGCGTGACCCGCAATGATGGCTTCGAAGAACAACTGAATGAAGTTGCAGATTGGGGCAATCAGACCAGCCTGAATGGACGGGCGGCACTCTTTCTGAAAGGTAAAGTGAAAGGGGATTATCTGCTCACCTTAGCCTATGACTCAGATAAAAGCTCAAATCAACGATTATTTCGTGATATTCAACCCGATGAATATTACCCGGTTTATGGTGACGCAGCAGCAAAAGGCTTCGAAGCACAATCCACCAGTAAACTCTACGTACGGGTAGATAAAGGCCGTTCCTATGCCATGTATGGGGACTATGTGACTCGGACTGAAAAAGATGAGGGACTCTCTTTAGGCCAATATAACCGTTCATTAACCGGTCTGAAACTGGGACATGAGGGAGATAGACTTCAAGTTGCTGCATTTGGTGCTGAAACCAAATCACGTCAGGTGGTGACTGAAAATCGTGCCATCGGTATTTCTGGTCCCTATAGCCTGGGTGCAATCAGCAATGACCAGATTCTTGAAAATAGTGAAAAAGTCGAGATCTTAACACGTGACCGTAATAATCCCGGGTTGATTATTTCACGTCAAACCCTGACTCGCTTTGTTGATTATGAGGTCGATACATACAGCAACAGCATCTATTTAAAAGAGGCTGTGGCAAGTGTAGATGCAGACCTGAACCCGAACTATGTACGCATTACTGTAGAAGCAGATGACATTGGTGAAGAATACCAAGTGGGTGGGGTGAGCTTCAGTTATGCAGTAAAGAGTCATTTAAAATTTGGTGGTTCTTTTGTTCAAAGCAATGATCCTTTAAAAGAAGAACAAATCGCCAGTGTGAATAGCGTCATTAAAATTGGTCAGCATGGCAAACTGATTGCTGAAGTTGCCCAATCGAAAAATACCCATGCTGAAGATGATCAAATAACCCAAATCAACAGCGAACCCACTGGTAGTAAAGACAGCGGGACAGCAGCACGTGTTGAATTTGAATATACGCCAAGTGCTGGAAATCTTCGTGTTTATCATCAACAAGCACAAGATGGCTTTCAAAACGATGCTGCAACCATTAGTGCCGGGCGCATGGAAAGCGGTATTAAAGCTTCGATGCCGATTGCCAACGTAGGCTTGGCACGTATAGAAGCGATCCGTACAGAAGATCAAAACAATCATGGTACACGTACCGGACTCGCAGCAAGTATTGAGCGGAATTTCTTTAAAATGCTTGCTGTAGAGTTCGGTTTACGTCATTACGATGAAACTCAGGATGCTGCAACCAAAGCAACAGAAAACATGGGAACCTATAACGGTACCACTGCCAGAGTAAAATTTACCGCTAAACTTCCATGGAAAGGTGCAAGTGTTTTTGCCGAATATGAGCAAGATATTGCCAATTCAGAAAAACAAGTTGTGGCTTTAGGCGGAACGGTGAAAGTTCTGCCAAATACAGATGTGTATGCACGCCATGAAGTAATTTCTTCCATTGATGGCCTGTATTCGTTAAATACCACCGAAGAAACCAATAGTACGGTTTTGGGTATTAGCAGTAACTATATGAAAGATGGTTCTGCTTTTAGTGAATATCGTGTGGCTGATGGTATGAGTAATCGTGAAGCCGAGGCTGCTTTAGGTTTGCGTAATCGTTGGCAAATTATGCCTCAGGTCTATTTGAGCACCAGTTTTGAGCAAGTTAAAACACTTTCTAAAAATCCGGAAAATGATGGCAATGATTCAACTGCTGCTACATTCGGGCTGGAATATTTAGCTCCAAAAGACTGGAAAGCGATGACACGTTTGGAAGGTCGTCGTTCGGATCAATCAAATACCTTGATCAGCACCCTAGGTTATGCGCACAAGTTGAATGAGCGCATGACGATTTTGACGAAAAACACCTTGAACTTTGTAAACAATAAGGCGGCTGAACAAGGCGATCATTTAAGAAACCGTTTCCAGTTAGGAATGGCATGGCGTGACTTTGATCAAAATAAACTGGATGTGCTCTCTAAAGTTGAACATTACTATGAAAATAACGCGACGGACTTAGAAGCAGAGTTCAAACGGACATCTTATGTCAGTTCAACCCATGTTAACTGGCATCCTTCGCGTCCAGTGACCTTGTCCGGTCAATATGCAGCAAAATGGTCTGTCTTGGATGAATACGATGTGCGCAGTACGGCATTGACCCAGTTAGTCAGTGGTCGTGTGCTGTATGACATCAATGAACGTTGGGATGCGAGCTTGCAAACCGGTGTGCTGTGGGCAAACCGAGGCACTGGATCACGTTATTTGCTTGGCGCTGAATTCGGATATTTAGTGACAACGAATTTATGGTTATCTGCAGGTTATAACTTCTTGGGTTATCAGGATGATGAACTAGCCAATACCAGTTCTACCGGACAAGGTGCGTATTTACGTTTTAGATTCAAGTTTGATGAAGACTTATTTGGTCGTCGCTCAGCCCATACAAACTTTTCTTTAGAACCAGGGCAGGGGCAGTAAATAATGAAAATGACATTGTTATGCCTTGCTGTTTGGGCAAGCTGTATGAGTACAGTATCAGCCAAGCATGTGCAGGACGTTGCCTCGCAGCAGAGACCGAGCGCTGTGCAAATAGATGAATTGGCAACTGTTTTGGAACAACAATACCAACAGAGTGCGGGGCAAGCACGCTATCAGGCTTATAAAGGGAAAATGTGGTTGAGCTATGCACAAAATGAGCGGTCTGAAGGCAGCCTGACTTCAGCAGGGCTAGAAGCTTGGCAACACGCTAAAGCGATTTCTGAGGGCTTGCAGCAACATCAAGCCTTGTCATTAATCACACCTATTTTAAGTGTGTCGCAGGTCATGCGCCGTGATTTATGGCAACAAATTGAATACTTAAAACAGTCTGGGGCAATTGATAAAGCACCAGAAAGTCTGGCACATGCGGAAGTGATACTGGTTTGGGCTGCTGCGGAATATTGTGAACTGGGCTGGCGTCATGCCAATGAACATTTCCATGCTGCGGAGCAAGCACTGTATAGGGCTATTGAAGTATCAGAGATTAAGCCAGTACCAATGAATGGAGTGATGAAGCAGCTGCCGTCGATGGCGGATATCAATGGTCAAGGTTGCCATGGGGTCAATGCCGAATTTTGGCCGATGAATAAGGCCGTTGAGTTGAATGCAACGCATAAGGTTCAGAATGTTGTACATTTTGCTTCAAATAGTGCAGAACTCAGTTTAGCCAGCCAAGCTGTGCTGGATCGTCTGCTCAGCGTTTTGCAAAAGTATCCACAAATAGACGTGACCTTGTTGGGTTATACCGACAGCCGTGCAAGCCAAACGTATAATTTAAAGCTGGCGCAACGTCGTATACAGTCAGTACAGCAATATTTAAGCATGCATGGTATTGATTTGAAACGTATTCAGTCTGAAGCAAGAGGCGCACAAGATTTACAATTCGATTCTAAGCCACAGATTGCACATGCCAAAAGCCGCCGTGTGGTATTGCAATTGAATGATGCTGGCCAAATTCAAATAGAACCTCAATGGCAAGATTTACAAGTCGAGTCAGAGCAGCAAAAAGTGAAGGTGAACTAAAATGATGAAGCAATATGTTAGCCGTGCTTTGGCATCTTTACTTTTACTGGGTGGTACTACTGAAATTTATGCGGCAGATACGGCAGCGGATACAACCAAAGTAAAAATTCAACGTAGTTTTGTCAATTTAAGTTTTAATAGCCCAACACTGAGCAGCAGTTATCAGCAGCTTTCTGAAACAGCTGTAGATAGCTGGCTCACTACTCATAAAAATCCTAAATTAATTGAGATATGGCGTGGGAAAGGTCCAGATAATAATGCAACCAATGCGTGGGGAACGGCTAATACCAATAATCAGTACGCTGAACTTAATGCGGAAGATGCATCTGCACTTTATCAGCCTGTATGTTTGATCAAAGGTGAAGATTTTGAATGGAATTTTAGGCATGCTGCACGTTCCAGTAATACTGAAGAAGCGACTTTTTATATAGGCAAGGTAAATACGGATCGTTTAGGCTTTAATCCATTACAGACAATTGGTGCACAGAGGTCTACTCAATTATGGACATGGGTTGATGCTAACCCAACCAAAGCTAAAGCTACTGTTACAGTAAATAGTGGTATCTATGATTTTATCTTTGCTGCAACGAGATACAGCAGTCCAACACTTGGTAATTTTATTGATGATATCTCATTAAAATTAAGACCTGCAGTCGAATTTAGTGCCGGTTCCGGAATTTTTTATGAAGGTGGCGATGCAGCGGGTAGGACATATTCAGTGCCTTTTAATATTGTCGGACAAATTTTAAGCCAGAGTGATATGCCTACCCTGCAATTTAAAATTGAATATCCATCTGGCTATGCACAGACCAAGGCTGTTTATGGTACCAATTATCGTTTATATCAACGTGTAGGGGGCAATCTAGTCGAATTAACGTCAGCTTCGGATAACTTAAATATATCTAATTCTGATAGGGTAACGTTCAATTATATGCCTGTATATAACTCGACTCTGGATTATGCAAAAGGTGTTCAAGTTAATGATTTAGTGATTAAAATATTTGGTAATACTCAAACCAATAGTGATATAACTCTACCTTTTGAATTTGCCCTTGATACTAATAGTAAGTTTATTACTACCTCATTGAGTAGCTGTGGCAATGTAAGCGCAGATGTAAAATTTGACCTTAAGATTCAAGAGGATGATATTGATTTGGCGGTAGTCAAAACTTTAACACCAGAATCTATAGTCGTGAAAGATAACCTAATTTCTTATAAGCTGGATGTAACCAATAATACTGCTGTACAGGCTGATGGAGTTGTACTGAGGGATAATTTCAAAAATTTACTCAGAGTAACTACGGGAGATGTGGCAAGTCAAACCAATTTAATTTGTGAAGATTTAACTGACGGTACAAGTAAGGCGTGTCCCTCTACATGGACCGATTCTAATGCATTAACTTCCTTATTTACGACTACTGTAGGTAGTGGCTTAAGCCTGGGTAATATTCCTGCAAATGCGAAATATAGATTTACAGTAAAAAACTTAAGGGTTACAGATACAGATACTGCAAATGCTGGTTATGTAGTTAATACAGCGACCATTGAAACAACTAAGATGAATGATCTTGCCCCGGGTAATGATACATCAACTGTTAAAACATTAATGGCTGCTAAAAATGATCTGTCAAATAATAAGGCCGGTGCTCCTGTAACAGAAACAGGCGTGGGTTTATTTTATATTGCCAAGGAAGGTAGAACAGGTGTGACACCTTTATTGACTCAAAATGCAGACAGCAGTCAAAAAGCCTATTTCCCATTGAATATTCAAAACTATAGTAATTTGGCACAGGATTATCAATTATATGCATCAAGCACAGCAATTGCTCCAACCTCAAGTACAGGTGACTATTCAACCTTAGTTAAAGCAGGGATTACACCTTTTACATCGGGTGTAAAGGTTGAGTTTTATAGTGCAAATGCCACGCAATGTAAAACAGGTATAAGCGCAAAACAAATTACACAATTGAATGTTGCTGCAAATACGACTGGTCAGGTCTGTGCAGTAGTTACCACGTATCCTTCTACAACGGCAACAACCAATATTTGGTTTGCAATTGAGTCACTTCAGTCTGGGCTAGGTGATGTAATTTTAGATGCTGTGATACCGCAGCCACAAAAGCGTTTACTTGACCTGAGTAATGATCAAACAGCACAGGTGGGTGTGGGAGGAAGCTATGTGTTTTTACACCGTTTAACTAATTATGGTGTAGAGAATGAAACGAAAGTAAAAGTAGGACTAAGTTCAACAAATAACAATGGTTTCTTATATACCTTGTTCTTAGATCAAAATGCTAATAACACGCTCGATGCGAGTGACACATTACTTTCTGCGACCGAAACTGAATTAAGCAATATTATCGAACCCAACAAGTCTGTGACTTTATTTATTAAGGTAGAAGCACCTGCAACAGCAACCAATGGAATGACGAGTCAAGTCCGGTTAATTGCGAAACCAGACAATACTGGAAAAGCAGTTACCCTAGCAGATTTGAGCAATACGGATCTGATCACTGTTAGCCCGAGTCAACTGCAAATTTTGAAATCACAATTCAAAGTCGTAAGTTGCAGCATGACCAATGCACAGGCTGTTATTAACTCAACCTATACGGTGCAGAATGAAAGCTTGAAACCAAGTGAGTGTTTAATCTACCGGATTATGGTAAAAAACTCAGGTAATGAAACTTTAAACAATGTCATTATTAATGACATGTATCCGGCTTATACTAAGCAATGGGCATCTATGGGTATATTGCCAGTTGTGGGTGGTAATGGTCAGAATATTACAGACAATAGTAATAATAAAATTGAAGATGATGGGGCTGCAAAAATTAGAGCAATTTTAAAAGAGTTGTTACCACAGCAAGAAAAGTCACTTTACTTTGGAATTAAAATGAATTGATAAAAATCAAAACAGTAAAGCTTTATTGCTGCTACATCTTGATAGGCTTGCTACAGAGCATCTAAATCAAAGTTCTAGGCATAGAATGTGGCCGATATCATTAGTAATAAAGCTGGACAATTAAGAGCTAAACTCAAGCCAGCTTCAAATACGCCTTGGTGGGCTTGATGAATCTACTTTAGGTTAATCTAACAAGGCGTAACGGGATTGCCTTATTTTTTTGATTGAAAAGTGAACCGCGTACAGGCATAAAAATACGCTAAAAATAGGTTCTAAAACATTTAATTTGCTTCATGCTGTTAGATGCTCGCTCGATTGAGCCAAACCTCAGTTTTCTATGTTCGTAACTTATTGTGTCCCATTGAGTTTGTTTGTTATGAAATCTGTGTATTGCGGTACATGACGTTGATGGAACAACTCAATTTGGTTGAAAATAATCAACAAAAAATAATTATGTTTCATTCCGTTTTAGTTATAGGGCAAAGTTGAGTTATATAACTTGAGTCAGGGGTCACAAACATAACCTCCTGTTCGGAGAACAGACTATGAATTTCCCTAAAATATTGATTCTTACCGGATGGGTTGTCCTATCCGCACCAAGTATCCTTGCAGCAGAGACCAAAGCTGCTACACACGGCAGCATCGCAGCAGCTGACCAAAAGGCTATTGCTAGCGCAATGAGCGCAGCACCGAAAAAAGTGGGTGCAGCAGCAACCATTGTAGTCGTAGGCAAAGATGGCAAGATGCGTACCTTGCGTAAAGGCAGTAATGGTTTTACCTGTATGCCGGACAATCCGACCACTCCGGGGCCAGACCCGATGTGCATGGACAAGGCAGCCCTGGAATGGGCGGAAGCCTGGATGGGTCACAAACCGCCAACTGTAGGTAAAATCGGCTTTATGTACATGTTAGAGGGTGGAACCGATGCCAGCAATACGGATCCCTATGCCCAAAAACCAACTGCTGGTAATCATTGGATCAAGACCGGTCCACATGTCATGATTGTCGGTGCTGAACCCAGTTTCTATGACATGTATCCTAAAAATGCCCAGCCGGATACTGCTGTACCTTACATAATGTGGCCCGGAACTCCCTATCAACACTTGATGATCCCGGTTAAGTGAGGGAATCAGTCTGTGCTCATCACAGACAAGATTCTCTAGGTGCAGCTATCATTCTTGTAGCGGTAAATAGCCAATCCTTTATTGTAGCGGTTTGCTTTTCAGGACCACTGCAATTCAGATCCCTTAAGCTCAGGCCAGTAGCCAATTTGATGAGTACAAGAAAATAACCACCGACAGACTACACAAATTAAAAAAAGCTGATCCAGCTTAAACTTGATCAGCTTTAAAGTCGTTGTATAGCTTAGCTAGAGATTGTTCAGCTTTTTTTCAGTTAATGATTTTGAATCATTGTTTTGTAATTTTATTTTTAATGTCCTGATCGGTATTCAGCCATTTAATTTTCTTCACCTGATCGTTCACAATGGTAATGGTATAAAGCATATTTTCCACTTCATAAGTATAGTCCATGGCCAGATAATGCTTTTTACCTTCTTGGAATTCATGAGTAATCATGGAACTCGGAGATAAATGCAGCCGATTTTGCATGTCAGAAAAAGAATCTCCCAAGCTGAGGGTCTGACCTTCATGAGTACGTATGGAAGATGTTTCGGAGGCTGCATGAGTAAATGTCATCGCTGACAAAAATATAAGTGGAATTAGGCGCTTAAATAACATGTTATCCCCAAAATAAAATCACAATCAAAATAATTTATCAATATAAAGAACAAAATAGCAGCATGTCTGTAGCAGAATTATTAACAAAATTATTAATAAAATAAGCACGATGTCGGGCAGATCATTTTGTCTTAAGGCTGTTTTATCGTGTGTATCCACATGCTTTTTATATATGAGCGGGCAAAACATCGTGTGGAGGTAAAAAAATCCAGTACTGAATATTGCAAGTTATAGATTTATTTGTATTTACAATTGCATTCATCAAGCCATATAGAACAGAACTATGCTTAACCTTCGCGGCATTTAAAGCTAAACTATGCTATTCAGCTGTATGTCCGTACTTGGAGTAAACTTATGTCGTGGCTTTCTTCGCTTAAATCTGTGTTTTCACCCGCGCAAGAGGTGAAGGAGGAAGAAATCCAGAATGTGCTACAAGGCTATATCTTGCCCAATTCCACGCATGCCCTGAAAGACCGAATTACTCAGATCAATGTAGAAGGTCAGGTGCTACAAATCACCATTAATACTTATCCTGAGGAAGCCGATCATCTACAAAAAATTCATGATGATTTGGCCGATGCACTGGAAAAATGCGGCATTCAGGAACTGAATATGCATGTCATTCAGCAAAAGCACAAACAGGGTGAAAGCTGTGCTAACCATGATCATGGAAAAGATCAACATTGTGGTGACAATAAAGCCCAAACTTCAACAGCATCTTCAGCCCAAAAACTTCCGCCTGTCGTAGATGCTGCTGGACAAACGGCTCAAGCTGAAAGTAAACCTACAGAAGATCCCAATAATCCACCAATCCAGAAACCGGCACCGCAGCAAAGAGATGTGCCCAAGCATCCACGTATTCAAAATGTTATTCTGGTTTCGTCGGGTAAAGGGGGCGTGGGTAAATCTACAACTACCGTTAACCTTGCATTGGCCTTACAAAAACTGGGTTTAAAAGTCGGTGTTCTTGATGCAGATATCTACGGACCGAGTATTCCTACTATGCTAGGCAATGCCGGACGTACTCCCATGATTGAAGCAGAAAATTTTGTTCCGCTTGATGCTTATGGGATGGCCGTGCTTTCCATTGGCCATTTAACTGGGGATCACAACACGCCGGTTGCCTGGCGTGGTCCCAAAGCGACGGGTGCTTTAATGCAACTCTTTAACCAGACCTTATGGCCAGACCTCGATGTGTTGATGATTGATATGCCACCAGGAACAGGCGATATTCAATTAACCCTGGCGCAGCGCATTCCAGTCACAGGCGCAGTGATTGTCACCACACCACAAAATGTTGCCTTACTGGATGCAACCAAAGGCATCGAACTGTTTAATAAGGTTCAGATTCCAGTGATGGGTGTAGTGGAGAACATGTCGACGCATATCTGTTCGAATTGTGGTTATGAGGAACAGATTTTTGGTACAGGTGGCGGCGATAAATTGGCTGAACAATACCATATCCCTTTGCTCGGGCGTTTACCGTTAAATGTGCAAATCCGTGAAAATGCCGATGCCGGGAAACCTTCTGTGCTGGTAGGAGATGATGCTGCGGAAAGTTATATGGCCATTGCTCAGAAAATTGCCGATCAATTGCCAAAAGTAGAAAAACCACAAAATAGAATTTTCTAAATTTGCTCACTGATTAAAGTTATATCTTTGAAAAGCCCAACCTTGTTTGGGCTTTTTACATTTTGGATTTGCAATAACAGACAATGCCTTAGGTAGCACTAATAGATTAAATAGTGAGTCATAGCTAAGAATGGCATGATTACTACAGATCTCGGCGCCGTTTATGATGCAGGATAATATTCCATCGCCACAATAGTCGGGTAATCACGAATAGCGAAACAGCAAAAATGAAAGCTTCCAGTAACAACCCGGATAATAAAATTTTCGCCAAACTTAAGTCGATATGTCCATGCCCAAAGTGGGTGATAACGTGGCTGATCTGATGCAGTACACCCAGAATCATATCCTGATCAATCATATTGACCTGGAATATTTTACTGCCTAACCAGAACCCTAAATACAGGATTGGAACCAAGGTAAAAGGATTGGTTAGCCAGGCCAGACATAGACTGAGCGGGAGATTGACTTCAAATAGCAATACCGTCAATACAATCAAAATACTATGAAACGGTAAGGGCAACATGCCCCAAAACGTGCCAATAAAAACAGCTTTTGAAATTGACTTTCTGTTCACGTACCAAAGTAAAGGATTTAAGGTGCGTTGACCAAAAATCTTCATTACTTTCATCCCTGCAACTTTTTGCGGTGAGGGAAGCCATGACTGAAAGAACTGTTTTGCCATAAAAATCGGCCGTTTAAATGATGAGATATTGTGCCTGAATAGATCCTTGAGGGACAGCTCAAGTTCGGTCAATGTAAATGATCAACCTTAAAATAGTATTTATTGAAACTTTTTCTAACAAATGACTCACGAGTTAAACTCTCATAATATATTTTAATTTATTGAAATTTAAATAATTTATAAAAAATATTCTGTATTTTTTAAAGATATAAAATTTCTGATTTGCTAAGTACAATAAACTGATTTACTCTTCGCGCACTCTATAGAGAGGTCGCATATGATTTCATGGTTATTTATTGGTTTGGTTATTACCATTTTATTAACACCTGGCCCAACAAATACTTTACTGGCATCTTCTGGTATTCAGGTCGGTGTACGTAAATCATTACGATTGATTCCTGCTGAATCTTGTGGTTACTTAATTGCAATTACTCTTTGGGGGGTAATCATTGGTACAGTTTCAGCTAAATTTCCAATATTACCAATCATTTTAAAACTTCTGAGTGCCTGCTATATCATTTTTCTGGCGATTAAACTCTGGAAAACGGCAGATATTGAAGCAAGTTATAATCTTCCGACCATTCGTGCGCGTGAATTGTTTTGTGCAACTTTACTCAATCCTAAGGCTTTACTCTTTGCTTCTGCTATATTTCCAAGCACAGCCTGGTTAACACTGAATAATTATTTAGTTCATATTGTGATGTTCCTGGTTTTAATTGTCCCGATCGCCTTATTCTGGATTTTTATCGGTTCCATCCTTGCGTCCAATAAAGTACGCTGGCTCAATCAGTCAAACTTGCAAAAAACTGCTTCTATAGTCTTAATCAGTTTTTCAATTCCATTAAGTTATTCTGCTATTTTAAGTCTTTAAAATAGGGCGATGAAAATGTTCATTTTGTAAAAAATCACATCATCGCCGCATCATCGTTTTCATTGTAGCCAATTTCAGTTAAAGTACAGCGCAATAATCGAATTAACTCTTTTTTGGATTGAAATAATGGCAATTAAGTCTGATCGTTGGATTCGCGAAATGAGCGAAAAACACGGCATGATTGAACCGTATGCAGAAAACCAGGTACGTTATGACGAAACTGGTGAAAAACTCATTTCTTATGGTGTTTCTAGCTATGGTTATGATGTTCGCTGCGCCCGTGAATTTAAAGTATTTACCAATGTACATTCAGCAATTGTCGATCCAAAAAACTTTGATGATAAAAGCTTTATTGATATTGAGTCAGATGTATGTATTATTCCGCCCAATTCATTTGCCTTGGCCCGTACGGTAGAATATTTCCGTATTCCACGTAATGTTTTGACGGTATGTTTAGGTAAATCGACTTATGCGCGCTGTGGTATTATTGTTAATGTGACTCCACTTGAACCTGAGTGGGAAGGTCATGTCACTTTGGAATTTTCAAATACCACTAACTTGCCAGCACGTATTTATGCCGGTGAGGGTGTGGCTCAAATGTTGTTCTTTGAGTCCGATGAAGTATGTGAAACATCTTATAAAGACCGTGGTGGTAAATACCAAGGTCAGACAGGTGTGACATTGCCGAAGGCATAAATATTATAAATAATTGAATAAGCGGATCATTTTGGTCCGCTTATTTTTTGCTTCCTTCATTCATCGGAAACTGTGTTTATTCGACCAGTTTTTTTTGCAATTGCAATAATATTCAGCATAATAAAAAGTTGTACAGACTTGGTAAGAACATTGTCGTAATGACAAATAAATAAAAATTCGGCATACCAAGCATAGGATGAATTAAAAAATAATGATGCGGAGCATCTGATAAAAAGGAAGGTCGTGATGACTCAAAGTTGGAATAATGCAGGATTTAAAAAATCTTGTTTGGCGAGTGTAATCGCAGTTTTACTTAGCCCATCAGTTTATGCGCTTGAATCTTTGTCAGATAATAACCTTTCTGAAACTACCGGTGAAGGGATCGCATTATTGCCTGAAAACTTTAAGATGGTCTTTCAGGGTCCCAATGATGTTTCTACGGCTTCTAGCTATAACAATACCGCTATTGCTGCGGCAGACAAACCTAAATACGATACTGGTTTTATCCGTATTATTCCAACCGGTGAAAATTACGAAGTACAGTATCAACGTGCGTACGATAAAATTTATCAGTCCAATTACAATTCAGGCTATACGTATGCAAAAACTAACTTGTATCAAGCAAGTTATGATTCAACTTATAGCACGGTATATAATGGAATCTATCAAAATGGTAGTACTACTACTAGCACCTATACAACCACTTATGCCCAGGTACAAACACAAAACCAAACTGCATATCGTGATCAGGAAATTTCAGTTTATGCAAAGCAGCAAACTTATGTAGATTATTACAAAAAGCGCTACGACCAATATTATTATAATTCTGAGTTGACAATTCCTAACGATGGTACAACAGAGTATTCCGGTGGTTGGTTGAATAAAGATAAATCATCAGAAAATGCTTGGAAAAATACCGTTGAAAAAATTGAAGCTGCGTATGGTTCCACAATTACCACAGCAGTCAATAATCATTTAAAAGAAACTACTCTTGCTCAGATTAGAGCATCAGCAAATAGCACCGCTACCCAGCAAGCAACATCTACTGCAAATACAACGGTCATAAATTATGCAAAAACTACTGCCAGCAATGTGGCGAATGCAAATGCAGCGGGGGCTGTAACCAATGCCCGTACTAAGGCAGATGTTTTTATTTATGGTTTGGCTTTATCTAAAAGTAATGGCAACTTAAATCAGCGTTATAGTAATGTGGGTTTAAATTGGGGAAATGCAGCCAATCCCTGGTTGTTCCGCGCGAGTACAGCCAAAGACATTCAGCAATTTTCAGCGGCAAACAAGAGTGATATCGGCTATTTGGCTTTAGAAGCGCCGTTGGCTATGGATGGCGTCGATACGACGAGTGACCGAATCAAATTGGGGTTCTGGACAGATATTTTCTCTCGGTCTTTTGATTCAGTCCGTACAATTAATGCTGCTACAGGTGCACCAGCGAGCGGGCTGGATAAAGACTATCGCTTAAGATCACAATTTGTGGCAAATGGCCTGAGTATTAATGGATCACAGGTTCGATTATTCCAGACTCAAAATGATGATGTAAATAAACTCTACGATGAAACATTGGGGATAGCCGCACTCTTGCGTATTAACACCAATGATAATCCATCCACATTGAAGTTTAGCGATACCAATCTGGATGAAAAAGGAATTCGTATCAGTACTGCAGCTAAATCCGATACAGATGATGGCACGGCAGTTACCCCAGCAATAGATGGTTCTTTGGCTCCACTGTTCAATGATAAAGACGGTCTTTATTTATATAGTGCCAATATCAACCTGGTATTGGGAAATATGTATCAACCTTTTATTCTGGCATCCGAAGGCAACAATATCATTTTGGAAGTGACCCGAATTCCTAAAGTACCTGCTATATATTCACAAATTTATACTTGGTATTCAGATACAGATCCAAACCCTCAATTTCAAGCAGGCACAGGGTTAACCACAGCATCCTTTAAAGGCTCAACCTGTAACGTAAGTTATTGTGGTTCAAATTACTCAGACATTACTACGGGAAGCAATACCGTTAGATATCAAGGGACAAATGCCACCCATAGTAGTATAGCGATCGGTAGTGTCACCCGAGAGGTATCCACTAATCTTCTAAAAGCTAATAGAGGTGCAGATGCGACAGGTATTGTATTTAAAAGTCCAACAGGAGCGGCTGTGAATTTAGGTTCTGCTGTAATTGATGGCGTTTTAATTCAGCATCTAAAGATTAAAACTACGGGCTTATAGGAGCATAAAAATGTTAAATAAAATATCTATTTCTGTAGTTTTATTTATGGCTTGTGCAGCACATGCTGAATTGGTGGGTTTGGACAACGGTGCAATGCTAGACGTCACAGGGCAAGGGGGCGCCGATTTAAGCTGGACCTTGTCATTAAACCATCGCTATGCGAATGATTTAAGTATTAAAAATATTTCCGATCAGCAAGGCGTGTATTATAGCTATGACTGTTTGTCCGATGTGCAATGTCGTTTTGCATTTTCACCCAATAATCATGCGGATGCAGCTGGTAATCAAAGATGGTTGGTGTTTAAGCAAATTCAAGGCACCATTCAGATAGATAAATTTTCTTTAGCGGGAAGTACCATCATCAATAAGGATATGATGCCTCAAACGGCAATGAAACTCTCCTTTTTTGATGATAAACCATTAAAAATAAGGAACCTAGGTTTTAGTAGTTTGTCGGTGGAAACAGATGATGCAACTACGAAAGGTTATTTAAAAGATATAAAATATAATCAATATTCTGCTTATACATTAGATGCCCAAGGTACGAAAGTTTATAGCAATGTAGATGTGCCTACTTTTGATAAAGGTGCTGAAAAGGGATTTATGGGCTTGAACGTACATGGGAATTTACATATGTCGGGAGATCTAAAAATTTTTAGCTATAACTGCTCAGGTGCAGCAACCAGCCGTTGTTAATTAAATAAAAATTTTTAAGAATAGGGATGTTGTAATGAAAAAAATAATAAAATTGAATCTGCTCACCGCTTGTGTATTGTTGGCACAACAATCTTTTGCGCTTCAGCAGTTAACAGATAAATCTTTAAGCAGCGTAACAGGGCAAGATGGTATCTCTATTACTCATGAAGTCTCAAAAATAAATGTAGACCAAGTCAACTGGGTTGATTATACCGATACAGGTAGCATGAAGTTAGGTATGCACAATGTTGAAGTCAAAGGTTTAAATAACAGTGCAATTAAGAGTACGCTTGATTTTGACGTAGGTACAACAAATAAAGGTACTGGCATAAAAATTCAAGCCAGCATTTCTCCATTTCAGGCAACTGTAGAAAAGCTTCAGCTATTATGTGGAGCTACAACTTGTACAACAGCTGAACAAAATTTGGGTTCTTTGAGTCTTGCAACGACTTCACCCTTAAAAATTTATCTGGAAACCACAAATGGTTTATTTAACCGTGATGACACTGCACATTTAGATTTTCAGCTACAAAATGCAAGTATTGGTTATGGTTTAAATGGCAAAAATTTAACTTTAAAAGATTTTAACTTTAATTTTTCTGCCGATGGTTATATGTATCTAGACCCGAATGAAGGGATAGTGATGGCCACTAAAAGCCGTGATGGAAATACAGATCATATTGTTAATTTAGCCCGGGTTGCCGATTCAAGCGATGTTGATTCCAGTCGAGTAAATGCCAAAAATCCTGGGGTAAATATTGACTTACGCTATGGTGCAGATCCCAATAACCAGAAAAATGTAATTCGTATGGGGGCATCAGGTGCTGTTACTAATGGTAAAATATTTTTAAATGCAAATCAGGCAGGCCTTAAAGATTTTAATACGGTTAATCGTTCTGGAACAGATTTAACAGAAACCATCAAGTCTGCTGCCGGTTATGAGTTTGCAGGTGCTGGTGGTTTGCATTTCGGTGTTTCTGCTGAGTTTACACGTGAAGGAAATCCGCTATTAGGTCAAAATATTGCTCCGACGACTTTGGAAATAGGTCATACCGGACATGGTAGTTATGCCATAGAGTTTTCAAATTTATCTCCTTTAGCGATTCGTAGTTCAAACAATGCTACGAATTTAAATACCAAAAATGCATATATTGATTTTGGTGATATTTACATCAATACCGCGCAAGTTAAAAGTTTAAATTTTATTATCAATGAAAATGTAAAAAAGATAATCGGTGCTGCAAGTACTGAATTGACATATAACATGGTGCCGGTTGATAAAGGGCAAAATGTAGCATTGATTGCAATCCGCGGTATGGATTTCCAGGCGATAGCACGTAAAGCACGCTTTATTTCAGATAACTCCATTGCTGAAATAACCAGTCCATCTGGAGAATGGGGTTTAGGCATACCTATCTTTAATTTAAATGCCAATCTGGCCTTATTTTCTAAAAATTATACGTATAAAGGTGTGACAAGCTCAGGTTTGGGCTATAACTTGGCAATGTCCACAGAAGGTTATGGTATTGATAAAAAAACTGGAACACCAAGTACAACTTCTATCATTGTTGTGGATGGTGCAAAAGGAGTATATAACGAAGAAGTCAATTATTATGCCGGTCTTCGAAATATCGATTCATATTTAAAAGCAGATGGTGTAATTGGTTTTGAAGATGAAGGAATTTATATCAAGGCAGATAATTTATTATTTGCAGCAAAAGCTGAAATTGCAATTGGGCAATTGCCAGGCTCTTTATATAATTGTACAGCCGCAATTGGTGGCGCAAATTGTGATAAAAAAGTTGTACCTATTGATAATTTTGCCAAAAAAGATGATGTGCTATCTTCTATTGCCTTTAAGCTGGATGGTCAAGGCGAATTACTGATTGTTCCGGGACTGAATGCATCAGATGCAACACCGGATACCAACTACTTGTCTTTAAAAGGGAACTTTAAGTTTAAAGATCTCACAGGACCTACAGATAGAGGTAGTTTTTTCAGTATCATTAACGAAGATGTTAAGACTACTGGACCAACTGAATCTAGTATCAATTTGAATAAGCTTCAAGGGCATATAGGCTTTGAATCAAGAATTCAGATGAAACAGGATACTGTTGTACTAGATAGTCAGGTCAAGTTTAACCATTTAGCTACTGCTACTTCTCAAGGTAAGGCCTTTACCGCAGAAATGGCAATGTCTCCGGCAGGTAATATGCAAAAAATTGCCGATCTTGCTATTACAGGAGGGACAATGCGTAGCACTTTAGGTATTACTCCGCGATAAAAAAATAAATTATAGGGACTTAAAATGAAAAAATTACTATTGCCTACATTAATCTATTGCATTTGTTCGGGAGTAAATGCCACAGGATTTAAAACTTTATCGGATTCCGAATTGGCTACAGTAGATGGTCAAGCTTTGCTGAATTTTTCCAAAGATGCTTATAGTTATACCACTGCAAGTAGCGAGAAGGTTAACTTTTTTAAACTTGGACTTGAAGCTGAAATGGAATTAAATACTAATATCAAATCCTTACAGTTAGGGTGTGGGGGTGTGAATGGTCCAAATGGTTGTGATATTGATATTTCGAATTTAGCTTTAAGTGGATTACCTACGAGTTATGATAGTGATGGAAATCCTGTATTTGCCAATGACCGTGCCTCGACAAGCGCAAAAATAACTAACCCTTTTGTTGAATTCGCAATAAAAAATAGTGATAAAGCATCAACCCGGGAAATAGTTGGATTCCGATTGGGTGCACAAGAAATTTTGGGTTTATTAACTACAGGTATTTCTAATACAGTAGCTCCTACGGATGGTATTCAGTCTTTCAGTGGTTATATGAAAATCGCGGATACCTCCGGTTCTACCAATACTGCAGCAGCAAAGTTTGGTAAGGGTAATAATGCAACGGATCTAAGTCAGCAAATTTCAGGGGTCTTGGATATTGCGATATTTGGTGAACATGGTTTCACCAGTAAGCCAAACGCTGCTGAAACGACTGGTATTACTGTACCTCAGTTAAATAATGTGAAATTTAATGTTCCAGGGTTTACCGTGTCTGGAAACCGTCAAACCAAGGCAAGTGCAACCAATATTATGGTGACTATTCCAGTAATTCCTTTGGCAAAAGGTACAGCTGCGGATAATGCAAATTATGAGGTTTATAATGGCTTGAATACTACGCAGTTTGATAATGACCAGCTATTGGTAGATATCATTCCCTGTGTGGGTATAGGATCACTTTGTTTGGTGGAAACCTCAAAATTCAAAATGGGGGAAGGCTCTAAACTGACTAACCTGAATATGAATGTGACTTTCGATCAATTGTTAAGCATGGTGCATAATGTGCCATTAACCGGTTCAGGTGGCTATTTGGCTTTGCAACAGCTTGCTCTACATTGGCCGGGAGCGGATGCAGCAGATGTTGCGCAAAGAGGTTGGTGGATGTCATTTGCTGATCCTGTGCAATTGGGGAAATTAAATGTAGCAGGGGCTGTGGATATTTCGGCGGTACTTCCTCAAGTTGCTACAAATATTACAACTAGCCTGATGCAGGAAGATATGAAAATTCCAATTGATTTGGGTGATTCTATCAAGGCGCTATCGAAAACTCCTATTGTTAAAACACTAGAGATTAATGTGGGACCGTGGACTCAAGCTAACCCATCTAGATTAACGCTAAGCAACCAGGTTTTAAAAAACCAGAATGTTCCCTCTAACTGTTATGGTGGCTTGAAATTCTGTTAAATGAATAATAAAAAAACCCGCTACTTAAGCGGGATTTTTTTATTTTAAAGGCAAATCACTTTGCAATTTTAGCAAGTAGTTCTTCTTTTGAAATATTCACCGATTCAGCATCACGGCGACTTTTATATTCAAAAGTTCCAGCATCCAAACCTTTTTCACCAATCACAATACGATGCGGAATACCGGTAATTTCAAGGTCAGAGAATTTAACCCCTGGGCGCTCGTCACGGTCATCTAAAATCACATCATAACCCGCAGCTTGCAGTTCTGCATAAAGTGCTTCGGCAGCTTCCAAAGTACGTGGTGATTTGTGTGCATTCATCGGTACAATCGCAACTTCAAACGGTGCGATTGCTGCTGGCCAGATAATCCCTTTATCATCAAAGTTTTGTTCAATGGCAGAAGCGACTACACGTGTTACCCCAATACCATAACAACCCATCGTTACAACCAGCGGCTTACCGTCTTTACCAAGCACTTTACAGCCCAAAGCTTCAGAGTATTTTTTACCCAACTGGAAAATATGACCGACTTCAATACCGCGTTTAATTTGCAGTGTACCTTTACCATCAGGAGATGGATCGCCTTCAACCACATTACGCAAGTCATAAACTTCAGTAAATGTTGCATCACGTTCCCAGTTTACGCCAGTCGCATGTTTGTCGGCTTCGTTTGCACCAGCGACAAAGTCAGAAAGTACAGATGCTGCACGATCAGCAATAACCGTAATGCCTTTTTCTACTAAACCTTGTGGCCCAATAAAGCCAGTGTTTAAACCTAGTGCCTGCATTTGCGCTTCAGTTGCAAAGGTTAAAGGTGCAGCGATTAAAGGATGCTTTTCAGCTTTAATTTCATTCAGTTCATGATCGCCACGAAGGAATAAAGCAACAACTGGTGCTTCTTTACCTTTTTCAGTAGCAACCCCTTGAACAAGCAATGCTTTTACAGATTGTGCAGCATCAGTACCCAAGAAGTTAGATACATCTGCAATGGTTTTTTGAGCTGGTGTATCCACTAGTTTCAATTCTTGGGTTGCAGCTGCACGTTCACCCACCAGAACAGCTTCAGCCATTTCTACGTTCGCTGCATAATCAGATTCGGTAGAGAAGGCGATATCATCTTCACCACTTGAAGCTAAAACGTGGAACTCATGTGAACCTGAACCACCAATTGAGCCAGTATCTGCCTGTACTGGGCGGAAGTCTAAGCCCAAGCGACTAAAGATACGGCAGTAAGTGTCGTACATCACGTCATAAGTTTCTTGTAGTGAAGCTTGATCGACATGGAAAGAATATGCATCTTTCATGATAAATTCACGTGAACGCATCACACCAAAACGTGGACGTACTTCATCACGGAATTTGGTTTGCACCTGATAGAAATTGATTGGCAGCTGTTTGTAGCTTTTCAATTCGTTACGTGCAAGATCGGTGATGACTTCTTCATGCGTTGGGCCAAGCACAAAATCATTGTTATGACGGTCTTTGAAACGTAAAAGTTCTGGACCATATTGCACAAAACGGCCTGACTCTTCCCAAAGGCTGGAAGGCTGGGTTACGGGCATGAATACTTCAAGCGATCCGGCACGGTTCATTTCTTCACGTACAATCGCTTCAACTTTATTTAGCACACGTACACCCATCGGCAACCAAGTGTATAAACCCGAAGCCAATTTACGAATCATCCCCGCACGTAGCATGAGCTGATGTGAGATCACCTCAGCATCATTTGGGGTTTCTCTTAACGTAGCAAATAAAAAGCGACTCGCGCGCATGGAAACTGTCCTGATAATTAAGCGTTAAAGCATAAGATTATACGATAAAAAAATGAGGTGAACATTTCAGAATGTCACCTCATGGTAATGGATTTATTATGACATGATTTTGCGGATTTGGCGCGTCATAAAATTCTTAAAGTCATCCAGGTAAGTAAAGATGACCGGTACAACGACCAGCGTTAATAATGTCGAGGTGATTACGCCACCAATCACGGCATGCGCCATCGGTGCACTTTGTTCGCCACCTTCACCAAGGCCTAATGCCAGAGGAATCATCCCCATCACCATGGCGCTGGTGGTCATTAAAATAGGGCGTAAACGGGTTTTACCCGCTTCAATAATCGCCTCATAACGATCCTCTCCGCGATCCATAGCCTTTTTGATGAAGTCAATCAACAGGATAGCATTCTTTGTCACCAATCCCATCAGCATGATAATCCCAATAATGGAAAACAGGTTCATGGTGGAATTAAACAGGAATAAAGCCAGGAATACCCCAATCAGCGAGAGGGGAAGGGAAGCCATAATCGCCGCAGGATGGATGAAGCTGTTAAATTGTGAACCCAATACAATATAGATAAACACAATGGAAAGGGTAATGGCGGTTAAGGCATAACCTGCCGATTCTGCCATGTCTTTATTTGCACCTTGCGTAGCAAAACTATAACCCGGTGGTAAATCAAAGTTATCTTCAATTTTTTTGATATCTACCCCAATATCACCAGCAGGTCGGCCTGCTGTATTGGCTTCTACCAGTACTTCACGAGCCAGATCACGGCGGGTAATTTGTGAGGCTCCCAGCGTTTCATTGAAAGACGCTACACTTGCCAGCGGTATTAAAATAGGCTGGCCTGAAGCATCAGTTTTTTGCGAATTCAAATAAAGATTCTGTATATCGCTCGGCAGGGTACGTCTGTTTTCGGTCAGACGAAGATTGACATCATAAATTTCGCCTTTTTCATCTTGCCAGGTGGTAACGTCATCACCTGCAATTAAGGGGCGGATGACATTGGCAATTTGATTGACAGACAGGCCTAAATCACTGGCCAGAACCCGATTGATATGAACCGCCAAGGTTGGTTTTGGTTCTTTAAGCGAGCTTTCAAGATCGACGATACCTTCTACTTTAGAAATTTCTGCAAGAAAGCGATCGGAGATTTTTTGCAGTTCGTTTAGATCGGGCCCTTTAATGGAAATAAGAACCGGCTTTTGTCCCCCAGAAACAGTTTCATCTGCAGAAGCCACTGAAGTAATAGTAATCCCCGCGACACTTTGTAAGCGCTGGCGAAACTCGTTATTGAGTTGGGTCAGTGTTTTAGCACGTTCCAGGCGAGGGGTAACACTGACGCGTATGCTGACATGGTTTTTGCCGCGATCTGTTACTCCATTAATAATACTGTAGGTATTACGCACATCTGGATGCTTGCGCAGAATATTTTCAACTTGCAATAGCTTGGCCTGTGAATATTCGAGTGATGCATCCACTGGTGTTTCAAATTTAATCCGAATTTCATTTTTATCTGGAACGGGAACAAATTCGGTACCAATCAATTTGGATAAACCCAAGGCGCCAAAAAGTGAAGCTACGGCAACCATTAGAGTTAAAATACGGAAGCGTAGCGCCAGTTTTAATAGCTTTTCATAATAATGGCTTAAATTATCGAGCTTGTTTGATATCCAGTTAAAGAAGCGTTTGATTCTGCCCGGTTTTTTGTTTGGATCGTGTTTTTCAGCCCAGTGCGCAGAAAGCATGGGATCGAGGGTAAAGCTGACAAACATCGAAATCAGCACTGCAGCACTGACGGTTACGCCAAATTGATAGAAGAATTTACCAATAATTCCGCCCATAAATGCAACCGGTAAAAATACCGCGACAATGGTGAGCGTGGTAGCTAAAACTGCCAGCCCAATTTCTTTGGTTCCATCCAGTGCCGCTGTAACCGCGTCTTTACTCATGTCGGCATGGCGGACAATATTTTCCCGTACTACAATGGCATCATCAATCAACAGACCAATACTGAGGGATAATGCCAGCAAGGTCATCATATTGATGGTAAAGCCAAAAGCCCAAATAAAAGTCAGGGTGCCCAGCAGGGAAATCGGTAAGGTCAGTCCGGTAATGGCTGTGGAACGAAACGAACCTAAAAACAGTAAAACAATCAGAACGGCGAGCACTGCGCCTTCAATAATGGTCCGTGCAACATCTTTAATACTGCCACGAATACCTCGGGAACTATCGACTGCAACTTTAGCCACTGTACCCTTGGGGAGCTGTTTCTCGATTTTCGCCAGGGCTTTATAGCTGGCATTGACAACATCAATCACATTGGAATCGGAACTTCGCAAAATATCAATTGCGACCGCAGCTTTACCATTTAAATAAGCGCTTGATTCAAAATCAGCTTGACCATCTTCAATGCTTGCTACCTGTTTTAAGTAAATAGGAGCACCATTTTTATTGGCAATAATCAAGTCGCCAAAAGCTTGCGGATGAATCACTTTAGACTTGATTTCCACCACCAGTTCGGAGGTCGGCTGTTTTAAAGTTCCTCCCGGAACTTCAATATTTTCACCTTTCAAGGTATTGATGACCTTGTCTACACCAATGCCAAAGCTTTGCAGTTTTTGCGGATCAACCTCAATACGAATCTGGCGTTGTGCATCACCCAGCAAATTTACTGTACCAACGCCCGGTACAGTTCTAAGTTGCGGGACAATTCGCTGACTTAAATAGGAGCTCAAGTCGCGTAAAGGCATGTTGTCTGATTCAAAGACAATCGACATCACCGCATTGGCAGTCGGATCGTAACGCTCAACAACAGGATCTTGAATTTCATCACGAAACTGGGCAGTAACCGGAGCAATTTTATCGCGAATATCCTGTGCTGCAACGGCAGAAGACACATCTAAATTAAATTCGACAATAATGGTCGAAAGCCCTTCACTAGATTGAGAAATAATCTGTTTTAAACCTGAAATGGTATTAATCTTATCTTCCATTTTCTTGGAAATTTCAGATTCAATGGTTTCAGGTGATGCACCTGGATATGAGGTATAGACCACCACAAATGGAAAATCGACATCAGGAAATTCTTCTACCCCCATACGTTGCCAAGATGCCAGCCCCAGTACCAGTAAACACAACATCATCATGATGGTGAAAACAGGATATTTAACACTAATTCGGGTAAACCACATAAGAACAATCCTGTACTTATTTTTTTATTATTTATTGATGATGACCGCTTGATGAATGTCTTGGTCATTAAATTTAATACGGCTAATTTGGTCAGCGTTTTGCAGTCCTTGAACGACAGCCAAATTGTCCCGATAACGTTGTTCTAAGATCACCAGATTTACTTTTTCAATTTTGTTCTGGCGAATCACCCATACATAGGGCTTATCTTTGAGATTCTGGATCACATCAAGTGGAATGAGCTGACCTGAAACTTGGGTTGAAGCAAGAATATTGCCTTCTACAAACGAACCGATACTGAGTGAATTGATCGTTTCGTTCGGTCTGGCAAAAAATTCAATTTGGCGACTGGCAGGATCAGCAATAGGGGAGACTCGAGTTAAAACCGCAGTTAGTTGCGCTGGATTACCTTGAATGGTGTATTCAATTCGTTGTCCAATTTTCAACGCAGCCTGCATGTCACTTGGCAATTTGGCCTGAATTTCCAATTGATTCGGATCTACGATTTCAAACAGGGTCTGGCCAGCAGCAACCGTTTGCCCTGCATCGACCTGGCGCTGGGTAATCACCCCGGAAATTGGACTATAAATGGTACCTTCACGCTCGGCTTTTTGTGCAATATTCACATTTGCCTGCTGTGCGTGTACATTTTCCAGTTGCGCCTGATAGTCTACATTGGCCTGTTCATATTCAACTTTGGAAATAAAGCCTTGATCCAATAAGCGCTTTTTGCGCTGCATCATATTCTTTGCCAGATTGGCCTGGGCTTGAGTCGCTGTAAGATTGGCCTGTGCTTGCGCTAAACGTGCCGCATTATCTTGATTATTCAGGCGAACCAGTATTTGACCCTTAACCACAGATTGCCCCACCTGTACATTAACCTGGGTTGCAGTGGCCGTAACCTGAGCCTGTATGCTACTTTGATTGACGGCACGAAGCGTACCGGTAAAAGCACTTTTTGCAACAGAGGTACCATCTTTTACTGAAACTAAATCTTTTTGAATTAATTCAATTTTTGTTGTTGTTTCTACGGGTTTTTCGATTTCATTTTTTTGGCAAGCCGTCAGGAATAGGCTCAAACAGAGGGCACCGCCTGTTAGATATAGCTTGTGGTCGCTTAATTTAATTTTTTTTGTATGCTGTCCAGATAGCATGTAACTTCATCCTTTTTATTTATTGTGGCTTAAACTAAGCTTTTGAGGGAACAAATGCAATTTATTCAATAGCTTTTAAGCGAGCGATAATATTGTCGTATTCTGCTTGTGTATTTCGATAGTGAATTTGTAACGATTGAATCATTTCTTTTTTTGCTTCAATATTCTTTTGATTGTTTTCTAAATTATTTTTTAAGCTACTTGGCAGGGCTTCAGCTTTACGTAAGTGTTCAATCTGCTGGCGTTTAAAGTAGATTCGGTCAGTCTGTAATTGTTTTAACTGGTCTTGCTGGAAGGCAATCTGCTTTTTGATACTGACTAATAAGTCATTACGTTTTGTAATTGCAACTTGACTGCTTCCATACGCTTTTTTAAGTTTCAAGTCAGCTGCTTGTTTTTGGGCATGCGCTGCACGTAAGGGAGCCTGTTTGATATCCAGTTCGCTGTTGAAGGCACGATTACGTTTGATTACCCGCATGTTCTGATCTAAAGCTTCATAGCCGTGGCGAATATGGTTGGGGGTAACGTTAGTGCTAATATTGGCCACACCTTTGCTGTCATAATAACGATACCAGGTGGCTTTAGGTGGCGGATTTTCAGCAAATGCCGATGCTGCGTGGAAAATAATAAAAGAAAGAAAAATGAATCTTATGGTCATTTTTTTTTGTGCAATGAAAGCAAGTTTGTATTTAAACTGACTTTGCATTGTAACCCCCGAATAAAAGTTGACTAAATTACTTATTTTAAAAGTAATAAATAGGCTATATTAGACTCAAAACGAGTAATAAAAAACCTTTCTCTGTCAAAAAAAAATCATTGATCGGTATAAAGTGTGAAGCTGTTATTAAAAATACAAGAAAGTGAGTCTTTGTGAGGAAAATGTTCATTGAAAACGCAAGTAAAGATATGTTAAAAATGTTTTTAACTTGTAATAAAATTTTCGACTAAAATTGTTTGTACATTCAAAAAATGGGAAGGGTCATTAAATGGACGATAAATTCCAAAATCTAAAAGTGATGGTGATTGATGATTCAAAAACCATTCGTCGTACAGCAGAAACATTACTACAACGTGAAGGTTGTGAAGTCGTGACCGCAGTAGATGGTTTTGAAGCCTTGGCAAAAATTGCTGAAGCCAATCCGGATATTGTTTTTGTAGATATCATGATGCCACGTTTGGACGGTTATCAAACTTGTGCACTCATCAAGAATTCACAAAATTATCAAAATATTCCAGTCATTATGTTGTCAAGTAAAGATGGTTTATTTGATCAGGCAAAAGGTCGTGTTGTTGGTTCGGACGAGTATTTAACTAAACCCTTTAGTAAAGATGAATTGTTAAACGCTATCCGCAATCACGTAACAGCATAAGTTTATTTTTATTGGGGAAAAGCATGTCACGTATCCTTATCGTTGATGATTCACCTACAGAAACATTTCGTTTTAAAGAAATTTTAACCAAGCATGGCTTTGAGGTGATTGAAGCGGCAAATGGTGCTGATGGTGTCACAATGGCACAAGCAGAACTACCAGATCTGGTGCTAATGGATGTGGTAATGCCAGGGGTAAATGGTTTCCAAGCGACACGTCAAATTGCACGTGGTTCTAGCACCAAACACATTCCGATTGTGATTGTGAGTACCAAGGATCAGGCAACTGACCGCGTTTGGGGTAAACGTCAAGGGGCAAGTGATTATTTGACCAAGCCTGTAGACGAAAAACAATTAATTGATGTGATTAAACACCACCTCAATGCAGGATAAGCTCTATGGCAGCTAATGGATTTATCGAATTACTTCGGATTGCTAAGCGTGGCAATAAAAACTACGTTACAACTGAAAATGAAGTAAACCGATGGTCAGGCATTGCTTTTGAGATGATGGGGCAATATTTTGTTGCCCCTTTGGGTGAAGTGGCTGAAGTGATTTATCCGCCTAAATATACGCCGGTTCCAAATACCCGATCCTGGGTGATGGGACTGGCCAATATTCGGGGACGTTTACTTTCAGTGGCTGATTTGGCGCATTATATTTCGGGGCATCGAAGTCAGTTTTCACCGACTCAAAAAGTATTGTGTATTAGTCATAATGACCATTATGTCGGTTTGGTGGTAGATCAGGTTTTGGGGATTCAACACTTTAACAAGAAAAGTTTCTTTTCTAAACACGGTGAATTAGACAGCAATTTACAAGAATATTGTCAGGGATATTTTTATCAACATAATCAACACTGGCATGTTTTCTTATTTAGTCGTTTATTGCAAAATCCAAAATATATGAATGCCTCTATAAAATTTATAAATTAATAGTCGCACGCTAAAGAATGATAGCGCAACTCGGGGAGAAGCTGGATGGGCTTTAAACTTAAAAAGAAGAATACAAGTGAAGGCACCAGCCGTAAGGGTGGGAATGCTTTATTAGCAAAGATTCAATCACAAACAGAGCAATTATCACGTGTATTTGGTGACAGTGAAAAGTCCAAACCCTTAATTTTGGGCGCAGCATTTTCTCTGGTCGTAGCACTATTCCTACTATTGTACTTATTCTATAGTGTGCCGCGTAATAACGAATTGACACGTAGTGTCGGTGACTTGCGTTTGTTATCTCAGACCATTTCACGTCAGGCTACTGATGCAACAGCTTCGGGAACCAAAGAGTCGATTGATAAATTAGTTCAATCGCAAAAAGACTTTGCTGAAAACCTTGAAATCGTTAATGATATTCATCCACATACGGCTGCATTGGTTGAAGTGGAAAAGCAGTGGAAAACGGTATCGGAAGGGATTGATTTAATTTCATCTCAACAAAAAATGATTAACCAGCTTTATGATACCAACATTGCGATTGGTGAATCGATTCCGGGGATTCAGGCAGAATATAACTTGATGGTTGACCAAATGGCACGTCAAAACATGCCAAGTAACCAGGTGGTGATTGCGAAAAACCAGGTATTCATTGCAGAACGTATTCTTCGTTCGATCAGTTCTGTATTGGCGGGTAGTGATAACTCGCGTGAATCTGCAGATGACTTCAGTGCCGATACCGAAACTTTTGGTTCTTACCTGAATGCACAGCTTAATGGTAGTGCAGAACTTGGTGTAGAGCGTATTTCTGATCCGGCATTACGTGAATCGCTGAGTGGTATTAAAAGTGAATATGATGATGTACTGAAATCAGCATCTGCAACGATTCTTAAAAACTCGACTCAAATTGTAAAAGTACGTCAAGCTTCTTCTTCAATTTTTGCCCAGTCAGATGAATTGTTAACCAACCTGAATAAGTTGTCGGGTGGTTCAAGCTTGGCGATTGCACTTCCTGCATTGCTATTAATCATGTGTTTGGTTGCTTTCTTGTTTGCTGTATTCAAATTACTTGCATTACGTGGCCAGTCAGATAAACAGCGTGTAGCAAGCCTGCAAGAAGAATATGACCGTAACCAAAACGCGATTTTACGTTTACTGGATGAAATTGCCGATTTGGCAGATGGTGACTTGCGTTCATACGCAACGGTATCTGAAGATTTTACCGGTGCAATTGCCGACTCCATTAACTTCGCGATTGACCAGTTACGTGACTTGGTATCGCGTATTACCGATACATCGCAAGAAGTTGCGCAATATACCGCCAATACGCAGGGTATTACCAACCAGTTAGCCGAAGCATCTGAACACCAGGCACAAGAAATTGCCGGTGCATCTGCCGCAATTAATGAAATGGCAATGTCTATTGACCAGGTATCTGCCAATGCTGAAGAATCGGCAGTCGTTGCGGAACGTTCGGTAAAAATTGCTGCCAATGGTGCGGATGTTGTAAACCGTTCTATTGAAGGTATGGATACCATTCGTGAGCAGATCCAGGAAACTTCAAAGCGTATTAAACGTTTGGGTGAGTCTTCTCAGGAGATTGGTAACATCGTTGCCTTGATTAACGATATTGCCGACCAAACCAACATCTTGGCATTGAACGCTGCAATTCAGGCATCGATGGCAGGGGAAGCCGGTCGTGGTTTCGCCGTGGTAGCCGATGAGGTACAGCGTCTTGCGGAACGTTCAGCATCTGCAACCAAACAGATCGAAGGCTTGGTAAAAACCATTCAAACGGATACCAACGAAGCGGTAATTTCGATGGAACAAACCACTTCAGAGGTTGTACGTGGTGCGAACTTGTCTAAAGATGCTGGTGTGGCACTGGATGAAATTCAAAACGTATCCAGCAACCTGGCGAAATTGATTGCCAACATTTCTGATGCTGCAAAACTTCAGTCTGCTTCTGCAGGTCATATTGCAACCACGATGAATGTTGTACAAGAAATTACTTCGCAAACCACCACAGCAACATTCGATACAGCACGTTCGGTGTCTGAATTGGCAAATATGGCCGAATCATTACGTGAATCTGTAACTGACTTTAAATTACCTGACTAAGGTAAGACCGAGGCCTTGTGATGATATACCTTGCTTGCGGGCAAGGTATATTCGACAAACACAGATAATGCATCGACAAGATGAACTTAACTTCAAAGTTAGGTCTCGCGTGATGGTGACAATTAAGTTTGAGTGCCCTTCTTGGTGGCAAATCAACGTAAGAAGCCTAAGCTATGAAAGAAATATTAAAAAATTTAGTTGAAACGACAACGCTTCCTGAAGATAGTTATCTTGATCAAGATGCAGAAATTTTAGAAATTTTTGTTGAAGAAATAGAAGAGATCTTCGTTGAATTAAGTACTTTATTAGTTCAATGGTTTGAAAATCCACAAGATCAGGAAACCTTGACTACGATTCGTCGCCATTTCCATACCCTTAAAGGATCTGGACGCATGGTGGGGGCAAAGTCGGCTGGCGAATTGGCGTGGTCGGTTGAAGATACCTTGAATCGTGTCATTTCCGGCACAGTGGTTTTGGATACCACAGTTCAACGATTTGCTCAAACTGTGTTTAATATTTATCAATATAAGTTATACCCAATTTTTAAAACGGTTCAAAATGCTGATATTGACTTAAGACCTCTCGTATTATTGGGGCAGCAAATACAGCAGCAGGTCAGTTTAGAACCCGCATTAGAAGAACTGCTTGAACTGTCTCATACGCTGACAAGTGTAGATTGCCTCACTGGTTTAGAATTACAAGATCAGCAAGTGAGTGATGCAGAAGCTGAAACAACGGTTACAGAAGAGCCAGTTGCAGCAGCAGACAATAATGATATTGAAGAAACAGTTGCAATCTTTATTGAGGAAGCGGAAGAACATCTATTTACGATTGATCAGTTCCTGAAAAATGAACAGGAAAAACATCAGGATTATAATGGTCTGATCCGTGCCTTGCATACCTTGCGTGGCAGCTCTTCCATGGCTCAAATTGAGCAAATTTTTGAAGCCAGTACCAAGGTTGAAAACTTATTTAAAACGTTATTACAAGAAGAAATTGTTTCAACATCTAGCCAGACTGCCTTACTTGTTCAATATGCTGAATTTGTCCGTGATTATCTACATACTTTAAAACAGGGCCATATCCAGAAGCTGGATGCGATTTATGCTACCTTTAACACGGCATGGGACAGTTATGGTTTCACTTCTATAGAAGTAGACGAAGATGTGAATCCGCAAGGTCTGGTATCGAAGCTGGTCGAACTGAATATCGACTTGTTGTTGGATGCAGAGTTCGAATTTGATAAACGCGCCAAAGTTGAATATCCGGAATATATTCAGGCTTTAAGTGAACAGGCACAACAATTATTGGATCATACCGATAACCGTGCTGCGATGGGTATCCATCAATTTACCAATGAATTGAAGTCTAGCTATGAGGCACTGGTATTAAAACCAGAACTGCTTAATATTGATTATGCCTATGAATTGTTTGGACAGGCACATCAAGAATTCATTCATCTGTTCGATACCTTGGCTGCAGGTCAGCGCGTTATTTTAACGGAAGATGTCCAAAAAATATTGAGTGACCTAGCGGCCTTTGTTCAGCAAGACCTTGAACATTTTGAGGCTGAAGAACCGAGCACTGAAATTCAAGCCGAGGCAGTCTCAGCTGTTGCTTCAGGCAGTGTAGATCTGGCGCAAATTTCACAAAAAATACGCTCAGATCGTGCGCAAATGCATGCTGCTGATGCCAATCGTGATTTTGATGAAGATTTGCTGGAGATCTTCCTGGAAGAAGCAGAAGAATTGTTGGGCGGGATTGATCAGGATTTGAATACCTGGTCGAAAGATCCATCCAATACCGCAGCACTGAACAATTTAATGCGTTATTTGCATACCCTCAAAGGTGGTGCAAATATGATTCAGGCGACTCATATTGGTTTAATCTCGCATGAATTAGAAAGCATCTATGAGCGGGTGATTCGTCAGCAAATTGCAGTCAATCCGCAGCTCATTAGTATTATTCGTTTAGTACAAGATGATGTATCGGATCGTATTCAAGTCATTCGTGATGATCAGATTGACTATGCCGGTACTGAATCGATTGAAATTTTACGAAATATTCAAGCGATCGCTCAAGGTAGTGTGGCTGTAAGTGCCGCAGTTGTCGAAGTCGAAGCGATAGCTGAACCTGAAGTCGCAACAGAAACTGAAGAACTCAAAACTGCAAATGAAGCCGAAACTGAGACTCAAATTGAAGCAGAAGCTGAAGTCAAAGCTGAAATATCTGCTGATGAATTAGCTGAACCTGTGGCAATTTCAGCTGAAGAAGTCGAAACAGCTACTGAAGTAAGCTTGGTAAGTCCGGTTCATGTTGAAGATCCAGATGAGAGTATCCGTTTAATTGCAGAAGAAACGTTCCTAGAGGAAGCAGAAGAGATTCTGGAGTCTACGGATGGCTTGTTGAAGCAATGGTTTGATCAGCGTAGTGACCGTAGCTTGCTGCTTCAATTACAACGTGCAGCCCACAGTTTGAAAGGTGGTGCGCGCATGGTTGAAAATGAACCGGTAGGGGCGATTGCCTACCAGTTGGAAACTACATTCGAACGCTTTGCGGTGCATCAGTTCAACTCGAATGCGTATGACCCGTTATTGCTAACCACTTTGGCATGGTTAAAACAGGCCATCTTCGAGCATGATTTCAGTAATTACGATAGTGTTAAACTAAGTTTAGAGTCAATCCAGTTTGTTGATGTCACTGCCCAGTTACCAAATCGTGTTACTCAGTCCGATACGCTTACTACGGCTAAAGCCTTTGAATTTGTTCAGGGGGATGGTACTGAACCGCCGGCAATGCTGGGTGAGTGGGATACAAGTGCTCAACAGGACAACAGCAATGAAATGATCCGTATTTCTGCCGATCTGGTGGAAAAAATGATCGATTTGTCTGGTGAAAATGCGATTAACCGTTCGCGTATTGAAATGGACTTGGGCCAGTTCGGTAATACCCTGAACGAGATGGAATTGGCGATCAAGCGTCTGGCTGACCAGTTACGTCGAATGGAAGGTGAGCTAGAATCGCAAATTATTGCCAAACATGGTGACACTTCACGTTATGCTGACTTTGACCCATTGGAGATGGACCAATATTCATCATTGAACCAGTTGTCAAAATCACTGGCGGAATCTGCATCTGACTTGGTGGACTTTAAAACCACCTTGTCTGAAAAAATTCGTGATACGGAAGGTTTGTTGCTACAACAATCACGTATTCAAGCCGAGATTCAGGAAAGCTTGATGCGTACCCGTCTGGTACCATTTGACCGTTTATTGCCACGTTTGCAACGTATCGTGCGTCAAACATCATCCACCCTAAACCGCCCGGCAGAGTTAGTGGTTCAAAACACTGAAGGTGAATTAGACCGTAACATTCTTGAGCGTTTGGTCACTCCATTCGAGCACATGCTGCGTAATGCGATCGATCATGGTCTGGAAGACACTCCAGTAAGACATGAACTACAAAAGCCTGAAGTCGGGAAAATTGTCTTAAATATTAGCCGTCAAGGTACAGATGTATTGGTATCGTTCAGTGATGATGGTAAAGGGATTGATGAAGCAAGAATTAAAGAAAAAGCGCTCAGCTTGGGTTTAATTAAAGCCGATCAACCTATTGATAAACAGGAAATCCTGCAATTTATTTTCCATCCCGGTTTTAGTACAGCCAAAGAAGTGACCCAGATTTCCGGACGCGGTGTAGGTCTGGATGTGGTGCAAAGCGAAATTAAGGCACTGGGTGGCCATATTTCCATCGATTCTGAATTGGGTAAAGGCACGACATTTACGATTCGCGTGCCGACGACTGTAGCGGTAAGTGATGCCTTGATGGTGAAATCAGGTGATCAGCAGTTCGCAATTTCACTGGCACAAATTGACCGTATTGTACGAATTGCGCCATCTACGCTGGAGCAATATTTCAACAGTAAAGATGACTTCTTTAAAATTGATAACACCAGTTATAAACTGCGTTATTTATCTGAATTCGTTTCCAACCAACCTTTACCACGCTTAAGTAATATTGCGCATTCTTTACCCGTACTACTTATTAAGGGTAATAATGGGCAAACCATTGCCTTATTGGTAGATCAGCTGATTGGTTCACGTGCACAAATTGTGGTGAAACCGATCGGTCAGCAATTCTCAAATGTGGGTGTAATTGCCGGTGCAACCATTTTAGGTGATGGTCAAGTCTGCCTGATTTTGGATGGCCAGAATATTGCCCGCCAAATTCAGAGTACCCAACGTCTTAAACAGCTGTCAGATCAGCGTGAGCATTCTCGTTATAGCAATGCGCGCCGCCTGATTATGATTGTGGATGACTCGGTGACTGTACGTAAGGTGACCTCACGTTTACTTGAGCGTCAAGGCTTTGATGTGGTAACGGCCAAAGATGGTGTGGATGCCATGGAGCAGCTGGAAAATGTCAAACCAGACTTGATGTTGCTGGATATTGAAATGCCGCGTATGGACGGTTTTGAAGTAACCAACCTGGTTCGTCACCATGAAGTGCATCAAAACCTGCCTATTATCATGATTACTTCAAGAACAGGCGAGAAGCACCGTGAACGTGCATTCAGCCTTGGTGTAACGCATTATATGGGTAAACCGTTCCAGGAAGCGGAATTGTTGGAAAATATAGAAAGTTTGTTAGAAGAGACCAGTCAGGGGTAATTAAATGAGCCAAAATAGTGTTTCAAACTCTGCTGTTGATCAAATTTCACAACAAGAGCTATACCACCTTATTACGGTATCTACCGGATTTATCGATACCTATATTATTGGTTGTCATGGCAAGGAAGCGATGATCCTTCCGCAAAATATTGTCTTATCGGCACTGGATAGTGCTACCCAAGTACCCTTTGTAGAATGGCATGAACTGAAATTACCGGTATATGCAGTCAATGATCCAGAGCGGAAAACCGGTGTAGCGTTGGTGATTGAAGGTGATGATGTCAGTCAGCGTTTTGCCCTGATGTGTAATGAGATGCCAAAAACGATTCGTCTGCGTATTTCCGAAGTGGTAGATGAAGAACGTACTGCTACAGACCCGGATGTATTTCAGTATGTACGTATGGGAGATCAGGTGTTTCATGTGCCTAATCTGGCCCAAATTCAGTCTTCTTTGGGGTTATAAAACCTAGCGCTTAATCCAATAATGGACAATAAAAAAGGAACCTAAAGTTCCTTTTTTATTTGTGGCTTTATTCGTTTTTAGTTAGCCAATAAGCCTTCCAAAATTTGTTCATAAATTTCAGCAAGCGGTTCTAAATCGGCGACATTTACATGTTCATCAATTTGATGAATGCTGGCATTAAGTACACCGAGTTCAAGCACTTGTGCACCAGTAGGGGCAATAAATCGACCATCTGAAGTACCGCCACTGGTAGACAGCTCAGTTTCAACACCTGTTACATTACGAATGGCATTTTTTGCTGCATTGACCAGTTCACCCACTGGCGTCAGGAATGGCAGGCCAGACAATGTCCATTCAATGTCATAGTCGACATGATGACGGTCAAGGATCTCTAAAGTACGAGCTTTTAATTGTTCAGCAGTCACTTCAGTTGAATAACGGAAATTAAATAATAGATTCATGGTGCCAGGAACCACGTTGGTTGCACCGGTACCTGCAGAAATATTGGAAATCTGGAAAGATGTAGCGGGGAAATATTCATTGCCATTGTCCCACACCGTATCACACAGTTCAGCCAAGGCCTTAGATGCAGTATGAATTGGGTTAATGGCAAGGTGAGGATATGCGACATGGCCTTGTTTACCTTTTACGGTCAATTTGGCATTCAATGAACCACGACGACCATTTTTAACGATATCACCCAATTGATGCGTACTAGAAGGTTCACCGACCAGACACCAGGTCATTTTTTCATTGCGGGCTTCTAAGGCTTCTACTACTTTCACGGTACCATTAATCGACGGACCTTCTTCATCGGAAGTAATGAGGAAGGCAATAGAACCTTTATGATTTGGGTATTTTGCAACAAATCGTTCAGAAGCCACTACCATGGCTGCCAGTGCTGTTTTCATGTCGGCACTACCGCGGCCATAAAGTTTGCCATCGCGGATTTCCGGTACAAAAGGATCTGAATTCCAGTCATCTAAACTACCGGTGGGTACTACATCGGTATGACCTGCAAAACAAAGTACCGGTGCTTCAATTCCTTTACGTGCCCATAAATTATCGACATCTTCAAAACGCATCGGTTCAATATTGAAGCCTATTTTTGCTAAACGTTCCGCCATTATAGTTTGGCAGCTATGATCGATCGGTGTTACAGAAGGCTGACGTAACAGTTGCAAGCTTAAATCAAGGGTAGCGGAAGATGTCATGCGATTTTCATAAGTCGATAAATTTGTCGGTACTATAATAGGCGAATATGCCCTTGAAAGTGAATGACTGCCATAAAATTGGCATAAAAAAACCCTATCTGAGATAGGGTTCTGTGTGCGCTAAAAACAAATTAGTTTTTGCGAATTTCCTCAGAAGTTTTTTCTGCGGTATTGGTTACGGCATCTCCAGCTTTGGATACATCTTTACCCACACCTTTAAAGGTATTACAGCCAGTTAAAGCAAAAGCAATAATGAGGGAAGCAGCAAGAATTTTTTTCATCATCATCTCCAAGTAATTCATTATTTTGATGTGAATTCAGGTTAATTAATGCCCGGCGTAAAAAATATGAGTTTTTGATGGTAGAAAAGTAAGCATTTGTTATAAAAATAGACAATTCTCATAAAGTTAGCCCTTTACCGTTTGAGAAAGGAGGGGCAAATTTCGGTACATATAGAAATTATTTTTATCTTTTTGCAGATATAAACCATTGCTCCACCAGTGTGCCGTATCGCTACTGATATGCTGTTGCGGACAGATCCACTCTTGTCGTTGTAATCGATAAAAATCAGCACTTTGTGGTGGAATATGGCTTCCCCAGTAGCCTAAACGGCGTTGCAGATTGACCCAGTTGGGGATAGCGCTTACCTTGCTTTCAATAGGGAGGTAGAGCTGTCCTTTTAGTACCGCAAAACGCTGTTCAATTTTATGCTCCAGTGCATCCTCAAATTGAAACTGCTTCTGGCTAAAGTGATTCAATTTACGCAACAGAGTATCGCTCCGGTTTAAGCCATACCAATAAGGCAAGGAAAAATCACGTTCCGCTAAATAGTATTTTAAAGCCACTTCCCAGTGTTCAATGGCCTTGCTTTCAGTATTGAATAACAGGAAGTCGAGTTCACCCAAGGTGCGTGGCCCAGCTATTTTTTGAATGCTATGACCGAGCAATTGATAAGGGTGATAGTCTGGCTCGAGCAACCAAAACCAGATAAACATTTCAAAACGTAATCCCAGACGGGTACTTTTTAGTTGCTGTAAAAAGATTTCTAATTCTTGCGGATGCTGATCTAAATAAAGCAGTCTGGCGCGATAATTCTCAAAATGGCCGTGCCATATAGCATTGTCGTGAAACTGAAAAGTGTGTTTTAACACCAGTTCGGGCGGAGTATCCGATAAAATATTTGGACTGCATACGCAAAAGGCCAATTGCCGAACCAGTAAATTTTTAAATTGCAGCCAAGGTTCCTCAAGATGAGACGCTTGATTTAAAACAAACATAGCCAACCCCTGGCGCTAGATTAAAAAGTGCAGAATGACAACGGATAATATGCAAAAACACTTTATACTACCGCAATTAGATGTATAGGGCAGTGCTATGAAAATGTTGTTTTGGCGAAGTTTGGTGATGATTTTTATCATCCTGGGCTTTATCGGGGCACTTTTACCGGGTATGCCAACAACAGTATTTCTGATTTTAGCCGCCTGGTCAGCCTCTAAAGGCTGGCCACAAATGGATGCCTGGCTGCTGAATCATCCTAAGTATGGTGCAACATTAAGGTCATGGCGTGAAAATGGTACCGTACCACGCAAGGCAAAATGGTTTGCCAGTATCATGATGTTAATCAGTGGAATCATCATGTTATTTACCACTGCTCCAGTATTGGTGAAAATATTTACCGATTTGACCATGCTAAGCGTTGCCATCTGGCTATGGCTACGACCTGAACCTGCAGCTGAACCGATTAAAGACGTTGAGTAACTTTCTTATGACATATTCTTTAGAGCAGGCAGATATCTGGATTGATTTGGCCGAGCAAAGTTTGACCTTGCCTAAGCATCACAAGTCTTATGTCATCTCTACCGGCAAGAACGGGATCGGCGAGCAGGAAAATTCTGGCAAGACGCCTAGGGGCTGGCATAAAGTGGCGCTCAAGTTCGGACATACGGCACCTAAAAATGCGGTGTTTAAAGCAAGGCAGCAAACAGGGGAAGTGTACGATGCAGCATTGGCTGCGCAATTTCCTGAACGTGACTGGATTTTATCGCGCATTCTCTGGTTAAGTGGGCTAGAAGAAAATTTTAATCAGGGCGAGGGCTGTGACACTTTTAAGCGTTATATCTATATTCATGGCACGCCGGATACAGAACCCATGGGGATTCCGATGTCTCATGGCTGTATCCGGATGCGCAATGAAGATGTGATTGAATTATTTGAACTGATTTCTGAGGATGCTGTGGTGTTTATTTCAGAACAGCGTTTGAATTCGACGGACTGTAAAACAGGCACTCGCTGATAAATAAAAACGCAGAGCAGTTAAAAGCTGAAAATCCGGGTTTATCGAATAGATTAAAAAATAGCAGTCTTTGCCAATAGTTCAAAAATCAGGGAAAATTTTACTGAAAAATAACCCCATGATTTCACGGTTTTTTACAGAAAATAGTAAATAAGTTATCGAAATTGTTTGTTTTTATAGCGAATAACCTATTTTTTAATCACTCAAACGTAAAAAACCAAAAACAGGCAGAAAAGCGTTTGACAGTCTGTCAGGATTCTCTATAATGCACCTCATCAAACGATGAAGACGTTTAAAGGGCGCTTAGCTCAGTTGGTAGAGCGTCTGCCTTACAAGCAGAATGTCGGCGGTTCGATCCCGTCAGCGCCCACCAAGCTCTTTAACGTTAAGACACTTTAGTGCAGCGGTAGTTCAGTTGGTTAGAATACCGGCCTGTCACGCCGGGGGTCGCGGGTTCGAGTCCCGTCCGCTGCGCCACTTAAGTTCTTAATATTCGTTTGCCACAATAGCGACATTGTGTAAGTGCAGCGGTAGTTCAGTTGGTTAGAATACCGGCCTGTCACGCCGGGGGTCGCGGGTTCGAGTCCCGTCCGCTGCGCCATTTACATAATAGACCTTTTGAGGGCGCTTAGCTCAGTTGGTAGAGCGTCTGCCTTACAAGCAGAATGTCGGCGGTTCGATCCCGTCAGCGCCCACCAGATTTTTTGCGATGCAGCGGTAGTTCAGTTGGTTAGAATACCGGCCTGTCACGCCGGGGGTCGCGGGTTCGAGTCCCGTCCGCTGCGCCATCCTTAAAATCGAAATTGTAAGACCCTTTGAGGGCGCTTAGCTCAGTTGGTAGAGCGTCTGCCTTACAAGCAGAATGTCGGCGGTTCGATCCCGTCAGCGCCCACCATATCTTTTAATAGATATAAGTACTTAGCAATAAGTATCGTGATGCAGCGGTAGTTCAGTTGGTTAGAATACCGGCCTGTCACGCCGGGGGTCGCGGGTTCGAGTCCCGTCCGCTGCGCCATTTTTTAAAATTTCTTAAATCCCTGAGTTTAAGATATCAATACCAAGACTACGCGCTTCGCTTGTCTTGCGTCATAAAAAATAACATCGTTATTTTTTATTCCTCAGGGCGCTTAGCTCAGTTGGTAGAGCGTCTGCCTTACAAGCAGAATGTCGGCGGTTCGATCCCGTCAGCGCCCACCATATATTCTCCTTGATAAAATTCTATTTTTTCCATAAAATCTCTAGTTAATAATAATTTTAACTATTGAAAAAATATGAGAAATCCATATCAACGCAAAGCTGCCAAAGCTCCAAATAATACCTATAACGCACAAGAGATTTATAAACAATTTGTTGAAACGATTGTAGGTCAAGGTTATGTCCATGCCTTATATGATGACGGCTGGGCATTATGTGCGACCCCTACCGGTCAGCGTGCATTTGCCATTTGGCAAACCAAAGGCCTGGCAAAATTGTTGGTAAAAGACAATTGGGCAAATTATCAGATTCAGGAAATTTCACTCAAAGATTTTGTCGAAAAAGTAATTCCTTTTTTACGCCAGGAAAACACCAGCGTGTCGATGGATTTAACCCCGGAAGGGCAAAATGTGCTGGTTGCACCGGAAAAATTATTAGTGGATATCAAAAATTATCTGTATCAAATTTACGTACAAAAACCTGAATTATTTAAAGATGCAAAACTGCCTTTACCACGTAACATTCGTTTGAACTGATTTTAGTATTCCTGTAACAGCCAGCCACTAATGAAGGCAAAGTATTCGCGCAACCAGGAGTTGTAGCGAATGTAAAGCGGTGTTGGAGCGCTGAGCGTGAGTATCTGCTGATAGCCTTGATGATTGGCAATAGCTTTGGCACGTAAAATATGAAAGTCACTGGTGGCAATCACAATCGGCTGGTTCAGATGAATATGCCGCTGCGTCAGTAAAGGCTGTACATTGCGCAGATTTTCTTCAGTACTGGTACTTTTGGCTTCTAATAGAATACGTGACTGATCAATATGATGCTGTTGTTGCAGATATTCAGACATTACTGCTGCTTCAGAGATCTGCTCCTGAAAACCTAAACCTCCAGTCATGACCAGTAGTGTTTCAGGATACTGTTTGGCATAGGCGGCACCGATATCTAAACGCTGTTTTAAAGTGGGAGAGGGTCGGCCCTTTTCGATTCCACTGCCCAATATAATGACTGCAGCAGCGGGCTGCATGTTATTGAACTGCTGACTGCTATATTGCAGATAACTGAAAAACATCACTAATGTGATTATCCAGAGAAAAAATCCTGTCCATAAACAGCGCCATAACATCTGTCTTAATGGGCTAAGCTGAATAAGGCTTTGAATCCAGTTAAAACATATCGCATACAGCATCAGTGCCATACCAATAATCAGGGGAAGAATAATGCCTAAGTGAATCTTATCCATAGCAAGTAACCATAAGCTATCCAGTACCAGGCAGCTGCCTATTATTAAGCTGAAACTGCGTTTAAAACTGCTGGACATAAGATTACTCTGGGTAAATATTATTGTTAGTTTAAACAAATTGGATGTTTTAAGTACTTAGATTCTTAAATGAAGTGCAACAGAGATTAAATTCTTGGAAGGAAGTAAGATGAGTTAGCATTTTGCTTCCGACCGACCAAAGTCAAAGTTGCATCATGAACTATACTCATCTTACTCAAGACGAAAGATATCAGATATTTGCCTTATTACGTGAAGATTTTTCTATTCGTTATATTGCTTGGCGGTTGAATCGATCTCCTTCAA
>NZ_NEGE01000007.1 GCF_002135355.1 Acinetobacter sp. ANC 4169 | reverse complement strand
ACCCGCCGTCATTTCATAACGGTAATCCGCAGAGGCGATCCAGAAACGTAAACCGTCTGCACCCATATCTTTAATGATGTCCTGCGGTGTGATTACGTTACCGATCGACTTCGACATCTTGCGACCTTTCTCATCGACCACGAAACCATGCGTCAACAGGCCTTTATAAGGGGCACGTTCATTGATGGCAATTGAGGTGAGCAATGAAGACTGGAACCAGCCACGGTGCTGGTCTGAACCTTCCAGGTACAAATCCGCAGGGTCAGTCAATTCTTCACGTTCACGAAGCACGGCAAAGTGGGTTGTTCCGGAGTCGAACCACACGTCCAGGGTATCGCGTACGGCATTGTATTGCTCGGCGTCTGCACCGATGAACTCAGAAGCATCACGGTTATACCAACCATCAATCCCTTCCTGTTCGATCAGTTTCGCCACTTCTTCGGTCAATTCCGGAGTACGTGGATGCAATTCATTGGTATCTTTATGCACGAAGAACGGAATTGGGACACCCCAAGTACGTTGACGTGAAATACACCAGTCCGGACGGCCTTCGATCATTGATTGGATACGGTTTTTACCCCAATCCGGTACAAAGCTGATGTCATTTTCAATTGCATTGAGTGCATTTTGACGTAGGCCTTTGGCATCCATGCTAATGAACCATTGTGGTGTCGCACGGAAGATAATCGGGGTTTTATGGCGCCAGCAGTGCGGGTAGCTGTGCTTGATTGGGTGATGTGCCCAAAGTTTGCCCGCTTCACTTAATGCTTCAATAATTTTAGGGTTGGCTTTATAAATGTGCTCACCGGCAAAAATTGGTGAAGTAGGCAAATACACACCATTACCACCCACAGGATTGTCAACTTTCAAGTTATACAGTAGGCCAACTTTATAATCGTCCACACCATGGCCAGGCGCAGTATGTACTGCACCAGTACCGCTGGTAGCGATAACGTGTTCACCTAAAATTACGGGTACTTGACGATCGCTAATTAAAGGATGTTGAAGAACAAGATTTTCAAGTTTGCTACCGGCAAAATCTGCAATCACTTCAACAGTGTTAAAACCATAACGTTCAGTGGCAGATTCAACCAAATCTTTGGCCAAGATAAAGTTTTGTGCAGCTTTATCTTCACCACGTGCTTTGACCAACTGGTATTCAATTTCTGCGTGCAGGGCAACCGCCTGGTTAGCAGGAAGCGTCCAAGGGGTAGTGGTCCAGATCACGATGTCTGTTGAATCGGCAACGGTTACACCTAGGCGTGCAGATAAGTCAGCAAGATCAACAACAGTGAAACCCACGTCGATGGCATCAGATTTTTTATCTTCATATTCAACTTCTGCTTCAGCCAATGCCGAACCGCAGTCCAGACACCAGTTCACAGGTTTTAAGCCCGGTTCAATATGACCGGCTTTGGCAATGGCACCCAGCGAGCGAACAATGTCGGCTTCCTGTTTGAAGTTCATTGTGAGGTAAGGATTGTCCCAGTCACCAAACACGCCCATACGTATGAAGTCTTTCTTTTGTAGTTCGACTTGAGTATAGGCATATTCACGGCAGGCTTTACGGAAAGTAGACGCATCCACTTTCACGCCGACTTTACCGACTTTTTCTTCTACTTTGAGTTCGATAGGAAGGCCATGACAGTCCCAACCCGGAACATAAGGTGCATCAAAGCCATCCATCACACGGCTTTTGATGATGATATCTTTCAGCACTTTATTGACTGCATGACCTAAATGGATTTGACCATTGGCATAGGGAGGGCCGTCATGAAGTACATATTTTTTCTTGCCAATACGCGACGCACGAATCTGCTGATAAATGTTGTCGGCATACCACTCTTCTAACCATTTTGCTTCACGTACTGCGAGATTTGCTTTCATTGCAAATTCGGTACCTGGGAGGTTTAGCGTGGCTTTGTAATCCACTGCATTTTCAGGAGTTTGCTTATCGCTCATGCAAGTTGTCTTCCAATTTAATCAGTCTTAGGCTGACGCGTTTTACAATAAAAAAATCTGGGATTTAAAAGGGAAAATTGGGGGTGTTGTGTCTAAACTCAAGCAGTTTTTCTACATCATCGTCAATTCCCGCTTTCAATGCTTCAAGCGAAGGGTAGTCCTTTTCACCATGTAAATAGTTCAAGAATATCACCCGCATTAACAGGCCATACAGATTAGCAGAAACATCAGGAAAATGTACTTCTAATCGCCATTCCGGATGGACTTGTTTGATGGCCGGTCGTGTTCCTACATGTCCTGCACCAAACAGGGCAGTGGGTTCATAACCTGCAATGCCTAGTTTTTCAGGGTGGTCAGCTTTTACTTTATCTTTTAACGATTCGGTTTCACACACCACTTCTACGCCGTAAATTCCGTTTAAACACGGTTTATGGCGGTTTAAGGAAACGTTAATAGTAGGAAAATCAATTGTTCGTCCAATTTGATCACCATATTGTACCCGACCAGTGATGCTATAGGGACGTCCCAGCAATTTGGCCGCCAAGGCTAAATCACCCGCTTGTAGCGTCTGGCGGATTCGGGTGGAACTGATCCGTTCACCCGCTAAGGCTACGGTGCTTAAATTGGTCACCTGAAAACCATAATTTTTTAAAAATTCACTATTGCCTTGGCGGTTTTTACCGAAATGAAAGTCGTCGCCTAAAACCAGGGAATCGGCATTGAGTTTGTGTTTTAAAATGTCGGCAAATTCTTCAGCACTTAAGCTGCGGAAATGATTATCAAATTTGGCGACCGCAATATAGTCGACACCCAGCTCGGTGAGATATTCGACTTTTTCACGTAGTGAGGTGATCCGTGGCGGCGCTTCATACCCTTTAAAAAATTCCAGAGGTTGCGGTTCAAAAATCATCACCAGGGTTTTTAGATTTTGTGCTGCGGCGAGTTGTTTTAATTGTGCAATCATTGCCTGATGACCCAAATGTACGCCGTCGAAATTACCAAGGGTCACGGCAGTTTTTGGCAATTGAAAATCTGGCGCTAAAGCATTCAGGCGGAGCAGCTTCATGGGCAAATCAATAAGTGAAAAATTATCAGGGCTATATATTGCCATAATCTTAGCCGTTCGTCTTGTTGTTGTGTTTTCATACAAAAAAATATTGGATCTTTGTCAAAAAAATAGTGTTTGAAAAAGATCAGAACGCAGAAGATCAATAGCGTTGAAGGACATTGAAATGCTTGAACAACAGATCAGTCAGTTTAAATATTCAAGTGAATCAGGATGTATTAAAGGCTTAGGCACAAGGATGATCACGATTTTAAATTTGCACTCATTCGCTAATTCTTTTCTAATGTGCACACTTTAAAATTTGCACATACACAAGGTTTCGCTATGTCTGACTTGGCTTTAATTATGGCATTGCCGAATGAATCTAAAGGTCTGTTTGAACAGGCAGGCATCGAAGTACATTACAGCGGTATTGGTAAAGTCAATGCGGCATTTAAAGCCTTTGAAGTGATTCACAAGACCGGTTGCAAGACCTTGCTCAACCTGGGCACTGCGGGAAGTTCACATTTTAATGCACATGAGCTGGTGGAAGTGAGTACCTTTGTGCAACGCGATATGGATGTATCGCCCCTCGGTTTTGCAGTCGGTGTGACGCCGATGGATCATGATCATCCTGCGGAAATTCATTTGCAGTCCTATTTTCAGCATTTGCCTCAAGGCATTTGCGGAACGGGGGATAGCTTTGAAACAGGATTGCCCAAAGTGCCGTGCAATTTGGTGGACATGGAAGGCTATGCGATGGCCAAAGTCTGCAAGAAACTGGGCGTACGATTTATTTCAGTGAAATATATTACCGATGGGGCCAATGAAACTGCGCATCTGGATTGGGAAGAAAATTTATTATTGGGGGCGCAAAAGCTGTCAGAATTGTATCAAATGATAAAATAAAGCGGTTAAGAATGGTAATTCGGCGACCATAGGGAGCTATGGTCGTATGCCAAAATTATCGTTGACGATAATTTAAGGTTTATGAACGAGGGATAACCCCATATAACATCATGTGTACAGTATGTTGAATACAACGTTGCTGCATTGAACGGTTACGCAAGGTTTTACCGGTGACCATTTCCATTTGGGTGGCAAAATCGGCATAGTTTTGGGTGATGGCCCAAATATTTAAAATAAGCAGTTCAGGATCAATTTCTTTGGCAATTTTACCCTGTTCCTGCCACATGCTGATGACTTTGGCTTTGCGCTTGACCAGTTTCTTTAAAGGACCTTTTAGAATCGGCAAGATATGCGGCGCACCTTGAATCACTTCCAAAGCAAACAGTCGGGATGCTTTCGGTTGAGTGCGAGAAACCTCAATCTTTTGCATTAAATAGTTGCTAATAGCTTCTTCTGGTTCCAGCTCGGATTCTAGCATTTGCAGTGGAGCAAGCCATTTCTGTAAAACAGTGGTCAGCACTTCTACATATAAAGCTTCTTTATTCTCATAATAATAGAAAATATTTGATTTATGCATTTCAGCAATTTGAGCAATCTCGTCTAAGCTTGCCCCATTAAAACCGTAAAGGGAAAATACATCGAGTGCTGCACTCAGCAATTGATGTCTTTTTTGAGTACTCTTTTTTTGTTCCATTGGCACATTTAAAAAATTAAAGGGGGAAAAACAAATTGTACGGCAAATCATCAGATTTGTGCATAAGCAAAAGTTTTAATTTTATGAATAATGACGATTTATTTTGTAGATGAGCTATGAAATTACGATAAATTCAACAAAAGTAAAAAGTTAAAGCCGGAAGATGGCTGTTTAGTACGCTATGGATATCCTCAGGGGTTTCAATAAGATTAAATTTAAATTTTTATGCCAGAGAGGCAGTTTCATATTTTGAGCAAGCAGCCATCCTTAAATAAAATTAAAGAATCTGCTGGCCTTAACCTTACATCATCTTGAGATCAGCGCAAATCAAATCGGATTGATAAGCGCTCATTGCAAATCTTGATTTAAGCAATAAAAGATCAGGTTGCCAGTACCGCATTCAGCACCTGTTGCTCGAGTTCAGTAAATGCGTAATCCTTTTTACGTGGTCGGGCCAAATCGACTTTAAACTGCTGGGCAATGTGTCCCTTATCTAACAGGATAATGCGGTCAGCCAGTTGAACCGCTTCGCTAACATCATGGGTCACCAGAATTGCGGTAAAGCCTTGCTCGGTCCAGAGTTTTTCAATCAGGTTCTGCATGTCCAAACGGGTGAGTGCATCTAGCGCACCCAAAGGTTCATCTAGCAGCAAGATACGAGGCTTATGCGATAAGGCACGGGCAAGGGCAGTACGCTGACGTTGACCACCTGAAAGTTGTGATGGCCAGAGTCCTGCCTTTTCTTTCAGGCCGACTTTTTCTAGCAGGGTAGAGGCATTGCCTTGATGCTCTTTGGCTAAACCCAATTGTACATTTTGCTCGATACTCCGCCATGGCAAAAGCCGTGGGTCCTGGAACATGACCCGGATGTCATCACTGGTGATGCCTTCGCGAATATGACGCGCTGACTTAAACTTGATTTCGCCATAGCTGGGTTGTTCCAAATCGGCAATCAGACGCAGCAGGGTACTTTTACCACAGCCACTGCGTCCAACAATGGCCAGGAATTCACCCGGTTGAATGTGCAGGTCCAGATCTTCCAGAACTTTCACTTCACCATAGAATTTATGCAGCTGTTCAATCAGAATTTCTGCACCCACGACAGCGTTAGGATTGATATCTGTATGGTCCGGTTGTTGCGGTATTGAGCGTTCTTCAGAAGCATGACGCCCGATGCTTAAATCAGTCATGTCTTATTCCTTATTGTTGATAGCCCGCATGCCAACGCAGCAGGTATTTTTCTAAACCGACGGCCAGTACATCAGCCAGTTTACCCAGCAGGGCGTAAAGTAAAATCCCCACCAAAACTACGTCAGTTTGCAAGAATTCACGGGCATTCATGGTCATATAACCAATGCCGGACTGTGCAGAAATGGTTTCGGCCACAATCAGCAGCACCCAGACCAGACCCAGTGCAAAGCGTAAACCAACCAGAATCGACGGCATCGCACCCGGTAAAATAATTTCTTTGTATAACTGCCAGCGGGTTAAACCGTAGCTTTTGCCCATTTCGATTAATTGCGGATCAACCGAACGAATGCCGTGATAGGTATTGATATACAGCGGGAAGAACACACCGACTGCAACCAAAAACAGCTTGGCTGATTCATCAATCCCGAACCATAAAATCACCAAAGGAATGAGTGCCAAAGCCGGGATATTACGGATCATCTGTAAAGTGGTATCCAGCAGGGTTGACGCGGTTTTAGAAGAACCGTTCAGCAGGCCGAGCAGCAGACCCAAACCACCACCGACCAATAAGCCAAGCAGGGCACGACCGGCACTGACTTTCACGTGTTGCCAAAGTTCACCACTGATCAGCAGCTGCCAGAATGCACTGACTACCGCAGTAGGCGCTGGTAAAATACGGCTCTCTAACAGACTGGTCATAGAGGCAATTTGCCAGACCAGAATCAGTGCAATCGGGAACAACCAGGGCAGCAAACGCTGCCCAAATTGTGTTCCACGTGAAACCTTGGTTTTGGCCACGGCTTCAGCAGAAATGGTTTTGCTCATTAAGCCGGCTCCTGATGTTTAACTTCCTTTTTAGCTTCATCTGCAACGTAGTTATTTGCCACGATTTCGCCAAAAGGACCAGTCAAGTTCGGTTGAGCCAGTTTTTTGCGGGTTTCTAAAGGCAGTAAGGGGAATACCAATTCTGCAAAACGAATCGATTCTTCCAGATGCGGATAGCCTGAGAAGATGAAGGTATCGATACCTAAGTCGGCATATTCCTGAATACGTGCAGCAACCGTTTCAGGATCGCCAACCAGTGCGGTACCTGCACCACCACGAACCAGGCCTACACCTGCCCAAAGGTTCGGAGACACTTCAAGTTTGCTACGGTCACCGTTGTGCAGTTCAGCCATACGGCGCTGACCGACTGAATCCATCTGCTTGAATTTTTGTTGTGCAGCCGCAATGGTTGCATCATCTACGTATTGAATCAGCTCTTCAGCAGCAGCCCATGCCTGTTCATTGGTTTCACGCACAATCACGTGTAAACGGATACCATAGTTCAAGGTACGGCCTTTAGCAGCAGCTTTGACTTTGACATTTTCAATTTTTTCTTTCACTGCTGCCGGTGGCTCGCCCCAAGTCAGGTAAGTGTCGACTTGGTCAGTTGCTAAATCTACGGCTGCATCTGAAGAACCCCCGAACCAGAGTGGTGGATAAGGTTGCTGTACCGGTGGATAAAGCAGTTTGGCATCTTCCACTTGTAGGCGTTCACCATTGAAGCTAAAGCTTTCACCTGTGTGTGAGCGTTTTAAAATTTCACGCCAGATGGTGGTGTACTCAGCTGCAGTTTTATAGCGGGTCGCGTGGTCTTCATACACGCCGTCACCTTTCAGCTCTTGCTCATCGCCACCTGTCACCAGGTTCAGCAGGACACGACCATTCGATAAACGGTCAAAAGTTGCCGCCATACGCGCAGCCAGGGCAGGCGTGGTCACGCCTGGACGTAACGCCACCAGGAATTTCAGGTTTTTGGTCGCATCGATCAGGCTGGCTGCGGTAATCCATGGATCTTCACATGAACGGCCGGTTGGAATCAGTACGCCTTCATAACCCAGGTTATCTACCGCTACGGCAATCTGTTTCATATAAGCATGATCGACCTGACGCGCACCTTTGCTTGTGCCTAAATAACGGCTGTCACCATGCGTAGGAATAAACCAGAAAATTTTCATTGCTTTGATCCTTAGATTACTTGCCTGCCCAAACGGCTTGCTGAATATTGATAGATTTCGGAATGATCTTGAGTTCGCTAAAACGGTTTGCCAGTTCTTGCTGATCGGCAATCACTTTTTTGCTGAGCAGAGCAGCATTAGACGGGTTCGGACGACGCTGGATAAAAGTCTGGCTGACCACCGATTTCAGACCTGTGCTTTGCGCGAAGAGGCTTGCAGTCGCAGTCTTGTTGCTTTGTACCCATTTATCTGCAATGTTCACTTGCTTGATAATGCCTTTAAGTGCTTGAGGATGATTTTTAACTAAATCACTTGAAGCCAGATAAAAGGTGTAATTTGGACTTAAGCCTTTACCTGAAGCCAGCACTTTGGCCTTATCTTCCACTTGAGCCGCAGCATAGTACGGATCCCAAATGGCCCAGGCATCAATAGCACCTTTCTGGAAAGCGGCACGTGCGTCAGCCGGGCTGAGCCAGATCGGTTGAATATCAGTCCATTGCAAACCGGCTTTACGTACCGCTTGCACCAATAAATAATGTGAGCTTGAACCGCGATGAACCCCAACACGTTTACCCTTCAACTGGCTGAGCTGGGTAATTTTGGAGTTGCCTGGTACCAAAATGGCAGAAGCCAAAGGTTTTGCAGTTTCATAAGCAAAGTAATGCAATGGCTTGTTGCCGGCCTGAGCATACACAGGTGGCGTATCGCCAGTCGCACCGATATCAATCGAACCGACTGCCAGGGCTTCTAAAATTTGCGGACCACCTGGAAATTCATTCCAAGTGATTTTGGCGTTTGGAAATTCCTGTTCAAACAGCTTTTGTTGCTGCGCAATCACCAAATTCACCGAAGCTTTTTGATAGCCGACGCGCAGCTGTTTTACCGAAGGATCCACAGCCCAAGCGGCATTTGAACCCAACATCGCGCAAGCAACCAATAGGGCATGCATGCCATGACCGGAGGTTTTGAACCATGGAGTTGCTTTGTTAAGTAGCTGATGTTGAGTCATATTAAATCCCCTAAACGTTGTTCTATGGTTTACTTCGCTAGAATCGCGGCTTGAATATTGAGTTTGTTTGGAATCAGTTTCTGGTTATAAAAGGCATCGGCAACGTATTGCTGCTTTTGAACTACGTCGTTAGAAATCGGTTGTACCCCAAAGCCCATACGGGAAATGGATGTTTTTAGAATATCGTTAGACAGACCTGTTGGTTTTTCCAGAAGTTTGGCTGCTTCATCGTGATGCTGTGCCACCCATTGCGTGGTGGTGTTGAGTTCCTTCACCACCGCTTTCAGCACATCCGGATGCTGCTCGGCAAATTTACGGTCTGCCAAATAGAACTGATGATTACTGACCAGGTTTTCACCTGTGGCAATCACACGTGCCCCAATCTGTTGTTCAGCAGCAGCAAAGAACGGGTCCCAAATCACCCAGGCATCCACTGCACCACGTTCAAATGCCGCACGTGCATCTGACGGTGGTAAATACACCACCTGGATGTCATCCAGGGTCAGCTTGTTGGCTTCTAAAACTTTTAACAGTAAGTAATGAACATTTGAGCCTTTATTCAGCGCAACACGCTTACCTTTTAAATCTTGGATATTTTTAATGGCTGAATCTTTTTGAACAATTAATGCTTCAGCTTTAGGTGCTTCCGGTTGATTCGCGACATAAACCAGATTCGAGTTAGCCGCCTGAGCAAAAATAGGCGGTGCTTCGCCTGCTTCACCCAAAGACACACTGCCGACATTTAAGCCCTCAAGCAGTTGCGGACCGGCTGGGAACTCGACCCATTTCACATTCACGCCTTGGTCTTTCAACGCGGTTTCTAAAATGCCGCGTTCTTTAATAATGGGTAATAAGCCATATTTCTGAAAGCCGATATTTAAAGTGACCGTTTCAGCTTCTTTTTTTCCACAACCTGTCATCATCATTGCGCCAGCAACTACTGAAGAAAGGACCAGTGATTTCGCCCAGAATTTTGCTTGAATGGCGCTCATGTAGGTGTGCTCCGCAACAATGAAGTGTTGAATATTGAACACATACGCTAAAGCTTTTTCTTTTTCGGAAAAAATAAAAAAATAGGAATTCTTAATGAGGAAAAAAGATAAATAAAAAAAAGAAAAACTTATGTAGAAAAGTGATTTATAAGAATCATAAAATATGTTGTTTTAATTCATTATATTATTGATATTTAATGAATTAAGTTCTAAATCTTAAGTAAGTATAAGGTTATTTAAATATGGCATAAGCAAATCGTCAAAAATTTCGCAAAAGCAGAGATAAAGATATAAAAAATAAAGCTATGGCAGTGATAAAAAAAGCCACTTAAAGTGCACTGCTGTCCCATAATTTGAATTTTATTTTAATACTGAACCAGCATGATGATTTGTTATCTTTAAATATTTGATATTTATATTTTTCATAGCCTTGTCTTTTCTTTAAAAGTTTAAGTGACTTTGTGTAGGCTAAACCCTACTTTTGACAGACCAAAATGAGAACTCAAAATATATTTTGAGTTCGCAAGAAAAGTCTTTATTCCCCATACACGACATCCTGAGCCAGTTTTAAGCACTGCTTTATAACGCAGCGCAAGGATGGGGAATGTGTGGCATCCCTGCCACACTCGCGAATCTAATACATGGACTTCAACTATGGGACCGTAGTGACTTAAAGTGACTTTTTGAACACCAAAGAATTGCGTTGATAGTTATATAAGGCCTGACGTGCATTCGGCAGGTCATCGACACTGGCAGGTTCAAAACCATGCTCGACAAACCAATGTGCAGTCCGGGTCGTTAAAACAAACAGTTGCTGAATGCCCAGGCTTTTGGCCTTGTCTTCCAGATAATGCAAAATCTGGCTGCCGCGGTTGGACTTTCGATAAGTCGGATCGACCGCGACACAGGCAATCTCGGCCGATTTAATTTCATTGGCTGAAGCTGGAATCGGGTACAGGGCAGCACAGGCCAAAATCATCCCATCCCGTTCAATCACGGAAAACTGCTCGATTTCACTTTCCAGACGTTCCCGCGAGCGATACACCAGAATGCCTTCGGCTTCCAGTGGGCGAAGCAAGTTCATTAAACCACCGACATCCTGAATATTGGCAGTACGCACATCTTCATAATGGGCATCGGTCATCATGGTGCCGGCACCATCACGGGTGAACAGCTCTTCCAGCAATGCGCCATCGTAGGTATAAGAAATCAGATGTACACGATTTACCCCTTTAAGTGAGGCATTTTTGGCACCGCGTAATTGCAGGGCAATATCCGGGTTGGAATCCTGATATTGCAAGATCTGCTGATCCAGCTGATGCGGGGCAATTTCGCGTTGCAATTGTCCAAACTCGTTCACCAAGCCCTGTTGCTTACCCAAAAATATCAGCTTGTCGGCTTTAAGCAGAATGGCGGTATTGGTGGCGACTTCTTCGGCGACCAGATTAAACACCTCACCAGTATTGGAATAACCGGTTGGGCCAAGCAACACAATATTATGATTTTTCAGATGTCTTTGAATGGCATCGGTATCGACCGTACGTACTTCACCTGTGAGCTGGAAATCAACACCATCACGAATGCCATAAGGTTTGGCGGTGACGAAATTGCCTGAGATCACATCAATTCGTGCGCCGTACATGGGTGAGTTGGCCAGTCCCATGGAAAGCAGGGCTTCAATTTGCAAGCGAATAGATCCCACCGCATTCATCACGCAGCTTAAAGATTCACGTGTAGTAATCCGGCGGTGATTATGGAACGGTGTTTGAATACCGCTGACTTTTAGGTTCTGGTTGATTTGCGAACGGGCGCCATGCACCAGAATCAGACGAATACCTAAAGAGTGCAGCAGAGCAATGTCATGAATAATATGCTGGAAATTTTCATGTTGTACCGCTTCACCATCAAACATGATGACAAAAGTTTTGTTGCGGTGGGCATTGATATAAGGCGCAGAATGTCGAAACCAATGCACATATTGTAAATTCGTGCTTTGTGATGTTTCAGATGGATTCGTTTGCATGCCTATCTCAAAATAAAAATTTCCTGCTTTGATTCTAATCAAAAAATGGCATAGGGGAAGGGTCAAAATAAAAAAACACCTGAACAAATTCAGGTGCTTCTTGTGGGAACAGGAGACTTAAACGAAGTTTTTAGTTAATGATGCGTACAATGCGGTCGGTACGTTCATTCACTAACACATAGTCACCGTTGACTTTATACCATTGTTGATAACGATTGGTATTCGGTAAGCGACGTGCTTCACGGTCGCTGACTTTATAGCTGGATGAGCTAAATACGCGCGGGAAATTTTGGCCTGCACGCCAGTCACGGCTTGGGTTTACTCGTTTGTTGTCATAGCGATTATTGTCATAGCGGTTATGGTTGTAACGGTTATTATTATCCCAACGTTTATCCTGATGCGATGGGGCATGATTATAACGTTGACGATCATCATAACGATGATCCGGCGCTGCCATCGCAGAAGTTGCCATCAATGCAGATAAAGAAAGTGCAATTGTAGTCAGAACTTTTTTCATTACTTTCACCCTAGATCATTTCGGTATATGTTTTCGATGATTCAAAATTAGAGGAAAAGTAGAGATAAACGATGTTGGAATCTTAGTTGAATTGTGAAATTGATGGAGAAAAAAAGAAGATTGTAAAAGTGCCGAAAGTCATACGGTTAAAGGGTGATATTGAAATAATCACAGCGCAAAAATAAAAAAACCCAAACCGGAGTTTGGGCGTGGAGAAGTTAAAACAGCGTTTTAAAATCCTTGAATACGCACAATGTTATTACTGTCAGTATCCACTAAAATATAGTCATTGTTGATTTTGTACCATTGCTGATTACGCGACGGCTTAGGCAAGTCATGGCTTCTGTAATCGACCTTGTAACCATTGCCGCGATAATGCTGTGGCATCACATAACCGGGTTGCCATTTATGCTGTTGCAGACGCTTGAATCCGCGTTCTTCACGCATACGGCGTTTGTCCTGCATGTCATCATCATGATCATCTTCACGAAAATCGCGACCGCGGTTAAATTTTGGCTGATCGGATTGATCCCAGCCACGATGATTATTGTTTTTTTCATGAGGTCCGGCAATGCTGGCCGTGTTTGCCATCAATGCACTGAAAGAAATTGCCAAAACTGTCAAAATCTTTTTCATGTTGAACCCTCATAGAAAAGTTATTAATTTCATGGCTGCTAATGTACGAAAAAATTGCAGAGAAACTGTGAAGATAGATCACGCATTTCTTAAAAAATGCAGAGATAATAAGGATATTCTTGCAACATCTCTCATCATTCAAAAATCTTGAGCAATTTTATAGAGCTATAAAATACTCGAAAACTTTCTGCGGATGAAAATTTTGTATCAAATTTCTGTAAATTATTTTATGAAGTAAAATTTTTTCTTTCCAAACAAGAAATAGCTATGCTCCTGGCGGTTCACAGGTCGTTCATAATTGGGCATTAGTTCCATTGTTCAATCAGGTTTTGTAATGAGGTGACTGCTTCAGCAATGGTTTCTGCCTGTTTGGCATCATCCAGGCCACGAATCAGGACATTCGAAAGCTGCAATTTTTTAATGCTACGAATCGTTTCAATTTTTCGCTTTTGATCAGCCATGTCAATCTTCCTCATAGTGGATGTTTTCAATGATGCCTAGCATAGACGCATTTTTATTATTTGGAAAAACGAATATTTTTGTAAAAGTTATTTGTAAATACGATTTATGATTTACTGATGATGAAGATGCTTTTGCGTGGTTTAACTCGTTTAAATGAAGAATAAAAAAGGGAGTCCAATTGACTCCCTTTTTGATCTTCAAGGATTAGTCCTGTGCATCAATACTTTGACCATTCAGATGTAGGCTGTCGTCACCCATCAAGTACAGGTAAGCCGGCATAATGCTTTCCGGTGTCGGCAAAGTTTTGGGATCTTCGTCCGGATAAGCCTTGGCACGCATGGCGGTACGGGTTGCACCCGGATTGATACAGTTATAACGCACATTCGGATAGACATTTTCTTTGGCAAAAATCTGGTTCACCGCTTCAATGGCAATTTTGGATACCGAATAGGCACCCCAGCGTTCGCGTGCTTCACGACCGACACCAGAACTGGCAAAGACCACCGAAGCATGTTCCGATTTTTGCAGGAGTGGTAACAGGGATTGGGTCAGTAAAAAGGGTGCACGCAAATTCACGGCCATCACATCATCCCAGACATCCACCGGGTAATGCGCCAGTTCAGTACGTTCTCCCAAAATACCGGCATTATGCAAAATGCCGTCCAGGCGACCAAACTGCTTTTCTAAAGTATCGACCAGTAACTCATAATCGCGAGGAGAAGCGCTGGAGAGTTGCAAAGGCAGAATAGCCGGTTGTGGCGCACCCAAACCTTCGATTTCATCATAAATGACTTCCAGTTTGTTTAAGGTACGTCCATGCAGAACTACGGTGGCACCATGCAGGGCATAGCTAATTGCAGCTGCACGACCAATACCATCGCCCGCACCTGTAATCAGGATAATGCGATCTTTTAACAGATCGGGGCGAGGTTGATATTCTGAATATTTCATTGTCTACCTCCTCGTTTATCGTATTTTTATGTCGTTATGAAATAAGAAAATTTTTGTCTTGTTTTGAGATGACCAATTGATTAATCACTTGATGTAATTCCGCAACTGTCTTCACTATACAATCCGCCTGCCAGGCTGTTAAGTCATCTTTGTGTTGCAATGGTAAATAACCATAGCCGGCCAAAATAGTGTACATATGGGCATTACGGCCGGCATCGATGTCACGCGGATGATCGCCGACATAAATACAGTCTTCCGGTCTAACATTAATCTGCTTGGCTGCCAGGTACATCGGCTCCGGATCAGGCTTGGTTTTGCTGACATCTTCAGGGCAAACCAGAACCGAACAGCGCTCGGTCAAATTCAGGGCTTTTAATAAAGATTCGCTTAACCAACGTGGCTTATTGGTGACGATGCCCCAGGGAATATCCTGACTTTCCAGCTGTTCCAGCAATGGATACATGCCTTCAAACAGGTCAGTCTCTACCGCAATATCTTCACCATACAAATCCAGAAAGCGCTGGCGATGGGCAAGAAAGACTGGATCATCCACTTCCAGTTCCGGATAGACCAGTTTCACCATGGCACGTGCGCCTTCCGACACCTGGGTGCGAATTAAGTCGGCAGCCACGATTTCACATTGCTTGTCGCGGCACATGTCTTGAATAATGCGAATGAAGTCAGCAGCAGTGTCAATCAGGGTGCCATCCAGGTCAAACAGTACCGCTTTCATTCAGCACCTTCTTTTTGCGTGTAAACCATGTAGTTCACATCGACATTTGGTGCCAGCCAGTAACGTTTGGTCAGCGGATTGAAATGTAAACCGGTCATGTCTTTGAGTTTTAAGCCTGCACCACGAATGTCGTGCGCCAATTCAGACGGTTTGATAAATTTATGATAATCATGCGTGCCTTTGGCCAGCATACGCAGTACATATTCCGCCCCAATAATGGCAAATAAATAAGATTTTGGATTACGGTTAATGGTCGAGAAGAACACGTGACCACCCGGTTTGACCAGTGCATGGCAGGCTTGAATTATCGATGCCGGATCTGGAACGTGTTCTAGCATTTCCATGCAGGTCACCACGTCATATTGTCCGGCCTGTTCTTCGGCTAATTGTTCTACCGGAATCTGGCGATACTGAATATTCTGCACGCCTTCCTGTTCGGCATGAATGCGTGCCACATTGAGGGGAGCTTCACCCATGTCGATACCCAAAACATCGGCACCACGACGTGCCATGCTTTCCGACAGGATACCGCCACCGCAACCAACATCGAGCACTTTTTTACCCGCCAGGCCACCTGCATGCTCATCAATCCAGTTTAAACGTAGCGGATTGATCATGTGTAATGGGCGGAACTCAGAATGCTGATCCCACCATATGGCAGCGAATGCTTCAAATTTGGCAATTTCTTGTGGATCAACATTCAATTGCGACATCGGTATCACCTCAATCAAGTCGTTATAATTCAAAAAAGTTACAGGAGCTTAGTGTAGCGTTAATTCTAAAAAAAGCGATAAATGCCGTAAAAAAGTTCACAGAATAAAAACCAATTCGGCATAATTGATTTATAGTGATCACATAAATTAAGCATAATGATTTAGAGGACAATAAGGTCAATGAAAAAATTCCTTTTAGGTAGTGTAGCTACTGCTCTTTTTGCCTTGTCAGGCAGCACCATGGCAGCAAATTTTGTTGCAGGTAAAGATTACACCGTGGTGGCTAACCCGGGTAAAGTTGAGGTACCGGGAAAAATTGAAGTACGTGAATTCTTCTGGTATGGCTGCCCGCACTGCTATCGCTTAGAGCCGCATATGCAGACCTGGCTGAAAAAATTGCCTAAAGATGTCAACTTCGTTCGTACTCCTGCTGCCATGAATCCAGTCTGGGAACAGGGTGCACGTGGTTATTATGTGTCTGAAGCATTAGGGGTACGCAAGAAAACTCACTTGCCGTTATTCCATGCCATTCATGCGGGTGGTCAGCAAATTTTTGATCAAAACTCACAAGCCAAATTCTTTGTGAAATATGGCGTACCTGAAGCCAAGTTCAACAGCATGTTTAATTCATTTGCGATTACCTCAAAAGTGGCACAAGCCAAGCAATTGGCACAGCAATATCAATTGAGCGGTGTGCCTGCGGTAGTGGTGAATGGTAAATATGTAGTACAGGGCGAAGATGCCAAAGTCACTCAAGTAATCAGCTATCTGGTTGAAAAAGAGCGTAAAGCCAAATAAATCTGATGCACTGAAAAAAACCCGCAATGCTTGCGGGTTTTTTTATGTCTGTTGTTTTTTATGCAGTCTGAGTGACTGAGCGTTTATTGCTTGACAGGATCCCAGTTTGAAATCCCCCGGAAAATGAGATGAACCTGGGTAATGGTTTGCAGCTTAAACTGGTTTTGCTGAGCTGATCGTTCTGGCCCCTGATATTGGCGGTTAATGTCCATCCAGGTCATGGCCCAGGTAAAAGACAAGTTAATTAAAATATTAGAAAGCACCTGCAAGTCTTGGAGATTACGAATGTGCTGCACGGTTTCAACCTGGCCCAAATCATTGGCCAGGTCTTCAATTAAAAAAGTAATTTCCCGTGCGATGGCATGACGAATCACTTCTGAACCACCCCAGCGCTCGGCAATCATAAATACCCACGGTTCAGGATGATGTTCAACTGCCTGGAAAAACAGGTCCAGACTGATTTTGGTTTTGGTATTCGGCTGATAAATATAGGCCTGTCCCAGCTGATGCAAAATGCCTTTTAAATGCATGGCAACCTGATCGACCAGTTCCAGTCCTAGCTCATTCATGTCTTGAAAATGACGATAGAATGCCGTCGGCACCAAACCGACATGGCGTGCGATTTCACGCAAACTGATGCTGCTGAACGAACGCCCAGACGTGCTTAAAGCCAACGCTGCATCTAAAAGTGCTTGGCGGCTCTGCTGTTTACGCTCATCCCGTATCGACATGCGACTACCCTAAAAAAAATTCTGCATGAAGTCTATCAAAAAAAAACAAAATAAACGACGAATGTCAGTGAACATGTGTTGACTGAATTAAAAAACCATTATAGTGTACAAGTGTTCACTATAAGAACACCTGTTCACTCAAATAAATAGCCAGCAATAAAAGAGGAACGTCATATGAGTCATGTGATGCAATATAAGCCGCAATGGATTCGAGAAGATTTCGTCGATTTTATTGCTGAAAAAATAAATCCAGTTTGGGCATGGAAAAAAGTCAAAGCCAGCATTGTCGATGTACAGACACTGAGTGCAGATTTTTATCAAATTCAGCTACAACCGAATCATAACTTCCGTGCTTGTCTTTTCTCTGCCGGGCAAAGTGTTTTAGTGACTGTAGTGATTGCAGGTGTGCGTGAGCAACGTAGTTATTCGATTGTGAAAATTACCGAACACGGCAACGTGGTGATTGCAGTGAAACGTCAGGGCAAAGTTTCCAATGCTTTAACTCGATTGGCTGTGGGCAGTGTGGTGGAAATTTCTCAGGTTCAGGGCGATTTCACCTTGGATTCATCTGTAGAGCCTATTTTATTATTGGCTTCGGGGAGTGGCATCACCGCAATCTATTCATTATTGCAGCAGGCGATCCGTCAAAAAGTCAGTCAGATTGATCTGATCTATTTTACTCGTGATGAGGCTTTTCATACCGAATTACAGCAATTATCAGAACAATATTCACAGTTCAATTATCATCATTTCAATACACTTGTACAGAAACAATATTTAAGTGTAGAACTGCTTGAAAGTACAGTTGCGGATTTCGGGCAACGCCAAAGTTATGCCTGTGGTGCCAAGGGCATGATGCAAAGCCTGAATCAGATTTATCAGCAGCTGGGTATTTCTGATCAGTTAAAACAGGAATACTTTCAAGTGGTTGTTGATGAAAATGCAACTGTGCAACAGGTGGTGTTTTTACGTGCTCAACAAGAGTTTGCAGCAAAAACCAATTTGCTGGAAAGTGCTGAACAGGCAGGTTTGAAGCCTGCACATGGCTGCCGTATGGGCATCTGCAACACCTGTACCTGTACCAAAGTCAGCGGCTCCACGAAAAACCTGCTCACTGGTGAAATCGACCACGATAGCAACACACAAATCAAGTTGTGTATTAGCCAAGCCGTGAGTCCGGTGGTGATTAACATTTAAAAAATAAAAACGCTTTAATAGCGCCATTCAGTGAGTGATCGCACTTTTTTACACAGGGTTCGATGCTTACTCAGGAGAAAAACAATGAATATGTCAGTTAAATTTCCAGAAAATAGTAAATCAAAATATTTAAGTCCTGAACAAATCGCCGAATTTGGTGAAAAAGTCGATGCCATTCGCCGTGAAATCATGGACAGCATTGGCGAAAAAGATGCTGAATACATTTATAAAATCCGTGATTTTGTGCGTTATAGCGAAATTGCCTCACGTGGCATGCTGATGTTTGGTGGCTGGATTCCGCCAGTATGGTTATTGGGTACCGGCCTATTGGGTATTTCCAAAATTGTGGAAAATATGGAACTGGGCCATAACGTCATGCACGGTCAGTTTGACTGGCTGAATGACCCGAATCTGAACGGTGCCAATTATGACTGGGATACCATGGCGACCGGTGATGACTGGAAACATACCCATAACTATATCCACCATACTTATACCAATATTGTCGGTAAGGACCATGATGTCGGTTATGGCCTGATCCGGGTCAGTGAGTCGCAAAAATGGGAACCACGCTTTTTATTCAACATTCCTTTAGCCATTCAGCTCATGGTGTTTTTCGAATGGTATGTTGGTGTACAAAACCTGCATTTGGAAGATGCGATTGCCTATAAAACCAAAAGCTGGAAAGAGGTTTGGACCGAGTCGGCAAAATTCCGCAAGAAAGCTACCCGTCAGATTGCCAAAGATTATGTGTTTTTCCCTTTAATTGCTGGCCCGAATGCACTGCCTGTACTTGCTGGTAACGCAGTGGCGAATGTGATTCGTAGCCTTTGGGCTTCAGCGGTGATTTTTAATGGACATTTCACTGAAGATGCCGAAACCTTTGAACCAGACAATACGGATACTGAAACCCGTGCTGAATGGTATTTACGTCAAATTCGCGGATCGAGTAACTTTAGCGGCACAGAATGGCTGCATATTTTAAGTGGTAATTTGAGCCATCAAATTGAGCACCATTTATTCCCGGATATGCCGGCAAACCGTTATGCCGAAGCTGCACCGAAAATTCGTGCCTTATGCGCCGAATATGGCATTCACTACAATGAAGCCAGTTTCGTTAAACAGTTTGGTAGTGTCTGGGTGCGTTTAGCCAAATGCTCATTGCCAAATTCATGGACTTCAAACCTTGAACAATCAACGCAAAAATTAAAAAAATTATTTAGCTTTTAATTCAAACGCTGAAATACGCTTGATGGGTAGAGCATGTTATTCAAGGTTGAATTGCAGTAAAAAGGGCTTAATGGTTTTTGCCAATAGAGAATCTGCTGGCAAAACCTTGCAGCTTGCTTCTGTTATACTAGGCCGCAATGAATTTTAGCCAAAATAAGGACTCAGCATGCGTATCGACCAACGTACATTAGATCAATTACGTGACGTAAAAATTACCCGTAACTATACACGTTATGCGGAAGGTTCAGTATTGATTGAATTTGGTCATACTAAAGTTCTTTGTACAGCAAGTATTGATAATTCAGTGCCGCGTTTCTTGAAAGGTAAGGGACAAGGTTGGGTCACTGCAGAATACGGCATGTTGCCACGTTCAACCCATACCCGTAGTGACCGTGAAGCGGCGCGTGGTAAGCAAAGTGGCCGTACTCAAGAAATTCAGCGTTTGATTGGTCGTAGCTTGCGTGCCATGGTGGATTTGAAAAAACTGGGTGAAAACACGATTACCATCGACTGTGATGTGATTCAGGCCGATGGCGGTACCCGTACTGCATCTATTACTGGTGCAGCAGTGGCTTTAATTGATGCCATGAATGTATTGCTTGAAAACAAGAAAATTAAGCAAGATCCGCTGAAAGGTTTGGTTGCTGCGATCTCTGTCGGTATGTATCAAGACGAAGCTTTGCTGGATCTTTGCTATGAAGAAGATTCAAACTGTCAGACTGACTTGAATGTGGTGATGACTCAAGCTGGTGAGTTCATCGAACTGCAAGGTACTGCTGAAGACAAGCCATTTACCCGTGCACAATGCAATGAAATGCTTGAATTGGCTGAGAAAGGCATTCAAGAACTGATTAAAAAACAACAGCAAGCTTTAGGCTGGTAAGTTGTTGATTTAGAATTATCAATTCAGCAATAAAAAACGCACCATCGGGTGCGTTTTTTATGAGCATTTTTACTAAATGAGTTAAGAAAAATTAACCATTAAAACGCATCGATAAATCTACCGCTTTTACGTCTTTGGTTAAAACACCCATCGAAATATAGTCCACACCTGATGTTGCTACTTCACGTAAATTTGCAATGGTAATATTGCCTGAAGCTTCCAGCTTGCAACGACCGGCCACGTGCTTCACCGCATCAATCATTTGCTGCTGAGTGAAATTATCCAGCATCACGATGTCTGCCTTGGCTTCAAGTGCCTGGTTCAGCTCGTCCCAGGTTTCCACTTCGACTTCTACCGGTTTACCCGGTGCAATGCTGTGTGCTTTGGCAATGGCCTGAGCAATGCCGCCCGCTGCCATAATATGGTTTTCTTTAATCAAGAAGGCATCGAACAAACCCAGGCGATGGTTCTGACCGCCACCAATCGCCACTGCATATTTTTGTGCAATACGTAAGCCGGGCAAGGTTTTACGGGTGTCTAACAGCTTGGTATTTAAGCCTTCCAACTCTTTAACATATAAAGCAGTTTTGGTCGCCACAGCCGATAAAGTCTGGACAAAATTCAGGGCAGGACGCTCAACGGTGAGCAAGCTACGTGCAGAACCTGCCAGTTTTAAAAAGGCTTCATTGGCCTGGACGCGGTCGCCATCATTCTTCAGCCAGATCACTTGTACATTCGGGTCATAAGCCTGAATCAGCGCATTCACCCAAGGCTGACCAGCCAGCACCATGTCTTCACGGCTAATGATGGTTGCCGTGGCTTGTTCATCTTCAGGGGTCAATAAAGCAGTGATATCACCTTCGCCAATATCTTCTTGTAAGGCGTGTTGAATGTTGATTTGGATTGATTGTTGCAGCAAAGATTGAGATATGCTCATCAGTATTTCCGTATCTTTTTTAACCCATGAAAATTGCGCGTTATATTAGCACTGTTCATTTAAAAGAAATGTTTTTTCAACCGATTTTTATCTATGGAATTTGAGATTTTAAGTTTAAAGTTTTAGGATTGCGCTAAAATCATTAACTTATGCGAACAGGACTCAGGATTGGAATATGCAACAGGCACCCTTTTTTCAGGTCATCGATGGTCAGTTAATCGGTGCAAGGCAAGTACCTTCCCCAAATTATAATCAACGTCCCCAGCAAACTGAAATTCAACTGGTCGTGGTGCATAACATTAGTCTACCGCCGTCACAATTTGGTGGCGGTTATATTGAACAGTTTTTTCAAAACCAGCTGGATTGGTCACAGCATCCATATTTTCAAACTATTGAAGGCATGCAGGTTTCTGCGCATCTGCTCATTTTACGTAGCGGTGAAGTCCTGCAATTCGTCAATTTTAATGATCGTGCCTGGCATGCCGGGCGTTCAACTTACTTGGCCAAAAAAGAATGTAATGACTATTCCATCGGCATCGAGCTGGAGGGCAGTGATGATTTGCCTTTTGACGAGACACAATATACGGTGCTGGCACAAGTGACGGCTGCATTGCAGGCGGCTTATCCAAAAATTTTACAACATTTGGCCGGTCATTCGGATATTGCACCTGGACGTAAAACCGATCCGGGACCATTCTTTGACTGGGTCAAATTCAGAACTTTATTACAACAGCATAAAACTCCTCAATAATGCATGGGCTTTATGATTAAACAACGAAATTCCATGTTGAGTTTCATTACAATAGCGGCTTAATTTTTCACTGGGTGGTTACGATGGCGCTTTGGCGATCGACCTTTATTGTTAGTGCAATGACCATGTTGTCTCGGGTTTTGGGCTTAGTCCGAGATGTGGTATTGCTGAATGTGTTTGGTGCGGGTAAAGATTTCGATACCTTTGTGGTGGCCTTTCGTATTCCCAACTTCTTTCGGCGGCTATTTGCCGAAGGTGCATTTTCGCAAGCCTTTATTCCAGTTTTAACCGAATATAAAACCACGCGAACCCATGCAGAAGTACAAATTCTAATTAGTCGGGTCTTTGGCTGTCTTGCGACATTTATGACCGCACTGACTTTTATTGCCATGATTGCGGCACCTGCGGTGCTGTACATCTATGCGCCCGGCTTCCATGACGACCCAGAGAAATTCGCCTTGGCGACAGACATGTTCCGTCTGACCATACCGTATTTGCTATTTATGTCGCTGACCGCTTTTGCCAGCAGTATCTTGAACAGTTATGGGTCTTTTTCTACCCCGGCTTTTTCACCGGTGTTGCTGAATATCACCATGATTGCAGCAGCATGGTGGTTAACACCCTATATGGCCGAACCGATTATGGCCTTGGGCTGGGCAGTAGTGATAGCCGGTATCTTGCAGCTGGTGATTCAAATTCCAGAGCTGTGGCGTAAAAAATTGTTGATTCCACCTAAAGTGGATTTCAAACATGAAGGTGTGGATCGCATCATGAAATTGATGCTACCGGCATTATTTGGTGTTTCGGTCACACAAATTAACCTGTTGTTAAATACCATTTGGGCATCCTTCATGCAGGATGGGTCGGTATCCTGGTTATACAGTGCAGAACGTATGACTGAATTGCCTTTGGGTTTAATTGGGGTAGCCATTGGTACGGTGATTTTACCGTCATTGTCTGCACGTCATGCCGAGCAAGATCAGAACAAGTTCCGTGGCATGATTGATTGGGCAGCCAAAGTCATTATGTTGGTTGGCATTCCAGCCAGCATCGCCTTATTTATGCTGTCGACCCCTATTATTCAGGCCTTATTCCAGCGTGGGCAATTTACCCTTGAAGATACGCAAATGACCGCTTTGGCCTTGCAATGTATGAGTGCCGGGGTGATTTCCTTTATGCTGATTAAAGTCTTTGCTCCAGGTTTTTATGCGCAGCAAGATACCCGTACACCAGTACGCGTCGGCTTAATGGCAGTTGCAGCCAATGCCATTTTAAACGTGGTATTTATCGGCTTCTTTAAACTGATTGACTGGCATGCAGAGCATATGGCCTTGGCCTTGGCTTCATCAGGTTCTGCACTGGTCAATGCCGGCATGCTGTATTTCTATTTGCATAAGCGCAATATTTTCCGCTTTGCCGGGCACTGGAAAAAACTGTTCCTTCAGTATGCGATTGCCAATGCTGCCATGATTGCTGCCCTGTGGTATGGCTTAAGCTGGTACAACGGAGACGTCTCACAGTGGATGCGTATACTGGAAGTAATCGGTTTGTGTGTAGTGGGTGTGGTGGCTTATGCGATTGGTTTATTGGCAACTGGTTTTAGACCACGCCACTTAAGACCTTAATCAGCAGAGCAAAACTCTAAAGGGTTAGAACAGTGAGATACAGACTGATCTAATGCTTGAAATCGAGACTGAATGAATCAACTATGAAAAAGAGCCTGTATAGGCTCTTTTTTGATGATGTGAGATATTTTTAAGCGGAGGTCATTCAACTAAACTTTTCCCCGAGAGAGGAAGCCGACGATTGCTAAAATAACGGCAATGACGAGTAAAATAACCGCAAAATCTTTAGACAAGCCTGCGACACCACCGAAACCTAACAGACTGGCAATCAGCGCAATCACTGCAAAAATAATAGCCCAACGGAACATAAGCTTTCTCCATGTGTTGTTATTTTCAAGGTTGTTTCAGTATAGGGGCGGAAAATTTACAGCAGTGTTATTCTTGTGTTTAAAAAATGTTCACTTTGACGGCAAATCTATGATTTAAAGTAAAAATCATGTTTATTCCCTGTAAACTTGTACACCTTATCTTCGTTACCAATTTTCTGGTTTTCTCACTGCTATGACTGAACAATTACGTCCACAATTCTGGAAAAAATATGCTTTGGCTGAACTGACAACAGCTGAATGGGAAGCATTATGTGATGGTTGCGGCCTGTGCTGTTTAATCAAGTTGGAAGATGAAGAGCTGCAAGAGGTCGCGTATACCAAAGTGGCCTGCAAACTTTTAGATTGCACAAGCGCACGTTGTAGTAATTATGAACAGCGACTTGAATATGTACCGGATTGTATTCAACTCACCCCAGAAAAATTAGCCACTATTCACTGGCTCCCGCCGAGCTGTGCTTACCGCCGTTTAAAAGAAGGCAAGAATTTACCGACCTGGCATTATTTAAATACAGGAACACGTGACAGTGTGATCAAAGCCAGAAAATCGGCAGCCGGTCGTTGTATTTCCGAAACGGAAGTTCATGAAGATGATCTTGAGGAATATATTGTGCGTTGGGTGCGTTAATCGGCGGTGACTTCAGCATCAACGTTTCTGCTGAAGTCACTTCTTCACTCAGCAAAGTAGAATGACTGCGAGCATGAATGACTTAAATCACTTGAATGATCAACCAGAAGAACTGAATGGCTCAGTTGCATCAGCCACAGGATTTAATAATTGGGTAGCATCCTGAAAGATCATCGGGTAATAAAAATAAAAACCTTGTCCGGTATGGCAATCACAGGCTTGAAGGATTTCAACCTGTGCACTGGTTTCAATTCCTTCAACCAGTATATTCAAGGATATACTCGCGCCAATTTGGCTAATCGCTTTTACAATCGCCAAGTCAGAAAGGTTGTCCGGTATATTTTCAATAAAATTGCGATCAATCTTGAGACAGTCGACCGGATAATCCCTTAATCGGGTCAAGGATGAATGGCCTGTACCAAAATCATCGAGTGAAATACTCAGCCCCGCTTGTTTTAATAGTCTAAGCGCACGGATCACATAATCTGAGCCACGTTCAGAAAGACTTTGTTCGGTAATTTCTATTTCAATCAGCTGGTAGGGAATCTTAAATTGAGCCAGCCGGTTTAAAAGCGTTTCTGCGTAGTTATCCCTTAAAAATTCGACCGGTGCGGCATTGATGGAAATGGGTAATAGTTGTAAGCCTGCTTCCAGCCATTGGCTCATATCCTTCAAGACTTGAAGCTGAATGATTTCACTGATCCGCGTGGCCAGTTCATAGTCCTGAAAAGCGGAAAAAATATATGAAGGAGGCTGGATTTGATCTTCTGCATCATGCCAGCGCAGCAAGGCTTCAAAACTAATGACTTTTCCATCTGCAAGATTGACCTTGGGCTGATAGACCGGAAAAATTTTATTGTTATGAATAATGGCTCGGGCCAGCGAAAGCTGATGGGTCGTCAGCTCTATGCTTTCCAACATGGCACTTTTGAACATCCGGATACCGCCACGACCACTGATTTTAAGATCATTCAGCGCGACATCGGCACAGCGTAACAGTGTTGAGCTATTTTTTGCATCACGCGGGTATATGGCACAGCCGATGCTCATTCCGCCATTAATATATTGCCCGGCATAACAAATCGGGATATCCAGTTGCTGACGCGCTATTTTTGCAATGTTCAGCAATTCAGATTCATCATTCAAATGCGGCACAATAATCGCAAACTCATCCCCGCCCAAACGTGATACCACAACTTGCTCGTTAAAACAGCTACTCAGGCGTTGACCTAAAATCTGGAGTAAATAGTCACCCGCAATATGACCCAAGGTATCATTAATATGTTTGAAATAGTCTAAATCAATCAGCAAAAAGCCCACAGATTGTTGTTTATGCTGTGCGTTTAGAATGGTCTTTTTAAAAATTTTATTAAATGCACGGCGGTTATATAAGCCCGTTAATTCGTCGAGTTCAATCACCTGTTGAAGATTTTTTTCTGCAATTCTTTGTTGGCTAATATCACGGGAAACACACAGAATACTTTGGGTTGATCCATCTTCACTGAGTATGGGCGTTAAAATATTATCCCAATATTGCGAAGGCTGACCGGCAATAACGCTCATGCCATCAAAACGGGCATTGTGACCTTTTGCTGCCTGTTTTAATGCATGTTTCCCCGAATTCTGGATTGGCTCGGGCAGTAAATTTAACCACGGCATACCAAATTTATTTTCATTGACCGGTACACCTAAGGCCAGACAACCTGAACGGTTCATATGGGTCACATGACCCTGAGGGGTTAAAATTTTAATACAGTCCACGCTAGCATCCAGCATTTTGGTCTGGGCAAGCACTTGCTGATGCAGTTCGGTATGCTTTAAATAATGATCATGAATATCGGTGGCTGTCACCATCCATTCAATATCATCTAAATGTTGTGCAGGTTGAACGCAAATCAGGCAAACCCGATAGCCTTGCTCATGATGATGAATACGGCATTCTTGTTCGAAGCCTTGTTGAGTGTGTAAGGCATCTTGCCAAAGTACACTAAAGTCTGGGTAATCTTCAGGATGAATGAATGTTTGGCATTCATCAGTCTGTTCTAGATTGATATTGCGACCAAGATAGTCACAAACAGCTTGATTATAATAATACTGGTTCTGTTTATTTTTAACCCAGACCAGCTGAGGTAACTGATTAAGAATACTTTGAATAAGCATGTTTTCGGCAGACCACTGGGTTTTATGAGTTTTAATATGCGGTTGTTTTTTTGCTTTGCCATCCTGATTAAGAGGTATTCGCTTGTTTTTGAAAGTATCTTCCATAAAACTTACCCCTAAATAACCAAAATTTAAAAAGTGTGATGTGATTCACACAAATAATTATACATATGAACGCGCAGCAGTAGAATGATTCAGTGTGTATTTTTGCTGTTCTACTTATTTTGAGCAGCTTATTTCGTTCTATTTAAAAGTTAATTCACGTAAAAAGCGGCATAATCATGATGCATATTTTTTAAAAACAACAATATGATTTTTTTGTAAATCGGTTGATTTGAAATACGCGATATTAAAATTACATAGTAGACTTGCTTTAAGTACAGTCAAGAAATAACAAGATGTCTGAGAGCCATATTCCACTTCCTGAACGACTTCGCCCGCGTGACTTGTCCGAAATTATTGGTCAAGATCATCTATTAGGGGCTAGTGCGCCATTACGTCAAATGATTGATCAAGGACATTTACCTTCGATTATTTTTTGGGGGCCGCCGGGGGTAGGAAAAACCACGATTGCTTTGCTTTTGGCACAGGCGGTGGATCGGCCATTTGTGAGTTTATCGGCACTCAATACCGGGGTAAAAGAACTGCGTGAAGTGATTGCTGAAAGTGGTGATTTACTGACACCTGTCGTCTTTATTGATGAAATTCATCGTTTTAACAAATCACAGCAAGATGCTTTATTGAATGCAGTCGAGAAGGGCAAAATCACTTTAATCGGAGCGACCACAGAAAATCCCTCTTTTGAAGTGAACAATGCCTTGTTATCGCGCTGTCAGGTCTATACCTTAAATGCCTTGAATGAAGAGGCGATTAAGACCTTGATCAATAAGGCAATCCAGCAAGATAGCTTTTTAAAAGAACGCTATATTCAAGTTGAAGAATACGAAGCCTTGTTGCAATTTGCTGCCGGAGATGCGCGTAAGGCACTCAATCTGCTGGATTTAATAGCCAGCACTTTTGAGCCGGAACTGGAAAATATCATTACCAATGCCATTGTGGTGAAAGTGGCACAGCAGAATATTGCCCGTTATGACAAATCGGGCGAGCAGCACTATGACTTGGTCTCTGCGTTTATTAAGTCGATTCGCGGCAGTGATCCCGATGCAGCCTTATATTGGATGGCACGTATGTTGAAAGGCGGGGAAGATCCGGTATTTATTGCCCGTCGTATGCTCATTGCCGCTTCGGAAGATATCGGTAATTCCAATCCGAATGCCTTGCTGCTAGCGGGCGAATGCTTCCGTTCGGTACAGGCGGTGGGCATGCCGGAATGCCGGATTATTTTGGGTCAATGTGCCGTGTATTTGGCCACCAGTGCCAAAAGTAACAGTACTTATCTGGCCATTAACAAGGCGCTCGACTTAGCTGAAAAAACCTCGAATTTACCTGTGCCGCTACATTTACGCAATGCACCAACCAAACTCATGAAAGAGCAGGGCTATGGGGTGGATTATTTATATCCGCACAATTATCCAGAGCATTTTGTCTTGCAAGAGTATATGCCGCCTGAATTAAAGGGCACCAAGCTGTATGAGTCGGCACGCAATAAACGTGAAGTGGAAGGAGAGCGTTTACAGCAACGTCGTTGGCAACAGCAGCAACAACAGCAATAAGCCAAAAAAAGCCCAATCCATAGAAGGGATTGGGCTAAAAATAGGATGTCTTGGGGGAGATACATCCTAGAGGGTAAACTCAAATCTTGGCTGGCAAGCAAGATGCTATAAAGCCACCTACTCCAACATCTTGCTGCCTGGTATGTAAGATATATTAAGTAAAAAACATTTTATTGTAAAAACGATCATTTTTATTATTAAAATCTGTTTTTTCGATTTTTGGGGTATGAAAAAACCGAGCTAAATAGCCCGGTTTTTTTGAATCAGATGACTGATTAGATATCAGTAAGATCGATACCTAAACGTGCAGCAACTTCTTCATAAGCTTCAACAACACCGCCTAAACCTTGACGGAAACGGTCTTTGTCGAGTTTTTTCTTGGTGTCTTTGTCCCATAGACGGCAACCGTCTGGAGAGAATTCATCACCAAGCACGATACGGTCGTGGAATACACCAAATTCAAGTTTGAAGTCTACAAGTAACATGTTACCTGCATCGAACAAGCCTTTAAGCACTTCGTTAACTTTGTAAGTTAACTCTTTCATTTGTGCAAGTTGTTCAGCAGTCGCCCAACCTAAAGCAATCGCTTGAGACTCGTTCACCATTGGGTCGCCAAGCGCATCATCTTTGAAGAACAATTCGAAAGTAGGTGGAACAAGTTCTTTACCTTCTTCTACACCTAAGCGACGGCATAATGAACCGGCAGCATAGTTACGCACTACACATTCAACCGGAATCATTTTTAATTTTTTCACTAAAACTTCAGTTGGAGAAAGAAGTTTTTCGAAGTGAGTTTCAATGCCAGCAGCAGCCAATTTTTCCATGATGAAGGCGTTAAAACGGTTGTTCACCTTGCCTTTACGATCCAGCTGTTCGATTTTTTCGCCGTTAAATGCAGATGCATCGTCACGGAAGACTAGGATAAGGTGATCTGCGCTGTCTGTTTCATAAACAGATTTTGCTTTACCAGTATAGAGCAAGGTTTGTTTCAACATGGGGGGAACCTTTTTCAAAAAAAAATGCCTAGTACGACTAGGCTGGCCAATTTTGGTAAATCTGGGTTAACAGTTCTGCAGCTTTTTCTTTGTCTGCAAAGCTGTTATCGGCATTGAACACAGCGATGTTATTACTTGTACCTACAGATGTCAGTCTTAATACATAGATCTGTTGATCGACCTTAATGGTGACTTCGTAACGATTTTTACTTTGACCCACAATGGTATGGTTCAGGCTGCTGAGGGTAGCAAGTGTGTACTGCCAAATTGTAGCAGAATTTCCGTCTATTTTGAGCAACGGATTTTGGTTTCCATCACGAACCAGCTGCGGACGACCGACATTTGTACTGTCGTCCTGGGCATTTGCTACTGCATTGGTCTGTGCTGCTTTATCGGGGCGGGGAAGAGCAAAACGGTTGCCACGTTTATTTTCAAGCTTAGGTGCATGCTCAATGGCAAGCGGGTCAACCGTTGGAGATGGATACAATGGCGTTGCTGGTCGAACCATTGAACCTTCCGGATATTTCAGGGGTTCAAGGGTTGCTGTATTTTTATAGTCCAGTGAACCGTTACTGATTCCCATGGAACTACAACCCACTAAACTGAATGCCGAAAGTGCAAGGGTTAAACCAAAACGTAATTGCATAATGTTGTGCTCTTTATTTAATGACACCCGAAGCGTTCAGTGCTTCACGCAATGGGGTACGATATTGTTCTGCAAGAGGAGTTAATGGTAAGCGAATACCGGTACCAATTAAGCCCATTTCATGGAGTGCCCATTTCACAGGAATTGGGTTAGATTCACAAAATAAAATATTGTGTAAATTTGCAACTTTATTATTTAATGCTTCAGCACGTTCTGCATCACCTGCGAGTGCAGCAGCACACATCAGGCTCATTTCATTAGGTGCCACATTGGCAGTAACCGAAATGTTGCCTTTAGCGCCTAAACCCATAAGCTGGTATGCAGTAGCATCGTCACCAGAGTAAACGGTCATGTCTTTGCCGTTTAATCCTTCAATGAGTTCTTTACCACGGGCGACGTCGCCAGTTGCATCTTTAATGCCCACAATTTGTGGAATATCTGCCAGACGAATCACGGTTTCATTTAACATGTCTACGCCGGTACGGCCTGGAACGTTATACAGAATTTGAGGTAAGTCTACCGCTTCAGCAATCGCTTTATAATGCTGATATAAACCTTCTTGGGTTGGCTTATTGTAGTAAGGGGTAACCAAGAGTGCAGCATCTGCGCCAAGTTCTTTGGCTTCTTTGGTGAGTTCAATCGCTTCATGGGTAGAGTTAGCACCGGTACCAGCAATGACAGGAATACGTTTGTTGGCCACACGAATGATTTCTTTAATCACCTGGGTATGTTCAGCCATGCTTAAAGTTGATGCTTCACCTGTAGTACCCACAGCAACAATACTGTTGGTGCCTTGCGCTATATGCCACTCAACGAGCTTTTCTAGACCCTTCCAATCTACGCTGCCATCTTCAAACATTGGGGTGACGATTGCGACAATTGAGCCTTGAATGATCTGTGCTTGCTGAGTCATTTTAAAAAAATATCCTATTTGCCCATCCGGTGAGGTAGAAAAACATAAATTTGGATGGTTACGTATTTTGATTTATAGCCAATTCAACCCAATTGAATGAAATTGAATAATGCTTATGCAAATTATGAACGAACAAGCGGTGAAGAACAATATGCTTTAGTCAAACCATCTAAAAACTTTATGAAAAGCAAGTGAAAAGTTTAGCTAATACCAGCAAATTAATTTTTTAAATTGAACAAGACGGAAAGGTTTCGTAGGGCTGATCTTAAAAATGAGGTTTTTTTAACTGGGGAAATGAATGGTCGATATCGCAAAAAATGTAGGTTTAAGTCAATAGAATCAATAATTCCGGGTAAAAACATCAGAATTTAAGATTTAATTGTGATTAGCATAGACGTTAAAGCAATATAAACCGGTCATTTAATTTATCCAAACGATCATTAAAAACTTAAGAAATAATCAGTTAAAACTATTAATCTATTTTCACCCTTTTCGCATAAGATGATTTTCAGAATTGAAATAATAAGGGTCATATTGATTTTTTGTGTGTTGATTAAACTTGATTAATTGCTTTTGCGACTATGTGTTTTGGTATCGAAAAGTTTTAAATATCCCGTATTTTTGTCAATAAAGTGTAGATTCTTCCACTTATTGGTAGTTATTTGAATTTCCAGACTCATAGATGATGGCTTTCTTTTTGTAATGCTGATTGAACAAGGATAATCCAATGGAAAAATCAGATAATAAGCATGCCATCGTCACGGTAGCGATCTGTTTTCTGATTGCTGTGATCGAAGGTCTGGATATTCAGGCAGCCGGCATCGCCGCTGCAGGTATTCGTGAGTATTTTGGTCTCGACAGCTCTCAGTTGGGTGTGTTTTTTAGTGCAGGGATTCTGGGTTTATTACCAGGTGCACTGATCGGTGGCCGACTTGCTGACCGGATTGGTCGTAAAAAAGTGTTGATCTGGTCGACAGCAACATTTGCTGTATTTACCTTATGTACAGTATGGGTCAACAGCTTTAATAGTCTGCTGGCAGTACGTTTTCTGGCAGGTGCGGGTCTTGGCGGTGCAATGCCGATTTTGATCACGCTGGCATCAGAAGCAGTATCTCCAAAAAATCGTGGTCGTGCAGTGGGCTTGATGTACTGTGGTATGCCAGTCGGTGCTGCGATTTTATCTTTAATTGCTGCCACTGAATTTGGTGCCAACTGGAAGAATGTTTTCTACTTGGGTGGTTTATTACCGGTCTTCGTGATTCCACTCATGATGTGGTTCTTGCCTGAGTCAAAGGAATACCTGAAAGCGCAGAACAAAACCGCAGCAGAACTTGCCGTTTCACCGCAAGGTTCATTTAAGGACCTATTTAATTCCAATAACCTGTTACGCACGATCTGTATCTGGGTGAGCTACTTCTTTACCCTGATGGTGGTTTACATCATGCTGAGCTGGCTACCATCATTGTTTATGGAACTGGGCTTTACCCGTCAAAACGGCTCAACCGCACAGTTCTACTTCATGGTGACTGCGACCATCGGTACGATTATTCTGGGTATGTTGACCGATCGCTGGAAGAAAGCTTACGTCATCCTGTTGATGTACGGTGGTATCCTCGCGGGTTTACTGGCGTTAAATGGTGCAAGCTCGCTTAACCAGATGTATCTGGCAGCAGCATTGGCAGGTGCATTTGTGATCGGCTGTCAGGGCGTACTGTATGCCTTTGGTAGTATCGTTTATCCAACAGAAGTACGTGGTACCGGTGTAGGTGTGGCTTCTGCAGTAGGACGTATCGGCGCAATGCTTGGTCCTGTGATTGCAGGTCAGTTACTGACTGCAGGCTTCGGTGCAGCAGGGGTTATTACCGCAGCGATTCCATGTATCATTATCTCTGCAGTATGTATGCTGATCCTGGTGAACCGCACCAAAGTGTAATACTAGAAAGATTAAAAAAAAGCCTGCATTTGCAGGCTTTTTTATGGTCAGAATTTAAAAAAATGATGATGTGATTCATAGTAGAAATTTTCTTTTTTTCTTACAGGTTGCGATGAAATAAAAACAACGCTTTAATTTATTATTCATTGCAAAATGATGCAGATATTGAACTGATTCCAAAATTGATCCGAATGAACAGTCATTCTATTTTTATCGGCAGTGCTAAAAATACTCTACTATTTTGCGCTATGCTTGGGCATAAATCGAGATTTCAGGGGATGAAAACGGATGCAAAATAATGTCGTATTACTGGTGGTGGACGTACAACGAGGATTTACCCCAGGCGGTAATCTGGCCGTAGCAAATGCCGATCAGATTATTCCAAATATCAATGTATTGGGGCAGTATTTTAACAATATTGTCCTGACTCAAGACTGGCATCCTGAAAATCATATCTCTTTTGCAGACAATCATTCGGGTAAGGCGGTTTATGACAGTATTCAGCTCGACTATGGCAGTCAGGTCTTATGGCCGAGCCATTGTGTACAAGGCACAGCTGATGCCGAACTTCATCCAGAGCTGAATTTACCGACGGCACAATTGATTATCCGCAAGGGCACTCATGCCCATATCGACAGCTATTCAGCCTTTTTGGAAGCAGATCAAAAAACCACGACCGGTTTGGCCGGCTATTTAAAAGAACGTGGTATTGATACGGTTTTTATCGCAGGAATTGCCACTGATTTTTGTGTGGCCTGGACAGCAATAGATGCCTGCAAACTGGGCTTTAAAACCTATGTGATTTCCGATGCCACTAAGGGCATCGATTTGCACGGTTCACTGCAACATGCATGGCAAGACATGCTGGCAGCCGGAGTAAAACGTATTCTGGTCAAAGATATTGTTCAGCAACAGGCCTCATAAACGGTTTAATCCAGTCTGGGGAAGTCTAAATTTTTGCTAGCTAATGTTGTAAAAGTTAATTCCTAGACGAGATACTAGAATAAATATCGGATTGAACTTTATGTCTTATTTGTTGCGTTTTACCCAATTGATTCAAAAAACTTTTGCGCTGTGGGTAGTGCTATTTGCAGGTATTGCTTTAATTTTCCCGGAAGCCTTTGTCTGGCTTAAAGCCTATATTACTTGGATGCTGGGGATCATCATGTTCGGTATGGGCATGACCATGACCGTGAATGACTTTAAAGGCGTATTGCAAAGTCCTAAAGCGGTGGGGATTGGTGTCGCTGCACAATTTATTGTCATGCCGGGACTGGCCTATGCTTTATGTCAACTGTTTCAATTGCCGTCTGAAATTGCGATAGGGGTAATTCTGGTCGGCTGTTGCCCCGGCGGGACGGCGTCCAATGTCATCACTTATATGGCCAAAGGCAATACCGCTTTATCCGTGGCCTGTACTTCCGTTTCGACCATTTTGGCGCCTGTGTTAACCCCGGCAATTTTCTATCTTCTGGCCAGCCAGTGGATTGAAATTAATGCCCTGTCGATGTTGGGTTCCATTCTTCAGGTGGTATTGTTTCCGATTATTTTGGGTTTAATTGTCCGTGCAGTATTAAAGCGAAAGGTCGACGCCTATATTCAGGTGATGCCGCTGATTTCGGTATTTGCCATTGTGGCGATTGTGGCGGCAATTATTGCTGGAAGTAAGGCGCAGATTCTGCAATCCGGTTTACTGATTTTAGGCGTGGTCGCGCTGCACAATGGTCTGGGATATTTGCTGGGTTTTTGGGCAAGCCGCTTCTTTAAACTGCCTTATGCAGACAGCAAAGCTATTGCGATTGAAGTGGGAATGCAAAACTCGGGTCTAGGCGTGGCTTTGGCTGCAGTGCATTTTGCTGCATCCCCAATAACCGCAGTGCCAAGTGCAATTTTCAGTTTATGGCATAACATTTCAGGACCTGCATTAGCCAGTTATTGGGCAAGCAGGACAGATAAAATAGAACAATGATCAAGATATCTCTGTTGAGCGCAGTTGTACTTCAGCGCAGAATCCTAGAGATAAAAAAGCCGAGCATAACAGCTCGGCTTTTTTATTGAGCTGTTTTTAAGATGCTTTGGATTGCTTGGCTTTTAAAATTTCAGTTCTAAAGGTTTGTGCCAATTCGGCCACTTCGCTGTCCATCCCGTTCATCATGAAGGCATGACGGGTGAGCACATTGGTTGGATTTGGTATGCTGACCAACTGGTAACGATCTGAAATGCCTTTCAGTAATTCATTCGGTAAATGAATGGCACTTTCTTTGGCTGCCAATTGCTGTACCAGACGTTCTGCCGCTTGTACAGGGCTGAGGTGCATAGCCTCAACATGGCTGGAAATGGCACTGCGTGTTTGCAACACGAAACGCTTTTCTTCACGATAACGTTTGTACAGCACATCGGATAATAACTGGAATACGGTACTGATCATCACCAGACATTGCACTGCATTCGGCGTTTCTACCGACATGCTGATGGTTGCCCCATGCTCATCGAATTTATGAACAGTGGAGATATCTGAACTATTTAATTTGTAATGTTGAACACAGAGTTCAGCGGCTTTGTTCAGGAAAATCTGACATAAATTAAAATAAGGAATAGAAACGGTTTTATTGACCGAATCCATCAGCTGTTTTGGATCATAAAACTGAATATTTAATGCAATACAATTGTCATCCAGCACCACAGGCTTGGATTCCTTGGTTTTAGCTTTAGCCTGAGCGTTGTTCTGCGCCTGAGCAATCGCAACTGCGGCATTGTGCTGTTCTTGTTCCAAAGCCTGAGTCAGGGTCTGAATTTCATGTTTGAGACGTGATTCGTTATTAATACGCGCCAGATATTCGGTACGGCTTGGACGGGCAATGGCACGATAAGCTAACCATAATAAGCCATGAATCAGCAGCGACAATAAAATCGCCAGCCATTGGGTACGTAAAATTTCCCCAATACTTGGCTGAATCAGGGTAATTTCAATACTGCCGACTTTCTTTTCATTTTGCAGTGCTTCACGAACAAAAACTTCACCTTGGCGTGTCTTGGTTAAACCACCGGTTGCCAGTACTTGATTATTGGCATCTAAAATACGAATAGAGGCCACACTCGGGTTGGTGGCATAACGGTCGGCTAATAATGCCAATGACACCGTATTGGCCGGTTCCAGCTCGGACAGGCTGTCTGTGACCAGTTGCGAGGTCATCAGCTGTCCTTGACTGGCACGGTTTGCATTCAGCTGATGCGTCGTCGCAAGGACCAGTAAAAAGGTGTGTAAAGCAAAACTTACAATCAGTAGGCTAGCAAATAGCCCTTGTCTAGGCGCATTCAACGTAAACTTCCAAGGCATTTATGTTCAAATTCGATTATGATTCTAACAATAGTTGTAGCTCAGATCCGAGTCAATTCATGCGAGAAATCATTCTTATATCATTTTTGGGACCAGACCAGCCTAATCAATTTACACGATTAATGCAGGTATTGTCCGTACATTCTTTACAAATTATGGACGTTGGACAAGCCGTCATCCACAACCAACTGACTTTAGGTATTGTTGTTTCGTCAGATGACCAAACTGCTACAGCATTAGCCATGAAGGAGATCCTGATTCTAGCACATGATATTGGCTTAACAGTGCGCTTTAAACCAATCTCTGCATCAGATTATGATCAATGGGTGAGTGAAGGTGGTCAGACCCGTTATATCGTGACTGCACTGGCACCAGAATTAACCGCTTCACATTTGCAGGCAGTGACTCAGATTGTCTCCAACCAGGGCTTTAATATTGAAACCGTGACCCGTTTGTCGGGTCGTCCGGAGCTGGAAATTCAAGCCGATGGACCTAAACGCTCTTGCGTGCAATTTGGCTTGAAAGGACAAATGCTCGATGCCACTGCCATGCGTGCGGCATGCTTGCGTTTATCGACTGAATTAAGCGTCGATGTTGCGGTGCAGGAAGATAATGCTTACCGTCGCAATCGCCGTCTGGTCTGTTTCGACATGGACTCGACCTTGATTGAGCAGGAAGTGATTGATGAGTTGGCGATTGAGGCCGGTGTCGGTGAGCAAGTTGCTGAAATTACTGAACGTGCCATGCAAGGCGAGCTGGATTTCCAGCAAAGCTTCCGTGCTCGTGTCGCCTTATTAAAAGGTATGGATGCTTCTGTTTTACCTCAAATTGCCGAGCGCTTAACCGTGACAGAAGGGGCAGAGCGCCTGATTTCAACCTTGAAAGCTTTGGGTTACAAGACCGCCATTCTTTCCGGTGGTTTTCAGTATTTTGCCGAATACCTGCAAGAAAAACTGGGGATTGATGAAGTACATGCCAACATTTTGGATGTACAAGATGGCGTGGTTACCGGTGAAGTCAAGGGCCATATTGTAGATGGTGCCCGTAAAGCCTTATTGCTGCGTGAACTGGCTGAGAAAATGGGTATTTCACTGGAACAGGCCATTGCCGTGGGCGATGGTGCCAATGACTTGCCAATGCTGTCGATTGCCGGTTTAGGTGTGGCGTTCCGTGCCAAACCATTGGTGCGTCAAAATGCCAATCAGGCGATTTCAAGCGTCGGCCTTGATGGAGTACTCTATCTGCTTGGCGTACATGATAAAGATCTGAGCCGTGCCTAACTCTCATATCTAATCATTGAAGTTTATTGATTAAACGCGATATTGATGTCGCGTTTTTTTTGTTTAAAAACAGGCAAAATACGATGAACGGTAGCCAGGCATTGCCGATAAAAACAGCATTCAAGCCGTTCAGGAAAAAAGTTTTTTTATTGATTAAAATGAGTTGTTTTTTTGTAATGACACGGCAAGTCCGAGCCCATCTCGTTTCCAGAAAAAGTTAAAAATAAAAAAATGTAATGACAAAATAATATTGCGACAAGGTATGTCGCTTACTGAAAATACAAGACTTTTTTTCTTAAAAAAACTCCGCATAATGCTTGCATAGAGATTGATATAAATATATTTCATCATTTATTCACGGTATCGGGGATTTGATTTAGACCCATATAAAAGTGTCAAAATCCTATATTAGGACGGAGGTTTTTATGGTTACAGCGGATTTAGCAACCATTGTTGGCTTAAGCTTGATTGCGGCTGCTTTGATAGCTGTTTTCTTCTCGCCTTATCGTCGTTTGTTAAGCTATATGTTTGCAGGTATGCTGTTTGGGGGAGTGATTGAAGCCATTCGCTTCAGCACACAAGTCGTTTTTGATTTACCCATGGCATACAGTTATCTGACTGCGTTAATGTCGGTAATGGTTATCGTAACTATGCTGCTATTACGTGAAGATCGTCGTGCAGAGAGAGCTTTAGCCAAACGTCAGTATATTGAACATACACCAGTTTATGACGATGAACAGCAACAGTGTTCAAGCCGTTAATTTGAAAGATCTATAAATTAAAGATCTATAAATTAAATTAAAAAAATAAAAAGATGTGCTCAGGCACATCTTTTTTTGTTCATTATTGTTATACAAAGCCTTACTTCAAAAAACACAAGTTATGGTAGGATAAGTCGTCAATTTTCCAACAATTACAATAGGCTTAAATGTCATGAAACTATCTTCGATTCCTGTCGTAAAATTACCACTGGTCGATGTAAGCACGGATCCGCTTGATTTATTAGTTGCGGGCTTGGCTTTGCGTATGAAGCAGTTGGCGCGTACCAGCCCAAAATTTATTGAGCTGGTTCATGAACGTCAATTCCGCATTCAAATTGGTACTGACCTGGGTGTTGCACGTCAAATTATTGTAAACAATGGACAAATTGACACAGTAGCAGGCGATGCGGAAAAAGCGGACTTCATTTTGCAGTTTGCAGACAGTGAACAAGGCGTAAAAACTTTAATGAAAGGTGATCCAAGCGCTTTCATGACCGGCATGCAAAATGGCAGCATTAAAATGGAAGGCGATTTTGGCCTTTTGGTCTGGTTTAACAAAGTTGCCAAATTAATTCCACCGAAATTACCTAAACCGGTTCAAGAAAAAGTGAAACTGGTACGTTCATTTATTCGTGAAAAAACCGGTAAATAAGATTTTATGCCTTTCCTTCCCCTCCTTTTAAAAAGGTGAGAATCCTCAGAATATATTCTGAGTTTGCAAGAGGAAAGGATTAAAACAATAAAAGCCCTCAATCGAGGGCTTTTTTATGACGGGTTAGTGTCACGTTATTCAACTTCCAGATTAAATGTCACCGGACCATCATTCACTAGATGCACTTTCATGTCGGCTGCAAAAATACCGGTTTGCACATGCTCAAATTGAGATTTGGCATAGTCGACCAGTGCTTCATATAAAGCTTTTGCTTCACTCGGCGGCATGGCAGGCCCAAAGTCAGGACGTAAGCCTTTTTGTGTTTGTGCCATCAAGGTAAATTGTGACACCAATAATAATCCACCACCAGCCTGACTTACATTCCAGCCCATTTTGCCCTGTTCATCATCAAAAAAACGATATTTTAGAATCTTGTCGATCAGCTTTTTACCTTTTTCCAGATTGTCTTCTTTACCTAGGCCCAGAAAAACCAAAATGCCTTTTTCAATTTGCCCAGTGGTTTCACCATCCACAACAACTTTGGCTTCTAGAACTCGTTGTAATAAAGCACGCATTTTTCGTATTGGCTCACATCATCTTTGACGGATAAGAATTCTAGCAAACCGCATGATAAAAAATGAAAATTGCTTAAAAGATATACTATAAATATATGAAAAATAATTGATTAATTTTAATTGATCTATTAAATCGATTGAATTTATAAAAATAAATTGTTTTAACAATTGATAAACATTCGGTAACTTAGCCTCTGCAGGAAAGGTCTGAATAAGAGAGATTAAGACGATGTTTAAGCGTTCTTTACTAGTTGCAATGCTTGCAACTGCAACAGCTACGACTCAAGCTGCGGCATTAACCAAAGATAATGGTGCGCCAGTGGGTGATAATCAAAACTCAATCACTGCTGGTGAGTATGGCCCGACTTTACTTCAAGATGTACAGTTAGTTCAAAAGCTTCAACGTTTTGGTCGTGAGCGTATTCCTGAGCGTGTGGTACACGCACGTGGTACAGGCGCTTATGGTGAATTCGTTGCAAGCAAAGATTTATCTGACTTAACACTTGCATCATTGTTTAAAGCAGGTACCAAGACTCCAGTATTCTTACGTTTCTCTACCGTAATTCATCCTAAAGGTTCACCGGAAACTTTACGTGACCCACATGGTTTTGGTTTGAAGTTTTATACTCAAGAAGGCAACTGGGACTTAGTCGGTAATAACTTACCGGTATTCTTTATCCGTGATGCAATCAAATTCCCGGACTTCATTCATGCAATGAAACCAAGCCCGGTATCGAATGTTCAAGATGCTAACCGTGTATTTGATTTCTTACAGAGCCAACCATGGGCAGTGAACATGCTGACTTATGTGTACTCTAACTTGGGTACACCGGTGAGCTATCGTCATCTTGACGGTTTTGGTGTGCACGCATTCAAACTTTACAATGCCAAAGGCGAATACAAGTACGTGAAATTTAACTTCCGTACCAAGCAAGGCGTGAAAGGGATGAACATGGAAGAAACTGCCGTTATGCAAGGCAAAGATTTCAACCATTTGACCAACGATTTGTACAGCAATATCAATGCGGGTAAATATCCGAAATGGGATCTTTACATCCAGGTGCTTGATCCGAAAGACCTCGACAGTTTCGATTTTAACCCGCTGGATCCAACTAAAATCTGGCCAACTGATTTAATCCCAGAAACCAAAGTCGGTACCTTGACCTTGAACCGTATGCCGAAGAACTTCTTCAATGAGACTGAACAGTCGGCATTTGCACCAGGCAATCTGGTACCGGGTATTGAGCCATCTGAAGACCGCTTGTTACAAGGCCGTATCTTCTCTTATTCAGATACGCAAATGTACCGCCTAGGCGCGAACCATCAGCAAATTCCTGTGAACCGTCCAGTTGTTAAAGTAAATAACAACAATCAAGAAGGTCACATGAATGTGTCTGAGCGTGATTCTGACGTGAACTATGAGCCAAGCCTGAAAGAGCCAAAACCTGCAACGCCAGCCGCGAAAGCAATCAATACGCCACTTGGCGAGAAAGTGCTTCAGCAAGCCATCAAGAAAGAGCAACCGTTTAAACAGGCGGGCGAGTTGTATCGTTCTTACTCAGCAACCGAGAAAAACGATTTGATCCGTAACTTGGCGGCTGATTTGGGCGCTGTAAAAGATTCAGAAACCAAGCACATCATGCTGTCTTATTTCTACAAGGCTGATGCTGACTACGGTACTCGCTTAACTCAAGCAGTGAAGGGCGATATCGCCACTGTGAAAGCAAAAGCAGCAAAATTGAAAGACTAATTCCGGTTGGTTGATCAAATCGGTGACTAGGGCTTAGGAGTCACCACCGAGAAGTCCTGTAAAACTCAAATCCTTTCCTGCAACCCTAGGGGAGTTTTACAGGCATTTTATATTTCCAATATTTTGTCATAAGCAAACTGAGGGCTGTTGAAATGAAAGTCATATTGAACGGTGTAATGATGTCGCTTGCGAGTATTTTATTGATGACTTTGCTTACTTTCGGTATCACTAAAATTCATGCTCAAGAACCGGCTCAAGTGACTCAGCAACAAGCAATCAATTCACAGCAAGAACTGATCGATATCTTTTTTGCTGCGGCAAAAACCGGTCATCAGGAAGTGATTCATGAGTTTTTAAAACACGGCTTTCCTGTCGATGTGCGTAATGGCGCAGGTTATACTGCTTTGATGATGGCAGCTTATTATGGTCATCAAGATAGCGTTACTACATTATTGAAATATGGTGCCGACCGTTGTGCACGTGACAGCAAAGGCAATACCGCCATGATGGGTGCAATGTTCAAGCTGGAATGGGCAATTGTAAAACAGTTACGCCAGATCGATTGCGATGCGAATGCCAAGCAAAGCGGACAAAAAACCGCAGCTGAATTTGCCAAAGTGATTGGTCAGGAAAAACAGCTGCAAAAAATGATTCAAGAACAAAAGAAATAAAGCAGAACAGCACCGATCTCAATATGCTGTGCCGATACGAGCTTGATCCAGCCCGATAGCGCTGTACTTAAAACTAGTCATATCAAGCTGCAAATTGTGCTTTAATGTATTAAGCACAGCGAAATTTCACGAAATATGCCTCCAATCATTCAATCTCTGCTTGATACTGACTTGTACAAATTCACCATGTTACAGGTGGTATTACATAAATTTCCTCAAACTCACAGTCTTTATCATTTCCGTTGCCGTAATTTAGAGGATACCGTTTATCCACTGACGGATATTCTGGATGATTTGAATCAGCAGCTCGATTATTTATGCCAGCTTAAATTTAAAGAAGATGAACTGCTCTATCTTCGCAGTTTACGTTTTATCAAAAGTGACTTTGTCGATTATCTGGAATTATTCCAGCTGAAACGTCGTTTTATTCAAGTCAGTATTGATGAACAAGGTCGTTTGGATATTTGGGTTGAGGGACCCATGGTTCAGGCGATGATGTTTGAAATCTTTGTGCTGGCCATTGTCAATGAACTGTATTTCACGCGTATTCGTAGGGATGAAGTCTTGGCAGAAGGCGAGCGTCGCTTACAGGCGAAAATTGCCCTGACGCAAAAATATCAATCAGAACAAAATCCGGAAGATCCACCATTTTTGGTGTCCGATTTTGGTACCCGCCGTCGTTATAGCTATGCCTGGCAAAAACATGTGATTGAAGAATTTCATGCGGCCGTACCGAATATTTTCCGTGGTACCAGCAATGTCCTGATTGCCAAGCAACTCGGCATTACCCCGATTGGCACCATGGCACATGAATTTTTACAGGCTTTTCAGGCTTTGGATGTACGTTTACGCGATTTCCAGAAAGCGGCACTGGAAACCTGGGTACAGGAATATCGTGGTGATTTAGGTATTGCCCTAACTGATGTCGTCGGGATGGATGCTTTCTTACGTGACTTTGACTTGTATTTTGCCAAACTGTTTGATGGCCTGCGTCATGACAGCGGCGATCCCTACGAATGGGGGGATAAAGCCTATGCCCACTATAAGAAATTAAAAATTGACAGCAAAACCAAGATGCTCACCTTTAGTGATGGCTTGAATATTGAAAAAGCCTGGAACTTGCATCAATACTTTAAAGACCGTTTCCAGGTCAGCTTTGGGATTGGCACCAATTTAACCAATGACATGGGACAAACCCCATTAAATATTGTGTTAAAACTGGTGGAATGTAATGGTCAATCTGTAGCAAAAATTTCCGACAGTCCAGGAAAAACCATGACCGATAACGATACTTTTCTGGCTTATCTGCGTCAGGTTTTTAATCTTTCCGAACCGGCATAATCATGATTGATATAGCTGATTTTTTGCTAAAGGAAAGCAAAAAATCAGCATAATAGTGAAAACGAGTTATGCTAAGATCGTCCTGTTGATCTAAATAAAACATGAAAAGTATGACTGTATCTGCATTTAATTTTGGTCTGCTGATAGAAGCAGAAGAGCTGGTTCCGTTTTTAGGCAATGAAAAATTACGCATTGTCGATTTAAGCCGTAGTTCTGTTTATGATCAATTGCATATTCCGCATGCTATTCATGTTCAACCGAAGCAGCTGGTACGTCAAGAAGAACAAGCCTCAGGTTTATTGCCCGATGTAGAGGGCTTAAAAGCGCTGATTAAATATTTGAATATTTCCCCGGAACATCATGTGGTTGCCTATGATGATGAAGGTGGCGCATGGGCAGGGCGCCTGATCTGGAACCTGCATTGTATGGGTTTTGAAAATACCAGTTTATTGAATGGTGGTATTCATGCCTGGTTGGCCGCGGGTTTGCCGACTTCCTCAGCAGCTGAAACTTTTACACCTGTAGATAAGCTGGTGGAAATCAATCAGGCGCATATTGATCAATACCGTATTGAATATGCCGACCTTTTAGAGCAAGTCCAAAACCATGACATTCAATTGTGGGATTGCCGTACCGAAGATGAATATATCGGTCTTCGACTCGCAGCGCGACGCGGCGGTCACATTCCAAATGCCCGACATTTTGAATGGAGTACTGCCCTAAACCGTGAAAATCATTTAAAATTACATTCCTTAGAACGCACTCAACAACGCTTGGAACAATTGGGTTTCAATTTAAAACAACCTGTAGTGGTGTATTGTCAGTCACATCACCGTTCAGGTTTGGCCTATATTTTGGGCCGGTTACTCGGTTGGAAAATTCAGGCTTATGATGGTGCGTGGAGTGAATGGGGCAACCGTCCCGACAGTCCGATTATTACCGGAGAGTTACCATCTTGAGCTTCGCATCACGTTTAAAAAAACAACTATTTATTCAAGCACAACGTGTTGTGCCACAACACCAATTATCTCGTGTCGTGGGTAAACTGGCTGCCAGTGAACATCCGATGATCAAAAATACCGTGATTCAGGCTTTTAAAGCCCAGTATGGAATTGATATGTCGATTGCTGAACAAAGCAATGCATTGAAATTCAAATCATTTAACGAATTTTTTACCCGCTCTTTAAAACAGGGTGTGCGTCAAATCGATAGTGATGCCCATAGTATTGTGTCACCTGCAGATGGCGCAATTTCACAGCTGGGTAAAATCGAAGAAGGCGATATTTTTCAGGCCAAAGGGCAAAGTTTTTCGGTGGAAAAATTGATTGCCGATCCGCAATTGGCAGAACCCTTTAAAAATGGTCATTTTGCCACAGTGTATTTATCGCCTAAAGATTACCACCGTGTGCATATGCCTTTCGCTGGTACTTTGACTGAAACCCTGTATGTACCAGGTGAATTGTTCTCGGTCAATCAAACCACAGCGGAAAATATTCCAGGTCTATTTGCCCGTAATGAACGTATGGTCTGCTTATTTGATACTGAACTGGGTCGTATGGCGGTGGTTTTAGTGGGTGCCATGATTGTTGCAGGCATTGAAACTGTAGCCACCGGTAAGGTGAAACCGACTGGACATCTGGAATTGAACCAGCACAACCTGTTCCTTGAAAAAGGGGCAGAGTTGGGGCGTTTCTACTTGGGTTCAACTGCAGTAATTTTATTTGAAAAAGATAAAATGCAATGGGATGCGATGTTTAAAGCCAATTCTGTTGTAGTGATGGGCGAGGCTTTAGGGCATACGGTTTAAGTTTAATTTACCCTCATCCCCGCCTTCTCCCTGAGCAATATATGGCGCAAGAGAAGGAGCTTTTCCTTTAGGAGGGAACTCCTCCCTTTTTTAAAGGTAAGCATCCTCTAAATATATTTCGAGTGCGCAAGGGAGGTATTAATTTCTTCCTTTAAAATAAATTGCTTCAAGTATTATCTTCAAAAAATCCTCCCCTAACCCCTCCTTTGTAAAGGAGGGGAAATCTACTTTTAAAATAAAAAGCGCCTCATTTGAGGCGCTTTTTTATGGATTCAAGTTAGCGTTTTACCACAATCGAATCAATGCCACTGCGTTGTAAGGTTTGCTGGGCAATAATCGCAGCTTCAGAAGAATCATAAGGCCCAGAAATCACCCGATACCAGGTTTGACCGCCTTCCACTGTTTTCACCACATCCGCAGATAAACCATTCAAGATAATTTCGGCACGGCGGGCATCGGCACTATCCGGATCGGGATAGCTACGAACCTGCAGTATATAACTTGGCTGGTGGGCAACTGGTGCTTCAGACGTTTCCAGTCCTGGCTCGGCTGCCTCAGCCGGAGGAGCCGTTTCTGCTTCCGGTGCTTCAACAATCACCACGGTTCCAGAGTTCTTGGTTTCAGGCACTGCCTGATCTGGAATAGGCGTGACTTGCTGCTGTGGCAATAAGTCGTAGAAACGATAATCTTTGTTGGTATCTTCCTGATAATGTTCAGAACTGATCTGATTTTTCGGTTTAACCGGTGCCCACGGTTTCCATAGCATCAAAGCTACAGCAAAACTCAACACGATTAAAATAACGACAAGCGTTCCCAGCCATGCAGGAATCAATGGCTTTTTCGGCTTATTCGGTCGCTCAGAGACACCGCGCTGCGTTTTTCCAAACACGTGGGATTCCTCGTGTGTTATTTGTGATTTAAATCTATTTAAAAACAAGGTTTTATTTTAAAAATAATACCTTGTTTACCCTATTGTCTATAAATCATTAGCTAAGTTTACATGATCACAAACATGACTTTCAGTGTAAGTAACATCGCTGCACAAGGGCGTTACGTTATTTGCATTGCCACATTACATTGCCACCTCAAGCATAGCTTTCGGTCTTGCGGCGATGCAAAACGTTGTTTTGCTTACATTGCTTCAGGAGCAGATACACCTAATAATTCTAAACCATTACGTAAAACCTGCTGTACGTTTACTGAAAGCAATAAACGGGCTTGCGTAAGTTCAGCATCATCATTGAGTACTTTATGCTCATTATACCAACCGTGGAATAATGCTGCCAATTCTTTCAGATAGTTACCGACTTGATGCGGTTCATAACTGTTGGCTGCACGAATCACAATTTCAGGATAGGCCGCAAGTTTGGCTAAAATTTCAGTTTCAGCATCAAGATCAAGTTTTGCAGCAAATTGACGTGCATTCGCGGCAGCAAAATTCACATTGGTAGAGGCTGCTTTTTCAAGCATACGGCAAATACGCGCATGTGCATATTGAATGTAATACACGGCATTGTCCTTGCTTTGCGACACAGCAAGGTCTAAGTCAAAGTCGATGTGCTGTTCAGACTTGCGCATCACGTAGTAGAAACGTGCTGCGTCGTTGCCGACTTCTTTACGTAGGTCACGCAAAGTCACGAACTGACCTGAACGGGATGACATCTGTACCATCTCGCCGCCGCGCCATAGGCTGACGAACTGGACTAAAAGAACGGTCAATTTTTTCGAGTCATAACCCATCGCATCAATGGCAGCTTTAACACGTGCAATATAACCATGGTGGTCTGAACCCCAGATATCTACGATATCGGTATAGCCACGTTGTAATTTATTCAGGTGGTAAGCAATGTCAGAGGCGAAATATGTGGTTTGACCATTACGGCGTTTCACCACACGGTCTTTTTCATCGCCAAATTCAGTCGATTTAAACCAGATGTTACCGTCTTGTTCATACAAGAAACCGCGTTGATCAAGCGTTTGCAGCGCTTCTTCAATTTTATCTGTCAATGATTCTTCACTGAACCACTGATTGAAGGTCACACCAAATTCGCCCAAGTCATCTTTAATATCATCAAGAATGGCTTTTAATGCGGCTTGCAAGAAAACGCGGTAGCCTTGACCGATTAATTGTTGTGAATTGAAAATCAAGCCATCGATGTGCTTTTCTTTATCGCCTGAAAGCACAACCTTGTTGCCATCAGCATCGAGTTCAGCAGCAAACTGTACATCTTCAGGAACATCTTTATAAACATCTGCAACAGGACGTACATAAGCATCGCCATCCTGGTCAATAATGCTTTGCGCGATTTCTTTTACATAGTCGCCTTGATAGGCATTTTTAGGGAAAACCAGTTGCTGACCGGTGAGTTCCAAGTAACGTAAGTATGTAGATGTTGCCAGGATATCCATTTGACGACCAGCGTCATTGACATAATATTCACGGTCAACTTTGGCACCTGTTGCTTCTAATAAGTTGGCAACTGTCATACCGTATGCTGCGCCACGGCCATGACCTACGTGCAGGCTAGAAGTCGGGTTTGCTGAAACAAATTCGACTTGAATGCGTTTTTCGGCATTGGCTTGAGTACGGCCAAACTGATCCTGCTGCGCTTGAATTTGATCTAAAACAGCGAAGCGTTGGTCGGCATTCAAGAAGAAGTTAATAAAGCCGGGACCCGCAATTTCTGCTTTGCTGATGTCTGCTACTTCAGGAAGGCTTGCAAGAATTTTTTCTGCAAGATCACGAGGTTTCATACCCGCAGCTTTAGAACCAATCATTGCAATATTTGAAGCGAAGTCACCGTGGCTTCGGTCTTTGGTTCGCGTTAAATGACCGCTGTTATTCCAGTCGGATGGAAGTACACCTTCAGCTTGAAGAGATTGCACTGCATGATCGAGAGCTGCTTGTATTGCCGTATTCATAATCAGTCGAAAAATAAATGTCGCAGAAAAACAGCAAATATAGCAAATTTCGTGCTCTTTAGGTGAACCCATTTGTATTGAATGAATCTTGTCCGACAACGAGCGTAGAATTGAGGTCAAATAAATTCTGCAAAAGATGCAAAAAAGCATGATTTATGGCATACATGCTGCTTTTTAGCTTAGCAAGATTATATGTTGAGGCCTTAAATCCGTTAAAGCGCCCAGTCAATCAGCGCACGAATAATCCCCAGCACCAAACCGATAAAACCACCGACCACCACACCATTGACCCGGATCATGTGTAAATCGCCACCGACTTCATTTTCAATTTTGTCGATCATTTCGCTCGAATCCCACTCATGAATGCGTTCGCTAATAAAACGGATCACTTTTTCACTGTATTGATCACTTAAATTGACGGCAAGTCCACTCATTCGTTCATTCAGCAATTGACGTACTGCCGGATTGGACATGATATTTTCCCCGAGCTGTTGAATCGCAACACGCAGGTTTTGCGCAATACCTGAATCTGCCTTGAGTAAATCGGCCTTGATGGCATCACAGAGAATGACTACCGCACCACTGATAAAATTCAGTACCTGTGGACTATCCAGCAGGGCATCTTTGCTACGATTTAAACGCTCACTGGCCTCACTTTCATTATCGGCCAGTTCCAGCATCAGCTGCTGGCCCATCTGTTCAATTTTTTGCCGCCAGGGATGCTGCGGATCGGCCAGCATGGATTCCACCCGTTCAATCAGTGAATCGATGGTGCGTTGCTGCACATCAATCCCAATCCAGCTGGCACCTTTGGCCAGTTTCCATACGCCTAATTCTTTGAACAGTTGGCGGCTCAGCTCCCGTGCCTGCTCAGGGTGCGACACCATCCAGCCATGGGCCAAATCGAGTCCACGCTGTAACACATCCTGATGAAAGTCATTTTCCAGGACTGCGCGCAGCATTTCACTGGCCAGCGTATTGACCCGCGTATTGCGCACCCATTGCACGCTATTGTTTTGAATAAAATTTCCAATCTGTTCCTGACCAATAAATTCAAAAATCTTCGGTACGGTTTGTTGAATGACTTGCGTGACCTGGGTGTTATTTTCCGGTTTTGCCAACCATTGCCCGATGGCCAGACTCAGATCGGTACTTTTTAGGCTTCTTTCCACCACTTGGGGAGATAAAAAGTTTTCCTGTACAAAACGTCCCATGGATTCGGCAATCCGGGCTTTGTTGCGCGGAATAATTTCAGTGTGATCGAGCAGGAACTTGGGAATTGGCATTTTCCCAAACGGATTGCGGAACAGCACGGTAATGGCATACCAGTCTGCTAGTCCGCCGACCACGCCCGCTTCGGCGGAAAGCATCAAAATATGAATCAGCCAGGCATATTCAGGAATCAGCTTGGCCACCAGCATGAGTATTAACCAGATCACAATGGCGCTGATTAAGGCAATGGTGGCAAAGCGTTTACTGCGTTGCAAACTCGGTGTGGTGATTGCTTCCGCTGTGGTCATGCAAGATTCCTGTGAGTGGCTAGGCTATTGTTATTTTGCTGTTTTCGGCACGGGTGGCGGTAGTACCTGGCCGCTCGGGCTTAGGCCATACTTTTGTCCTAACGTTTTTAAAATCAAATAGGCATCAAAGGCATCATCCGGTGCTTTTTTCTGATCTTTATAACATTCAATGGTATAGGAAACTTGTACCGGGTCAATAGTCACCACGCGCGGCATGTCATAAAACGGGTCAGGCCAGAAGCCAGGGTAACGGCGATAATAGCCATAGGGATAATACATCGGGCTGGAATAGACCACTGCCTGACGTGGTGGCTGGTTACGGTTACTCGGATCATCCAGTACCTTGAAATAGCGGAATCCGTTTTGTACCGTGGTCTGGGCGGCTTTCACCAAGGTAATTTCTTCTGCAGTTCCAAAACTCATATTGGGACGGGCCTGAAAACTGATGCGATAGGTTTGCGTATTCAAAGGCGTATTGCTGAATTGTCCCAGCTGGTCAAAAGTCAGCGGTTTGGAAGGTGTGGTTGCACAGCCTGACAGGGCCATTGCCACGACCATGCTGAATATAATGCTATTCTTCATGTTAAACCTCCATACAATTTACTGTGCGAGGGAGGAGACACAATAAATGGTTAGAAACGACTGTTCGGTTGGGTTAAAAATTCGAGCTCTTCTGCAGTTGAGGTACGCGCCAGAATGTCATTGCGATGCGGATAGCGCCCGAAACGGTCAATAATTGCCTTATGCATTTTTTCATAATCCAGATTCATCGGATTATTTAAGCGTTGAAATAATTTTAACGCGAATTCGTGAATCAGTTTCGATTCACTGTGCATAAAGGGCATGTATAAAAACGCACGTTGTTCTGGACTTAATTGTTTATCCAAATCCAGGCTAATGGCTTCTTGTGCCAGTATTAATGCCAAGGAATCCTGAGCAAAGGCCTGGGCTTGATCCCGAAACAGGTTACGTGAGAATTGATCCAGAACAATAATTTCTGCCAGCCGGCCTTCAGCAGTTTTACGCCATGACCACAGTTCGGCATGTGCGGCTTTTTGGTGAATGTCCTGAAATTTTTGCTTGATCAGTGCATCAAAATCATCACTTTTAGCAAACCACAGCGGCTGGGTTTCAGGATTAAACCAAAAGTCCAAAATATCTGGATAATTCATAATATTTACAATTCCTTAGCACTTATTATTCAATACAAACACAAAATTCAGATGTCTTATAGAGTAACTTTGTGATAAAAATTTGCCAGAAAATAAGTTGTTGTTTTGCTTGAAAACTAGACAGGGCATGATTTGACTGCCCCAATTCACGTTATACTGATATAAACTGATGATTTTATTTTAGTCGTTCTATTTAGTAGTTATCTTCCGGTAAGCGAGATTGTAATGAGTCAACCCGAATCGACCTCTCAAGTTGTGGTACCAGCTTGGGTGGATTCTTCGCTGTTTAATGGCATGCTGCGTGGTATTGAACGTGAAAGCCTGCGTATGCAAAGCAATGGCTTTTTATCACAAGCAGCGCATCCAAAAGCATTGGGGTCGGCATTAACACATCCGCACATTACCACGGACTATTCCGAAGCCTTGATGGAGTTTATTACCCCTCCACAAGACAGCATTAAAAAAGCACTCGATTATTTGGCCGATATTCATGCCATTGCACATCGCCACCTGGAAAATGATGAAAAACTGTGGCCCTTGTCGATGCCGTGTATGCTGGATGATAACGAAGAAAATATTCGTTTAGCCCAATACGGCAGCTCCAATATTGGACGCTTCAAGACCTTGTATCGCCGTGGTTTAGGGGTGCGTTATGGTCGCCGTATGCAAACCATTTCAGGGGTGCATTATAATTTATCCTTTCCAGATCAAGTGTTTGAAGCACTGCAACAACATGAAAGCGATGAAGCGCTAAAAAGCCTCAGTTTGCAGGATTATCGCAGTCACCGTTACTTTGGCTTAATCCGTAACTTTATCCGTTTAACCCCCTTGGTGATGTTCCTGGTCGGGGCCAGTCCTTCGGTTTGTAAATGTTTTATGACCGGGCGTGACCATCATTTATTGCCTTTATTAAAAGGTACCTTGTTCTTGCCATATGCGACTGCATTGCGTATGGGCAATTTTGGTTATCAAAATTCTGCACAGAAACAATTGGGTATTCACTACAACAATCTGTCAGGTTATCTGGACGGTTTGCAGAAAGCCGTGAAAACGCCTTATGCGCCTTTTAGCCGTTTAGGCTTAAATGATGAACACGGTGAACCGATTCAGATCAATGATCATGTACTGCAAATTGAAAATGAGTACTACAGCCTGGTCCGTCCGAAACAGGTGCCTCAGGCAGGAGAAACCCCATCCCAAGCGCTGAAAAATCGCGGGGTCGGTTATGTTGAACTGCGCGCAGTGGATGTCAATCCGTATAGCCCGATCGGAATTGATGAAAACACGGCGGCATTTCTGGAAGTGTTGGCACTGCATTGCCTGGTACAAGATAGCCCGGATTTGCTCGACCCGGAACAGGAACAGATTGAGCATAATCAGGCCGAAGTGGTCAATCGTGGCCGTGCGCCAAATGCCGCTATTGTGGATGCAGCTGGGAAGCACCCGATTGAAGATTGGGCGCGTGCGCAGGTCATGAAAATGCAGCCTTGGGCTGATTTACTGGATACCACCTATAATACCAAGATGTATTCAGCAGCCTTGGCGGTGATGCTCGACCGTATTGATGAGGTTGATGAAACCTTGTCAGCACAAGTCATTGCCGATACTTTAGAACATGGCGGGACTTGGAGCTTTGGCAGTGTGATGGCATTACAACACGCAGCAACTTATGAACAGCATAAATTAAGCCCGGATACTTTGGCTTATTTTGATGGTTTAGCGGGGCAGTCATTGCAGCAACAACAACAACTGGAACAGGATACGACGCTCAGTTTTGAGCAATATCTTGCCGATTACCGATAAAAATTAATACGAGGATTTACCATGCAATGGAGTTATCGCTTCGTGAGTGGTTTGTTATTTTTAGCCAGTGTCATTGGAATGGCATTTGCGTTGTATTTAGAACATGGACAAGGGCTAGAGCCTTGTCCACTATGCATTTTTCAGCGTATAGGCCTGATTGGGCTGGGGATCATATCGCTGATTGCTTTTCTGCATAACCCTGTTTCAAACGCATTTAAACGTTTTTATGCCTTGCTGGGTCTGCTCAGTATACTCTGGTCTGCAGGGGTGGCTGCACGTCATGTCTGGCTGCAAAATTTGCCGCCCGATCAGGTGCCGAGCTGTGGTCCTGGCTTAGACTACTGGGTAGAAACTTTGCCGTTAAAGTCGGTGTTTGAGCAGGTGCTGAAAGGTTCGGGTGAATGTGCCAAGGTCGATTGGACTTTGTTGGGACAATCCCTTCCGGTGTGGTCATTGGCTTTCTTTGCTGTACTAGCCCTGATTAGCCTGTGGCAACTGTTGCGTCGCTATCCATTGGTAACCCATAAAGCCGCCAAGAAAAAATAGAGATGTGTAGAAAAAAGCCAACTTTAAGTTGGCTTTTTTATGGTTTGCTTAAGCTGTTTGCCTAAGTCAGCGCAATCCTAGACCAGTCTTCCAGCTGCATGCGATATTCATGTACCTGTTCTTTGATCTGTTCATCTTGCGGCGGGTAGAACCATTTCACGATCTGTTCCGCCACGCTGGAATGATAGTTAATTTCAAAATGACTTAAGCCATAAAAGATCGCTTTATGCGATTCCGGGACTTTCAGTTGAAAACGCGGATTTGGATGTTCGCCTAAAGCACTTTCAACACTCACTAGATAATCACCCAGTACCTTTAAGGTCCGGTTCTTTTTATTTTCATATTCAATGGTGCCTGCCACGAAATAGGTATTGATATGTTTCGGTAAGGGTGCCGGTTTACGATTGTCATCCATGCCGCCAATCCGGGCATGATTATGTTCCCAGTCATCATCACGGACACTACCATAACGCAAATCCAGAATGCCATTGCTGCGAATATTGACGATATGCCGGATAATTTTTACAAAGGGGAAATGTCCCAGTTTATCTTGCAGAATAAAACCAAAGCGTTCCAAGACTGCACCATGATGGGGTGAACCCAGGCAAACCAGATTTTCAGTCAGATGCATCCATTGATACATGTTTTGTTTGCCGTAAAACAGGGCACTGCGCGAGACCAGACCGCCCATACTATGTCCGATTAAATCAATACTGGTAATGCGCGGATTACGACGAATCAAATCTTCCAGCGTGTTGGCCAGACTGCGACCATTGGCCGAGATACGACGCCCGGTGTTGTAACTTAGGTATAGCATGGTGTTATGGTCACGTTGTGCCAGCAATTTCTCGCCTATACCGCCATATTGATGGTTAGACCATTCTAAATGGGACATACATAAACCATGCACAAAAATCACCACACGACCGGACAAGTCGCCTTTTTGCAGTCCGCCATAATGGTCATACAGCACCATCGGTAGTGCCATCGGGTTTTGGTATTTTAATAAATAATCGCCCAGTACCCCGTTGAGCACGCCGACTAAAAAGTGCAGTGCCGGTGTGAGCGGTTTATCATGTAATTTTGGATATTTTTCAATAATTTGACGTAAACTCGGCGCCAGTAAATAGTTGCCGTAATTGAGCAGGGTGTCGAATGAAAGCTGGTAGAGTTTGTCGATATAAGGAATTTTTTGTATTTTTTTCGAGCGTTGCTCACTCATGCCAAACACGCTAATTAAAATTTCGCGTTGAATCGCCTGGATCAGGTCCTGCATCACGTCGCTTAAACGTGTGGTCACCAATTGTGCGAGACCTTCTAATACATCAGCTTGACTGGGCGGTGTACGGTCCCATTTACAATAGGTTTCATGCAATGGGGTTAAACTCGGCATTTGATCCTATCCTTTTTTTGACCATGTTTCCCATACACTTTATTTTTTCTTGGGATCACGGTATAAATTCTTAGCTTTTCATTTTATATCGTTCGTCTCGAACAGCTTTTACAATAACGATGATTGAGCCTTGGTATTAATTTTTTTGTCTGACAATTCGGATTTTATCTACATTAAAACAGATGAATAACTGAGATTTGTGTATAAAATAAATCTAGTATAAATTTCACAATGATACAATAAAAACTATGAACATCATTTATTTACATGGATTTCAAAGCAGTGCTTTATCGATAAAAGGACAGCAAATTAAAGACTACTGTCAGCAGCTGAATCATGTTCAGGTTCATCTGCCAGATCTCAACCTGCCTCCAGAGCAGACATTGGCACAGGTGGCCAAGATGATTGAGGAATTGGATCGGGTGGTGCTGGTGGGGAGCAGTCTGGGCGGCTTTTATGCGACACAGCTGGTCGCAAAGTATGGTGTACCGGCTGTTTTAATTAATCCCGCTATGCGACCATGGCAACTGTTTCGTGATTTATTTGGCATCGAGCAGATTCCCTATGTGGTCAGCGCTGAATGGACGCTGGATCATACCCATCTGGATCAGCTTGAGCAGATGGCAGTGCCATTTGTACACGATGCAGACAAAATTTTAGTGTTATTACAACAAGGCGATGAAGTTTTGGATTATCGTGAGGCACAGCGCTATTATAGCAACGTTTCGCATCAGTCCATGCTGATTACCGAAGCAAAAGGCAATCATGCGATGGAAAATTTCGCAGACAAAATACCGATGGCATTACAGTTTTTATCGGATTGTATAAATTAAGGAAGCAGTACAACGTGTCTCAATATACGGCTCAATCACTTGAAGTTTTATCTGGTTTAGATCCGGTACGTCGTCGTCCGGGGATGTATACCGATACCACTCGTCCAAACCATTTGGCACAAGAAGTCATTGATAATGCTGTGGATGAGGCACTTGCAGGACATGCCAATAAAATTACCGTCACGGTGTATAAAGATGGCTCATTGTCGGTTGAAGATAATGGCCGTGGCATGCCGGTGGATATCCACCCTGAATATGGCCAAAGCGGGATTGAAATCATCCTGACCAAACTGCATGCCGGCGGTAAATTCAGCACCGATAACTACCAGTTTTCCGGCGGTTTGCATGGCGTGGGCATTTCAGTGGTAAACGCGTTATCAACCCGTGTTGAAGTAGAAGTTCAGCGTCAGGGCAACCTGTATAAAATGGCCTTTGAACAGGGCGAGCCGGTTGCACCGCTTGAAGTGTTAGAGGGTAAAGCACCAAAACGTGCGACTGGGACCACAGTGCATTTCTGGCCAGAAGCCAAATATTTTGATTCGCCCAAGTTTGCGCTAAAAGCCTTAAAACATAATTTAAAAGCCAAAGCGGTTTTGGCAGCAGGCTTAGAGATCAACTATGTTGATCAAATCAATGATGAAAAGATCAGCTGGCAGTTTGAAAATGGTCTAGTTGACTATTTAATGGATGAGCTTGAAGATCGTGAAATCATTCCAAGCCCTGCTTTCGTGGCCAGTGGTGAGGCTGAGCGTGCCAGTGCCGAATTTGCGATTTGCTGGAATGCCGAAGGTGGCGAGCAGATTCAGGAAAGCTATGTCAACCTGATTCCTACTGCGCAGGGCGGTACCCACGTCAACGGTTTACGCTCAGGCGTGACCGATGCCATGCGCGAATTTTGTGAGCTGCGTAACCTGTTGCCACGTAATTTAAAATTGTCTGCAGAAGATGTCTGGGATGGGGTGAACTACATCCTGTCGTTAAAATTTCAGGAACCGCAATTTTCAGGCCAAACCAAAGAACGTTTGTCGAGCCGTGAAGCATCCGGCATTATGCTAAATATCGCCAAAGATGCCTTTGCACTATGGCTGAATCAAAATTCCGACATTGCCATGCAACTGGCCGAATTGGCAATTGCCAAAGCCGGTCGCCGTTTAAAAGCGGCAAAAAAAGTTGAACGTAAGAAGATTGTTTCTGGACCTGCATTACCGGGTAAACTGGCGGACTGCGTAGGCCATACTTTGGAAGAATCGGAACTCTTCATTGTGGAAGGGGATTCTGCGGGTGGTTCTGCCAAGCAGGCACGTGACAAGAATTTCCAGGCGATCATGCCGATTCGCGGGAAAATCTTGAATACCTGGGAAGTCTCGTCTGATGAGGTCTTGGGCTCTCAGGAGGTGCATGATATTGCCATTGCGATTGGAGTTGATCCAGGCAGTGATGACCTGTCAGAACTTCGCTACGGTAAAATCTGTATTCTGGCCGATGCCGATTCGGATGGTCTGCATATCGCAACCTTGCTCTGTGCCTTGTTTGTGAAACACTTCCCGACTATGGTCGAAGAAGGGCATCTGTTTGTGGCCATGCCGCCGTTATTCCGTATCGATGATGCTAAAGATGTGCACTATGCACTGGATGAAGACGAGCTGGAAAGCATTCTGAAAAAATGTAAAAGCAAGAATCCGCAAATCACCCGATTTAAAGGTCTGGGTGAGATGAATGCCAGTCAGTTACGTGAAACCACTATGGACCCGAATACCCGCCGTCTGGTACAGCTGGATCTGGATGATGCGCATTTTACCGCGGGTCTACTGGATAAATTACTGGCAAAAAAACGCTCATCGGACCGTAAACACTGGTTAGAACAGAAAGGTAATCTGGCTGATCTGGCAGTTTAGTTTTTTAAGTTAAGTCATTACTTCTATATTAAAAAAGCCCGCATATTGCGGGCTTTTTTATGCATCTAAATTGAATTGCATCAACACCAGATCACGCCATTTCCCAAATTTCTGTCCGACTTCAGGCATATAGCCGGTTTGTTTAAAACCTAATTTTTCGTGTAACAGGATAGAGCCTGAATTTTCTGCGTCAATAGCTGCAATCATGATATGAAGATGCTGCTGCCGTGCATGTTCGATCAATTTCAGCATTAATGCTTTACCTAGTCCCAAACCTTGAAAATCTGGATGAATAAAGATTGAATGTTCAACCGTATTTTTATAACCAATGAGACTTCGAAACGGTCCATAATCTGCAAAGCCTAAAATTCGTTGAGTTGTAGATTCTACAGCAACCAATAATGGAAACTGGTCACGAAGCAACTGATGATACCACTGTGTATATTCTTCCAGACTTAAAGCTTGATTACGCCAATTTGCTGTTCCATTTAAAATTTCTTGGTTAAAGATATTTAAAATGGCTGTTAAATCTTGAAGTTCTGCAGGTCGAATTTGCACAGACATAGGGAAAATAAAAAATGCTAAGGATGAGGAAATTTTAAACTTAAAACGGGTGCTCAGGCATAAAAAAAGCAAGACCGAAATCTTGCTTTTTTTGCTGGAAAACAAACGTGCTTAGAAATGGTATTTAACCAATGCGCTTACGTCATTTTGATCGACGCCCTGAATACCAAATTTGTTGTTCCAAACTGAGTGTTCGATACCAACATATAATTTAGTTTTAGGTGAAATATGTTTACCTACATTCCATTTGTACTGGCTGGTCCAGTTCAGCTCGCTTGCTTGAGCGCCTTTTTCAGCTGTTGACCAATCCAGGAAGGCATCTACCAGAAAATCTTCAGAACCTAGTTTAAACGGAACTGCATAAGTGATCGTCATTTGATAATCATCTTTAGTGAAAGCTGATTTCGAATCGTTATCTACTTTATAGAAGTTCACATTTGCATACTGTGTGTATGGAATATCTAAAGCGAAACCAATACCGTACAGGAAGTTATTAAACTCTTGGTTTTGATCATATCCTGCATTGTGTTCCCAAGTTGTCGCAATAAGGACATCTTTAATTGGACCAAAAGAGAGGTCTTTTCCAGATACTTCGCCTAAGCTTAAACGTGGCGCTAACTCGAAATATGTATTTTGTTCGTCATTGCCATCCACTTGTTGGTCAACAAAGAAAAATACATCAGAGTATTTGAGTTTAGCTGCATATTCTGCGGTCACGGTCGTGCGGTCTTCAGTACCCACTTTATAGTGATCACCATAAAGACCAGTCAAGCTGAAGTCTTGCCATACCACTGGCGAAGCCTGTGTGAACGCAGCAGCTGAAGCCAATGCACATGTAGCAAAAGTTTGTGTAAGTTTCATCAAAAATATCTCCCCCGAGAAGCACACAAAGGATACAGATTCTTAAACAAAAATAAAGCCAAAATTGATCAATGGATAAAAAAATAGTCTCTTTCCTTAGATCACTCCTTATCAAAATGACGACACAGCTTTGATACCCAAAAAATACATGCTGATAAAAAAGGTAAAGCGATATAAACAAGGAATTTTAGCTTCAAATAAATAATGTGAGATTTATCAAACTATTTAATGGGAAAAGTCAAATCACTTATTCTTTATAAGGAATTTAAAAAAATATCAAAATACTGCTTGCATCTGCTTCGCTTAGCCCCTTATATTCGAGGTATAAGGACACGAATCTGCAGACTTAAAAGTGTTCATCGTTCAATGTGGAGGAATTCGTTCCAGACTGATTTGAAGATGCTCAGCGCTGTTTTTAACAGCAAGGTTAAACGTGCCAAGATAAGAAGTTTTGCACAAAAAAGATTTGATGAATAAAGAGGATGAAATTATATGAACATTGAAATCCGTACCGATAAAAACATCCAAAATAGTGATCGTTTAATTACTTATGTTCGTGCAGAACTGAATGCAGAATTCCAGCGTCATAGTGAACGTATTACCCATTTTTCAGTTCATTTTAGCGATGAAAATGGTGCCAAAGGTGGTGCAGATGACATTAACTGCATGATTGAAGCGCGTCCGGCAGGTTTGAAACCTGTGGTGGTCAATCATCGAGGGCATAATATTGATACCGCTATCCATGGGGCGATCGACCGTTTAAAACGCAGTTTGGAACATGTATTCGAGAAAATAGAGAACCCGCGTGGTGGGCCACTTGAATTTGCTGAAACCGCAGAAGTCAGTGATGTGGATGAGGTAAATCATTAAGCAAAATTTTGCTTAAAGCGATAAAAAAGCTCTTCGGAGCTTTTTTTATTGGCTTTTTATCCGCTATTCGCGATAAGTCAAAACTAATAAAAAATATACTCGTTATACATTTAGCTAAAACAAATGACAGTTTATTCGGCATAATAGTCAAAAAATGATTGAAGAGAACTTTCTCCATGTTAACAGCGCAACAACAAGTCTTTGTACAGGCAATAGAAGAGCTAGATCTTGCTCAGGTGCAACGTCTTTTGGCAGAAGGTCTCGATCCTAATTTTATTGATCTGGAAAAAGGTCCAGCAATTTCTGTCTGGTCTGATGGGCTGTTTCACTGGTGGGAACAGATTTGCGAAGCCTATGAGGCAGGTTCACCTTTATCAGAACAACAAAAACAGCAAAATTTGGCTATGCATATGGACATCTTGGATGCCTTGATTAAAGCCAAAGTGAATTTACATTTATGGGATGCAGAAGAACTATATGGACCATTATGGGATGCAGCCAGTTCTGCCTGTGTGCCTGCAGTAAAACGTTTATTGGATGAAAAAGTAGATCCCAATAGCAAAGATGAAGATGGCCTAACCATTTTATCTTCCATTAGTGATTTATTCTTTGATTGTGATTTTGATGAAATAAACTGGTCAGAAGCCTTGGCCGAAGAAAAGCAGACTTTAGAATTGCTCCGTAGTTATGGGGCTAAAATGACCAAAGAATTAACATAATTAGTGAGACAACTCATGCCAGTCCTAAAAACAGTAAGTTTCATTTTTGCAGCAGGTTTTAGCATCAATGCGATGGCTGCCGATTTCTCTTTTGACCGTCCGGGTACAGGAATAGGTACAGGTATTACGCCAGTCGGTCAGCTGGCATGGGAACAGGGTTTACCAAGCCTAAGCTACTCGGAAAGCACAGATGAAAACGGGCTAAAGGTTAAAAATACCAGCTTAAATGCCGACATGTTATTGCGTACCGGTTTAGCTCAGGATCTTGAATTGCAATTGGGCTGGCAAGGTCCATCCTGGTCAAAAACCAAAACGGCAGGTCAGTCTGTTGAAGAAGACGGTCTGGGGGATGTCAGCATTGGGATCAAAAAGGCCATTAATCTGGATGATGAAAAGCTTTCTATGGCTATTTTAGCCGAGGCTATTCTGGCAACTGGTAATGATGGTTTTAGCAATCAAGATGATATTTACAGCCTAACTTCGGCTGTGGCTTATGATTATAGTGATTTAATTGCGACTTCCATGACCATGCGTTATGAAGTCCAAAACAGCAACTGGGCCGTGACTGCAGTACCGACCATTGAATATAAAATCACGGATAAATTGTCAGGTTTTTCTGAACTGGTCTATCGTAAAGCCGAAAGTCAACACTATGAATATGCACTGGGTTCCGGACTTGTCTATGCACTGAATGAGCGTGTGCAAATGGATGCCAGTATTGGTGTGGACTTAAATGGTCGAGATAAAAGCTATCAATCAGGTTTGGGTGTTTCATTCCTATTTTAATTAAAAAATAAAATTCATATGAAAAAGCATTTTCAAGACGTTGCCGTGTGCTTGTATTCCGCTATAAACGGATTGATTTGTAGTGTTATTTTACTCTGTTGCATGACACTGCAGGCCCAAGAGCAATTGCTTGCGCCTGAGGATGCTTTTTCTTTTAGTGTTGAATCCAGCAGTACACAGGAAGCCCAACTCAACTGGACGATTCCAGAGGGTTATTATTTATATCAGCACAAGTTTGAAGTTCGGCAAGGGGCACAAAAGCTGGTCTTGAAATTGCCGAAAGCCACCGATTTGCATGATGAAAACTATGGTCGAACCCAGGTTTATTTTCATCAAGTGCAATTTAATATTGCGACCGAAGCTTCCCAAACCTATCGGGTGACGTGGCAGGGTTGTGCCCAAGACCGGATCTGCTACCCGCCACAAACAGTTGAGTTTCAGACCGATATTGACGGCCTGGTACTGTTGCAAAATCAGGCCAGAGCCAGTAAACGCTTGTTTGATCTTGCAGCACCTGCAAACAATTCTGCCAGTGGTCAAACAAGGTTGAGTGCTGAGCAAAATAGTGACCAATCTATCCCATCGACGGCAAAACCTGTCCCATTAGATACTGCAAAAGATCAAATGTGGTCGGAAAAACTGGCTGAAAGCTCTTTGCTTTATAGCCTATTGCTATTTTTCGGTTTAGGCATTTTATTGGCCTTTACCCCGTGTTCATTACCCATGCTACCCATATTAACCTCGCTGATTGTCCGCGACAGTAAGGGGCTGAAAGCCTGGATGATTGCCCTGGTCTTTGTTTGTAGTATGGCCATGGTTTATGCCGTTTTGGGTTTAATCGCCTCATCTGCCGGGCTGAACTTTCAACGCTGGCTACAACAACCCTCGACCTTGATTGCATTTAGTGCATTATTTGTTTTATTCGCATTGAATTTATTTGGTTTATTTGAAATTAGGCTACCACAAGGCTGGATCAATCGCCTGGATCAGGCTCAATCGATACAGAAAGGTGGCAGCCTGATTGGTGCGGGAATCATGGGAATGATCTCGGCACTGTTGGTCGGCCCTTGCATGACCGCGCCGCTGGCTGGGGCACTATTATTTATTTCCCAGACCCAAAGTCAGTGGCAGGGGGCAATCTTGCTGTTCACCTTGGGTTTTGGCATGGGAACCCCCTTGCTTCTGGCCAGCGTATTAGGTTCCAGGGTGCTGCCTAAAGCAGGGCTGTGGATGCACCAGATTAAGGTGTTTTTTGCCTTTATCATGTTGGCTCTGGCGCTGTATTTTATTCGTCCCTTAATTTCTGAAGCTTGGTTACAATGGTTAAGTTTGGGCTTAGGCATCTTTTTCATTGGATATTTAAGCATTCGAATCATACGGCAAACAGCTCCATTCAAATGGCTGTATATTCTGGCCTTGCTCGTGGTGGTGCCGTATTTGGCTTATACTCAATATCAGCATAGCCAGCGTTTCTTTATCACCCAGAGCAGTATCCAAACCAGTTGGCATGTGGCGAAAACTGCCGATGAATTTCAGCACATCCTCGCCAATGTACCCGCTAACCAAGTCATTATTATTGATGTCTATGCAGATTGGTGTGTGGCCTGCCAGCCGATTGAACATCGTGTTTTAAAATCGGCACCAGTGCAGCAAGCTTTAGAACCTTATTTTCTGATTAAGCTGGATTTGAGTGACTACGATGCAACGCATCAGGCCTTATTGAATCAATGGGATATTTTAGGGCCACCGACTTATTTGTTTTTAAATCCAAAACAACAAGAAATCCGCGGCTTACGTCTAACCGGTGCTTTTAGTGAAACTGAATTACTGAAACAGCTCGATCTGTTTCAGCAGCATATAGGACAATAATTTCATGTATCAGCTCTATATTGCCAATAAAAATTATTCCAGCTGGTCCATGCGCCCGTGGCTGGTGCTGAAAGCTTTCAATTTACCGTTTGAAGAAATTATGCTGCCATTTCCGGCGGAGCGTAATACCGGTACTTTTAAACAGGATGTTCTGGCGATTAACCTGAATGGTAAAGTGCCGGTATTGGTCGATCATGACTTGATGTTATGGGATTCACTGGCGATTTGTGAATATCTGGCAGAACGGCATCCCGATCAGCATTTGTGGCCGCAAAATGTCAAGCAGCGGGCACGGGCACGTTGTATTGCGGCGGAAATGCACAGCGGATTTACCGCTTTGCGCAACGCCTGTGGGATGAATATCCGCGCCCATTTAGCCGATGTGGGTAAGCGTTTATGGCAGGACGATGCAGCATTACGTGACGATGTGGCCCGTATCGAGCAGATCTGGTCAGAACGTCCAGAGGTGAACGGTTTTTTATGTGGTGAATTTTCAATTGCCGATGCATTTTATGCCCCGGTAGTCACCCGTTTAATGACCTATGCCTTACCGGTCAGTGAGTCGACACAGCAGTATATGCACACCATGCTGCAACAGCCGGCCGTGAAGGCGTGGCTGGATGCTGCATTGCAAGAAGATGCCTGGGTGAATTATTTAGAGTCGTATCAGCAGAAACCGCTTTAGCAGGGCTTGGGTTCAGTAAAAAGCTCTTCCTGATAGCATTTGACCTGATTGCGTCCGCAGGCTTTAGCTGCATACAGCGCCTTATCTGCCTGGCTTAATAATTGTTGTGAATTCAGTGTTTTTCTGGATAGTGCAATGCCAAAACTTGCAGTAATCGGAATAGTTTCCCCGGAATCACTGCATAAATGAAGTTGTTGAATGGCCTGACGACAACGCTCGGCAATAATTTGAGCCTGTTCCAAAGAAGACTGATTCAGAATCAGAATAAATTCTTCTCCGCCAAAGCGACCGACCACATCACTATCCCGAATAATCTGTGACAGAACTTGACTGACCTGGATCAGGGTTTCATCGCCTTTATCATGCCCGTATTGGTCATTAATGCGCTTGAAGTGATCGAGGTCAATTAAGACCAACGCATAAGCTGTACTTGGCTTGCGTTCCAGTTTTTCCAGGCAGTAATTGATGCTGCGTCGGTTAAGCGCGTTGGTCAGCGGGTCAATCTGACTTAAATGCTGAATCAGTTTTTCTCGGTGGCGCCACTGGCTAAGTAAAATTTCAAATAAAATGAGGCAGGTAATTAAAATGGGTACGATGAAATACATCATCGTCAGCACCCAAAACATACTCTGGTAGGGCATGGTGTCCAGATGAAACAACGGACCGTAACTGATTTGACCTTGCAGACTTAAATAGCCACAAGCGAATAAAAATAATGTAGCGGGGATGAGAGCGCAATAAACGATTTTACGGTTAAACAGCACTAAGCCTACAGTGACCAGACTCATGTAAGTGATCATGCTGGCGGGACTGAGCACGCCGACGACATAGCCATCACGACATAAGGAAATGACCAAAATACCCACGGATAAATAGGGTAACCATTGCTGTACCCAAGCTTTTTTACGCCATGCCGAACATGGGTAAATCAGCCCAATAAAGATGGTCAAAATCAGGATATTCATTTCCAGCTGTAGTTTGAGCAAGGGTAAATTTACCCAGGGCCAGACTTCAGGGGATAAAAGTACAAAAATTTTCCAGATAATCCAGATTATATGCACCGAACTTCCTAAAATCAGCATCAAAATGCATTTATTCAGGACACTCCAGTTCATTACGCCCCCATCTTCTAACAGGTATTTCGCAATTTTTTCTTTGAACGAGAAGGTGTGATTCGGTGAAAAGATTGGCTTCATTCGATAGATATAATCCTTGGGTCTTTAAATCATAAATTAATGTGAATTAAGTAGATTTATTTTTAATAATTCACAACATAGCACGTTTTTTTAGCAATAGTAATGCCTGTTTTTTGTACTTTCTGGTCTCAAGAGTAGTTAGTCTGAATCATTATTGTTTTAAATATGGAACGTTGTGTTGTGTATAAGCCTATTATTCTATTTTTGTTGGGCGATTAAAATGCCTACATTGAATAAATAGAGATGAAGGTAACAGGCATGAAAGTTTTACATATCGATTCCAGTATTTTAGGTGATGCTTCTGTTTCACGCCAATTGAGTCAGGCGATTGTCACTCAATTGCAAGCCAAGCATGCAGATGCAAGCGTAGAATATCTAGATTTGGCAAAACAGCCCATTCCACATTTAACCGCTGAAATTTTGATGGGGCAAGATGCTGAACAGACAGCCTTGGGTGAAAAAATTATTCAGCAGTATCTGGATGCAGATGTCGTCGTCGTTGGTGCAGCGATGTATAACTTTGGCTTGCCCTCTACTCTAAAAGCCTGGATTGACCGTATTAGTGTGGCAGGTAAAACCTTTAAATATACTGAAAATGGTCCTGTAGGTTTGGCCGGCGAGAAAAAAGCCTATATCGCCAGTAGCCGTGGTGGTGTGTATGGTGAAAATAGCCCGGCAGATTTCCAGGAAGGCTTTTTAAAAACTGTATTTAACTTTACCGGTGTGAATGATGTGGAAATTATCCGTGCTGAAGGTGTCAATATGGGTGCAGAGTTAAAAGATCAGGCAATTGCCAGCGCTTTAGCTCAGGTAAAAAGCCTGTAATTTGCAATTCTCCAATACATGATTCCTCTTTGGTCAGCTTCGGCTGACCTTTTTTTTGAAAGAGGTTTAATCGCCGATTAAATTTAACTTTGATCGAGTGCATGGGCAAATTCAGCCAGATCGGCCATTGCCTGCTTAGCTTCATCAAACCAGGCATGGAACATCTGAAAATTGTGCCACATGCCGGTATAGAGTTTAAATGTCACCTGTACGTTGGCCTGCTCTGCTTTTTCTTTAAAGCGCTGCGCATCATCCAATAGAATTTCTTTCGATCCCACCTGTACCAGCGTTGGAGGTAATCCGGTCAAATCCGCAAACAGGGGAGAAATAGCAGGATGTGATTTATCCATAGCTTTCGGTACGTAATAATCAATCCCTGTTTCTAAGGTTTCAATAGACAATAGCGCATCATGTTTCTGGTTGAAGCGTAAGGATTCACTGGTCAGGGTTAAATCTAAAAAGGGTGACAACAGCATCAGACCACTGACTTGAGGCAGCTGTTCATCCCGAATTTTTAGCGCCAAGGCTAAAGCCAGATTGGCACCACAGGAGTCACCGGACAAAATAATATCTTTGGCCTGTATACCTTGGTCGAGCAAAATATTGTACACATCAAACAGTGCATCCAGGGCTTCAGGAAAGGGCTGTTCAGGCGCCAGAGGATAATCCACATGAATCACCTGCATTTGGGTGCGTGCCACCATGTCGGATAAAAATGCCCGATGAGTATTTAATGAACCTAAATAGAAGGCACCGCCGTGAACATATAAAATGAGTTGAGTGGCTTCATTTACTGGTTTGATTTCTTCTGCATGCAAGCCGGCAAGACGAAGAGGGCGAATGCTGACATCTTTATTCTGTGGAAATAAGCGGCACATTTGTTCTATGGCAAAACGTGCCGCACTTGGCGGTAAATTAAATTGACTTGGTGTGCGGATGGTTGTTTTTAAAAAGCTTTCAGTAATGAGTTGTTTCCATACCGGATCTATTTTCATATTCTTTCCATCTTGTTATTTATCGGAGCTTTAGTTTGCATATTTACCAACACAAGTTACAAGGTTACACTATATGGTCACATTCAAAAATTGCATTATTGTTGTGACTTTTTAATACTAAGGCCGTCTACTACTAGATTAGGGAATGAAAAAAAATGAAAAAAATTGCACTTGCATTAGGATTGCTCGGATTAACAGTTTTGGCAAATGCTGCTGATCCTTTAAATGGCACAGTTTGGAAAACGATTGACGACAAAACAAAACAACCAAAAGCAATCGTAAAATTTACTGAACAAAAAAATGGCACATTGTCTGCGAGCATTCAAAAAGTTTTGACGCCGGGCGAAGAACAGGCATGTAAGAAATGTGAGGGTCCGTATCACAATAAATCTTTAAAAGGTTTAAAGATTGTTCACGGTCTTAAAAACGTAGGTGGCACAAACTATGAGGAAGGTACTATTCTTGACCCTTCTTCTGGCAAAACTTACAAATTAAAAGGCGAACTAGCGAATGGCGGTAAAACGCTAGAATTACGCGGCTTTATTGGCGTATCCGTTTTAGGTCGTAACCAAACTTGGATTCGCGCAAACTAAGTTTGCTGAGCCAAATGGATTAAACAAAAAAGCCTGACATTGTCAGGCTTTTTTAATCTGGGTGATGCAGTATGCTTATTTTAATGACCGATACGCGTCTTCATCAAAGCCCACGATATAACCTGAAGCTGTTTCAAGCACCGGGCGTTTGATCAAGCTGTTATGGTGAGTCAGCGCTTCAATGAGGTTGTTTTCACTGGCTAATGCAACTTGTTGTTCCGTTTCGCTCAATTTGCGCCAAGTGGTGCCTTTTTTATTGAGAATTACTTCCTGACCTTTGGCATCTAGCCATGTTTTTAGCGTTTCAGCAGCAATGCCGTTTTTCTTGTAATCGTGAAATTCATAAGCAAGCCCGAGTTCATTGAGCAGATCGAAGGCTTTTTTCATTGAATTACAGTTTTTGATGCCATAAATTTTAAGCATAAGTGAATTATTCCATTTTCTATTCTGTAATAGCCTAGCGAAAATCATCCATAAGCTCTAGAGCGAATTTAAACTATTCAGGATTAGAAAATAAATGCAGATGTCATCAAACTGACATTGAAATTTGCCAATATAGTGGCATAGAGAAGAATAAATTGATTTTTGGGTTGTTATGGGGATTATAAAAAATGGCTAGCTCAAAATAGAGAAAACCCGCATTTAATCATCCTGATCATGCGGGTCTCAATTCAACGTCCATTGTCTCTTCCTTGCAAAATAAGCAACATCTGTTGTTTATTTTGTTTCATCCTACGGCGTCCTGTCCTTTTGAGTCATCCTGACTTATCCCTTTGCCGTGAAGCTATAATGCACTTAAAACACTTGTATAAAAATACACAAACGCGTCAAGTGCTGTAAGATTTTAGATGGTATAGAGTGAACATATGTTCACTCAAATAAGCATTAGATCAGATTTTATAATCAATAATGACGGGTGCATGGTCGCTAAACCAGCTGTCTTTATAGACCCAGGCATTGACGGTACGTGCTTTCCAGTCCGGTGAGCAGGCCTGATAATCGATGCGCCAACCGACGTTTTTGGCACGGGCCTGGCCGCGGTTGGACCACCATGAATAAAGTTCCGCTTCTTGACGTACTTCACGGAAAGTATCGACATAGCCAAGGTCATCATAAATATGGTCTAACCATGCACGTTCATGTGGTAAGCAGCCAGAGGATTTCTGGTTGCCTGACCAGTTTTTAATATCGATACGCTTGTGCACAATGTTGTAATCACCACAAACAATGATGGATTTATCTTCATCTCGCCATTGTTTTAAGATGTGCTGATATTGATCTAGAAAGTGATCTTTACGGGCCTGGGCTTCTTCACCCGATGAACCTGAAGGCAAATACAGTGAACAGATGTATACAGGCTTGTCTAAACCTAGATCGAATTCGGCAGAAATAAAGCGTCCTTGAGAGTCGGCCAGTTCAAAGCCCAAACCATTGGTCACAGAGACAAAAGGCAGGCGGCTATAAATGGCAGTACCGGCATAGCCTGCACGTTCTGCCGGGAACAGGTGCGTGTACCAGCCTTCAGGTCTAAATTTTTCAGTCCACTGCGCATGGGTGATCCGGCTTTCCTGCATACAAATGACATCGGCATCTGACTGTTCCAGCCAGTCAAGCAAGCCTTTGGTCACTGATGAGCGCAAGCCATTTACGTTAATTGAAACCACTCTTAGAATTTTTTGATCACTTGGATAGCTACTCTTTGGTATCATGCGCAAGTCTTACCTCTATTTATGAATTTTGGAGCACCTCATGACCTCGCCAGCTCAATTTAACCCTCAAGCTTTTATCGAACTTGCATTATCACGTGGTGTGCTTAAATTTGGTGAGTTTACTTTAAAATCGGGTCGTGTGAGTCCTTATTTTTTTAATGCCGGTCTGTTAAATGATGGTGAGGCCTTGTCACTTTTAGCTTCAGGCTATGCTGCAAAATTAACTACATGTGAAAATGTGGAAGTGATTTTTGGCCCTGCATATAAAGGTATTCCGTTTGTAGCGGCAACGGCTGTGGCATTGTCTCAAAATCATGGTGTGAGCGTACCTTGGGGCTTTAACCGTAAAGAAGCCAAAGATCACGGTGAAGGCGGTGTATTGGTTGGTGCTTCAGTGGAAGGTAAAAAAGTCTGGATCATTGATGACGTGATTACTGCGGGTACTGCCATCCGTGAAGTAGTGACTATTCTTAAAAATGCCGGTGCGCAAATTGCCGGTGTATTGGTGGCTTTAGACCGCCAAGAAAAAGGTCAAGGCGAATTGTCTGCAATTCAGGAAGTGCAAAAAGAACTCGAAATTCCAGTTCACGCTTTAATTACCATGAAAGATTTGATGGACTTCCTGGATGCTAAAGGCGAGAAAGAAGCTTTAGCAAAAATGGAAGCCTATCGTGTGAAATACGGTATCTAAATAATTCTGAGATTCAAAAAGGAAGCTGAGGCTTCCTTTTTATCACTTTTAAATTTATTCAGCGCTAAGACGGGAAAAGCTTAAAAGAAAATTTCCCTTTTCCTCAGGCTCCGTATATGTCTAGCTCTTTTAAAGTTTTACGACCCTGAAAATTCGATATTTCCGAGCAAAAATTCTGCTTTAAACTGAGTCCCAATAAAGATATCTAATATATTGTTGAATATTCAACAAATTATATAAAATGCATATTGTAAGAGAGCAAAGAAAAGTTATTTTTCCTCCATTTTCTAAACTCTATACTCTAAAAGTATAGAATTTTTATATATGAAAATATTAAATTAAACAGCATTTTACTGTTAGCAAGAAATATAAAAAAATTTATAAACTCAATTTAGACTTATTTTAATCGGCTAAAAATTGTAGAAAATAGATGATTTTTCCAAAATAAATGAATGTTTATTCAGTCACATTTTCACACATCTGCAAAAAATAAAATGGTATTTTTTGTGATAGATCGTTTAACCATTAAAGTGATTTAATCAGTTTGCCTAATAACAATAAATAAATATAAAAGGGAACTGTAGCTGAATTTGGACTCTCTAATTCTTTTTATAAAAATAGGCTCGTAGAAGAAAAAAGAATTGGAGAGTTAATATTAAAAAGAGTGTATATAGCTAAATAATGAATGCCAGATATTAAGTTGGTGAAATGTAAAAAAAGATTAGAGAGGATAAAATAGAATGCGTTTTAAAATAGTTTTAATGGTCCTAATAAATTTGAAGAGGTGAGGTTGTGGCAAAAAAATACAATAAGTTTTTATCTGGCTCTGCAGATTTTAATTTAGAAAATTCTCTATATCACTGGATTACTCAAGTGCATGCTCAATATATACAAAACGTTGATCATGCATTAAAGAAATATGGTTTAGATAATTCACGCCGTCGTATCTTACTGGCATTAAAATCCAAAAATAAAGCTAGCGTATCTGATCTATCGGAAATGTTGATTTCTAAAATGTCGACCACCACTAAAGTGATCTATCGTTTAAGAGATGAAGGATTAGTGAATACTTATTGTTGTGAAGATGATGCCCGAATTACCCGAGTATCATTAACAGATAAAGGACAACAAACGATTCAGAAAATTAATGATCTTAGCCTGATTGTTTTAGAACCATCCTTTGATGGTTTAACACCGCTACAAATTGAGAAAATGCTAGATAATCTTAAACATATTTTTAAAAATCTTGCCCCCTTATAATTAATTGAACTGAATGGATTTTAAGTAAATTAATAATGATTTTTTTTATTTTATGATTAAATATAATTTATTTTTTATTGAAAATGAGTTGGTAGTTATTATTTTAATAAAAATTTAATAGGGGTTGTTTTTAATTTTAGATAATATAATTATTATTTTATTAAATAAAGATTGGGGTGGTTGGAGTACTTAATTTTGGTTTTATTTTTAAATAATTTAATTCATCTGTGTTGGGGTGTTTAAACCATTTTTAATTTATGCAATTTAAAAATTAAAATCATTTTTTTTAATGTGGCTAGATAAGATTGTAATATTATATTTTGGATAAATATTTCATGATTTATTCTTTATCTTGAAATCATTAAATTGGGTCTTCACATTTCTTACACTCCAACATCACTCCCAACTTTTCTTTCCGTCCTTGTTCAGTGATCACCCAAGGACGGTTTTGCCACGGCGGATCATGCCGTACATGCTGAGTATGACCGCAGGCCAAATCTGCAACCCAATGCTGTTCTTCATCTAAGTGAAAACCAATAATCGCTTGCTGCATTTTTCTTTCCAAGACACTCCACATCTAAACGTTAAAATGCGGAATCGATTTTAGCAAGGCTAAAAAGGGACTTTCATCCCTTTTTAGCCTCTTTGGCATCAGTTGCGTAGGCAGTCGGGACTTGAACCGTAACAGCCACCCGAACCCATATCATAAATTGTAGAATGTCCCGGATTGCCTTTAGGACGTGGCACACCTTTAGGTACAAACAGAGTTACTGAGTGTGCTCCATAAAGTCCAGCAGGAATGGTCATTTCTTTAAGTACCACGTAGGCGCTGTCAAAATGCACATATTCCATCCCTGTTCCAGATGATTCTGTACCGCCCACAACAGGTGGGGTATGGATGTTATTTGTTCTGTTATAAGCCGCTTTCCATGCCTGAATATCTGCCCGCGTTGCCTGACGTAGTAGACCTTTTGCAACGGCATCATCAATGCCTGCCTGACCTGCCAGTGGCGCGCTTTTATCAATAATGTCATTAATGGTCTTATCATTAGATGATTTTAGGGCACTGATTAAACCAATATTGCCAATGTTGGCACGTCCATTCTGTGCTACGACCACAGTTTTAATATCTTTCTGAAGAATTTTTTGCGACAGCTGATTTAAAGTTGCTGCATTTTCATTCGACACATAACTGTAGCCGCATTGCGAATTATGTGCTGTGGTTTCCAGAACAGGCACCGAATTGGGCAAACCCAATACACGTTGGGCATGGTAGCCAGTTGCAATAACACCGACAATATGGGTGTTGGCTTCCCATTTTAGATTCCAGATGGCGGGTTCATAAGCACCCAATATCAGCACAGTAGGGCGGTTATGCTGTACATAAATATCCATTTCATTGGCTTGGTGACCACTGTCATCAATTTGATAGCGTGAGTCACGCCCTGAATAGGCGCCTGTAGCAAAGACATCAAAGTCTTGCGGTAATTTGGCTTTGAATTTACTGCATTCGGTTTCAATCGGTGGAGTATGGGTTGAGCTTTGATCATATTTTTGGCGTGTCTCAGAAACAGCAGCCATCAATGCCTGACGTAATAACTCGGTACTTTCAGGTGCTTCCTGACGATATAAACAGTCTTTAGGACGAAGATCATCAGCTAAAGTTGAAAAACATTGCCATATGGTGATGGGTTGTCCATGCTGAAATTGAGGTTGATAGAAAATTTTATGCTGTGCTAACTCGGCTGGAATCTTGTTGTGAGGCTGAATCTCGGCAGTCAATAACATACGGTCAAAATGTAAATTTACGCCGTCATCTACTTTTAAATTGGCCACAATCTGTTTTTGGATTTGGGATGACTGGCGCAGCAGGATCATCAGTTGTTGTGCGCTATCTTTGCTTTGATTTAAATATTGCTGATTCAATTGTGCGACAAACTGTTGCTTTTGAGCTTCAATATGTTGGATCAGTTGTTGTTTTTGATGTGCTTGATAGAAATGTTGTCCGGCATAGCTCAAGCCCACGACAGATAAACTGCCGATTACCCCAACAATAATTCCCGACTGAAAAGAATGTTTTGTTTGATTCATATTGAGTTCAATTTGTTTTTTTATTGAGCACAAGATACTGTAATTTAATGAAAATTAAAAATAAATTTTATATTGATTGAATTGATTTCTAATTCATAAATAGCTTTTATGGCTTGACGATAAGCATCTCGAAAAATCAGAAAACATCTGCGTCAATCTCCGCTATACTTTTCTCAAGTTAAAAATACCTGAGCCGATCGATATGCGCGTACTTGTTGTGATGGATCCCATCGAAAATGTAAACCTGAAAAAAGATTCCTCTATGGCCATGCTCTGGGCAGCATCACGCCGTGGGCATGAACTGGCTTATGCATTGCAGCAAGACTTGTATATCGAACAAGGCAAAGCCTTTGGCTTAATTTCACCACTTAAAGTATTTGAAGATTACGATCATTATTTTGAGCTAGGTGAAAAGAAAAAAGAGTCCATCGCGGCTTATGACGTGGTACTGATGCGTAAAGACCCACCGTTCGATATGAACTTTGTGTATACCACTTATATTCTGGAACAGGCCGAACGTGAAGGGGCGTGGATTATCAACAAGCCGCAAAGCCTGCGCGACTGCAACGAAAAACTCTTCGCCACTCAGTTTCCTGAACTTCAGGTTCCAACTTTAGTGACCTCAAATGAAAGTTTGATTCGCGAGTTTCTGAAAGAACAGGTGGATGTGATTGTAAAACCACTGGATGGCATGGGGGGTACAGGCATTTTCCGTTTGTATCAAGATGGCATAAATATTGGATCTACCATTGAAATGCTGACCAATAACGGTACCCGCCCGATTATGGCACAGCGTTATATTCCTGAAATTGTGGAAGGGGATAAACGTATCCTGATGGTAAATGGTGAACCAGTACCTTACTGCTTGGCCCGTATTCCGCAAAATGGTGAAGTGCGCGGCAATCTGGCAGCAGGTGGCTTGGGACAAGCGCGTCCAATTTCTGAAAATGACAAAGCCATTGCAGCAAAAGTAGGACCTTATTTGCGCGAAAAAGGTCTGGTTTTTGTCGGTCTGGATGTGATTGGCAATTACGTGACGGAAATTAATGTTACCAGTCCAACCTGTATTCGTGAAATTGATAACCAGTTTGGAACTTCAATTGCCGACGATTTATTTGCCGTTCTGGAAGCGGGTATAAAAGCTTAAGCATTATTTTGATCCATCAGAGCTCCTAAGAAGGGGCTCTTTTTATTTGTCTTATTTATTTATCCGATTTTTTATTTGGGTCGGGAGATATTGGCGCGAATTGATGGACCGGGTAAAAAAAATAGCGCACAAAATGCGGTGAACAACGCATAAAAATGTATATTTTTGCTCGATTAATAATAAAACTAGTTTAAACTTTAAAATCTGAAGAAAAAAACAATGAAACGCATGTTGAAAAAAAGTAAATAACCTTTCACGGTTATGCGTTTGTGATTACAATTGTTGGCTTAAAATCAAATCTCGTTATCCCTATTTTAGAATTGAAGAATTAGACTGTGACCGAAGCAACGCAAACAAAGCCGAAACATGTGATGATGATGGCTGCCGGAACTGGCGGGCATGTTTTTCCAGCACTTGCTGTTGCCAAAGAATTACAGCAGCAAGGGATTCAAGTGTCTTGGCTGGCAACACCAACCGGCATGGAAAACCGCTTATTAAAAAATCACAATATTCCAATTTACCAGATTGATATTCAAGGTGTACGCGGCAATGGTGCAGTACGTAAGTTATTGGCACCTTTTAAAATTTTAAAAGCCACTTTAAGTGCCATGCGCTACATGAAACAGCTAAAAGTCGATGCTGTTGCCGGTTTTGGCGGTTATGTTGCAGGCCCGGGTGGACTGGCAGCGCGTGCCTTGGGTATTCCCGTGCTTATTCATGAGCAAAATGCCATTGCCGGTTTTACCAATACCCAGTTATCGCGTATCGCAAAAACCGTGTGTCAGGCTTTTCCCAATACTTTTCCGGCAAGTGCCAAAATAGTCACTACAGGCAATCCGGTACGTAAAGAAATTACCGATATTTTAAGTCCGTCCTGGCGTTACCAGGAGCGGGAAAAAGCAGGTTTAGCGCTGCGTATTTTAATTGTTGGTGGTTCCTTGGGTGCACAGGCGCTGAATGAGCGTGTACCGGAAGCCTTAAAACAGCTGAATGTACCGTTGAATGTTTATCATCAATGTGGTCAAAACCATGCCGATGCCACGCAAGCACGCTATGTTGATAAACCGGCTTCATTAAATGTCGAGGTACAGCCATTTATTGAAGATATGGCTCAAGCCTATTCCAATGCAGACTTGATTATTTGTCGTGCCGGCGCTTTAACCGTCACTGAAATTGCTACCGCAGGTGTGGCAGCGGTTTTTGTGCCGTTACCAAGCGCGGTGGATGACCACCAAACTGCCAATGCCAAATTCTTAGCCAATAGCGGTGCTGCAAAAATTTGTCCACAAAGCACCTTAACACCAGACAGTTTAAAAGAACTTTTAGCCCCGTTGATGAATCGCCAATTGTTGTCTGCAATGGCAGTCAAGGCACGTCAACAGGCTCAACCAGATGCAACCCAACACGTGGTTCGTTTAATTCAAGAATTGTAATTAGAGTAATATATGTCTCCATCTAGTCCTGTTGAGCAAGCAAAAAAATTAATCAAAGTGCCTGAAATGCGCCGTATCAAACACATTCATTTTGTCGGGATCGGCGGTGCAGGGATGTGTGGCATCGCAGAAGTATTGAAGAACCAAGGTTATCAAGTGTCTGGTTCAGACATCAAAGCATCTAAAACCACGGCGCAACTCGAAGAAAATGGCATCAAGGTTTATATCGGCCATGCGGCAGAAAATATCAAAGATGCCAATGTACTGGTCGTTTCAACGGCGATTGATCCTGAAAATCCGGAAATTAAGGCTGCCATTGAAAGCCGTATTCCAGTGGTTCGCCGTGCAGAAATGCTGGGTGAGTTGATGCGCTATCGTCATGGTATTGCTGTTGCCGGTACCCATGGTAAAACCACGACTACAAGTTTGGTGACTTGTATGCTGGCAGAAGAAAATCTTGATCCAACTTACGTGATCGGTGGCTTGCTGAACCGTACCGGGGTGAATGCTGCGCTGGGTGCTAGTCGTTATATCGTGGCCGAAGCAGATGAATCCGATGCTTCATTCTTGCACTTGCAGCCTATGGCAACCATCGTGACCAATATTGATGCCGATCATATGGACACTTATGGTGGTAGCTTTGATGTTTTAAAAGATACTTTTGTACAGTTCTTGCAGAAACTTCCATTCTACGGCTTGGCGGTGGTGTGTGGTGATGATGCCAACATTCGTGAAATTATGCCGCGTATTGGCCGTCCACTTTTAACCTACGGCTTTAATGAAGATAATGACATCCGTGCTGTCGAGGTTGATCAGGACGGTATGCGTACTCACTTTACCGTATTGCGTAAAGGTCGTGAACCGCTCCGTGTGACTGTCAATCAGCCTGGTTTGCACAATGTACTGAATGCCTTGGCGGCAATTGGTATCGCAACAGATGAAGGCGTTTCTGATGGCGCGATCTGCCGTGCATTAGAAGGCTTTAGCGGGGTAGGCCGTCGCTTTCAGGTTCAAGGTGAATTTGAGCTGGAAGGTGGTAATGTGAAACTGGTAGATGACTATGGTCACCATCCTAAAGAAGTGGAAGCCACCATTAAAGCTGCGCGTCAAAGTCATCCAGACCGTCGCCTGGTGATGATGTTCCAGCCGCACCGCTTCAGCCGTACCCGCGACTGCTTTGATGACTTCGTCGATGTATTGTCACAAGTTGACCAATTGTTATTGCTAGAAGTGTATCCTGCGGGTGAGAAACCGATTGTGGGTGCAGATAGCCGTAGCTTGGCACGCAGCATTCGTTTACGCGGTGATGTTGAACCGATTTTAATTGATCCTGTAGATGGCAATTTACCCAATGCGATGCAAAAAGTGTTACAGGCAAATGACTTGTTATTAACGCAAGGCGCAGGTAATGTGGGTGCTATCTCAATTGATCTTGCACAAAATAAATTGTATTTAAAATAATCACCTTGTGTGATTTTGAATGTGATCGTTCAGTTATAAAGTTTAAGGATATAAACGTGGCAAATGCTTCAAAATTCGGCAAAGTTGCCGTGTTGCTTGGTGGTAAATCGGCTGAGCGCGAGGTTTCTCTAGATAGTGGTAAGGCGGTGCTTGAAGCATTGGTACGCTCGGGGGTGAATGCCGAAGCTTTTGATCCTCAAGAACGCAGTGTGACTGAACTGGTCAACTATGACCGTGCCTTTATTGTGCTGCATGGTCGTGGTGGGGAAGATGGTCAAATTCAGGGGACGCTGGAGTGGTTGAACCTGCCTTATACCGGTACCGGTGTACAAGGTTCTGCTATCGGTATGGACAAGGTGAAAACCAAGCAGGTATGGCAAGGTTCAGAACTGCCAACTGCGCCATATCGCATTGTGACCAAAGATTCTGATCTGGATGCCATTGTGGACAGTATCGGTCTGCCATTCATTATCAAGCCGGTACATGAAGGCTCAAGTATTGGCATGAGTAAAGTTGAACGTAAAGAAGACTTTGCCGATGCGATTACCAAGGCGACTGAACATGATGCTGTGGTGATGGCAGAAAAATGGATCACTGGCCGTGAGTTCACCATTGTGATTTTAAATGGTCAGGCTTTGCCAATCATTCGCTTGGAACCACCAAAAGATGTGGCATTCTATGATTATGAAGCCAAATACAACCGTAATGATGTGCAGTATGGCATTCCATGCGGCTTAAGCGAAGATGAAGAAAAGCGTCTGCAAGCGTTGTGTTTACGTGCTTTCCAGGCCGTAGGTGCAAGTGGTTGGGGGCGTATTGATGCCATGCAGGATGAACAGGGCAACTTCTGGTTATTGGAAGTGAATACTGTTCCGGGCATGACCAGTCATTCACTGGTACCAAAGGCTGCCAAAGCTATTGGTTATAGTTTTGATGAATTGTGTGTGGCTATTTTAGAACAAACTTTAACGGCTGCGGCTCACTAAACTATGGCTCAACTCCCTGCTTCAATGCGTCGTAAACGAGCAGCAATTACCTCCATCCATGATAAGCCACCTACACGTAAGGAAAAGCTTACGAATCTGGGTGGCTGGTTATTGATGCTGGTTGCACTTGTGGTATTGGCTGTGGGGGTATATGGTCTGTATGGCGTCATGACTGATGCGCGGGTGGCAGAACTGAATGTGGTGGGTACCCGTTCAGAGGCTGAAAATCGCCAGGTCACGACCCATGTAGCACCCAAAGTAACGGAAAATTATTTTACTTCTGATCTGGAACAAATCCGGGATCAGGCTTTAGAGTTGTCTTGGGTCGATCGCGTGGTGGTCTCACGCGCATGGCCAAATTCAATTCGTGTGCGAGTGATGCCGCGGCATGCCATTGCCCGTTGGGGAACCGGGCGACTATTGAGTGATAGTGGTGATATTTTTGCAGAAGTGGTTCCGCAAAATAACCAGAAATTGCCTTTGCTGCATGGCCCCGCGTCTCAGTCAAAAATGATGATGCGTCGTTACAATGAAATTAATCAGTTATTCCTGCCGGTCAATGTTCGTTTAAAAGAATTATATTTAACAGAACGTATGACCTGGTTCATGCAGTTTGATTCAGGTTTACGCATTATTGTAGATCAGGATCAGACCATGGGTAAACTTCAACGCTTGAGTCATCTGGCACAAAGTGATTTAAAACCAGTTTGGGCTAAAATTTCGTCAGTGGACTTGCGCTATCGAAATGGATTGGCCATACAATGGAAGAATTCGGCACCGCCGAATATTGTAAATGGTCATTTTGTTGTAACGATTGATGACACAACCATTGCAGATGCGAGAATGGTAAAGCCATAATTGAGCGGCTTTATATAAAATAGAGGCTTAAGGCCATAAATTAACTAAACACGTAATGGTAGTAGTAGATAATGAATGAAGCTGTTCCCTCGGTTGTTGCGATTGACATTGGGACACACAAAGTTTCAGTTTTGATTGGTAAGGTACATGCGCCAGACAATATCCAAGTGATTGGGATGGCAACCGCTCGTAACCGAGGCATGAATAAAGGGAAAATTGTTAGTCTCGACAAGGTCATCACTGCAATTAAAAATGCCGTACAAGAAGCAGAAGATATGGCTGAATGCCGGGTGCATTCCGCTTGGATTTCAATTCCAAGTGCAGAATTAAAAAGCTTTTATGCCTCTGGTCGTACACCTATTGAAAATAGTGACCATACAATTACAACAAGTGAAGTGGTCCGTGCGCTCGAGTTGGCCAAAGCCAGTCATCTGACTTCAGATCATTATCTGGTCAGTGCGGTACCTTTAGGTTTTGAATTGGACGATTCTGCTGAATGGGTGCAAAATCCGATTCGCATGTCTGCCCATAGCATGATGGGGCATTATCAGCTCATGATGTTGCCAATCAGCACCATGCAGAATCTGGATCGTGCGCTGAAAGGGGCCAATATTGGCGTCGAGAAAATGGTGGTCTCTTGTTTGGCGACTGCTGAAGCCAGTTTGCTGAAAGATGAAAAAGAATATGGTGTATGCTTGGTCGATATTGGTGCCGGTACCACCAATATTGCCGTGTATCTAGATGGTCGTCTGGCATTGACGCATACTTTGCAACGTGGTGGTGAACATGTCACCCGTGATATTGCTGCAGTATTGCAAACTACGACTGAAGAAGCTGAACGCCTGAAATTGTTGTATGGCTGTGTTGACCTGAAAGTGGTAAAACCTGACCATATGATTCAATTTCAGGGCATTGATGGACCGCAAACCATCAGCCGCATTGAACTGGCGGAAATCATTATTGCGCGTTATGAAGAAATTCTGACTCAGGTTCATCAGGAGTTACAGCGTAATGGGGCTATTCATGGTTTGTATCATGGTGTGGTACTGACCGGTGATGCCAGTCAAATTGAAGGCATGGTTAATTTGGCACGTCATATGTTGGGGGTTTCAGCGCATTTGGGTAATCCACCAGTACAAGTGCATGCTGACGAACAGAATCAAGCTGCTTTACGTCGTTCACAATATACGACTGCTGCCGGTTTATTGATGTTTAGCCAAAGTGATACGCAAGATACCATTGTAGAAGCGACAGACCCTGAAAAACTGACTGTTTTTAAGCGGGTAGGTCGGGCATGGTCAGCATTAAACAATCAGTTAAAATCGATATTTTAAGTGAAATTTATTGGGAATATTGTAAGGAAGTTGTACGTCTAACGGCTTGTACTTGACAAGCATGAGGTTGGGCAGCATCCTAAACTCAATTTTTATTAAGATCAAGGCAGTATACGGGCTTAAGTGACTGCCAATTACGAATTAGGAAATCCAAAGGTCATGGCCTCATTTGAATTTTTAGAAGATGATCAAAACGATAGCAACGGTCAAGCCCGTTTCACTGTATTTGGTGTTGGTGGTGCTGGTGGTAATGCTGTACAACATATGCTTGAATCTGACATTCAAGGGGTAAAATTTGTTTGCGCCAATACGGACAAACAAGCTTTAGACCGTATGAATGCCCAATTCAAAATTCAGTTAGGCGAGCAAAGCACACGTGGTCTGGGTGCCGGTGCAAATCCTCAAGTGGGTCAAACCGCTGCTGAAGAAAGCCGTGAAATCATTCGCCAACACCTTGAAGGTACCGACATGGTATTCGTCACCGCCGGTATGGGTGGTGGTACAGGTACCGGTGCTGCGCCAGTAGTTGCTGAAATTGCCAAAGAAATGGGTATTTTGACTGTAGGTGTGGTCACTACGCCATTTAACTTTGAAGGTAAACGCCGTCAACAGTCTGCTGAAAAAGGCATTGAAGCTTTAGAAGCGCATGTCGATTCTTTAATCATTATTCCTAACCAGCGTTTGCTTAAAGTATTCCGCGATATTTCAATGAAAGACGCGTATAAAAAAGCCGATGATGTATTGCTCAATGCGGTACGTAGTATCTTCGATCTTGTCGTTCGCCCAGGTCATATCAACCTTGACTTCGCCGATTTGAAAACCGCCATGAGTACGCGTGGTTATGCGATGATGGGTGTGGGTTCAGGTCGTGGTGAAACCCGTGCGCGTCAGGCGGCTGAACAAGCAATTCGTAGTCCACTCTTGGATAACGTGACTATTATGAATGCCAAAGGCATTTTAATTAACGTGACCGGTGGTGATGATGTGACTTTTGGTGAAATTGAAGAAATTACCGATGTAGTCAATCAGATTGTCGATCTGGATGAAGGTCAGGTGTTCTACGGTACGGTATTTGATCCGGATGCACGTGATGAATTGAGCGTAACGGTGATTGCGACAGGTTTGACCCGTAATTCAGCAGATTCAGCAGAGGCGGTTAAACGTCCATCAGTACAGTCTGCAACACGTCCTACTAATCATGTGGCGCATGCTGTGGTTGAAGATGATGATGTGCCAGCCATTCAGCGTCAGCAAAATGAGGCCGCAGCCACACCATCTCCAGCAGTTGGTTCAGCACGTCCAACGCCAATGAGTATTCAAGATTACTTGAAAAATCAGCAACGTAAATAAAGATAAATCTATGCAGTCTGCATAAATTCAACAGAAAAGGTAGTCACAAGGCTACCTTTTTGTTTTTTATCAATGGCTAAATATGCTAACGTATAGCGGTTTGATGAGCAGATGATAGAAAAACATGTTGAAACAACGTACCCTACAGCGTGTCGTGAAAGCGAGCGGTATTGGTCTTCATAGTGGGCAAAAAGTCTTAATTAACTTTGTGCCGCACCATGTGGATGGGGGCATTGTATTTCGACGTATCGATTTAAATCCACCGGTGGATATTCCAGCGGATGCCATGCTGATTCAAGAAGCATTCATGTGTTCTAATCTTGTTCAAGAGAATGCCAAAGTCGGTACTATTGAACATGTCATGAGTGCAATTGCCGGACTGGGAATCGATAATCTTATTATTGAAGTTTCTGCTTCAGAAGTTCCAATTATGGACGGCAGTGCAGGTCCATTTATCTATTTGCTGATGCAAGGTGGATTACAGGAACAAGATGCTCCGAAAAAATTTATAAAAATTTTAAAACCTGTTGAAGCGCTCATTGATGATAAACGCGCGGTATTTCATCCTCATGATGGCTTTCAACTCAACTTCACCATCGATTTTGATCATCCGGCATTTAAAAAAGAATATCAGTCCGCAACCATCGATTTTTCTACCGAAACTTTTGTCTACGAAGTGAGTGAAGCTCGAACTTTCGGTTTTATGAAAGATTTGGATTATCTGAAAGCCAACAATCTGGCATTAGGTGCCAGTCTGGACAATGCCATTGGAGTGGATGAAACCGGTGTGGTCAATGAAGAAGGGCTTCGCTTTTCGGATGAATTCGTACGTCACAAAATTCTGGACGCAGTTGGAGATTTATATCTCTTGGGACACCAGATTATTGCTAAATTTGATGGTTATAAGTCCGGTCATGCATTAAATAATCAATTATTACGCAATGTTAAAAGTGATCCAAGTAATTACGAAATTGTAACATTTGATGACATTGCTCAATGTCCAATTTCTTATGTCAGTGTGACATAAGTCATTGTCTTTTAATGCGAGTGTTATAATATAACAAAATGAATTGTTAAACAGTTCACATATTTTTTTTATTAATTCAAAGCTATGCCCGTATTGGTTACTTTTTATTGCTTGCCAAACGTAGCATAGCTTGGCTAAGCTTAGGATCGCTTACAAAGTCGGCAGCACCACGAAGTAAGTCTTGAGTATCTGGACTAAGGGATCGGGACAGAGATTGAGGTTTTAGAGGGGCTTGCGTCTGAATTCTTAAACGTACTTGCAGTTTTTGTAAGTCTTTAAATTCAGCTAATTGTAACAATTGGGCGATATATTGCTTTTGAAGATATGCCAGTTGACTAATCATTGCTTGATTTGCACCTGTAATCGTCAAAATGCCATGTTGATAACAAACAACTTGCCATTGCTCTGGTTGGGGCAATATCGGTTGAATGAGTTTTGTAAGTTTCTGCCATGCAGCAACTTGTGTAGAGAGAAACGTAAAGTTTCCTGTTTTTAAGTGTTTTCTTGTTTGTTGAAAGACGTTCACTGGTTCCGACATACATTGTTCCTACATATTTGTGTCTTAATCTTACGCACTTCTTTTAGTGGATATCAAGGAAGAGATCACGCAAGGACATTGACTAAGAACAGTTAAAAGAGGTTTTTATGCATACGCGACGTATTTTATTAGCGTTTTCATTGGCAGCTTCTGCCGCATCTGTAGCTTTTGCAGATTTAGTCGAATTAAATCCTGGCTCCAACAATGCATCGGTAGATCGCATTGAACAATTGACCCGTACTTTGGCTCAAGGGTCTTATGCAGAATCAAATGACATTGATCTTCCTGCTGACACCAGAATCAACGTTAAATTACGTGAAAAAGCAATTGAATTAAACAATGAATCGCTAGCAAAAAAATACGGTTCAAACTCCTCGAAAACTTATTCTGGCAGTGCTTACTCTTGGTTGGTTTCTCATCCTCTTCCAGACATGAAGCGTGTGAGTTCAAGCTTTGGTGGCCGTAGCATGGGTGGTCGAGCTGAACATCATTCAGGTTTAGATCTGTCTGCTCCAAGTGGTACGCCTATTTATGCGACTGGCCCGGGTGTAGTGACTAAGTCAGGTTGGGGTACCGGTTATGGCCAATACGTGGAAATTAATCACGGCAATGGTTATTTAACCCGCTATGCACATGCATCCCGTTTGATTGCCCGTGTTGGCGATCGTGTGGAAGCAGGCGAGCAAATTGCCAATGTAGGCTGTACTGGTCGTTGTACCGGCCCGCATCTACACTATGAAGTAGTCAAAGATGGACAACGTAAAAATCCATCACCTTATTTAGCAATGCTGCCATAAGTGGATAACGACAATTGAGAACTACAGGTATTTGCATATTCATTAAAGAGTAACTCTAAGGCTGTTAGAGCTTTCGAATATAAGAGTATCATTCAAGAGAATAGTTATTGTATAAAAAACCGCCCTTATTGGCGGTTTTTTGTTTTATTGCGTAAAGAATGGTCAATGAGTATTTATTATCTAAATAATAGTGCTATTCCGTATTCAGCTGTAGCAATAACTGATGCTCTCTAAAGTATGGTACATATAGAGACTATAAATAAGTTCAAGGAATAGGTGAAATATGGCGTTCTATGGTGATACCGACGCGCAAGAAACCCAAGAATGGCAAGACGCATTTGACTCGGTTTTACAACATATGGGTACAGATCGTGCTGCATTTTTATTAGAAAAACTCTATCAGCGCGCGATTGCCAAGCATGTTCCCATTCAGCGTCTAAATACTCCTTACTTAAATACCATTTCTGTGGATGAAACACCGGCTATGCCAGGTGATCAGGATATGGAGCGTCGTATTCGCGCCCTGATTCGCTGGAATGCCTTGGCGATGGTGTTACGTGCCAATAAAACCGGTGATGATTTGGGTGGCCACTTGGCCAGTTTTGCATCTTCTGCAACCTTGTACGATGTTGGTTTTAACCACTTCTTCCGTGCCAATAGCGACCACTTTGGTGGTGATATGATCTATTACCAAGGTCACTGTGCACCAGGGATTTATGCACGTTCATTCCTTGAAGGCCGTTTGACTGAAGATCAACTGAATAATTTCCGCCGTGAAGTCGGTGGTAATGGTTTGCCAAGTTACCCGCATCCGTACTTGATGCCGGATTATTGGCAGTTCCCGACCGTATCCATGGGTCTGGGGCCGATCATGTCAATCTATCAGGCGCATATTCAAAAATACCTGATGAACCGCAGCCTGATTAAAGAAGAAGACCGTAAAGTCTGGGCTTACCTCGGCGATGGTGAGATGGATGAGCCAGAAAGTACAGGTGCGATTTCACTTGCTGGCCGTGAAAAGTTAGACAACCTGGTATGGGTTGTGAACTGTAACTTACAACGTCTCGATGGTCCGGTACGTGGTAACGGTAAAATCATTCAGGAACTTGAATCTTTATTCCGTGGTGCCGGCTGGCGCGTGATTAAAGTCGTGTGGGGTCGTCATTGGGATCCGTTACTGGCAAAAGATAAGTCCGGTGCATTGAAAGCGGTGATGGAAGAAGCGGTGGATGGTGATTACCAGCGCTACCAGGTAAAAGGTGGGGCGTATACGCGTGCACACTTCTTTGGTAAATACCCAGAAGCAGAAGCATTGGTAAAAGATTTAAGCGACGAAGATATCGATAACTTAAATCGCGGTGGTCACGATCCATACAAAGTCTATGCTGCATATGCTGAAGCGATGAAATCGACAGGCCAACCAACAGTGATCCTGGCGAAGACTGTAAAAGGTTATGGCTTATCTGAAGAAATTGAAGCGGTGAACAAAACCCACCAAATCAAGAAAATGCAGCTTGAATCATTAAAGTATGTACGTAATCGTTTCAACTTGCCATTTACCGATGAACAGCTTGAAGAAGTTCCATTCTACCGTCCAAGTGAAAATTCGCCTGAAATTAAATATATGAAGGCGCGTCGTGAAGCATTGGGTGGCTATTTACCAGCGCGTCGTAAAGAAAGTGAAGTTTTGGCAATTCCAGAACTTTCAGTATTTGATGCTGTACTCAAAGGTTCAAATGGCAAGCAACAATCAACCACGATGGTCATGGTTCGCTTAATCTCAGCACTGTTGAAAGAAAAAGCAATCAAAGACCGCGTGGTGCCAATCGTACCCGATGAAGCACGAACCTTTGGTTTAGAAGGCATGTTCCGTCAGCTGGGGATCTATGCTGCACATGGTCAGAAATATACCCCTGAAGACCAAGAACAGCTGATGAACTACCGTGAAGCCAAAGATGGTCACATGTTGCAGGAAGGAATTAATGAAGCCGGCGCGATGAGTGCATGGGCAGCGTTGGCGACCAGTTATTCAACCAATAACCTGCCAATGATTCCAATGTACATGTATTACTCGATGTTCGGTTTCCAGCGTATTGGTGACATCGCATGGGCAGCCGGTGATGCACAGGCTCAAGGTTTCTTGCTGGGTGCAACTGCCGGCCGTACCACATTGAACGGTGAAGGTTTGCAGCATCAAGATGGCCATTCGCACATTCTGGCCAATACCATTCCAAACTGTGTGTCTTATGACCCATGTTTCGGTTATGAACTGGCGGTCATCGTACACGATGGTTTGCAACGCATGTATGTCAATCAGGAACGCGTGTTCTATTACCTGACCGTGATGAACGAAAACTATGAGCATCCTGAAATGCCGCAAGGCGTGGAAGAAGGCATCAAGCGTGGTATGTATCTGCTTGAAGAAGATGAAAAAGCCACTGTCCAGCTGATGGGTTCGGGCGTGATTCTTCGTGAAGTGATTAAAGCAGCGAAAATCTTGCGTGATGAATACCAGATTCACTCAAACGTGTGGAGTGTAACAAGCTTCAACGAATTGGCGCGTGATGGTATGGCTTGTGAAGAATACAACCGCCTGCATCCATTGACTGAAGAAGCGAAGGAATCTTGGGTGTCACAACAATTGCGTGATACTGACGGTATTGTGGTTTCTGCAACCGATCATATGCGTGCATACAGCGAACAGATCCGTGCCTATCTTCCAGACAACCGTCCATTCGTAGCCTTGGGTACCGATGGTTACGGCCGTTCAGATACCCGTGGCAATTTGCGTAGTTACTTCGGTGTGGATGCCGCGCATATTGTAGTGGCAACCTTGAAGAAACTAGCCGATGAAGGCGAAGTTGATGCGCGTTTGGTGAAAGATGCCATCTCCAGCTTCGAACTAGATACTGATCGTCCAGTCGCTTGGGCACCTCAAGCACACCCTGAAGTTCAGGCAGTGGCTGACTATAAAGAACAATCAGGTGAGGAGAACTAAGCATGCAAATCAAAACACCTGATATTGGGGTAGATAAAGCCACCGTTGCTGAAATTTTAGTGAAAGTGGGCGATAGCGTTGCTGTAGATGACAGCCTGGTGTTGCTTGAGTCGGATAAAGCCTCTGTTGAAGTGCCAAGCACTTCAGCAGGGATCGTGAAAAGTATTACGGTTGCAGCAGGCGATGTGGTTTCTGAAGGTTCCGTGCTGATTGAACTGGAAGCTGAGGACGGTTCAACTGGCGCGACTGAAGTCCAGGAAGCAGATGCTTCACAGAAAACTTCGGAAAATACTCCGACTTCTTTGCCTGATAAAGAAATTATGCAAGAACTGGCATCCCATCAACCAGCAGTTTCAGCAGCGAAGACTCCGACCGGCAGCTCTTCAGTGGTTGAGGTGCAAGTACCTGACATTGGCGTAGAAAAAGCCCTGGTTGGTGAAATTCTGGTTCAGGTAGGTGATGAAATTGCTGTCGATCAAAGCATTGTGGTGGTGGAATCAGATAAAGCCACTGTAGAAGTGCCAAGTACCGTTTCAGGTACGGTTGAGAGCGTTGAAATTCGGGAAGGTGACACAGTCAAAGAGGGTGTGGTTCTGCTAAAAGTGAAAACAGCATCTTCTGGTGCTGAAGCAGTACAAAGCACAGCACCTACTACAGAAACTGTACCTGTGACTGCGGCAAAAGCAGAAACGGCAGTTGAAGCACCTGTAGCCTCTGCACCAAGTGGAGACATCGAAATAGCTGTGCCTGATCTGGGTGTAGACAAAGCTGCAGTCGCGGAAATTTTAGTTCAAGTCGGTGACACGGTCGAAGCTGATCAAAGCATTATTGTGGTTGAATCTGATAAAGCGACCGTTGAAGTGCCAAGCCCGTCGGCAGGGGTGATTAAAGCCATTCACGTACAAGTGGGGCAAAATGTCTCACAAGGTGTGGCTTTGGTGACCATTGAAGCGGAAGGACAGGCAGCAGCTGCTGTAGCTCAGCCAGCCAAAGCTGAAGCTGCTCCCGCAGCCAAAGCAGCACCGGCTCCGGCAGCAGCACCACAAGCAGCTGCATCTGTAGAGCAAGCACCAGTTCAATCGGCTGATAAGCTGACCCAAGAGCAAAGCGCTGCCAATGCCAAGGTATATGCAGGGCCTGCGGTACGTAAACTGGCACGTGAATTGGGTGTAGTGTTGTCACAAGTAAAAGCATCTGGGACACATGACCGCTTGATGAAAGAAGATGTATTTGCCTATGTGAAAACACGTCTGACAGCTCCGCAAGCAGCTCCTGTTGCACAGGCTGTAGCTCCAGTTTCTGGTTTGCCTAAACTTCCTGATTTTAGTGCTTTTGGCGGTACTGAAGAAAAAGCAATGACACGCTTACAGCAGGTATCTGTGCCTCAATTGTCATTGAATAACTTCATTCCTCAAGTCACGCAGTTTGACCTGGCAGATATTACCGAACTTGAAGCATGGCGCGGCGAGCTCAAAGCCAAGTTTAAACAAGATGGTATCAGTTTGACGATTTTGGCTTTCATTGCCAAAGCAGTGGCTCATCTGTTGAAGGAAGAGCCATATTTTGCCGGCCATTTAGCGGATGACCAAAAATCGGTATTGCTACGTAATGAAATCCATATGGGTATTGCTGTGGCAACTCCAGATGGTTTAACCGTTCCGGTACTTCGCAATCCCGATCAAAAATCCATTAAGCAAATTGCGGTTGAGTTGGGTGAGCTGAGCAAGAAAGCGCGTGACAAAAAATTGTCACCGAAAGACTTGCAAGGTGCAAACTTCACCATTACCAGCCTGGGTTCTATTGGGGGTACTGCATTCACCCCATTGGTGAACTGGCCTCAGGTGGCGATCTTGGGTATTTCACCTGCCACCATGCAACCGGTTTGGAATGGTGCAGGCTTTGATCCTAAATTGATGCTTCCATTGTCATTGTCTTATGATCACCGTGTGATTAATGGCGCAGATGCAGCACGCTTTACCCATAAACTAACCAAATTGTTAGCGGACATCCGTAGCTTATTGCTCTAATTTAAGTCTATGGTAGATAAAACCCTGCTTCGGCAGGGTTTTTTTGTGAAAGCTTTTGATGCGCAGAAATGCAGATGTTCATCAATATGAAGTAGATAAATGTGAGTAAAGTCCGGTCAATATTACTCAGCTTAAAAATGATATTTTTAAAGTTATTTGAAAAAAATTATCTTTCAGCTTAAAATGCATGCACTTCATTGGGGAGTAGCCGCTTTTTACGCAATGTAAAAAGGTGATGATCAACATAATTGTTCCACAGAACATGGTCATCATAGCAAAGAACCAAATGATCTTTTGATCATGTTTTTCTTTTTGTTGGCAAGACCTTTGATTTACCACTCTGCACAATTTGGCTAGCAGGAGGGGTGAGTCATAGGTTTGATATATGCTAGCCAGAGAAATACATCATGCTTTCAGCCTTTCTGATTTCTTTAGCTGTTGTTGCCCTGTCCGAAATGGGGGACAAAACTCAATTGCTGGCTTTGCTGCTGGCTGCGCGTTTCCGTAAACCTGTCCCTATTCTGATCGCAATTTTTCTGGCGACCGTTGTGAACCATGGTGTTTCCGCTGTCCTGGGTCAATGGATTACCACTGTGCTGAGCCCGACCGTATTGTTATGGATTGTTTCCCTCGGCTTTATTGGGATGGCTGCCTGGATGCTGATTCCAGATGAACTGGATGATGAAACTGAAAGTATTAATAAATGGCAAAAATATGGCGTATTTGGTGCCACTTTTGTGTTGTTCTTTCTGGCCGAAATTGGCGATAAAACCCAGATTGCTACCGTAGCACTTGCCGCGCGCTTTGACAGTGTGGGCTGGGTGACGCTGGGAACCACACTGGGCATTATGCTGGTCAATGCACCTGCGGTGTTTATTGGGAACAAACTGGCAGAAAAACTGCCTATTTCACTGATTCATAAAATTGGTGCAATCGTATTTTTAGTGATTGGTGTGGCGGCACTGCTTCAGCATTATTTCTTTTAAACTTGAAGAGTATTAAAAAATCCTGGCATTTTTGTCGGGATTTTTTATTGTGAAATGCAGCACAATTTACTGATAAATATACCAATATTAAGATGTTATTTTGTTGTAAATTTCCATAAATCCATATATGTTGTGAGGAATTAAAAATTTAATTAAAAACGATATTCTGGGGAATGGGTATGGCGTTTGATCGCACCACATCACAAGTACTATTTGATAATGGTACGCATAAATGTATTAGTTTTACCAGTTTAGTGAAAGGTGAAGGTGTACAGGCAAACCAGTTTCTAATCCTCGATCATGAACGTGCAGCAGTGCTGGATCCAGGCGGCGACTTAACCTATGTTCCGCTGACCATGGAACTGAACAAATATACCCGCTTGACCAATCTTGATTATGTGATGGCATCCCATCAAGACCCCGACATTATTACTTCTATGCCACGCTGGCTGGTCTATACCGAGGCCAAAGTGGTGGCATCCAAATTATGGGCGCGTTTCTTACCGCATTTGAATTCGGCTTTCATGAGTGACCGGATGAAAGGGAACTGGCTTGATCGTTTGGTCGAGCTACCTGACCATGGTCAGGTGATCCAGCTAGGTGAATCGAGCATTGTTGCCGTTCCGGCGCATTTTCTGCACTCGGTCGGTAATTTCCAGTTCTATGATCCGATTGCCAAAATTCTGTTTTCTGGTGATATGGGCGCATCTATGGTTGAAGATGCCTCTAAACCGCTGGAAAATTTTGCTGCGCATATTCCAAAGATGAAAGGCTTCCATCAGCGCTATATGTGTTGCAATAAAGTGATCCGTCTCTGGGTGCAAATGGTTCGTACCATGGACGTAGAAATGATTGTGCCGCAGCATGGTACGCCATTCATTGGCAAAGAGCAGGTGAATCAATTTCTGGACTGGATTGAAACTCTGGAATGCGGTGTCGATTTAATGGATGAAACTGTATTTACCTGTCCCGAATAATAAATCTTAAATAGATGAAAAAAGCTTGAGTTAAAGCGCAACATTTTTTAAGATTTTCGCACTAAAAAATATGTTAGATGACGAGAACTTATAAGAATGTTGTCTCAAGTACCGACTCAGGATGCCTGTTTAAGTTGTGGCGCGTGCTGCGCCTATTTTCGCGTTTCATTTTATTGGGCAGAAGGGCTGGTCATGCCCGAAAACTATACGGAACCTGTAACAGCAGTGTATTCGTGTATGGCGGGAACCAATCAAAAAAATCCGCGCTGTATTGCCCTGAGCGGTGAAATAGGCAAGCAGGTCAGTTGTGGCATGTATGAGGCACGCAGTTCCTCTTGTAAAGAAGTGCAAATTGCCGATGCACAGTGCAATAAGGCAAGACGGGCGCATAACATGATTGCCTTTGTGCCGCTTGAATCTTTTGAGTCGACCAATGATGAAAATTTTGATCAGGTCTGCTAATCGAGCACCAACTCAAATTTACATGCGTATGCATTAAAATCACTGTTTTTTAATAAAAAATTTGGCCGATATTCAGCAATGTAAATTTATTTTGCATTGCTGTTTGAAATTAGCATGAATAAAACTGTTTTTTTTGTTTATAATAGCGCACGGAAATTACCAGTGAGACTGTTATGTTGACCATCGTTCAAGAAGCGCTAACCTTCGATGATGTCCTATTACTCCCTGCCTACTCTACTGTTCTCCCAAAAGATGTCTCTCTAAAGACACGCCTTACTCGTGGCATTAACCTGAATATTCCTCTTGTGTCAGCAGCTATGGATACGGTGACTGAATCCCGTATGGCAATTGCAATGGCGCAAAATGGCGGTATCGGTATCTTGCACAAAAACATGGATATTGCTGCACAAGCTGCCGAAGTACGCCGTGTGAAAAAATTTGAAGCGGGTATGGTGAAAGATCCTATCACCGTAACGCCAGAAACCACTGTTCGTGAACTGATTGCAATCACTCAAGCCAACAACATCAGCGGTGTCCCTGTTGTGAAAGATGGCAAAGTAGTCGGTATTGTGACTGGTCGTGATACACGTTTCGAAACCAATCTGGAACAACCTGTTAGCAACATCATGACAGGACAAGATCGTCTCGTGACTGTTCGCGAAAACGAATCAAAAGAAAATATCCAGGCACTTCTTCAAAAAAATCGTATTGAGAAAGTACTGGTAGTGGGTGACAACAACGAACTGAAAGGTTTGATTACAGTCACTGATTTCCGTAAAGCGGAACTTTATCCAAACAGTTGTAAAGATGATCTCGGTCGTCTACGTGTTGGTGCCGCAGTTGGTACTGGTGTAGAAACGCCAAGCCGTGTGGAAGCACTGGTTGAAGCTGGTGTAGATGCCATTGTTGTGGATACAGCACATGGTCACTCTGCAGGCGTGATTGAACGTGTACGTTGGGTCAAAGCCAACTATCCGCAAGTTCAGGTGATTGGCGGTAACATTGCCACTGGTGATGCTGCTCTTGCACTTCTTGATGCAGGCGCGGATGCGGTGAAAGTGGGTATCGGTCCTGGTTCAATCTGTACGACTCGTATTGTTGCCGGTATTGGTATGCCGCAAATCTCCGCCATCGACAGCGTTGCCAATGCATTGAAAGAACAGATTCCATTGATCGCAGATGGTGGTATTCGTTTCTCTGGTGATATGGCCAAAGCAATTGGTGCGGGTGCAAGCACCATCATGGTCGGTTCATTGATGGCTGGTACTGAAGAAGCACCGGGTGAAGTTGAATTCTTCCAGGGTCGTTATTACAAAGCTTACCGTGGTATGGGTTCATTGGGTGCAATGGCGGGTGCAACAGGGTCTGCTGACCGTTATTTCCAAGACTCTAAAGCCGGCGCTGAAAAATTAGTTCCAGAGGGTATTGAAGGTCGCGTACCTTACAAAGGCCCTATGGGTAACATTGTGCACCAGATGATGGGTGGCCTGCGTTCTTCTATGGGTTATACCGGTTCTGCTACCGTGAACGATCTTCGTCAAAATGCCAAGTTTGTGAAAATCACAGCAGCAGGTATGTCTGAATCGCATGTGCATGACGTGACTATTACCAAAGAAGCACCTAACTACCGTGTTGGTTGATTTTTAGTAATCAAAGTCAGGAAAAGCCGTCATTTATATGACGGCTTTTTTGATTTTGGTGTAAAGTAATTGAGACTAAAATTGGATGATAAATCCCATCTACATGTATAAGAAGTGAGTAAAGAATGAGTTATTTTGGAACAGATGGAATTCGTGGAAAGTTTGGGGAACTTCCGATTACACCTGAATTTGCCCTGAAGTTGGGTTTTGCTGCAGGTAAAGTTTTAAAACAATTCAGTAATAAGAAAAAACCGATTGTTGTTTTAGGTAAAGATACCCGTTTATCGGGCTATATTCTAGAATCTGCATTACAGGCGGGTTTAAATGCGGCGGGCGTGTATGTGCATTTGCTTGGCCCGTTACCTACGCCTGCAATTGCCCATTTAACCCGTGCTTTACATGCCAGCCTGGGTATTGTGATTTCAGCTTCACATAATCCTTATTTTGATAATGGAATCAAGTTCTTCTCTAGCGAAGGCAAGAAACTGCCCGATGAGATTCAAGATGCGATTAACCAGGAACTGGAAAAAGAGTTAAAGATTGAAGATACCGCAAACCTGGGTAAAAGTGTGCGTGTGAAAGATGCCAATGGCCGTTATATTGAATTCTGTAAATCGACTTTCCCGTACCATTTTGACCTGAGTAACTTAAAAATTGTGGTGGACTGTGCCAATGGTGCTGCCTATAACGTGGGACCATCGGTATTTAAAGAACTGGGTGCCAAAGTTGTGGCCCTTTATAACGAGCCAGATGGTTTAAATATCAATCAAGACTGTGGTTCAACCCATCCGGAAAACCTGCAAAAAGCAGTGCTTGAACATCAGGCAGATTTGGGTATTGCCTTTGATGGCGATGCAGACCGCGTAATTATGGTGGATAAAAACGGTGAGCAAATCACTGGCGACCATATCCTGTATATTTTGGCGACTCAGGGTAAAAACAAACCTGCGGGTATTGTCGGTACGGTCATGAGCAATATGGCGCTTGAACTGGCTTTGGAAAAAGCCCAAGTTCCATTTGTACGTGCCAGCGTGGGTGACCGTTATGTCTTGCAAGCTTTGGATGAAAATGGCTGGGTAATTGGTGGTGAACCTTCAGGGCATATTCTGACTTTAGACAAGAGCACCACGGGCGATGCCATTATTGCGGCATTACAGGTATTGACCGTGATGGTCGAGCAACAAAAAGCCCTGCATGAACTGGTTGAAGGTTTTACCCTATTACCGAATGTATTGGTCAATGTGCGTCTGGCGGAAATGTTTGATCCGTATTCTGTGCCGGCATTGGTGGCTGAATTTGATCAGGCTGCAGAACAATTGAAGGGCCGTGGTCGTTTACTGATTCGTAAATCAGGAACAGAGCCGGTCATTCGAGTGATGGTAGAAGGCGACAATCTTCAGGAAGTGACCGATTTGGCCAATCAGCTTGCAGATTGTGTACGTGCCAATGCAGCTTAAGGTAAGCATATGAATGATGTGATTAAAGACTTAAGCGAACTGCGCTTAAGTTACCAAAAAGGGGAATTAGATGAAACTCATGTGACTGAAAACCCGCATGAGCAATTCTTAAATTGGTTTAACCATGCTTTAGAAGCGAAACTGCATGAACCCTATGCCATGTCATTGGCAACTGCCAATGCACAAGGCCGTCCGCATGTGCGTACCGTATTGTTACGTGGTGCGACTGAAGCAGGTTATGATTTTTATACCAATTACGACAGCCAAAAAGGCCTGGATTTGGCAGAAAATCCTTATGCCGAATTGCTGTTCTATTGGCCGGAGCAAGAACGTCAAATCCGTGTTGGTGGCCGGGTTGAGAAAATCTCTTTAGAAGAATCGACCGAGTATTATCATAAACGCCCACGCGATAGCCAGATTGCAGCGCATATCAGTACCCCGCAAAGCGGAGTGATTGCCAGCCGTGAAGAATTACAGTCGCGTTTTCAAATTTTGCACAATCAGGTCAATGACAAAGCTGTTCTGGCTAAACCGGTATTCTGGGGCGGCTATCGCTTAACGCCAGATTATTATGAGTTCTGGCAAGGTCGTCCAAACCGTTTACATGACCGCTTGAGTTATGAAAGAATCGACACTAAGTGGAAATTACAAAGACTCATGCCTTAATGCCAAAAACACTGATTCAGCAACGACCGTTTATTACACGCCCTGAAAACTTTCAGGGCGTGTCGCCGTTTATTGCGCAAATATTAGCGCGCCGCGGTGTGCAATCAGAACAAGAACTAGAACTGAAATTGAAGCATCTTTTAGCGCCGACCATGAAAGGTTTAGAGCAAGCGATTCTGCTGATTGACTTAGCCATTGATCAGCAAAAGAAAATTGTGATTGTCGGTGATTATGATGCCGATGGTGCCACCAGCACGGCGTTGATGATTCTAGCGCTGCGGGATATGGGGGCTGATGTTCAGTATCTGGTACCGGACCGTTTTAAATATGGCTATGGTTTAACACCTAAAATTGCCGATTTGGCTTTTAAAACTTTTCAGCCAGATTTGTTAATTACAGTAGATAATGGCATTTCCAGCCATACCGGGGTGGAACAGGCTCAAGCGCATGGTATGCAGGTGATTATTACCGATCATCACTTAACTACCAAAGAAACCCCTAAAGCAGAAGCTGTGGTCAATCCGAACCAGTTGGGCTGTGAATTCCCCAGCAAAGCTTTGGCTGGAGTAGGGGTGGCATTTTACCTGCTCGCTAATTTATCCAGTTATCGCAGTCAATTAGGCAAGTCCACTGCTAAAGTTGCCCAATATTTGGACTTGGTTGCACTGGGGACTTATGCCGATGTTGCAAGCCTGGATTATAACAATCGCATTTTGGTCGATGCTGGGGTAAAGCGTATTCAGCAAAATCAGTGTCGTGCAGGGATTAGTGCATTACTGGATATCGCCGGGCGTGATCCTGCCTCCTTAAAGGCTCAAGATCTGGGTTTCGTGCTTGGTCCGCGTATTAATGCCGCCGGACGTATGGAAACCATGGATATTGGCATTGAGTGTCTGCTGGCTGCCGATCTGCAAACAGCCTATCCCTTGGCTCAACAATTAAATCAGTTAAACACTGAACGCCGTCAGGTCGAGACCCAGATGAAGCAAGAAGCTTTATCTGAACTTACCCAGCTCGAGCTGGATCAAGAGCATTTGCCTGCTGCGTTAATTCTGTTTGAACCACATTGGCATCAGGGGGTGATTGGTATTGTGGCCGGTCGCCTGAAAGAACAGTTTCACCGTCCCAGTATTGTTTTTGCGGCAGATGAAGACGGCATTCATATTAAAGGCTCGGCCCGCTCCATAGAAGGTGTGCATATACGTGATGCCATTGAAATGATTGCCGAACAGTATCCGCATTTGGTCAGTCATTTTGGCGGACATGCCGCTGCTGCGGGTTTGACCATTCAAAAACAGCATTTTGATGAATTTAAGCAGGCCTTTGAAGCTTTAATCTCAAACATGGATGAGTCACTGTTTCACGCCACTTTATGGACCGATGGCGAATTACCGACAGAACATTTTCATATTGAAACCGTCGATTTTCTGCAAAATTTAACCCCTTGGGGACAAAAATTCCCATCGCCGATTTTTGAAGGGGTATTCAAGGTTCTGGATTATCGCTGGCTGAAAGAAATGCATTTAAAGCTGCGTCTGGCTTTGCAAAATGGTCAAATTGTAGAAGCCATTGCCTTTAATGCGCGAGACAAATTTGAATTTGATGCCATGCAGGGCAGTGTACGACTGGTCTATGAAATAGATAAAAATGAATTTAATGGCAACGTCAGCTTACAGCTACGCGTGATCCATTTGGAACAATAAAAAACCGCTCAATTGAGCGGTTTTTGTTTTTAATCTTAAAGCTTAGAAGCGGAAAGTACCGTTGATTCCAAAAGAGTCCGCACCATCAGTAGTCGTGTAATTAATACCTGCAGCAATGGCTGGAGTAAAGAATTTCTGACCACGAATACTGAAAATGGTATCCGAATCTTCAATAGTTGAGTCAGCGAAGGAAATACCAACACTCAGTGTAGGATCGAGGTAAAGGTCTGCACCTAGACGATATGCAGTTTCATCTCCAAAATAAGTTAAGCCTTCAAAGTTGGCAAAATGATTACCAATTTGAGTCACATATTTTGCACGTAAAGAAACAGCTGTATCTTCACCTACAGTTAATGCATTTAAAAAGTTTGTTGTGAAACCATAATTCGCAACTTGAACAGGATCAACATTTTCTTTTGCAATACCAGCAGCAACCAGTAAACCATTAATTGGTAAATAGCCTAGTTCTAGGGCATAGCCGGTATTATCTTCATCTGCAAAATCGACTTTATTAAGTGCGCCACTTACATAAAATTGTGTATTTGGAATATAGAATTCTCCGCTAATGCCCATTACATCAATGTCTTCATCCCCATCGCCACTTGCATTGGCATAACCTAAACCAATATTACTAGCTTTACTCATAAAAGCAGCTTCAGCTAGAGGTGCCCCTTTAACTTGAGCTCCATTTAGATAATATTTACCATTGATAAAGAAAGTATCTAAATCACCTACATTATCAATATCAGTATTTTCATAGCCCCCATTAATTTCAGCTTGGTAAGCGTGAGCAGTTCCCAGACCAGCAAGAAGTGCTGTAGCAAGAGCAATTTTTTTAAGCATTTAATTTTCCCCATCGTTATAAAAGTGATTCTGTATAGTTTTATCTTATAGTTGTAACAAATTGTATATTAAATAATCGCACAGTCAATGTGCATTTTTTATCTCAATGCTTTATTTCAGAACAAAAAAATGACCCATCCGAAGATGGGCCATTTCATGAAAATTATTTAATTTAAGAAGTGCTTAGAAGCGGTATTTGGCAGCTACACCGAATGAGTTGTAGTCGTTATTACCCACTTCACCGAAACCAACTCGACCTTCAAGACTTACTTGCTCAGTAAAGAATTTACGGGCATTAATGCCAAATTCATTTTGATCAGTTAAGTCGTTGTTGTAGTAGTCAGCACCAACGCTGAGTGTTTTATCGATGAAGTAATCGGCAGCAAGATTGAACTCATCTAGATCACCAAATGATGCACCTGCTTCAAGGTTGATGTCTTTACCATTGCTGAGTTGAGTCACGTATTTGGCACGAAGTGTTGGATCTACACCATCGTCATTGTCGTTGTCCCAACCTTTCACACCCGCAGCAATGAGCAAGCCTGGTGCTGGAAGGTAACCGACTTCAGCAGAATAATAAGTCGTATCGAAGTCATACTTTTGACCTAATACATCACGGTATTCAGTATTGTTACGGCTTACATCACCACCAATATAAAAATCTGAGTTTGGAACATAGACTTCAGCACCTACACCATAAGTGTTGTCATCTACGTCACCACGATCAGCAAATGTTGCGTGCGCATTAACGTTGCTGGCACGGTCAAGGAATGCTGCTTCTGCAAGTGGCGCATTACGAGTTTGAACGGGGTTAAAGTAATAAGTACCATCTACACCGAAAGCACTACCTGAGCTGCCATTGTCTGGATCAATATAAGCTGCTGCTGCACCGACTTCGGCTTGGTAGGCATTGGCTGTACCTGTAACTGCTAGAGCAGAAAGAAGTGCTGAAGCAATGGCTAATTTTTTCATGGATACTACCCCTCAAATTTTGGTTAAAAATAATACATTTTTTGTTACAACTTTCAGTCTAGACCAAAACAAACTTAGGTCAATCCATCTAGGGTTACAGAAATGTTTCCAACGTAATGTTATGTAATTTTAATAATTTAAGTTATTGAAATAAAAATAATTATTCAAATGTTTTGTTTTATTAAAATTATGGAGTTTTTATGAGTTTAGACGTTTTTTACATAAAAAACCGAGTATTTTGTAACATAAAAATGATTTGAATCTTAAAAATACCCTACAAAGTAAGTGTTTTTGAACAGCTGTTTTTATTCACTATTTGCTCAATTGTTATTGAATTAAAGCGCGCTAAACTGCATCCATGCTCTGTGTTATAATTGCCGGCTATTTAAGCCTAATATTCTGATTGAGAGTAATTCACGTGGAAATTAATCCTTATCTAAACCAATTAAAAGACTTAAACGACCGTGGTCTAACATTACGGGGGTATCTTTGACTACGATCTGAAAAAAGAGCGTTTAGAAGAGGTTCTGCGTGAACTGGAAGATCCTGCGATCTGGAATGACCAAAGTCGTGCTCAAGCCATGGCCAAAGAAAAAGGCGAGCTTGAAAACGTCATCAACGTTCTAGAAGGTTTAGCCTCTCAGCTTGAAGATGCGCAAGCGTTGCTTGATTTAGCGGTTGAAGCAGACGACGAAAGCTTGCTTGAAGATGTACAAGCAGAATTGGACGCGTCTGAATCGGAACTGGCAAAACTTGAATTCCGTCGTATGTTCAGTAACCCAATGGATCCGAACCCGTGCTATGTGGAAATTCAGGCCGGTTCGGGTGGTACAGAAGCGCAGGACTGGGCTTCCATGCTGCTTCGTATGTATATGCGCTGGATTGAACGCCACGGCTTTAAAGCAGAATTGATGGAAGAATCTGACGGGGATGTTGCGGGTATTAAATCTGCAACAATCCGTGTTGAAGGCGAGTATGCCTATGGCTGGTTGCGTACCGAATCCGGTGTTCACCGTTTAGTGCGTAAATCACCATTTGACTCGGGTAACCGTCGTCATACTTCATTCTCGGCAGTTTTTGTATCACCTGAAATTGATGACAACATTGAAATTGACATCAATCCGGCAGATGTCCGTACCGATACTTACCGTGCATCGGGTGCGGGTGGTCAGCATATTAACAAAACCGATTCTGCGGTACGTTTAACCCATGCACCAACAGGGATTGTGGTGGCGTGTCAGAACCAGCGTTCACAACATGCCAACCGTGATCATGCGTGGAAACAGTTACGTGCCAAACTCTATGAATTAGAGATGAAAAAGCGTACCGATGCTGCGCAGGCACTGGAAGATACCAAGTCCGATATCGGTTGGGGTAGCCAGATTCGTTCATACGTACTGGATGACTCACGTATTAAAGACTTGCGTACCAGTGTGGAAAGCTCGAATACGGGTGCAGTACTGGATGGTGACCTGGATAAATTTATTGAAGCCAGTTTAAAACAGGGCCTATAAGTTTATTGCTTGAAAAACAGAGGCCGGTCCTCTGTTTTTTTAACTTTAAAATTTGCTGATGCGCATGCATAAAACAGCTTGATCAGACAATGCTAGAATGATCTGAAGTCGTACAAGATTACAGCAATTTACAAAATGACTCATAATATCGATAATTTTCGATATTAATATCGAATAAATCCGATATAATGATTTTTGCTAAGGTGCTGATCATCAATATGAGTGAAATGAGATGGACACAGAAGCGATTTATAAAGCCTTAGCCAACCCGATTAGACGCCAGATTCTGCAATGTTTAAAAGAACCTAAGCGTTTCATTTCCACTGAAGAGTGTGGAGATGATTTTAGTCGTGGCGTATGTGCGGGGCATATCGAAAAAATCGCGGATATTTCCCAATCGACCATGTCGAATCATTTATCGGTGTTGCAACAGGCAGGACTGATTCAGGTGACCAAATATGGGCAATGGTCTTATTTTTCTCGTAATGAGGCACTGATACAGGAATTTTTACAACATTTACAGCATGCACTTTAGACTTCAATCGGTCCGGGCAAGCTGTAAGAGGATTGCTTGATGACAGATTTTTCAACACCAATTCAATTCGGTGAGCTTAAACTTAAAAACCGCGTGGTGATGGCACCTTTGACGCGTAGCCGTGCCACCGTTGACCGTGTACCAACCGCGATGATGGCTGAATATTATGCACAGCGTGCCAGCGCAGGTTTAATTATCTCTGAAGCAACGGTGATTTCAGAAGAAGCCAATGGTTATGAAAAAACTCCGGGCTTATTTACCGATGCACAGGTAGAAGGCTGGAAACTGGTTACAGATGCAGTTCATGCCAAAGACGGTTTGATTGTGGCGCAATTGTGGCATGTGGGACGTGTATCCCATCCTGATCTTTTAGCTGGTGAAACACCAGTTTCAGCAAGTGCCGTACAACAGGCCGGCTATGTCAGCCTGCTGCGTCCAAAACGTGAATATGTAATACCTCGTCCATTGGAAATCTCTGAAATTCAAGCGATTACCGAGCAATATAAACAGTCTGCTATTCGTGCCAAAGCTGCGGGTTTCGACGGTGTGGAATTGCATGCTGCCAATGGTTATCTGATTGACCAATTCTTGCAAACTTCAACCAATAAACGTACAGATCTTTATGGTGGTTCGGTTGAAAACCGTGCGCGTTTCTTGCTTGAAGTGGTGGATGCCCTGATTGAAGTCTGGGGCGCTGGTCGTGTCGGCGTGCATTTGGCACCGCGTGGCGATGAGCATGATATGGGCGATGCCAATCCACAAGAAACCTTTGGCTATGTGCTGGAACAGTTGGGTCAGCGTAAAATTGCCTTCTTCTTTACCCGTGAATACTTGGCAGAAGACAGCATCAGTCTGGAAATGAAAGCACGTTCAAATGGTGTCCCGTATATTGCCAATATGCGTTTAAGCCGTGAAGATGCGCTTGAATTATTGAGCTCAGGCAAAGCGGAAGCGGTATCGTTTGGTAAAGCCTATATTGCCAATCCTGACCTGTTTGAGCGTTTGGTAGAAGATGAAGCACTGAATGAATTGAAGCTGGAAAACATGATTGGAACCGATGTGGCAGCAGGCTATATCGACTATCCATTGTTAAATAAGCAGTTGGCTGAAAGCTAAGCTTAGGCTTCTCCAGGCAGAATAAATCATGCTACAGAGCAGAATTCATTAACATATGAAGGCTGCTCTGTTATATTTTGCCGATTAAACATTCTTTGAGGCAACTTGTTTGGCTACTCCTTTTTGGTACAACGCAGCACTATCAATCATAAAACCATTGTATCAATGGCGGATCAAAAAACGTGCGTTGAATATGGAGCAATTACAACAAGAATGCCTCGAGCGCTTTGGTCCTTTTCAGACACCTAAAAATCTGCATGCGCTTTGGTTTCATGTGGTGTCGGTAGGCGAGACCAATGCCGCGCAGCCTTTAATTGAACATTATTTAAAATTGGGTTATCCCGTTTTGGTGACCAATACCACCAAGACCGGTCAGGCTCGTGCCAAGTCTCTGTTTTTAAAAGCACCTTATGAGCATTTATTTCAGGCGGTGTATTTACCTGCCGATCAGAAACATTTGCTGCAGGCTTTTTATCAAAAATATCAGCCTAAAATATTGGCCTTGGTCGAAACTGAAATCTGGCCGAATTTAATTGATCAGGCGCAGCAATTTAAAGTGCCCTGTTTGCTGATTAATGCCCGTCTTTCAGAAAAATCCGCCCAAGGCTACAGTAAGGTTCAAGGGCTTAGCCAGGGCATGTTGAATGGTTTGGATAGCTTGCTGGCTCAAGACCAAGCGACTCTGCAACGTTACCTATCTTTAGGTATGTCTGAAAATAAAAGTCAGGTACTGGGCAGTATCAAGTTTGATATTCATGCACCGGAAAGCTTTATTCAGCAAGCTGAGCAACTGAAACAGGACTGGAATTTAGCAGCACGTAAAATTATTACTATTGCCAGCACACATGCGCCAGAAGAACAAAAATTACTAAACGCGTTAAAGCCTTATCTTACGCAACATCCAGAGATTGTGGTGATTGTGGTACCACGTCATCCGGAACGTTTTAATGAAGTTTTTCAAATTGCACAAAATTTAGAGCTAAACACTCAACGTCGCAGCTTAGGTGAATCCATTCAGCCTGATACGCAAGTCTATTTAGCCGATTCGATGGGCGAGATGTGGCTATGGTACGCTTTAAGCCAAGTCTGCTTTGTGGGTGGTTCGTTGAATGAACCGGGTGGCGGGCATAACATCTTAGAGCCGATTGCGCTAAATGTGCCGACGGTTTTGGGTAAAAATTACTTTAACTTCCAGACTATTGTGGATGAGTTTGTCGCGGTAGACGGCGTGAAAGTCGTAAACGATGCACAGCAAGCGGCTGAAATTTTAATTGAACTGTTAAATAATCACAGCGCTGCAGAACAGCTGAACCAGCATGCGCAAAAAATCATGTTGCAGAACAAAGGTTCTTTAGCAAAGCATATTGCAGTGATTGACCGGTATCTTTAAAAATAATCTCAGATCAAAGCATTCACGACCTCAAAAGCCCGGTTAAGTTTTTATTTTTTCGTATAGGTATTTTCTACTTTTAAAAGATTAAAAGTAGCAAAAATCTTTTGCAGTGCTGAAGGTACATCCTGTACCTCAGCACTGCGGGCGACATCCCTGTCGCCTTCCGCGTATCGAATGATTGCATATTTTTTAAAATACTGGATTCTATGAACATCGTCCTTCTTGACCCACGCCAAACCGAATCTGAAATCTGGACGATTAGTGCCAAGCGTCAGCTTGAACATTTACGCACCCATGTTGATATTCAAGTTGGAGATACGCTAAAAGTCGGGATTCGGGAAGGAAAACGCTATCTCACAGAAATTGTGGAAGTGACAGAACACGCCATAAAATTAAAACCCATCAAAGAAGAAATGGTTCCGGCAAAATTGCCAGTCACTTTAATTGTCGCCATGCCGCGTCCAAAAGTGCTGCGCCGCCTGATTATGGATAGCGTCACCTTGGGGGTGGGAAAAATTATTCTATTGCATAGTTATCGGGTGGATAAAAGCTATTGGCAAACGCCATTTTTACAGCAGCTGGATCAATATGTAACGCTGGGTCTGGAACAGGCTGGCGATACCATTGCGCCAAAAATTGAAATCTATAAACGCTTTAAGCCTTTTGTAGAAGATGTCTTACCCGATTTAATTACTGCGCAATGCCCGGCTTATGTGGCCCATCCTTATGTAGACATCAAAATGCCGTTTGCGATTGATCATCCATGTAGCATTGTGATTGGGCCAGAAGGCGGTTTTATTCCCTATGAAGTGGATTTACTGATAAAAAACGGCTGCCAGGCAGTGAGCTTAGGCAACCGTATTATTCGAACCGAAACCGTAATTCCCTACGTACTCGGGCGCTTATTTAGCGCGAGCTGATTCAGTCACTTCAGCATCACTACTACCACGATACATTTTCACTTCCTGTACCGGGTAAGGAATAGAAATGTTGTGTTCAGCAAAACCTTGAATCACATGTTCCTGAACTTCACTGATGGAAGCAGCAGTAGTTGTTTCAGTGGTATCGACCCACCAGCGCACATTCAGGTTAATCGAGAAATCTGCCAGGGCATTCACGTTCACTGCAAAACCTGGTTGGCTCAAAATGGTTGGGTCTTTGTCCAGAATACTCATGATAATGCTTTTGGCTTTCTGGATATCATCTTCATAGCCAATACCCACCACAAATTCACAGCGGCGACGCTGATAAGCGGTATTTACCGTGACTGCACTGGTATAAACCGTTGCGTTTGGAATTACGATACGGCGGCCATCCGGTGAGCGTAAAAATGTTGCACGAATCTGAATATCTTCTACCGTACCTTCCATGCCAGAGACAATGATGTCATCACCAATCTGGAACGGTTCACCCAGTAAAATCAAAATACCGGATAGCAGGTTCTGGAAGATGTCCTTGAATGCGAAACCGATCGCAACCGAACCAATCCCCAAGGCACTCATCAGCTGACCTGGAGTAAAGCCCGGGATGGAAATCACCATCGCAATCAAGAAGCCAAAGAAGATAATGGCTGAACTACCGACCCGGTTGAGAACAAGGACCAGATTCTGTTTGGTATAGCTGCGGTCGGCCAAGGCTTTACGGACAAAAAATTTAAACAGTTTTGACAGTAAATAGAAAATGGTGAAAACCACCAGTGCAATACAGATGTAAGGCAAACGTTGCCAGAATGCTTCGACAAATTTATCGATGGTCGAATAGGCATCGTTATACTTTGCCGTATGTTCGAGCACGGTTTGTGCGGTTTTTTCGGTTGCTTCTTGCAAGAGTTGAGATGTGCCTTGAGTTACATCATTCAAGGCATTGTTTTGTTCAGCCACAGATATTCCGGATTATGATCATTGGCCGGTATTTTGCCTGAAACTGATCAAAAAATTAACCAACAATGCGTAGCATTCCCAGTCGTTTTGTCAAAAAATGTCAATCGGCCTTAAAAATACTGGGTACCTTTTTGAATCACTTGTGGAGGAACTTCAAGGTCACCAGTACCGAACATATAAGAAACTATACTGCCGGAAGCCAGGAAACTTAAGATGGTGATGATAATCATCAACCAGGCCAATATTTTTTCCCAGACTGGTGTTTCACGCGGCAAGCCATAGTTGTTGATGCCTTTGCTGCCCGAACCCAAAAGCAGATACAGTCCCATAAAAATATTCACCAGTGGCAGCAAAAACAGCAAGATCAGCCAGCCACTACGGTTCAGGTCATGCAGGCGGCGTACCGTAATCACCATCAAGAAATACACATACAGCACCAGTATCACGACAAAGCCTAGTCCGGCTATTCCTGTCAGAGCATTGATAAACTGATTGCTCATAGACAGGGTATGCACATTAAAAATGCCCAGCGCCAGACTGAAGGCAATGGTGGCAAAAAAAGCAATTAAATGCACGAACCCATACCAGCCAATAGAACTCAAACGACCGAAACGCCCTTCTGGAGAAAGCGGATTATCTGCCTTGGCCGGTTGAGATCGGGAAAAAAAGGGGGAGGAGTCTTGCGGATTCATACGCTTTTCCAGTTAAGATGTAGATAAGAAAATGTTGTATTTTAAAAAGTTAAAAAGAGCATCTTCTGCTTAAATTATAAGATTAAATGAACAGATCAGATACGAATAAAACCATATTTTTGATTGAATACGATAAGGGGTATGTGTTTTAAATTGTATAAATAAACTACGACCAAAGCATGATTGAAGCGGTTGAAAAATAATCGTCATACTGTGAAGATGCAGTCAATAAAAGCAATAACGCGGCATAGCATCTCGTGATGAGATGAATAATATCAAGGAAGTAAAAATGAATGAGATCTATCCTGTACCAGAAGAATTTAAAAAAACCGCTCGCACCAATGAGTCTGAATATTTCGAGCGTTATCAGAAATCCATCGAGCAGCCTGATGAATATTGGGCTGAACAGGCTAAAAAACTGGACTGGATTAAACCTTTTACCCAGGTCAAAAATACCAGTTTCGACAAGGACAATTTCAAGATTGAATGGTTCGCCGATGGCCAGTTGAACCTCAGTAGCAACTGTCTCGATCGGCATTTAAAAGAACATCCCCATAAGCCAGCGATTATCTGGGAAGGGGACCATCCTTCACGACATAAAATCATTTCCTTTAAAGAACTGCACGACGAAGTCTGCCGTTTTGCCAATGTATTAAAAAAACATGGGGTGAGCAAAGGCGACCGTGTGGTGCTGTATATGCCCATGATCTCGGAAGCTGCCATTTCCATGCTGGCTTGTGCCCGAATTGGCGCGGTGCATTGTGTGGTTTTTGGCGGTTTTTCACCTGATTCACTGGCCAGCCGAATTGAAGACAGCCAAGCAAAAATGGTGATTACCGCCGATTCAGGCATGCGCGGTGGCAAGCCGATTCCACTGAAAGAAAATGTTGACGCGGCACTGAAAGTGCAGGGAACCGAATCCGTTCAAAATGTGATGGTGGTGCACCGTACCGGTAATCCGATTGAGCTGAAGGAAGGACGTGATCTGTGGTATCACATGGAAATCATGTCGGTGAATGAAATCTGCCCGCCTGAACCGATGAATGCCGAAGATCCTTTATTTATTCTGTATACCTCAGGTTCGACCGGCAAGCCGAAAGGAGTACTGCATACCACTGGTGGTTATCTGACTTATGTGAATTCCACTTTCCGCGAAGTGTTTGATATCAAGCAGGATGATGTGTTCTGGTGTACCGCCGATGTGGGCTGGATTACCGGGCATTCTTATGTACTCTATGGTCCATTATCCAACGGCACTACCACGGTGATGTTTGAAGGTGTGCCGCAATATCCGACCTGGGCACGTACCGGACATATTGTCGACAAGCACAATGTCACCATCCTCTATACGGCACCCACAGCCATTCGTGCCATGATGCGTGAAGGCGATGCCTTTGTCCGTGAAAGCGACCGTAGCAGCTTGCGTTTAATCGGTTCGGTGGGCGAACCCATCAATCCGGAAGCCTGGAACTGGTATTACACCGTTGTTGGTGAAAGCCGTTGTCCAATTGTCGATACCTGGTGGCAAACCGAAACAGGCGGAATCCTGATTTCTCCTTTGCCGGGTGCAACGGATTTAAAACCGGGTTCTGCGACTCGACCATTGTTTGGCATACAACCGGCCATTGTCGATGCCGAAGGCAAGGAACTCGAAGGCGAAGCGGAAGGTAACCTGATCATCAAGGATTCCTGGCCGGGGCAGATGCGTACCATCTGGGGCGATCCTGAAAGGTTTATCGAAGCCTATTTCTCGACTTATCCTGGAAGTTATTTCACCGGAGATGGTGCCCGCCGTGACAAGGATGGCTATTACTGGATTACCGGACGGGTAGACGACGTGCTAAATGTTTCCGGTCACCGTTTAGGTACCGCAGAAGTGGAAAGTGCCCTGGTGGCGCATGAGCATGTTGCCGAAGCCGCGGTAGTCGGTATGCCGCATGAGATTAAAGGTCAGGGCATCTGTGCATTTGTGACCTTACAGGCCGATTTTGATGAATCTGAAGAGCTGCGTAAGGAACTGATTAATTGGGTGCGTAAGGTATTAGGGCCTGTTGCTACACCGGATGCCTTGCATTGGGCTCCGGCCTTACCGAAAACCCGTTCCGGTAAAATCATGCGCCGTATATTAAGAAAAATTGCCGCTAATGAACTGGACACATTGGGAGATACCTCAACCTTGGCCGACCCACAGGTGGTAGACAATCTGATTGCGACAGTCTATCCCGAAAAATAGGCAATTGATAAAAATACCGTCTGCATGTTCAGGCGGTATTTTTATTTTATGTATAAGGACTGCAGGCATTCAGATAAAGCAGCAAAACATCATCTGCTAAGCTGAAAACATAGAAATATATAGATACGATTATGAATGCCTCATCCCCGCTTTTAAATTCAAATCCATTACAGATTGCTCAACAACTGGCGAAACAGTTTGCAACCACTGCCGCAGAACGCGACAAGCAAGGTGGAAACCCTAAATTTGAACGTGATTTGATTCGTCAAAGTGGTTTACTGGGACTTTCCATTCCAACCCAATATGGAGGTCAAGGCGCAGACTGGAAAACGGTTTTTCAAACCATTCGAACCATTGCTCAGGTCGATAGTTCAGTTGCACATGTTTATGGTTTTCACCATTTACTGATTGCAACGGTGCAACTGTTTTCACAGCCTGAACAATATGGCAAATGGTTTGAACAAACAGCTTCTGATAACCTGTTTTGGGGCAATACCTTAAATCCATTAGACCGTCGAACTACAGCGACAAAAATTTCGGAAACCGAATATGTGTTTCATGGCGATAAAAGCTTTTGTTCAGGTTCGAGGGATTCCGACATCTTGATATGTTCGGGCTATAACGATGAAGGCAAATTGCTGATAGGGGTGATTCCGACCGCACGTGAAGGGGTGAGTTTTTTAGGCGACTGGAACAATATGGGACAACGCCAAACCGACAGCGGCACCAGTCATTTTGAGCAGGTCAAAATTCAGAAAGATGAGTTATTGCTCAATCCAGGACCACTCAGTACGCCATATTCGAGTTTACGTCCGCTGATTGCGCAACTGATTTTTGTACACCTGTTTTTAGGGGTAGCCGAAGGTGCTTTTGAAACTGCCAGACAAACCGTACAGAGCCAAAAAGCCTGGTCCAAATCTTTGGCTGAAAATGCCGTCAATGATCCGTTTACGCAAAAACACTTTGCCGAGTTTTATGTACAGCTGGAAGGGGTGCGTTTACTGGCAAATAAGGCGGTAGAGACACTACAGAAAGCCTGGGAGATTGGCGAGGATTTAACAGCCGAGCAACGCGGTGAAGTGAGCATTTCAATTGCCACTGCCAAAATCGCAGCGACCAATACTTCGCTATTTGTGACGCAAAATATTTTCCAGGTGATGGGTGCGCGTGCCACCACAGCCAAATTAAACTTAGACCGTTTCTGGCGCAATGTCCGTACCCAGACGTTGCATGATCCGATTGATTATAAATATCAGGAAATTGGGGAGTGGGTGTTAACGGCTAAAGTGCCTGATCCGAGTTTTTATTCCTAATCTGAATATTCAAAAAAGCCTCCTATTAGGAGGCTTTTCTTTATGTCTAGATCTAGACATAAAGAAAAAATGTGGAACGTGAAAATCATTTTATAAAAGTCTCATTTATAAGAATGAGGTTTTTATTGTTAATTAAATTTATGATTCATAAAAATAATTTTGAATTTCATATAAAGTGTATGATGTTAATTTTAGAACAATTGTCTAATCGTCAAATTAAAAATATAAACAGATAAAAGAGAAGTTAATCACCTTACATCATAAAATAAGTACAGGCTTTCCAGCAGGTACTTTGATACATACAAATAAAGGTTTAGTTCCAATGAGATGCTAGTTTTTTACTTTCTAAAATTGAATCTAGGTTATCTTTGGCTAACAAGGAATGATCTAACACAAATTATTATTTATATAATTTTAAAAATTTTTCCACTTAAAGTACTTTGAAAAAGCATTTCAAAACTAGGTCGAATATCTTCACCATCAACGGTGATATGTTTTATATTCGAATGAGATTGCGTATTGGCAAACTGATGATCCACTGTTGCTTGAATAGAGTGTTTAACCCCAAACTGATCTTTCACGCTGAGACTCTGTTTAAACATATATATACCTTTAATAAAATTGTAGTGGGAAAAATCAACCTAAATTATTGATTTTTATAATTTTATATCTAAACAACTTTATGGTTTAATTTAAATAACTGATTTAGAGAAGTGTAAAATGTACGGCCATCCAAATTTAAATCAACCTCGATTCCAGATGAAAGAAGAACTCTTTTACCCACTTCGACTCTTTTTAAACCTTGACGTGTATTTTGCATTTTATTGAGGGGAATTAATGAAACAATAATTTCAGTACCATTTTTAGATTTTGCAATTAAATCATTTGTTCTTAACAACTTATATCCTATTTTTTAGAGATTTTTACAATTTGGAAAACAAATTTTAAAGTAATAAAAAGCACTCGTGAGTGCTTTTTATTACTGCCTATTATTACTTAGATAGCAACAATATTTACAGCATTCGGTCCTTTTTGACCTTGAGCTACACTGAATTCAACTTGCTGGCCTTCGAATAAGGTTTTGAAACCTGAATTCGCGATTTCGCTGAAATGAGCAAAAACGTCTGGACCTGATTCTGGTTGAATAAAACCAAAACCTTTAGTTTCGTTGAACCACTTTACAGTACCTTTAACAACATTTGAGTTTGACATAATATATCCTACTAATTTTTAATAATTTTTTAGTCATTTTATTGACTGATTATAACTTTGAAATAATAAAGAATGAGACTTAAAATCTGAAAAAAACGAAGGATTATGACTAAAACTGCGATACTTAAAGAAGATTTACCGAAACAAGACTTTTTTCTAGTTAAGTTAAATATACACTAAAAATAGAAATAATCAAGTTTTTAAATATATATATTTATTTTTCTTATAAAACATCCATATTCAATAAAAAATAAATTAATTCAATAACATATTATTGTTCTTTAATTGTGATTCCTATTAAATACGTTTAATCTGCTCGAATAAAAAATTTTTTTAAATCCAATAAATGAATGCGATTGTATCGTTTCATAGTAATAATATTGGGTGTTCTAATTTTAGGAATGATGTTTCTTTCCCATATGCAAACAGCTTTTGTAATGTTTTAGGTTTTATTTAACATAAAATCTCTTGCCAATAATTTTATTAAAAAATAGTTAATTTTGCAGTTTTGCTGATTTCTTAATAGTCGCTGTGCCAGAAAAATCTACAAATTCTAAGGACAACTCTTGGGATAAAAATTCACCGGCTCTGTACGCTTTGGCGCACATCAATTTAAGGATTTTGCGGATGGGCGCAGGCAGATTTTTTTCCTATGATGAAGTCATACAGGAACAGGAAGTTCCGGAACATAAAACAACAATAAAACGTTCATACACCAGGATCGTGAAGCAAGACAGGAGTCATGCTTAACCAACCCATACGAAAAAGCCCGGCAGGATGCCGGGCTTTTTTATATTATTTTATTCAGCCACGATTACTTTGCTGCCTGTTCTCCGGCAGGTGGTGAACTCACAGGCTTTGGGCCAGCAGAAGCAGGGCTAATCGTTTTATTGATTGGCCGGTGATCAATCATTGCACCCATAGGTGATACACGCCAAATCATATTACCGACATCATCGGCGACCAATATTGCCCCTGAAAAATCAACCGCTACCCCAACAGGCCGTCCTCGCGCATCACCTTGATCATTTAAAAAACCGCTTAATACATCTTGTGGAAGACCTGAAGGCTGACCATTTCGAAATGGCACAAAAATCACTTTATAACCACTATACGGCTTACGGTTCCATGAACCATGCTGACCAATCAGCGCACCACCACGGTATTGCGGCATTAATTCGGCAGTATAAAATGCCAAGCCTAAGGAGGCGGTATGGCTACCGAGTGCATAGTCAGGCTTAATGGCACGTGCGACCAGTTCAGGGTTTTGTGGTTTCACCCGCGTGTCTACATGCTGGCCATAATAACTATAGGGCCAGCCATAAAAAGCACCGTCTTTGACCGAAGTCAGGTAATCGGGCACCAGGTCATTGCCAATTTCATCCCGCTCATTCACGACTGTCCAGAGCATGCCACTTTGCGGTTGCCAGTCCATGCCATTGGGATTGCGCAGCCCTGCGGCAAATGGCCGTGCTTTGCCACTGGCAATATCAAATTCCATAATCAGTGCGCGTCCCGCTTCTTTGTCGATACCATTTTCCGCCACGTTACTGTTTGAACCGATAGTAATATAGAGTTTGTTGCCCGCAGGATTGGCAATCACGTTTTTGGTCCAATGGTGATTCAGGGGGCCACCGGGTAAATCCAGTACTTTGCTACCGCTTGCTGTAATTCGGGTTGCACCTTGTTGGTAAGGAAAGCGCATGAGCGAGTCGGTATTGGCCACGTACAGCATATTGCCAACCAGCGCCATGCCAAATGGAGAGTTTAGGTTTTGTAGAAACACGGTTTTCTGGTCAGCCACGCCATCGCCATTGTTATCACGCAGTAAGCTAATACGGTTGGCACTCGGATGCGATGACCCGGCACGTTTCATTAGCAGTTTCATGATTTTACCTTTAATCCCCTTGCTGTCATCCGGCTTGGGCGGTGCATCAGTTTCAGCCACCAGCACATCGCCATTCGGCAATACATATAACCAACGCGGATGCTCAAGTTCTTTGGCAAAGGCTTGCACTTGCAAACCCGCAGCGGGGGTGGGCATGCTACCCGCAGGCCAGCCCGTGGCAGGGGCGATATTGACTGTAGGAAACAAACTTGATTTGGGTTCAGGCAGATGCGGCTCGGGACCATAACCGTCTGTAATGGGAGACTTGGATGGTGATGCACATCCGGTGAGTGCCAATACAATGGCAGAGCCCGCAATGGGCAGTAAAAGTTGAGCAGACATCTTTATTTCCAGCTTATTTTTTGCCGCTATCACCTTACTTTAAAAGTTAGTTTAAGTAGCCACCATGCTGTTCTTGTTTTTTCTGGTTGCCGATTGGTTATTGCTTTTTTAGCCACAAAGTATCAATCCGAATCATCATCCTGATCATGATTAAGTAGCAGCAGATTAGCTTAAAGAAAGCGCTAAAAACTTTAACAAGTCTGGCTATAGATACAGTCGATGGACTAGAAAGGATGGCAAGAATCTATCTATCTTTTATTGAGCTCAAAATTTATGCTATACAAGCAAAAAAAATCCCTCAAGCCGAGCCTCGAGGGAAAATTGGAGAAGCCATTTGATTATTATTGTTTTTGTTCATGTACAGTCTGTTTGATTACCGAGATTAAGCAGACTTAGGCGTAACAACAGCGAGCTGTTGCGCTTCCAGTTCACGAACCAATGGCAACACTTTTTGTCCAAAATATTCAACTTCTTCAATAAAATGCAAGAAGCCGGACAAAACCAGATCCACACCGACTGCTTTCAGTTCAACTATACGTTTCGCAATTTGCTGCGGTGTACCAATTAAATTGGTCTTAAAGCCATCGTTGTACTGCACCAGATCTTCAAAGGTCGATTTTGCCCAGTTACCTTCGCCCTCTGCTGTTGCAGCACCGGCTTCACGGGTAGCATCACCAAAAGATTTCACTGCCTGAACATTGGCCTTGGCCACAATTTCCTGCAGCACGGCTTGCGCTTCTTCTTCAGTATCACGGGCAATCACAAAGGCATTGACCCCAATTTTCACGGTATGGTTATTGGCTTTGGCTTTTTCACGGATATCATCAATCTGCTTTTTCAGCTCTTCCGGGGTATTGCCGTTGGTAAAATACCAGTCCGATACACGCGATGCCATATCGCGCGCTGCACGTGAGCTACCGCCCTGGAAGATTTCAATATGCGGTTTTTGCACCGGTTTTGGCGACAGGGTATAGTCCTTGAACTGATAGAACTTGCCATCAAAATTGAAATGATCTTGCGTCCAGACACCTTTTAAGCTGCGAATGAATTCCTCAGAACGTGCATAACGCTGGTCATGTTCCGGCCATTCTTCGCCAATGGCATCAAATTCGCCACGGAACCAGCCACTGACCACGTTAATGGCAATACGGCCATTGGTCAGATGGTCAATAGTCGCCAATTGCTTTGCAGCAAGTGCCGGTTTCCACGGACCCGGTAAAATCGCAGCGATCACTTTGAGTTTTTCAGTCTTCGCCAACAGGCCATGACTGAAGCTGACAGATTCGTGCTGGTTTTCCGCGTTATAACTGGCAGTAAAACGAATCTGGGTTAAAGCATATTCAAAGCCACTTTTTTCCGCGGCTTGCGCCAGACGCACGTTATAGTCATAACTCCAGTCTGTACGCTGTTCAATATCACTGACCACCAAACCACCGCTGACGTTTGGTACCCAATAAGCAAATGTAATGTTTTTATCTTGTCGCGACATTTTGCATACCCTCAGGATGTAATTTTTATAACCGTGTTAAGCTACCTGTGACTTCGGTGCTTTTTTGCTGTGCAGGCGCGCTTCGGCAGCATCCAGACTAGGTACTGCAGCAGAAGGAAGCACTTCTTCCTGTTCAATTTGCTTGTTGATGCCTAGGTTCTGGTTGGCTTGCTGAGATTTCTCTTTTACCACTTCAGCACGTTGGCCTTTGGCAGGTGCCCATTCAAGGATTGGCAATGCACGCGCTACAGCGAGGGTAATACGGTCACGCAGCAGTTCACTGTGAATGGTATATTCAGGAGTAAAGTCTCTGTCGGTTGCATAGACACCAATCGGTAAAGTTTGTGCCTGGAAGAAGCTGAACAATGGACGCAATTGATGTTCAAGCACCAAGGCATGACGCTCACTGCCACCCGATGCGGCAAGCAGTACCGGAACATCGACCAGTGCAGTCTGTTCTACAAAATCAAAGAAATGTTTGAACAAACCGGTAAATGAGGCACGGTAAACCGGTGTGCCGACAATCAGGGCATCTGCCGCTTCAACTGCTGCCAAATCATCCTGTACACGTTGTGGCAACTGGTTACGGTAAATTGCACCGCCAAGTAAAGAACCGATTTCGCTGAATTTAATAAAGTGAACATGAATTGGGGTTGCTTCAGCTAGCTCATCAATAATGGCTTGTACCAACGCTTCGGTTTTAGACGGATTGTTTAATCCACCAGATACAGCAACAATATTCAATGGTTTTTGCGCATTTAAAATAGACATTTTCGAATAACCTAAAACATAAAATCTCGGAATGTGTTTATTAATCAACAGCAGGCATATTCTGTAAAATAAGCAAATAAAGAAAAGTTATCTTATTTTAAGATATAAAGAAAAATGTCATTAAAATGTACTTCTATTTCTTTTAATATTTTGATTTTTATATTTATATTGATTATTAATAAGCAATTTGAGCTGGCCGATAAAATTTATACCAAAATATGATTAGGTTTGATGATTTTTCGAAAAACCTTCGAAAAAGTAGTTTTTTGATAAAATAATATGGTATTGGATGAAAAAAGTTATTGATTGCATATCCTTAATAGCGCTTGTGTGGTTAGAATAGCCCTTAATGTGCACAAGATCTTTCATGCTGCTTATGAATATTTTAATCGTTGATGATCATCCACTGTTTCGTCATGCCTTGATTCAAGCCGTTCGTTACAGCTTGCCGCAAGCGCAAATTCAGGAAACAGCTGCAGTAAATGAGTTTTATGAACGCTTAGATAATGGGCCGGAACCAGATCTGGTTCTACTGGATCTCAATTTACCGGGAGCTTCGGGCTTTTCGGCTTTGGTGCATGTTCGTGCACAATATCCATCGATTCCGATTATTGTGGTTTCTGCGCATGAAGAAGTGTCGATTATTCAACGTGCGATTGCCCATGGTGCGATGGGTTATATTCCGAAATCAGCACATCCGAGCCATATTGGTGAAGCGATCCGTCAGGTATTGGAAGGGGAAATCTGGTTGCCGCCAAATTTACCTGCCAACATGAATTTTGATCCGCGTGCGGCAGATGAAACTGCACTGGCAGAACGTATTCAGTCACTGACACCGCAACAATTCCGTGTCTTGATGATGGTGGCGGAAGGCCTGCTGAATAAACAGATTGCTTATGAACTGGATGTTTCTGAAGCGACCATTAAGGCACATGTGACGGCAATTTTCCGTAAACTGAACGTGCAAAACCGTACTCAGGCAGTATTGGCGATTAGCGCTTTGAATATTGAAGAAAAGAAAATGTAATCTGCTGAATACAGCATTGAACGAAAAAGGCACTTGATAAAAGTGCCTTTTTTTGTGAGCAATGATTTTAAAAGTTAAAGCATTTGGTGCTTTACATTAGGCCACACAACTTTGTTTAGGGGTGTGATCGGTGCAGAATAATGGATTTAACGCACATTGTAGATCATCAATCTGTTCCTGCGACACGTATGCTTTTTCTTTCAGATATTCAGCCACGCTGTCATCGCGCAAACTTAAAAATGCAGCATCATAGACGCCCAGATCGACAAATAAGGCTGCGGTTTCCAGACTGTTAAAACGGTCCAGATAAACATCATTGCCATAGAGCAGGAAAATATGATCTTCATTGGCCTGAGGATTAACACCCAAATGGTTGGCCAGATCTAAGGGTGGGGTTTTAATAAACAGCAGATCGGATAATTCATCAAACTGGGTGGTGTCTAAAACATTGTCATCGGTTTTGACTTTACCCAGCCAGGCCTTAAACACCAGCACTGCACCGCCGCGTAACAGCATGCTCCAGATTTGATGGCGTACGCTATCGCTTAAATCCAGAGACTCGGTTTGCAGGGATTGAACCAGTTTGTCTTCCTGTTCTGCAAGTCGTTCAAATAATCCTAGGCCTTGCGGTTTATAGGCAGCAGGGCTAAAGACATCGAAATTCAGATCGGCAAAGACTTGTAAGGCGAGGGGAACTGCACTTTGATACAAAGTGTCCAAAGCCTGAATATGAGTGTCATCTAATTTGCTGTACTTAAATAGTTCATTCCACTGAATTTCAGGTAATAGGGCATTGGCACCGTATTGTCGGTAAAACTGTTGCGATTGATCCAGATCATGAAGGCCGGTTTCAGAAATATTCATTTTTAGACTCCTATAATGTGTAGCATGATCAGCTTCTTTGGCGTCTTGTTTTAATGGACTTTTAGAATATAAAAACTGATCTTTTCTTGTTCTTATATATGCGCGAGAGCCTAGCAGAACGGTATACTACTAAAGTTATAGAAGGCATTTTTTTATATCAAAAATCATTTAAAATTAAATAAATATAAAATTGTAACCAAGTATACAAGTGTATATTTAAATTTTGATGTTCTATGCCATAGTAAATAAAAATGTGTAATTTTTAGTCAATAAAATTGCAATTAAAATAAAGAAATTGAGCAGTTTTGCCTAAAGTAAAAAATAAATTGCTAATTGGTTAAAAAAATACTGGATTTAGACATTAAAACGCCCACTTCAATTTAATGAAATGGGCGTTTTATTGGGTATCAGCACGTTAAGAATTGGAGATTTTTAAACCTGATAACCATGAGCGAAGTGAGGCTGGTTTTAACGGTTTTTTCAGCAGCACAATATTCAGTTCTTTCAACTGCTGTGGCAATTCAGGATCGGAATCTGCGGTAATTAAGGCCACAGGCACCTGTTCCTGACGATTTTCCAGAATGAAATCCAGTCCAATTTTATTGTTATTCAGATGCTGATCGACCAGCCACACCTGAATATTCTCTTGCTGAATCAGCTCCAAAGCCTGTTCCGGTTCAGTCGCCTTAAACACTTGATAGCCCCATTTGGTCAGTAAGGTCGTCATCCCTTCCAAAATGGTTTCATCATTGTCCAGACATAGAATTTTATAAGCCTTGCTTTTCAGCGGCGTCGCCTGTACAGGAGCGGTCACTACTTTTGGTGCATCCACAATTGGCACTTCAATCATGAAACACGAGCCCTTGCCATATTCGGAATAGACATGTACCGGGTAGTCCAGCAGGCTGGTCATACGCTGCACAATGGCCAGGCCGAGTCCCAGACCTTGCTCGCCCCAAGGCGAAGTATGGCCGCAGCGCTCAAATTCCTGAAACAGCTTAATGCGCTGTTCTTCGGCAATCCCTGGGCCGGTATCCCATACCCCAATCCGGATATGTCGCGGTTTTTCGGCACAACGCAGCACGCCGACAATGACACGTCCTTTGGCGGTATAGCGTAAAGCATTGCTGACAAAGTTTTGAATAATCCGGCGAATCCACTGCGGATCGGTATCGATCCAGAACTGGGCATCATGCACGCTGAATTTAATGCCGCGCTGAGCTGCAATGGATTTAAATTGCAGTTCCAAGTCACTTAATAAGTCATGCAATGGATAAGGCTGACGCTTCGGCTGGATGGTACCGCCTTCCAGACGGGCAATATCCAGCAGGGCAGACAACATGCTTTCTGCACCATGCAAAGCGCGATCCAGCTGTTGCAGGGTCTTGCGGTCTTCCTCCGACTGCACGCTTTGTTCTAAAGCTGTACTAAACAAACGTGCCGCATGCATCGGTTGTAATAAGTCATGACTGGCAGCGGCAATAAAGCGGCTCTTGGACATATTGGCACGGTCGGCCTGTTCGCGTGCCAGTTGCTGTTCGGAAAGCGCATCGGCCAGCTGCTGGGTACGGTCTTGTACCCGTGCTTCAAGTACGGCTTCATTTTCACGGAAGGCAGTAATGTCGGCAAAGGTGGTGACAAAACCACCCCCTTCAATCGGATTACCGCGCATCTGGATGACACGGCCATCTTTACGGATCCGTTCAAATTCATGCGCGCTACCCATAGCCATCCAGTGAATCCGTTTGCGCACGTGTTCTTCTACCGAGCCGGGACCACATTCACCACGCTCAGCGTTATAACGGATCAGATCGGAAATCGGACAGCCGACATAGACAATATCTTTGGGATAATCGAACAGTTTAAGGTATTGATTGTTCCAGGCCACCAGACACATATTTTCATCCACCACACTCACCCCTTGGGTCATATGGTCAATCATGGTCATGATCAGGTTCTGGTTAAAACGTTGCCATTGCGAGGCCTGGTCCAGAATATTGGCAACCTGACCCAACGCCAGACCATTATTCACCATTGCAGTGGTGAGCAGGGTACGCGCGGAAGCGGCACCAATGGTTCCGGCAAGATATTGTTCAGTGAAGCGCCACCACATGCCATTGGCACTGCTATTTTCATTCAGCACCACGTTGTTTTGAGCACAGAACTGACGAAAGGCTTGAGTCGCAGGTCCTTCACCGGTAATCCGTTTGGCCAGGGTAATTAAATCGCCAACTTTTAGACGGGCAACATCCTGATGGGAATAATTGATTTCACTTGAGGTACTTTGAGTCGGCAAAGGTTTGGTTTCATAATAGAAAAAACTTTCCGCCTGAATCTGCTCGGCAATGCTGGGCCGGAAAATCCGCGACACCCAGACATAGAGCAGGATATTCAGACCCAATGCCCAAGTCACGCCATGGGTGAGGGGAGCAAAAGATTGAAAACCAAACAGGGCTTCAGGGCGTAGCCAGCCAATACCAAAAGGTCCCGCAAGCAGGAAATGCTGGCTAAAATGACTGTATTCAGCCGGCAGGCTGCGCAGTACGGTAGGCAATAACAAGGTATAGGCCCACATGACAAAGCCGGCAATCAGACCGGCATACACGCCTTGTTTACTGCCACCTCGCCAATACAGGCCACCAATCAAGGCAGGCGCAAATTGTGCCACGGCACTGAAAGCCAGTAGGCCAAATACCGAAAGCTGGTCGATGTCATTAAAGAAATGGAAGAACAAGAAACCGAGCAGCATGACGGCTAAAATACACACCCGACGGGTAAATTTCAGTACCAGAGGCAGTCGTTTGTCATGACGTGAAAGTAAGCCGCTACGCCATAAGGCTGGCATAATCAGGTCATTACTGAGCATAATCGACAGGGCCACGGAAGAAACCAGCAGCATCCCGGTAGAGGCTGAAAAACCACCCAAGAAAGCCAAAAGCGTCAACCACTCCTGATTATAACTGAGCGGCAATGACAGCACTGCTACATCAGGAATCGCTAGAAAGTGCGGTGCTGCATGCAAGGCCCAGCTGGCAATCGGAATAATCGCAACCGTAGTCAGAATCAGATAAGTGGCAAACCAGCGACGTGCGCCGCGAATATGCTTTTCATCACGCAGTTCCACTACAGCCACATGGAATTGTCGCGGCAAGCAAATTACAGCCAGTGCGGCCAATAAGGTTTGTACCCAAAAGGTTTCAGGCACACCAAAAAGCTGAACCTGTTTAAAGGTATCGACCACATCACTGGAAATCTGTCCCAAGTTTTCGGGGGCATCAAAGACAAAAAATAATGCCACACACAGCAAGGCAAACAGTTTAACAAAAGACTCAAATGCCACCGCCAGCATTAAGCCGCCATGCTGTTCGGTATTGGCAATTTGCCGGGTGCCGAAAATCATGGCCAAAATGGCTAAAACCCCAGTCAGGAAAAGCACGCTATTGGTGGTGCCCTGTATGCCGGTATTTTGTTGCAAAACCACTGCAGCACTCAATGCAATGGCTCTAAGCTGCAAAGCCAGATAGGGAATAATGGCAATCACTGCAAGAATTGTAACTAAAGATGCCAAAGGACCGCTTTTGCCATAACGTGCAGCAACAAAATCTGCAATGGAAGAAATCGCATGATGCTGACGCACGCGACCTAAGCGTCGCCAGATATCATAACCCACCCAGACAAAAATTAAGGGACCTAAGTATATGGGAAGAAAGATAATTCCTTCACGAACAGCAGCCCCGGTTGCACCATAGAATGTCCAGGAGGAGCAATACACCCCTAAGGTTAGACTAAAGAGTAACATGCGGCCGCGGGTACTTAATCGACTCGCATGTTTTTCACCAAAAAAAGCACAGATAAAAAGTATTGCGATATAAAGGGCGAGAACCCCAATAATGAGCCAACTGTTCATATTGCCTACAGCGTAAATTTATGTCGTAATGATACCCTATCTAATAATCTTGCCGCTTTAATTGATCAAAATTTAACGACCAAAGTATTAATTACAATAACCCAAGAAGATTGTTAAGTTAGACAACGAAATAATTCGAATTAAAAAAATTCACCTATGGCTGGGTGCACACAGGAGCATGATTATGGATGAGGCACAAGTAGAACGTATTCTACAGAATCCCAAATTTAAAGAAATGGTCAGCAGAAAAAGCAGATTAAGTTGGACTTTAACAATCATCATGTTGATTGTTTATGTTGGATTTATGCTTTTAGTTGGTTATAACAAAGAATTCTTGATGAGTTCATTTAGTGGTGGTATCACAACTTGGGGAATGCCGCTAGGCTTGGGCATTATTGTATTGTCTTTTATTTTATGTGGCGTTTATTCGTATATTGCGAACAATAAACTTGATGCATTGAATGAAGAAGCAATGCGTGAAGTTGAAGCAATCACTCATGAAAAAGGACAATAATCAGATGAAATGGAATTCATTAAAAGCGCAAGCAGTTGCTGCGTCTACACTACTGATGTCAGGTATGGCAATGGCGGGTCCGGATTTGGGTGCTGCTGAACAGCAGGCAACCAACTGGCATGCGATTATTATGTTCGCGATTTTCGTGGGCTTCACTTTGCTTATTACCAAATGGGCAGCCAAGCAAACTACAAGTACTACAGATTTCTATACTGCCGGTGGCGGTATTTCAGGTTTCCAGAATGGTTTAGCGATTGCCGGTGACTATATGTCAGCCGCTTCGTTCCTCGGTATTTCTGCACTTGTGTTCAGTTCAGGTTTTGACGGTTTACTTTACTCACTCGGTTTCATGGTAGGTTGGCCAATCGTATTGTTCCTGGTGGCAGAGCGTTTACGTAACCTGGGTAAATTCAACTTGTCTGACGTGGTTTCATTCCGCTTAGAGGAAAAACCAGTACGTACCTTGGCAGCACTCAGCTCTTTGGTTGTTGTTGCCTTTTATCTGATTGCTCAGATGGTGGGTGCAGGTCAGTTGATCAAATTACTGTTCGGTTTGAACTACAACATTGCTGTGGTGATTGTGGGCCTTTTAATGATGGCTTACGTAATTTTTGGCGGTATGTTGGCAACCACTTGGGTACAGATCATCAAAGCGGTGATGTTACTTTCAGGTGCAACCTTCATGGCTTTCATGGTTATGAAAGGTGTGGGCTTCAGCTTTACCAACATGTTTGAACAATCGATTCAGGTATTTTCTAAAGTACATGAAATCAGCCTTGCAGAAGCAGGCAATATCATGGGACCAGGTAAACTTGCAGCGAACCCGATTGATGCAATCTCGCTAGGTCTGGCATTGATGTTTGGTACTGCAGGTCTTCCACATATCTTGATGCGTTTCTTTACCGTTAAAGATGCCAAAGAAGCACGTAAGTCAGTGGTTGTGGCTACAGGTTTCATTGGTTACTTCTACCTGTTAACTTTCATCATCGGTTTCGGTGCGATCCTTTACGTATCAAACAACCCGCAATTCCTTGATGTTGCGAAAATGGCAGTGACTGGCAAGTTAGAACTTGTTGGCGGTAACAACATGGCTGCAGTTCACTTGGCTGATGCTGTTGGCGGTGACTTGTTCATGGGCTTCATTTCCGCAGTAGCATTCGCAACCATTCTTGCAGTGGTGGCTGGTTTGACATTGTCTGGTGCTTCAGCAATCTCGCATGACTTGTATGCAAACGTATTCAAGAAAGGCCAAACAACGCCTGAATCTGAATTACGCATGTCTAAAATTGCAACTTTAGGTTTGGCAATTTTCGCAATGATTTTGGGTATCTTGTTCGAGAAACAAAACGTTGCGTTCATGGTTGGTTTGGCATTCTCGGTAGCGGCGTGTGCGAACTTCCCGATCCTTGTACTTTCAATGTTCTGGAAAGGTTTGACCACTCGTGGTGCAGTGATTGGCGGTGTAGTTGGTTTGGTAACTGCGGTTGTATTGATTGTACTGGCTAAAGCAGTTTGGGTAGATACATTGCAAATTTCAGATACACCAATCAACCCATTCAATGGTCCAGCAATCTTTGCAATGCCATTATCATTCTTCTGCTGCTGGTTGTTCTCTGTGACTGACAGCTCTGCACGTGCGCATGCGGAACGCAAAGCTTTCGATGCACAGTATGTACGTTCACAAACAGGTATTGGTATCTCTGGTGCGTCAGACCACTAAGCGATCACTACTTTAAAAAAAGTCCCGTCAGGGACTTTTTTTATGCTCAAAACTTTATCAAAGAGTGAGTATGAAGATGGGAAATTTTATACACATCTGTCACTTGCAGGGAGCGGGGTTTATGCTAAGTTAAACCATAGAAAACAAAGCTAGCCACCAAATAAACCAGAACAGAAACATTGTGGAGTTGTGAATGCAGGCCATTATTGATGTTTGGAAAATTTTCCGCTTATTGCCTTCTGCCTGGTTGCTCTCATTACAATTCATTATTTTAATCGTATCGGTGGCCGTCAATTACAGCATGACCTATCGCACCATAAGCTGGGTATTAGGCGTATTGGTTTTACTGGTCATTGCCAAAGTGATTAAACAAACCCCAATGTTTACCTTCTTGGGACTGAGTTTTGTGGTTGGGGCGGTATTCTTTTCTTTACTGATTTTATTAGGCATAGAAAACCCCTGGATACAGGTTATTGCGCATGGCTTTGAGGCCGCTGCCTATTTTAGTGCCACTTATGGTCTGTTACGTTATATGTTTGAAGACCGCTATTTAACCCGCGATGAGCTATTTGCTGCGGGTGCAGTCTTTACGCTTTTGGCTTGGGGTTTTGCATTTTTATATAATGTCTGCCAGCTTTTGGTACCTGACAGTTTTCAGAATCCGAATGTCAGCGGTCTACAAAGCTGGCTTGATTTACTGTTCTTGAGCTTTAGTTTGCAGTCTGCCACAGGCTTGTCTGATCTTATTCCCATGAGTGCACCTGCACGTGTACTGGCATTGCTGCAAATGTTTTGTGGGGTCATGTACTTGGCACTTATTGTTTCACGTTTAATTGCTTTGCAATACATTGCCCATTTGCCTAATCGGGATAAAAATAAAAAATAGATTTTATTTTTTAATAGGTTACATTAATGTAACTGCTTTGTTCGTATCATTTATTTATGATGCTCTCGAGTTTTTATTTAATTCCACTTAACTCGTCTTTTATTTATCTTCGATAAATGCTTCATTTGACCAAGTTGGTCTGTCACGTTAATTAAAATATAAAATGGAGGATATATGCCTTCCAAAAATTCATCCTGGTTTGCCAACGTCAATCCAAATGTGTTTTTAAGTACGGTCGCTATTATTGTCATCTTCCTTGCAATAGTGGTTTTAGCACCGAATTCATTTGATCTGATTACCCAACAGCTCAATCAATGGGTCACCGATTCCTTTAGCTGGTTCTATGTTTTATCGGTCGCGATATTTCTTATTTTACTGATTTATATCGCACTATCGGACATGGGCAAAATAAAACTCGGTCCCGACCATAGTCAGCCCAGCTATAGCAATGCTTCATGGTTTGCCATGTTATTTACCGCAGGCATGGGGATCGGGCTAATGTTCTTTGGTGTTGCCGAACCGGTCATGCATTATGTGTCACCGCCAGAAGGTACGGGTGAAACGATACAAGCTGCTCAACAGTCTATGCGGGTGACTTTTTTTCACTGGGGCTTGCATGCCTGGGCGATTTATACCGTCGTAGGTTTGGCACTGGCTTATTTTGCTTATCGACACAATTTGCCGCTGAAAATCCGTTCTGCGTTATATCCGATGATTGGCCAGAAAATTTATGGTCCGATTGGTGATGCAGTAGATACCTTTGCCACCATTGGTACCGTATTTGGTGTGGCGACTACCTTGGGGTTTGGGGTCACCCAAATTAATTCAGGCTTGAATTATCTGTTTGGAATCCAGCAATCAGCCGGTACGCAAGTTGTCCTGATTATTGTAGTCAGTGCCATGGCGTCCATTTCGGTATTTTTTGGACTGGATAAAGGCATTAAACGGCTGTCTGAATTAAATTTGATTCTGGCACTGATTTTATTGCTGTTCGTATTTTTCGCCAGCTCGTCTATTTATTTACTGCAAACCACTATTCAAAATGCCGGGCAATACATCTCGAATTTATTTGCGATGACCTTTAATTTATATGCCTATCAACCCAATGGCTGGATTGGCGGCTGGACCATTATGTACTGGGCTTGGTGGATTTCATGGTCGCCATTTGTGGGGATGTTTATTGCCCGGGTATCCGAAGGCCGCAGCATTCGTGAATTTATTGTCGGGGTTTTGCTGATTCCGACGGGCTTTACCCTGATCTGGATGGGCTTTATGGGGAATGCCGCGTTATATAGCATTTTGCATGAAGCCAATCATGCGCTGGTTCTGGCGGTACAACGCGATTCATCGGTGGCGCTATTCCAGTTCTTACACAGCTTGCCTTTTTCCAGTGCCATGAGTTTGCTGGCAACATTTTTAGTCATGCTGTTTTTTGTGACTTCTGCGGATTCGGGTGCATTGGTAACCGATTATTTAACCGCAAAATCTGAAAACTCTCCGACCTGGCAGCGACTGTTTTGGACTGTGCTGATGGCAGTGTTGGCGATTGTGCTACTGTTGGTAGGTGGGCTGGGCGCCTTACAGTCCGCCACTATGATGAGCGCTTTACCGTTCACTTTCATTATGCTGCTGATCTGTTGGGGGTTATTAAAAGCTTTACGCTTAGACATCACCAAAATGAACGCATTGCAAGAGGCGCGGATTACTCCTCGAGCGATTCAAAACCCACGCAGTTGGCAACAACGTCTGGGTTTGATTATGCATTATCCGCATACTGAAGCGGAGGTGAAACAGTATATTGAAACTGAGGTATCCAAGGCTTTTCAAAGTGTGCAAAAGGAGTTTCAACGGCGTAAGTTGACGGTGACCATTCTTTCGATTGCCGATGGCTTAGAATTGAGAGTCGATCATCATGATGAAATTAATTTCATCTACCAAGTGGTGACACGAGAAACGGTTCCACCGAGCTTTATGCCAGAAATGACTGCAAATGAAATGACCTATTATCAAGCGGAAGTCTTTTTAAGAGAAGGTGGTCAGAATTATGATGTGATGGATTGGACTTCAGATGATCTATTACAAGATATTATTGATCAATATGAACGCCATTTACACTTTTTAAGTTTGGTTCGAACATCTGAATAAATCGAGAAAATAAAAAAGGACGCAATGTGCGTCCTTTTTGACTCGTTTTCTAAACTGAATTAGAAGCGGAATTTAGCATTAACACCAACAGTTTCAGTGTCAAATTTTGAACCGTTTTCAGCGTTAGCATTAACGTAGTCAGCACCAACAGCAATTGCTGGAGTGATGAAGTAGTTTACGTTAGCACCCCAAGCTTTACGGTTATTAGCACCGCCAGCTTCAGCATAAGAACCGCCTACGCTTAATTGCGGGTTTAAATATAAATCAGTTTTTAAACCGTAAGCATTGCTTTCAGCGAATAACATGTTAGTTTCGAAACCGATTGACATGTTTGTACCGTCGATAGCACCCACGTATTTAGTACGTGCAGTGATTGCATCTTGGTCACGACCAATAGTTTGTTGTTCTTGAGCAGCTTTAACAACACCATTAGCAAGGATGTTGAAAGCATCATAAGAATCTTGGTTAGGTGCGCTAGTATAACCAACAGCAACCAAGAAGTTAGGTACAACTACAGCACCAAGTTCTACGGCATAGCGATCGCCATGGTCATCTGCTAGGCCATTTTTGTTGTCAGTAATTGTGTTGCTGTAAGAAGCGCTCGCATATACAGGAACAACTTTAGTTGGAACGTAAGCTTCAGCTTTAGCACCAATAGTATGAGAAACGAAATCATCGCCTTCAGCGTCTACGTCGTATTCGCCATAGTTATATGCTAAAGAAGCATTAGACGCCTGGTTTAAAAACGCTGCTTCAGCCAATGGACCTTTAGAAGAGTCAACATTTTTGAAGTAATAAGTACCTTGTACAGCACCAGTAAAGTTTTTGTCATTTACTGTATTGTCGATATACTCAGATTGACCTTGTACTTCTACTTGATATGCTTGCGCACCGGTCATGGCTAATAATAAAGCAGTGGCTAAACCGAGTTTTTTCATAATAATTACCAGTTCTATTAAAAATGGATTAAACAGTAAGCATTGTATTGTAACAAAACATTAAGTCAATGAACTAAAAGGACATTATTTTATTTAGCTTTTACTCTAAATTTTTTACGTACAAAAAACATACAAATGAATTTTTTTTATATAAACTTAAAAAAAATGTTTTCATAACAAATAAATATGAGAATTTTTAGAAATTATCTTTTTAGCAAGAAGCAAAATCAGTAGATGTTTTACAATGTAAAATTAGATTAATATTCTATTAATTATCGTAAAATTCAATTTAAATGTGTTTTTATTATGTGAACTATCCATTGAATTTTAAATATTCACTCGACTCCAACAATAAAAACCACATAAAAGTGATTTTTCGTTTAAAAAACAACCGCTAGATTTTTTTATTTTGTGATTTATTTAACATAAATATTTCATTATTGTGATGAATTTAAAATCATAGTGCTTTAATAGGCTTTACTTATTTTAATATTTTTAACATAATATATCTATCAATTCATACTACATTGAAATAATGTGATGATGATCTGATTCTCCATAAACAAGTTTTTGTTTTTATATGCCCAACTTTCCCCAAGGTTGGGTTTTTTTTTGTTTAAAAAAAATATTTCAGTGGCTTTTGAGATCAAACAAAACCAGTAATTGAAATGGAAAATAATAAACGATAGCTAAAGTTTATTTTTAGCCATGAGATCGTAATTTTTAAAAGCCCATCATAGATAAAATTTTCATGCACAAATATGGTGCAAAAACATGGTTATTTTTAGAGTGTTTATTAAGCTTCACCCATAAAAAACCCCAATTTTCAAAGAAAACTGGGGTTTTTCGCCAAAATCTTCGGGAAAATTAAAAAATCTGCTGAGGAATATATTTAATTTGCCCTAATGCGGTGCATTATGCACCTATTTGTAGCATGTGTAAATATTTTCTTATCTCATTTGGAATAATATTTAAGTTGGTAGGTAATTTATCAACATAAATTTGTGGGATTTATTAGAAACAAGACTTCATTATTGGATCGAAATTTTTGAAATTAATCAGGATTATTTTACTGGAGTGGCATAATTATGCTGCTGCAATTTACCATTTACGAAGTTTTCAATTGCCATGGTGAAAAGCATGGGGCTTTAGCTGCAGCCATGTAGGTATAGGCTGTGTCTTAAATCTAAATTTAAGAATGGGCGTCATTTTTAACATGATAAAGAAAATGGGATAAATGTTTGATAAGACGAGAATATTAAAAAAAATTGATTAAATTTTAACTTATTTTGCGTAATAATCATGTAAAATATCTATTTATAATTTAAATATGATTGTCACGATGATGGGATATTTGGTTTGTCTGGGGTGTCAGTAATTTATGTATAAATTACGCTCGGAACATATCAGCCAGCGACTGTTCTGGTCAATGATGATTATCATCCTGTCTCTTCTATTTTTATCTGTTCCTTTAATTGTCAGTAGTTATCACAGCTATCAAAAAGCGGACCAGGCTTTAACTGAAATTTCTGCGCTTCGTGCGGTGGCAGATTTAGCCAATAAGGTTTCCCGGGAACGGGCACCGGCCAATAAGGTGATGTCGAGTAATGTCGATGAACTTGAAGCAAATTTAAAAGAATTAAAGATCTATCGAAAAGAAGTTGATTTGCAGATTGAGCAAACCCGTGCAATTTTAGCTGCCGCGGGCTTTACTGGTCAGGCGCAGGCATTATCTTCCCAGTTAAAAGCAGCTCTGGCACAAGGTCGTAATGCGGTCGATGCTTATGGTGCCTTGCCTCGATCTGAACGGAGTGCAAGGCAGCTGGATCAGGCGATTCAGCACATGTTTAAGGCGTGGGACAGCTGTAAGGGAATTATAGAAAATGTATTGGTACATTCTGAAGCTAAAGGAACTTCAGTTTCGGACTACTATACACTGATTTTAATTTTGGCTGATTTGCGCGATCAGGCGGGTCGAACTGCATCGAATATTATGGCAGCAGTGACTTTTAATGAACAAATCCCTGAAGATAACTTGGCGCGGTCGTTACAGACACAACATCAGGCCCATTATTTATGGGCTTTAGTGAATACCATACAGCCCGAACAGGATAAAACTCCAGAATATCTAGCTTTGCATCAGCAAGTAAAAACACAATTTTTAGACCAAGGCATTCCAATCGTTGCTCGCCTGATGAATGAAAGTATACACAATCAGGCCTATTCATTGACCGGTACGCAACTCACCGAGGCAATGGTTGATAAATTTGTAACAGTGGTCGATCTACAACGCTATATTCTGGATTACAGTGTTACGGTGGCTCAAACCCAGAAGAAACAAGCCCAGCAAAAATTGATTTTAATTTTATTGGTGGCGCTGATTTGTCTGGTAACGGTTATTTTTACCATGATCCATGCGCGCAATCATGTTTTTATACCTTTAATTAAAGCCAGAAATACCATTCTTCGGCTGGCCCAGCATCAGGTTATAGAGACCGAACGGGAACCATTATCTGCAGAGCCAGTCAGCTTATTGAATGCCCTTAAAGAATTAAAGCGCGTGCTACAGCAGCGGGATGCGCTGGAATTTCAGCTCAGAAATATTGCCAATACGGATAATTTGACGGGTGTATCTAACCGTTTAGCTTTAGATGAATATATCCGTTATCTGGAAAATAAGCCGAATCAATTGAAACAAACCGGCCTAATCATTTTCGATGTAGATGACTTTAAGCATGTGAATGATACTTTTGGGCATATTGTGGGTGACGAGGTGATTAAGCTGATTGCAGAAAAATTGCAATTTAATGTTAGAACTTCAGATTTAATTGTACGTTATGGTGGTGATGAATTTTTGGTTTTAATTGAGCAAACTACTTTTGATGAGGCTTGGGGTGTTGCAAATAAAATTCTTAAAGAGATTGGCGGTTCTGAACTGTATATCGCTGAACTGAACCAGAATATTCATGTTTCTGTCAGTGCTGGCGTTGCGGTAGGGGCAGCATCCTGGATGGCATTACTGGAAAAAGCCGATAAGTCTTTGTTTCAGGCCAAAGAAAATGGCAAGAATAAAGTGGCGGGGTGATGTTTAAATACTCATTATATTTTAAATATAATGAGTATTCTTCTAGTTGGTATTTCTAACTTACAATTTATCAAAAATAGATCCCATAGAAGGCATAAAAAGTTTCTGATACATTTTTGTTGCATAATTATCGGTCATACCGGATATGAAATCGCATAAATCTCGACAAGGATTGGACGAGTTTTTGAATACTTCATAAGTATTCTTTGGTAGTAATCTTTCTGGATTTGCGTATAAAACTTCAAATAATTCTAAGACAATTTTTTGACCTTTATATTCAAGTAACTGAACTTCTGGAGATTTAACAACAATATTAAAAACAAAGTTTTTTAATGCTTTTAATATTACTTCTATATTCTCGGGCAATTGTGCTTGATAACTTAAAAGAGGATGTTCAAAATTATGATTTTCATGAATTGAGATATTTTGTACCAGTAATCTTACAAGTTTACTAATAGCATGTTTCCTTGAATTTTTATCGCCTGCAAAAAGTAAGTCACTTAATTTTTCAGCAGAATCTAACTTAAGTACTTTTAAAGCATTTGTATCTAAATTTTGCACAAGAATATTGTGAACTCCCTTCTTGGGATCAGTCCATAAATCTTTAGTGATTAAATTTAAAGCAATAGCATCTTCTAAATCATGTATGCCATAAGCAATATCATCAGCTAATTCCATAATTGATGTATCGAATGACTTATAAAGTGTTTTATAGTGTTTGATATCAGCCTGATTACTTAAATCTTCTTTAAGTTGAATATCACATTTTTTAATTGACTGATATAAAGTCTTATCTTTTTCAGAAAATGGTTCTAATGCCCATTTTAGAATTTTTGATTCTTCTTTATGGATACATTTGGGTGGCTTATAACAATCTAAGTTGAGTTTTATTGTTTTTTCTTGAATTTTTTTAAAATTGTTATTGGTCACATCTTCATATATTGCTGGATATTTAATAAGTCCCAAGATTGTTCTTCTAGTTAAATTTAGACCATGTTTCGAATCGAACTCACCTAATCTAGAAACAATTCTTAAAGTTTGTCCATTTCCTTCAAAGCCACCATGATTTTGCATGCAATAATTGAGAGCAATTTCACCACCATGTCCAAAGGCAGGATGCCCAATATCGTGTGCTAGACAGATTGCCTCAATTAAATGTAAAGAAGGAATCCATTCTTCAAACATTTGTCCTTCATATTTATTTCTAAGTCTTTCACAAATACCAGAACCAATTTGAGCTACTTCCATTGAATGAGTTAAACGTGTTCTATAAAAGTCACTATCACCTAGACCTAAGACTTGAGTTTTAGCCTGTAAACGACGGAAGGAAGCACTATGAATAATTCTAGCTCTATCTTGAGAGTAAGGTGAAGCAAAACCACTATCTGGTTTTGGGAAATTTTCTTGATAGCTTAAACGTTCTTCCCAAACTGATGATTTAATTTCTGTGTTCATTAAGAGTATGATTAAAATGAAATTATTAATTTAACATACTCTTAACTGAACATTGAGTTTTATTTCAACAACGGCTTCAAGAACTTCGCAGTATGTGAAACCTTAGATTTCACCACTTCTTCAGGTGTACCTTCAGCAATAATCTGACCACCACCGGCACCGCCTTCAGGACCTAGGTCAATCACCCAGTCGGCCGTTTTAATCACATCCAGATTATGCTCAATCACCACAATCGTATTACCCTTATCACGAAGCTGATGCAGAATATCCAGCAACTTGGCAATGTCATGGAAATGCAGACCCGTAGTCGGTTCATCCAATACATACAAGGTTTTACCTGTATCCCGTTTTGCCAGTTCACGCGCCAGTTTCACACGTTGCGCTTCACCACCTGAAAGGGTGGTCGCTGACTGACCTAAACGGATATAACCCAAGCCAACTTGAGTCAAGGTTTCCAAACGGCGATGAATCACCGGAATGGCATCAAAGAAATGCATGGCATCTTCAACGGTCATCTCTAACACGTCAGAAATGTTTTTGCCTTTATAGCCGACTTCCAAAGTTTCGCGGTTATAACGCTTGCCATGACAGGCATCACACGGCACATACATATCCGGCAAGAAATGCATAGCCACCTTGATCATGCCATCACCTTCACAGGCTTCACAGCGACCGCCTTTCACGTTAAACGAGAAACGACCTGCGGCATAACCACGGGCTTTAGCTTCGGGTGTTTGCGCGAATAATTCACGAATCGGGGTAAACAGTCCGGTATAGGTCGCAGGGTTGGAACGTGGGGTACGTCCAATCGGGCTTTGGTCAATATCCACGACTTTATCGAGAAATTGCAAACCATCAATCGAATCAAACTTTTCTGCGGTGAGGGTGGTTGCACCGTTCAATTGCGTTGCGGCCAGCGGTAACAGGGTACGGTTAATCAGTGTCGATTTACCTGAACCTGAAACCCCGGTCACACAGGTCATTACCCCTAAAGGAATGGTTAAATCGACATTCTGTAAGTTATGGCCAGCAGCACCCATCAGCTTGATTTGCTCTTCTGGTTTGGGTGGCTCAACACGTTTTTTTGGAACTTCAATTTTGAGTTTTCCTGACAGATATTGACCCGTTAGCGAATTTTCATTGGCCGCCAGCTCGTCATAAGTCCCTTCGGCAATCACATATCCACCATGCACGCCTGCACCCGGACCAATATCAATAATATGGTCAGCAGCACGAATCGCATCTTCATCATGCTCAACCACAAGTACGGTATTGCCTAAGTCGCGTAAGCGAACTAACGTTTCCAGCAGGCGGTCATTATCGCGTTGATGCAAACCAATTGAAGGCTCATCCAGTACATACATTACGCCCATCAGACCGGCACCAATTTGTGAAGCCAGACGGATACGCTGTGCTTCACCACCTGACAAGGTTTCGGCAGAACGCGAAAGGCTTAAGTAGTTCAAACCCACTGAAACAAGGAAGTGCAGACGTTCCCGGATTTCCTTAAAAATCTTGTCGGCAATTTCACCTTTGGCACCTTCAAGGTTTAAATCCTGATAATAGCTTTCGGCATCCCCAATCGACATTTTTGTAATCTGGGCGATGGTCTTGTCTTTAACCCGGACATTGCGGGAAATTTCATTCAGTCGTGAACCGCCACAGGCATCACAGGCGGCATTGGAAAGATACTGGGCCAAATCATCACGGACATAGTTACTTTCTGTTTCACGATAGCGACGTTCCAGATGCGGCAAAATGCCTTCAAAAGGTTGCACACGATTGTGTTTGCGACCGCGTTCATCGACATAACTTAAGTCGACTTTTTCTTTGCCTGTACCGTAAAGAAATTTCTTTTTGGTATCGGCATCCAGTTCATGCCATGGCGTATCTAAAGAAAAACCAAAATGTGCCGCGACTTTTTCAATCATGCTGTAGTAATAAGGACGCTGTCTGTCCCAGCCACGAATTGCACCCTGGCTAATCGAAACGTCAGTATTCGGAATCAGTTTGTCGGCGCTGAAATGGCTACGGGTTCCCAAGCCATCACAGACCGGGCAGGCACCGAAAGGGTTGTTGAATGAAAATAAACGTGGTTCCAGTTCCGCTACGGCACGGTCACATTCAGGGCAGGAGTGCTTGGCTGAGAATACCCGTTCAGGTTGCTCGCCCTTCATCCAGGCCAAAATGGCAATATCGCCGCCTAAACGCAGCGCGGTTTCGAATGATTCAGCGATGCGATTGCCCAAGTCATCACGGACTTTAAAGCGGTCAACCACCACTTCAATGGTGTGCTTTTTCTTTTTGTCCAGTTCGGGCGGCGTATCAATTTCAATAATTTCGCCATCGACACGGGCACGCACAAAACCCTGACTTTGCAGCTGTTCAAACAGGTTGCTGTATTCGCCTTTACGCTCACGCACCACTGGCGCAAGTAGCATTAAAGCGGTACCTTCTTCCAGACTTTTAACCGCATCCACCATTTCCGATACGGTTTGTGCCACCATGGGTAAATCATGCTCAGGGCAATAGGGCGTACCCACACGTGCATACAGCAGACGTAAATAGTCGTAAATTTCCGTGATTGTTCCCACAGTTGAACGCGGGTTATGGCTGGTCGATTTCTGCTCGATGGCAATCGCGGGACTTAAACCTTCAATCGAGTCGACTTCAGGTTTTTCCATTTGCGAAAGGAACTGGCGTGCATAGGCAGAAAGTGATTCCACATAACGGCGCTGACCTTCGGCATATAAGGTATCAAAGGCAAGGGATGATTTACCTGAACCCGAAAGCCCCGTAATCACCACAAACTTGTCGCGTGGAATATCGAGAGACACATTTTTTAAGTTATGGGTACGTGCACCTCGAATACGGATGTGACTTTGGCTCATGCAATGATCCTAGAAAATTCATCAAAAAACTTATATATGATAGCGCATGAAAAATGTTCAAGCTGTATTTAATAAAAATAAAACGTCAGACTGTGACGGATTGTTTAAGGATTTAAACTGAATGCATGGGAATGGCTCTTCTCTGTACCTGTAAGTCATACATTTAGATATTGAAATTCAGTATTTCGACCGATTCATCGTTAAAATGTAAAATACCCTGTAAAGAATAAAAAATGGAAATCTCATGATTATTACAAAAGTTTTGATTGCCTTGATTGCGCTATTACATCTTTATTTTTTAATTCTGGAAATGTTTCTTTGGGATAAGCCGCTAGGCATGAAAGCCTTTGGCAATACCCTAGAAAAGGCAAAACTAACCAAGCTGCTGGCGCAAAATCAGGGGCTTTATAATGGCTTTTTAGCGGCAGGACTGATCTGGTCGCTGCTTGCACCTGAAACCTATGCCGCGGCATTGGCAAATTTCTTTTTGGGCTGTGTATTGGTTGCAGGCATTTATGGTGGCATCACAGTGGGTAAAAAGATTATTTATATTCAGGCGCTACCTGCCTTGCTTGCATTGATTGCGTTAAATGTCCTGTAAATGGACAGATTGGCATAGAATTTATGGCATAAAACCTTTGTCTGTTGGATCTATTTGCATATGTTGTCTTTATTTTTGAAATGTATCTTGGGCGCTGTTGTAGTGCTGCTAATTTCCATACTTTCCAAGAGTAAAGCTTTTTATATTGCAGGCTTGGTGCCGTTATTTCCGACTTTTGCCCTGATTGCCCATGTGATTGTGTCACAGCAGCAGGGTGCGGCAGCTTTACAGAAAACTGCCTTATTCGGTTTATGGTCTTTGATTCCCTATGCCTTCTACTTGTTGATGGTCTATGTACTGGCAACCAAGATGTCGATGTGGTCGTGTTTGGGCGTGGCTACGTTTTGCTGGATTGTGGCTGCGGCAGGGCTGATTTATGGCTGGCAGATGTTTCAGAATTAAAAACAAACAATCCATTTTTATGATTAGTAATTAGCTAACTTGTAAAAATCACAAAACGTTCAATATTAGATTTTTAAAAATCAGCACTGCCTCATTTAACTGATTCAATTTTTATGCCTTTGCGTAGGCATTACCTCTACTTTTGAGAGGTCAAAATGAGGATCTCAAAATATATTTTGAGTCCTCAAGAAAAACCTTTTGTTTCCCATACACGACATCCTGAGCTAGTTTTAAGCACTGCTTTAAAATGCAGCGCAAGAGATGGGAAACGTGTGGCATCCATGCCACACTCATGAATCAAATACTTGCTAAATTTATTTTCTATTTTGGTGTTAGGAGAAACTTGTAGTGATTGAGAAATGACTTATAACAGAAGTCTATTCATCCAAACCCAACCACTGGCGTTGATCATAGGCACTATCCCAGAACAGCCATTCCAGTTTAGCCGCCGTAGTATAGGCATGATGCATTTTCTCCAGAGTATCTGCATCGCAACGAGCGGCCACTCTATCAACCGTCTCAATCACGTTACGAACTGCCTGATTAAATTCTTCACCTGAATAGGTATCGATCCATGCCTGATAAGGGTTATTTGGCACGGAATGATCGACAATGGCTTTACCCACTTCGGCATAAATCCAGAAACACGGCAGTAATGAAGCCAGTACCACCGGATAGCTTTCTGACCAAGCCGTGGCCGTTAAAAATGAAGTGTAATGATGACAAGCCAGAGTCAGTGGCGTGGTTCTAAACTCATCTTTGCTGATGGCAAATTCCTGCATAAAGTCATCATGCAGGCTGCGTTCAACCACAATGGCAATCTTGGCGGCATCGGCAAACTGAATTACATCTTCAGCGGTAAAGGCTTTTGCTGCACAGACTGCAAGCGCACGGCCATAAGCTAGTAAATAATGGGCATCCTGAATGACATAATGGCTGAATACATCTTTATTCAATGTGCCTTGAGCAAGTTGCTGGTTAAATGGCAGGCCTAAAGTTTTTTGATATAAAGCTAAATTTCGCTGCCATACATCTTGAGAAAAGCTCATGTCATCATCCTGTCGATATTAAAAGAAGAATTTACAGAAAGCGGGACTATAACAAGAGTTTTCAGCTCAAGATATGCAGCAGAAAAAATAGTGTATTTGTACCCAAAAAAAATCATACGAAGAACTTTGGATAAATATCAAAAAGCCGTCATAATTATGCGCATAAAATCTTAAGCTTCTATTTTTAAGTTTTACTGAATTTACTCGATATAAATATCTATAGGTCGATCTATCATGATGAAACATTTTGGTTTCTCAATCATTTTTACGATCGTGTGTCTGGCTATATCTGCATACTGGGGCTTTACGCATGGCCCGGAAGCAGGTTTAAAGACCATGTTCACGGCGCTCACCATTACTGCCATTTTAGCAGTCATGGAAGTGTCACTTTCTTTCGATAATGCTGTGGTCAACGCCTCGGTACTACGCGGTTGGGATCATTTCTGGAAAATGATTTTCTTAACCGTCGGTATTGTTATTGCTGTATTCGGCATGCGTTTAGTCTTCCCGATTGTGATTGTTGCCGTGACTGCCGACATGGGCATGATGGAAGTCGTGAAAATGGCGCTGAATGATCCAATCAGCTATTCCGAAAAGCTCATGGCTCATCATGCGGAAATTGCAGCCTTTGGTGGCGCATTCCTGTTGCTGGTGTTTCTGAATTTCTTTCTGGATAGCGAAAAAGATACCCACTGGTTCAGATGGCTTGAAGCGCGTTTGTCTAATCTGGCCAACGTACCTGCAATGTCAGTATTCCTGGCTTTAATTGGTTTGCTGATTATGGCAGCAAATGTAGAAGAAGCCACACGTCTAGCCGTAACTATGGCCGGTATCTGGGGGATTGTGATCTACATTGGGGTTCAAGTACTGAGCCACCTGTTAGGCGGTGAACCTGAAATTGATGAACAAGGTAATGCGGTCGGTCATGATGCCAGTGGCGCTGCAACAGGCGTGATTAAAGCCGGTTTTGGCGGTTTTATTTATCTGGAAGTGCTGGATGCATCGTTCAGTTTTGATGGGGTAATTGGTGCTTTTGCGATTACTTCGGATGTAGTCATCATTATGCTCGGTCTTGCGATTGGTGCGATGTTCGTGCGTTCCATGACCATTTATCTGGTGGAAAAAGGTACTTTGGATGCCTACATTTACCTTGAGCACGGCGCGCATTATGCCATTGGTGCCTTAGCCTTCATTATGCTGGCCAGTGGTACAGGTGTACATATACCGGAAGTGGTCACCGGTTTAATTGGTGTAGCCTTTATTGTGTGGGCGGTCATTGCTTCCATTCAATATAGCAAACGTCAAGAACGAATCGGTTAATCGTTTTTTAAGAAAACCGAGTACAATAGGGGCGCATGAAAATGTGCCCTTTTTTTATGGTGGTTTATTCCTGAAAATCAGCATCTGTAACAATGAATGTTGTAGGATAATCCATCGAAATGAAACTTATAGATCCAAGCCAATTGATATGATGAATGCTTTAGAACGCCGTTCAACCTTTGCCTTAAGCAGTATTTTTGCACTGCGTATGTTGGGCCTGTTCATGATTATTCCTGTATTTTCAGTAGCAGGACAGTCATATCAAGGGGCTACACCTGCGCTGATTGGTTTGGCGGTCGGGGTGTATGGTTTAACGCAGGCCATTTTACAAATTCCATTTAGTTTGCTGGCAGACCGCTTTAGCCGTAAGCCTCTGGTCATTCTGGGCTTGTTGCTGTTTGCTTTGGGTGGTGCAATTGCCGCAATGTCTGAAACCATTTATGGCGTAATTGTAGGTCGTGCCATTGCCGGTGGTGGTGCGGTTTCTGCTGTAGTCATGGCATTATTGGCCGATGTGACCCGTGAAGAACAGCGCAGCAAAGCCATGGCTGTGATGGGTATGAGTATTGGCGTATCGTTCATGGTGGCATTCAGTCTGGGGCCTTGGCTCACCAGTCTGGTGGGAATTTCCGGCCTGTTTTGGGTCACGACCATTATGGGGCTGGCAGCAATCTCGATGTTGCTTTTGGTTCCGAAAGTGACCCGTCATCATAAAAATTACCAGCAAGGTTATCTCGCGCAACTGAAACAGGTGCTGAAAATGGGCGATTTAAACCGCTTGCATGTTTCGGTATTTGCGCTGCATTTATTGCTCACCGCGATGTTTGTATATATGCCTTCACAACTGATTCAGTTCGCCGATATTCCATTGGCCAGTCATGGTCTGGTGTATTTGCCACTGCTGATCATTAGCTTATTTTTTGCCTTCCCGAGCATTATTTTGGCGGAAAAATATCGCAAAATGCGCGGTATTTTCCTGACTGCGATTGGCGGTATTATTTTAGGCTTGCTGGTACTGATTTTTGGTTATGAGTCCAAATATATTTTACTGCTAGGTTTGGGATGCTTCTTTATTGCTTTTAACGTGATGGAAGCTTTATTGCCATCGTGGCTATCCAAATCTGCCCCGATTCAGTCCAAGGCAACTGCCATGGGTGTCAATGCCAGTAGCCAGTTTTTAGGTGCATTTTTTGGTGGCATGATTGGTGGTCAACTCTTGTTACTCAATAATACTTCAGTGGGTTGGAGTATCTTGGCAGCACTCGCAATTGTCTGGTTATTGATCAGCTTTGGTTTAGCCCAGCCTCGTTATCTTTCCTCATTGGTATTGCCTTTACCAGAGGCGAAACAAACGGATGAGTGGACTTCTCAACTTTTGGCAATTCGTGGTATTGAAGAGGTTGTGGTAATGCCCGATCAGCAATTTGCTTATGTTAAAATTGATAAACAGCTTATAGATGAAGCTGCGCGACAAGATTTAACGCAGTTGTTGGGTAAAGAGGTAGCCATTTAAGCATAACTCTTATAAAGTAAAATACAGAAATAAATAGGAAGTGTACGTCTGATGCGTGGTGTTAATAAAGTTATTTTAGTTGGAACTTTAGGTAAAGATCCTGAAACAAAAACCTTTCCAAATGGTGGTTCTCTTACTCAGTTTTCGATTGCAACGAGTGATTCGTGGACTGACAAAAATACCGGTGAGCGTAAAGAGCAAACTGAGTGGCATCGTATTGTGTTACATAACCGCCTAGGTGAAATTGCACAGCAATATCTACGTAAGGGTTCTAAAGTTTATATTGAAGGTTCATTGCGTACCCGTCAGTGGACAGATCAAAGCGGTCAAGAACGTTACACTACGGAAATTCGTGGTGAACAAATGCAAATGCTGGACAGCAACCGTCAGCAAGGTGAACAAGGTGCAGACAACGGCGGTTTTAACCAACCCCGTTTTAACAATAACCAAGGTGGCGGCTATAACAATAACAACAATAACCAAGGCGGTTATGGCGGTGCTAACCAAGGTGGTTACAACAACCAAAACAATCAGGGTAGTGGTTATGGCAACAACAACCCAGGTGGTTTTGCGCCAAAACAACAGCCTGCACCAGCGCCAGCAGCGGCTGCACCGGCAGATTTAGATGATGATCTACCGTTTTAATCGCAATTAAAACGGCAAGTCGTCTTCAAAACCCTCCCCTTGCGGAGGGTTTTTTAATGGGCAAATGATTAGTAATTTTTATTTCTTGGCAGAAACCCACATGGTGATAACGGCACGGAACACAACCTGCTGAGCCGTGTCTTTGACTTCAACCTGCACCAGATAATCACTGCCTGCATTCCACGGGAAATGGGCTTGCAACGGTGTGGCAACTGCAATTAAATCGGTGTTGGCTTTTTTCAGATATTCCACCTGCATGCCTTTGGGTATCCAGCGATGCGTAGCAGGTACGGTGGCATCGGTCATGGTTCCTCCGGCAAGCTCTGCCATATTGCACATGGCAATGGCATGTACCGTGCCCAGATGATTCAGCACAGCGCGGTGCTTTTTCATCTTGATTTCGCAGTATTCCGATTCCAGTCTTTCAAACAGCGGAGAAATACTGCTGAAATAAGGGGCTTTTAAGCACAGCATTTTCGAAAATGTCCATTTGCCTGCCGGTTTATTTTCTAAGGCTTTCCATACTTTTAGTGCTTGGCTCATCAGAATTGTCCATATTTTAGTTCGCAGAGTATTATTCTAATACAGAATATTATTCTGTTATGTGGCACAACTGACTGCTTTTTGATAAAAAATGGTCTATGATTTTGCCTGGTCTCATCATGTATCGAAGCATATGAATATGCAGCAAGCCGATTTACTCCAGCGTATTTATCCCGGACGCCGTGCCGAACTGAAGCGTATTTTGCTGCAACATGCCCTGGATTGCTTTGCTGAATTCGGTATTGAAGCCAGCAGCATTGAAATGATTCGTGCGCGTGCTGACAGTAGTGTAGGTGCGATTTATCATCATTTTAAAAACAAGGAAGGCATGGTGGGAGCCCTGTTTAGTGCGGCCTTGCAAGATCAGATGCAGCAGCGCACAGCAGCCTTACAGCAAGCTCAAGACGTGCAACAGGGTGTGACTGTCATCATTGGCCAATATATCGATTGGGTGGTGCAGAACCCCGATTTTGCCCGGTTCCTGTTTATGGCGCGCATGGGTTTAGGTGCAGAACAGCATGCCGCAGTTGCCGTTCAAAACCAGCAACGTAATCAGGCGGTATTTGACTGGTTGAAAAAGCAGCCTGATGAAGAGCTTGCGCAACTTGCAAAAATTCCGCGTGAATTGCTGTTGTCTTTAATGCTGGGTGCAACTGAAAGTTATTGTCGAGCCTGGTTGTCGCACAAAGTCAGTACTAATCCAAGTGCATATAAGCAGGCCTTGATTGATGCCGCCTGGCAATCCATTGTGCAGTTTTCTTCTCAAGCTTAAATCGGATACGGCAATTAAACAGTAAAACAGGATAGAATTGTTAAATCTAAAAATCCGATAATTTTTATAAAAAAGTACGGTTTTACCTATTTTGATAATTTTCGTATTCTAGCTTCACAAGATAAGCAATCCCAGAAACGAGCTAGAGGAATATCTGATGAGTTTAATTAATACTGCAGTGAAACCATTCAACGCAACAGCGTATAAAAATGGCGAATTCATTCAAGTGTCTGAACAAGACATGATCGGGAAATGGTCAGTGGTGTTCTTCTATCCTGCAGATTTCACTTTCGTTTGTCCAACAGAATTAGGCGATTTGGCGGATAACTATGCTGAATTCCAAAAAATGGGCGTAGAAATTTATTCAGTATCAACGGACACACATTTCACCCACAAAGCTTGGCACGATTCTTCTGAAGAAATCAAAAAAATCCAGTATGCAATGGTCGGCGACCCAACCTGGACTTTGGCGAAAAACTTTGAAGTATTAATCGAAGCTGAAGGCCTGGCTGACCGTGGTACTTTCGTGATTGACCCGGAAGGCAAAATCCAGATTATCGAAATTAACGCTGGCGGTATTGGTCGTGATGCGCAAGAACTTCTACGTAAGGTCAAAGCAGCACAATACGTCCATGCACACCCAGGTGAAGTTTGCCCGGCAAAATGGAAAGAAGGTGATGCGACCCTTGCTCCTTCAATCGACCTGATTGGTAAAATCTAATCTCATATCGAGATGATCTCCCAAAAAATCCAGGACTTCAGTTCTGGATTTTTTATTTTTAGGGGATGAAAATTAAGCCATATAGCCGAGGTGATCTTTGGCTAAATCCCTTAAACCTTCAATCAAGTAATCAATCAGTTTTTCCATCACCAGGCGCTGGCCTTTACGCGAGGCATACACCAGTTGCACCATACCTAAATTCGAGCACCATTCCGGTAACACATGAATCAGTTGGCCTTGTTGAATCTCCTGTTCAACAGCTAAATAGGGCAGGTCGGCAATGCCTAAACCGTCACGTACCGCATAATACACGCCTGCCAGATCATTGCTTTTGATCCGCGGTTGTAGCGGAATATCTATGGCTTCATCATGTTCGCGATTGTGCAAATGCCAGTAATATTGTGATTTTTGCGTACCGAGCACTACACTGGGAAAGTCATGCAGTTCGGTAAAATTCTGGATTTTCCGTCCCTGTAACAGTTCCGGACTGGCCACCAGACAATGCGTGGTTTTAATCACGTCACGGACAATTAAACTGGAATCTTCATTGGCCTGAAAATTGGTACGAATCGCCAGGTCAATATCATCATGAATTAGGTCAACTCGGCGGCTGGTCAGCTCCAGTTCAATCTGTACCTTGGGATAATCTTTGAGAAATTGATTGAGTAAAGTGCGAATTTGAAACTGCATCATCAGCGCAGGGCAGCTGATTTTGATCAGGCCTTGTGGCTCACTTTTTTGTTTCAGCAAGACATTATTGGCACATTCCACCTGAGCAATGACTTTACAGCATTCCTCATAAAATTCCTGTCCCAGTGCCGTCACCTTGAAATGACGGGTGGAGCGTTGAATCAGGTTGACATTAAACTGGCTTTCCAGATCTAAAATGCGGCGGCTGAGTTTTGATTTGGTGATATTGCTGGCTTCACTTGCTGCACTAAATCCGCCGTGTTTGACCACCAGGAAAAAGTAATAATAATCATCAAATGAATGCATACATCACGCTCAGAACAGGGTTAGATCCTTATCATTCTATCTGAAAATCAAATGGATAAACGATAGGATACAACTGCAAAAACAAGAAAGCGATCCGAAGACCGCTTATTTTAAAAGACCATGATTATTTTTGACCACTGTGCTGGTTATAGCTGTTGATCAGGTTGCGATAATCAGGGATATGATTCGAGAACAATGCACCCAAACCTTCAACATCATTACGCCAGTCACGATGCAATTCACAGGCAGCCCCAAACCAGGTCATCAGTTGCGCACCGGCATTGGACATGCGGTCCCAGGCAGAATCACGGGTTAAGTGGTTAAAGGTGCCGGATGCATCGGTAATCACAAAAACTTCAAAATCTTCTTCAAGCGCTGAAAGTGCAGGGAAAGCCACGCAGACTTCTGTCACCACACCGGCAATAATCAACTGCTTTTTGCCTGTTGCTTTAACTGCTTTAACAAAGTCTTCATTGTCCCAGGCATTAATTTGACCTGGACGGGCAATATACGGTGCATCCGGGAACATTTCCTTCAGTTCAGGAACCAAGGGACCATTGGGGCCCTGCTCAAAACTGGTGGTTAAAATGGTCGGAAGATTGAAATATTTGGCTGCTGCGGCAAGTGCCAGTACGTTATTTTTAAATTTGTCAGGATCGATGTCGCGTACCAGGGATAACAGACCGGTTTGATGATCGACCAGAAGAACCGCTGCATTATCTTTATCTAAACGAATATAAGGTTTGCCCATTTTTCTATTCCTCGTTGTGATGAAAAACATACTGACATCAACCTAAACTAGAAGTGTGGTGATGTCGTGATGTTTATTATGCTAAGTGTGAAAATGGGACAATAGAAGTGTTGATTACGAGAAGATTAATCATAAAAATAGGATAATTATAAATAAGAGCATTTTTTTTAACGGTTTAAGCGGAGATGTCGCTTTATAAAATCATTTTATCTTGTTTATAGGACACTGTGTATGGATATCGCTATATATCCAGACCGATAAAAGCACTAGCATAAGTCCATGTTCATCCTATCGAGAATATAGGAGTTAAAAGATGAAAAAAGTCATTGGTGTTTATCGCAATCAAAATATGCATTGGGTCGGAGATGGCTTTCCGGTCAAAAACCTGTTTTCCTATGACCGCCTAGGCCAGGCGATTAGTCCATTTTTACTGTTGGATTATGCTGCACCCTATCATTTTAGTCCGACGACGCAGCAGCATGGTGTCGGTTCGCATCCGCATCGCGGTTTTGAAACCGTGACTATTGCTTATCAAGGCGAAGTCAGCCACAAAGATTCAGCCGGCGGCGGTGGCACCATTCAAAGCGGCGATGTGCAATGGATGACTGCCGGTGCAGGTTTGGTGCATGAAGAGTTTCATTCACCAGATTTTGCTCAAAATGGTGGCCTGTTTGAAATGGTCCAGCTTTGGGTGAATTTGCCAGCAGCCGACAAAATGACCGCACCTAAATATCAGGCCATTGCAGCACAAGACATTCCTGTGATTGAGCTGGAACACGGTGCAGGGCATATCCGGGTGATTGCCGGCCGCTATATGGACGATCAGGCAGAGCATGTTGGTCCCGCTGCAACCCATAGTCCGGTGAATGTCTGGGATGGTGAACTGAAGGCAGAGCATGTGCAGCATATTCATGTGCCGGTCGACCACAATGTGCTGCTGGTGGTACTGGCAGGTGAAATGCAACTGAATGGCACACATCATGTTCAGGACAGTTCTATTGTGATGTTTGCCAAAGACGGCGAGGCAGAGATTCAGCTGGAAGCCCTGACTGACAGTAAATTTCTGCTGCTGACCGGCCAGCCACTGAATGAGCCTATTCAAGGTTATGGCCCCTTTGTCATGAATAGTAAAGATGAAATCATTCAAGCATTTAATGATTTTAATAGCGGCAAGTTTGGTGAAATACCGGTGCTGGCTTAAGCCTGGTTTTTAAATCTAGGCCTTAAAAAAGAAGCCCTTAAAAATTTAAGGGCTTTTTTGCGAACTGAATTTTGTTGTTGTCAGCATATTTGTATAGTTGTGGCTGATGAAAATGTAATGGAGTTATCAGGTTTTTACTTTACCTATCATAATAATTTTGGAGGATTTTGTAAAACGTTTGTTATAAAATTGGTTAATATATAGTGCTTTTTTTAAAGGGTTTTTATTTTTTATGTGGAAATAAATTTAATTATTTCTTGTATTTATTCGGAATTGTTATCGGTTTAAATAAATGAAAATATCGGCTACATATACATCATGATGAGTTTTGTTAAAAAGATACATTCTGGAATATTTTAATACCACCTTTTAAGCAGGCTTGGTTCATAATTTCAATAATCTTATGTGTAACTGACGGATAATAATTTTGGATATTGCAGTTATTGGCAGTGGCATGGCTGGGCTAGCTACCGCAAGAATTCTTAAAGATGCAGGTCATAGCATCACTATTTTTGAAGCGCTACCTGGTCGTGGTATGGATAGCCATAGCATTAAATTCGAAGGTGGCCTGATTGATGCGCCCTTACGCGTCATGAATCCGCATTTGTGGAAAAATACCCTGAGTTTGGCGACCTATTTGGGTATACCCACTTTTCCTGTTCGTACTTATATGGCATGCAGCTGGTTGTTTGAAGACCGCATCGAAACCTGGCTGACCACATCACGCAGCCGTATTGGTAATTTCCCGATTATTAATAACCGGAAAGGACTGCAACAATACGGTTGGCGCCTGGTCAAAGGCATGTTGCAACTGAAAGCGGCCATCACTCGATTCTTCAAATCAAAGAACCAGGATATTACTCTGGCTGAATTTATTAATAATAATGATATTGAAGAAGTGTTCTGGCATGGCGCAGTGATGCCAGTGCTTTATACCATTTGTACCTGTAACCCGAAAACCATTGGCGAATGGCCGGCAAAACCTTTATTGACGTTCTTGCGTCAATTGACTGATGGCGATGCCTTGCTACGTTTACAGGGCGGTACTCCGGCACTGGTCGACAAGCTGATTGAAGGCATTGAAATTCATAACACTTCTGCCATTACCCAAGTCAAAGAACAAGACCAGGGGGTTGTAGTTGAAAATGCATCGGGTGAACAACGCATTTTTGATCGTGTCATTGTGGCAACACCGACCAATAAAATTGAAACATTTTTAAATAATGAACAATTTGCAGACGATATTGCACTGTTAAAGCAATTTAAATTTGAACAGGGTCAATTGGTGATTCACACTGACCAAACCGTCATGCCACCCAAACGTAAAGATTGGGCTGTACTCAGTTATATGATGGACCGTAAATTTACCCGTCAACAGTTTACCGTATGGCTGAATTCGGTTGAGCCAAGCTTGGTCGGCAAATCGCCGGTATTTCAAACCTGGCAACCGGTCACTGATATTGATCCTAAAAAAATCATTTCTAGCGTTACGTTAACTCGTGCTGTGGTGGACTCACAAACAGTGGCGTTAAATAAAGAGCTGCAAGAACGTCATAAAGATCTAAACCGTAAAGTGTACTATTGTGGCTCTTGGTCTTGTGACGGTTTGCCACTTTTAGAATCGGCAGTGACTTCAGCAATGAATATTGCGGAAATTTTAGGTGCACCATTGCCGTTTGCAGGATTAAAACCTAAAGTTGAGGTTGCCCCACAACTCGGCTACTAATACATGAAATGGCTTCAAGCGATTCGTCAGCAGTTTCCAAAACATAAATACGCGATTAATGCAAAACAGTTAGGGGATAATGCCGAACTCGCCTGGAGCAATCTGGGCTATTGGGAGGATGTAACATCCTCCTATCCTGAAGCTTGTGCCCAATTGGCAGATCAATTGGCGCAAGCGGTCGCTTTAAATGCAAATGACTGTTTGCTGGACCTAGGCTGTGGGCAGGGGGCAAGTCTGTTGCACTGGCAACAGCACTATCAGGTTCGGCATATTGAAGCAGTAGAGTTACAATCCAGCTGCGTGCAGCAAATTCAACAGCATCTTCCTAAACTTGCTGCCATTTATCAGCAATCATTTTTAAATTTAAACCAGATTCCTTTCAAGCAGAACTTTGATGTGGTGCTGTGTATCGATGCTGCTTATCATTGTAATTTAAATTCATTTCTTTATGCCGTTAGCCCGGTATTAAATGCAAAAGGCCGCTTGGGTATGCATTATTTAATGTTGTCCGAGCAATGGCTGAATTTAAGCGCAGTGCAAAAGCAGAAATATAAATGGCTGTTAAAAGCTGCCGATGTGCATTTAGATAATTTAATGACGGCATCAGGATTAGAACAGACATTCCGGCAGCATTCTTTTACCGATATAACCATTCGGGATTTATCGCCTGCCGTTTTGAAGGGCTTTGCAAATTACATTCAGCAAATACCCCAGCACAATTCCGATCTGGATGCCTTTAAAATTCGTATGACTGCAAAACTATGCCACAAGCTGTATGTAGATGGTCTGGTCAAATATGTGCAAATCACGGCGCACAAACCCTAAAGAATCGGCTGTTGAATATTCTAGGTTTTAGTTTTAAAAATCATCATCTAAAAACAACAAAGCCTCACTAAAAAAGCGAGGCTAAGTATAAAATGGTGCCGGCACACGGATTCGAACTGTGGACCTACTGATTACAAGTCAGTTGCTCTACCAACTGAGCTATGCCGGCAACGTGCAGAGAATAATAGCGAATTTTGTTGAAAACGCAAGCCAAAAAATGAGCGGTTGAATAGGGTGAATTGATTTGGATATGTTCAATCACCCGCTATTTTCACCATTCAAATTCATATGCTGTTTCAAGTGCGCCGACTATTTGCTCCTTAAAATCTGATCCAGGTCTTGAGCACATTCTTCCAGGGTTAAAGCCATATCAATTTGCATTTGTGGTTTAAGTTCATTGGCAAGTTTTCGCCACTGTTCAATCAGACGAATCGCTTTTTGAATTTTATGCTTATTAATATCCTTTGCAAGAGTTGGAGTATAACCGCCACGTTTAGCATTCTTGATCTGTTTAACATAATTAGTGCTGGTATTCATATTCACTCCCGAATAGCAGTTTTCTCTATGTGTTCAATACGCTTTTATAATTGGGTTCAGGGCTCTGTTATAAGGTTATATGATTGTTATGATGGAAATATTGCATTTATAGAATCATTTTTCAATAGTTATTTGCGCTGAATTTTCATGCAAAAATCCTCGAAGATACCTCATTGCTTGGTAAGCACATGTGAATGGATCATGCGAGTCATCAGGTTTTTGGTAATGTATGTGAATGCCGTGCTATAGCTGGTGTTGAAGATCAATCATCTATAAATATATGGGTTTACATTGAGGGGGAATTGAAACAGATGCGGTATTGGATAATAAAAATTAAGGCGTAGATTAGGACTGTGATAGTGAGTCATAAATGCTAGAAGCAGAGGGGGCAGATCATGGTTCATCAAGATAATTCTCAGCCTGACCAACAGAAACGGCCAGCACCTGCTATTCAACATCCTGACGTGCAGGAACAACCCGATCAGCCCAGTCCTCAACCTGACCAACCTGATCAACATCTTACAAGTTCAAATCCACAAAAACGGCCGAATCCGCAAAAACAACCGAATGAGGAACCGGAGAATCCGGTCAGACAACAGAAATAACTTTCATGTAGCTTAAACCATGGAATTTATAAGGTGGAGCATTTGAATATTTTTCAAAAAGCATGGCGTATTTTTATGATCAGTATGCATGGGGAGTATCAATACAATGTCAAAAAAAATCAAAAGTATCCTGACTTTGGTGATACTCAGCATTATTGCAATCGCCGCATTTCTTTATTTCCAATCCACTAGGCAGCAGGAGGAATTTGGCGGCTTTCAGGAAGGTACAGAGCAGTATTATGGTTATCGCTATGCACAAGATAATCTCAAGTCGGTAGATCAATGCGATGATGACAAAGATGATCCATCCATGAATTTCAATGAGGAGTTTTTTCAAGGATGTCTGAAATATTTTGAACATAAATAAACGGTTCAAAATGCGCTGAAATAGACATACCTGTTTTTTCAGTTCACTTTTTCCCACAGCAATGGTCGTGATTTGATCAACTGTATCTGGAGAATTTCAGCGGCTAACTTACTAACTATTTCACTAAAAATTCAAACATTAATGAATGATATCAAACAGTTTTAAGTATTTTGTTTAATAGGGTAAGACAACAAAAAAGGCTTAAACCCTTTAGATTTAAGCCTTTCTTCACTGCTTTAGATTGCAGTTCTTTTCAATATGGCGGTGAGAGAGGGATTCGAACCCTCGATACGCGCAAACGTATACACACTTTCCAGGCGTGCTCCTTCAGCCACTCGGACACCTCACCATTGGAGCGCGATAATAGCGAAAAAAACCCCCTCTGCCAAGTTGAAACAATTGATTTAGAGCAAAAGTTTTTGCTCAGTGATATGATTGCGAAAAAATAGTGTCTAAAACGAAGACGAAATATGCAAAGTACTGCACAAAAAGCCGCCTTGCCTGTGATTACCCTTGCAGCGCTTGGGGTGGTATTTGGGGACATTGGCACCAGTCCATTGTACGCCCTTCGACAATGTTTCCTGACTGCGCATCTCGCTATTACTGAAGCATCAGTCCTTGGAATTTTGTCACTGATTTTTTGGTGCATCATGCTGACGATCAGTTTCAAATACGTCACCATCATTATGCGTGCAGATAACAATGGTGAAGGCGGGATTATGTCATTACTGGCATTGAACCTGCGTACCACACGTATTGCTGACAACAAGAAAATTTATCTGATTGCATTGGGTTTTATCGGTGCTTCGTTATTTTTTGGCGATGGCATTATTACTCCTGCTATTTCTGTGTTATCGGCAATTGAAGGTTTAAGTATTGCAACACCGATGTTTAACCAATGGCTCATGCCTTTGGCCATTGGAATTTTAACTGGTCTGTTTATTATTCAGCGGCATGGTACCGCCACCATGGGCAAATTCTTTGGCCCTTTAACCCTGGCGTGGTTTTTATCCATTGGTGCCGTGGGTATATGGAGCATTATTCAGACCCCATTTGTATTGACCATGATCAGTCCACACTGGGCGTTTAATTTTGTGGTGCATCAGCCCTATGTGGCTTTCCTGACCATGGGAGCGGTGATTCTGACCATGACCGGTGGGGAAGCGCTCTATGCGGATATGGGGCATTTTGGCCGCTTACCGATTCGTCTGGCCTGGTTCATTATTGTCCTGCCTTGTCTGCTTTTGAACTACGCAGGACAAGGGGCATTATTACTGCGTAACCCGGATGCGATTGCAAATCCGTTCTATATGCTGGTTCCCGGCTGGGCATTATACCCGATGATTGGCCTGGCAACCGCGGCAGCAGTGATTGCCTCGCAAGCCGTGATCACTGGCGTTTTTTCCATGACCAATCAGGCCATTCAGTTGCGCTACCTACCCCGCTTAACCGTGCATCACACCTCGGATGTTGAACAGGGACAAATTTATTTGCCGTTCATTAACTGGGTGCTGTTTATCTCTGTGGTCATCTTGATTTTATTATTTGAGAACAGTGCCAATCTGGCCAGTGCTTATGGCGTTGCTGTCACCATGACCATGCTCTGCGGTACCATTTTAATTTCATTCCTGGCCTATGGTTTTTGGCGTTGGCCGGTATGGAAAGTGTTGTTGTTTGCCGTGCCATTCCTGTTGATTGATTTGATCTTTGTGGCCTCAACCTCATTGAAAATCATTTCTGGAGGATGGGTGCCAATTCTGATCGGCGCTGCGGTATATACCATTCTGATGACCTGGAAAGCCGGGCGGGAAATCTTACTGGCGCGTTTGGAAAAAGATGCCTTGCCGATCGATCTGTTTATCAAAAGTATAGGCATGAGTGCTGAAACACAATTTGTTCCAGGAGCAGCCGTATTCCTGACCGGAACCCCGAATATTGTGCCGCATGCCATGTTGCATAATATTAAGCATAATAAGGTTCTGCACGAACTCAATATTATGGTCACCGTGAATACGCGTGATATTCCTTATGTGGCACAGGAAGAACGCAGTAAAATTGAAAAACTGGATAACCGTTTCTATCGTATTTCACTGTATTACGGTTTTAAAGATCAACCTAACATTCCTGAAGCGCTAGAACAGGCTTATCAGGAGCTGGGTTTTGAATTTGACATGATGCAAATGAGCTTCTTTATTTCCCGTGATCGACTAATTCATACGGTGGGCGAGGGCTTGTCGCCATGGCGTGAAAAGCTGTTTATTTCGATGCAGCGCAATACCAGTCCGGTGAGTGATTTTTATCAAATTCCACCCAATCGTGTCGTTGAGCTGGGCAGCCAGATCGAAATTTAGATCAAATTTGATAGGCAATAAAAAACCAAGGTGGAAAAGCCTTGGTTTTTTATTTGGAGGATGAAAGCCTGAAAAAGAGTGTGATTAGTTCTCTGTTGCTTCAGTCACTGGCGCTTCAGGAGATGCATTGACTGGTGCATCTGTAGCATCGGTTTCAGGAGCTGCCTGTACTGCGTCAGTTGGCTGTGTAGCTTCAGGTGTTGCTGCAAAGGCTTCTTGGGGTGCATTCGCTTCAGTAGTGTCTGCCGGTACTAAAGCAGCAGATTGATTGGTTACATCTGCTTGAGGCATATTCGCTGCATTCACTTGTCGTGCATCAGCAGGAGACTCACTGACTGGTGCAGCTGCGATCTCTTGACCAGCACCTTGCTCTGCCTGTTGTGCTGCCAATTCGGTATTTGGTTGCATTGGATCTACATTTTCAGGTGCAGCCTGAGCGGTTTGCTCGGTAGCAGGTGCATTTGCCTGTTCTATAGTTGGGTCAACGGCCTGTGCCGCGGTATTCATCTCAGTACCTTGAGCTGCAGTTGCATCTGAAGCGGAGGTGGTTTGCGCTTCGGTTTCAGATGCAGCTTGGGTGGCCTCAGCATTTTGTGCTGTGGTATTGAGCTCGGCAGTTTGTGGAGCGGCTTGGGCTGCAGTGGTATCCGCAGCAGCATTGCTTTGCAATTCGGTTTCAGCACCAGCTGGGTTAGGTTCAGCAGCAACTTGGCCTGCATCAACAATACGGATTTGACCGCTGGCCACTAAATCTTGAATGGAACCGGCTTGACCATTGACCGTAGTGTTAACTTTGACTTGAGATAGACTTTCTAAAGTATCACCCGGTTGAATGGCGGGTTCTGCGAATGCCGTTGCACTCATCATTCCTGTAACTAGACTCAAACCTAAAAGCTTAAAATGCATAAAATACTCCGTAGAAATAATTATCTAGAATTTTTGCGTATTTTTACCTTGTCATAAGCATGATCGGTTTTTCAATCAAACATACGTAAAGCTATTAAGACTTGTTAGAAAAGCTTTAGAAAATTAGACATACTGTTACAACAACTGTGCTTTTGTTAACCAATTTCAGCCTAAATGTTAAGCAAATAAATTTTGCTACATATACTTCATTTTCCCTGCTTGTTAAGCTCGTGAAAAATGGGTGTTGGTCTAACAATGGCAATTAAGAAACGTAAAACTGGTCAATCTTTGATGCAAATTTTAAATCAGAATAGTTTAAAAATTATTTTGGGCGTAGTCGCGACCAGCAGTTTTGCAATTGCCTTTGGACAGGAAAAAATTCAACAGCTGGTCTCCTTACCCTCTTCATCAAACTCGGCTTGTCTGGACCAGTTTTATCGTGATATTCCGCCTTATTTGGCCAAAGAAAGCCTGAATAAAAATACCTATCCGCTGTGTTTTAACGGTTTTAATGTGATGTACTCGGGGGTATCCAAAACCCCGTTATGGGTAGCTGAAGCCTTGACTCCGCAGCGCTTGAGCCAAAAAATTCCACGTGAAGACAGCTTCCATGAAGAAAGCAGCGTAAAAGCGGAACATCGGGCAACCCTGTCAGATTACAAAGCATCAGGCTATGACCGCGGGCACATGGCACCGAATGCCGATATGCCAAATAAAGCGGCGCAGTTTGACAGCTTCTCATTGGCCAACATGGTGCCACAGGCACCGAAGAATAATCAGCAGGTGTGGCGAGAGTTAGAAGAGGCGACTCGTGCCATTGTGACCAAGCAAAAGCAGGATGTTTATCTTGTTACTGGTCCGGTATATTCGGCTAAAAAGCTAAAGATGATTGGTAAGGGCGTGATTGTTCCAACAGCGACCTACAAAGCCATCTACATACCTAAAACCGGGGCGGCAGGTGTCTACTATGCCGACAATACCCTCAAGGATACTGCACCAAAAGTACAGGTGATCAGTATATGTGCTTTGGAAGATCTCACTGGAATTAATATTTTCCCGCAGTTAACCGAAGACCAAAAGCGCAATACTTATAATTTGCCATTAACCGCAACGGCTGTGAAAGCCAATAAACAGATCACTTATTCACATTGGGATGCAGAAAGCCAATGTGCTGAGGAAGTGAGTACCGATCAGCTGACTGCTTTGCAAAAACAGTTTAAATCTTCATCGGTTAGCCCAAATTCTTCAACTCAAGCAGCATCGGGTGAGAGCAAGAACAGTACGCCTACTATCGACCCAAATACCCAAGATGCGATTGTTAAACAATTGATTGAAGGACTTTTACAGTACATTTTGCAGTTGTTGAAATAAGCTTTTTTTAGGTAGGATGATGGTAATCATCCTACTTTTTAAATAACAACAACGATCAGTGAGAATACAATGTTCAAGCCTTTTGTAAATGGTAACGAATCGCACGCTATTCACGACTTAACCTTAGAAAACCAAGAAGACTGTGTCAGTATTTATGGCAATTTGCAGCTTACCAAAGATCAGACCGGTTTAGAGGCCGCTAAAGCCTTGCAGAATTATGTCAATGCCGTGGTCAGTGCTTTGGAAAATGAACCCAATCTTCCGGAAAAAATTGATCGTCAAGATCAACAGGAAATTGAAAATCCATTCTTATAAGCAGCATTCATGTTCCATGTGGAACATAAAAAAGCTCACTGATGTGAGCTTTTTTATGATTAGAATTTTTAGTCTTTTTCAGGGGCAACCACTTTATAAATGAGTGCACCCAGAATTGCACCAAAAATAGGGGCTACCCAGAATAACCAGAGTTGGCTTAATGCGGCAGTTTGTGCAAAAAAGGCCACACCGGTACTGCGTGCTGGGTTTACCGAGGTATTGGTCACTGGAATACTGATTAAATGAATCAGGGTTAGAGCCAGACCAATGGCAATCGGTGCAAAAGCTGCCGGTGCACGTTGATCCGTAGAACCCATAATCACAATCAGGAAAAATGCAGTCAATACAATTTCAATGATCAGTGCCGAAGTCATGGAATAGTGCCCAGGCGATAACTCGGCAAAACCATTACTGGCAAAGCCTGCTGTACCGGAAAAACCGGCCTAAACCCCTGTATGATCAGATACAATACCAGCCCAGCTAAAGACGCGCCGATCACTTGAGAAATAATATAAGGAATCAGGTGTTTGGCATCAAAACGACCACCGAACCATAAGCCTACACTCACTGCAGGGTTGAAATGACCCCTTGAAATATGACCTAAGGCATACACTCCTGTCAGGCCGAAAGCCAAGGACACACCGGCAAAGCCAATGCCCAAGTCAGGAAAGGCTGTTGCAAGTATGGCACTGCCGCAACCACCAAAGACTAACTAGAATGTTCCAACCAATTCGGCAAGGTATCTATTCATTTTATTCTCCAGATGCTGCTATTTATTTTTTTTAATCATTCAGTATATTTTATATTTATTGAGAAACTACTTGTTTCTTAATCACAATATGATGAACAGACATGACATTCACATGACCATCTGGGTCCAGCTTTATGCATATTGTTGTTGTCGCCATTGCTGCGGTGTCATGCTTGTCCACTGCTTAAACGCACGCTGGAAGACACTTTGCTCGGAATAGCCGAGCAATAAGGCAATTTCTTGCAGGTTGAGATGTCGGTCTTTTAAATATTGTTCTGCCAGCAGATGACGAACTTCCTGTATACGCTGTTGGTAAGTCGTACCTTGTTGTTGCAAATGGCGTTGCAGTTGGCGTACCGACATATGTAACTGTTTGGCAATAGGCTCGATTTGATACTGGTTTTTTTGCAGCCCGATAAGAATGGCTTGTTGCAGACGATGATCGAGTTGGGTGGAATTGGGCAGCTTATCTAATAGGGCATGGGCTTGTTGCATCAGCAAATGCTGCAAGGTCTGATCCCCTTGACGTATAGGTTTAGTCAGCTGATGAATGGGGGTAATAATTTGGGCCTTAGGCTGTGAAAACAGGACTTTGCAATTGAAGTATTGTTCATAGATGGCCACATTTTTTGGAGCTGGATGAACAAAGTGCACTTCATGTAGATGAATATCGTCAAATTCCATGAAGTGTTTAAGAAACTGAAGCATTAAGGCAATAGCAGTTTCATGGCAGACTTGGGTAATCAAATGTATGGGAATATATCCCCAGCCAATTGCCAGATATTCATCCTGTATACTGACCTCTAAGGCACTGCCGTCATAGACCAGCCGATGAAAATCATGATAACGGTATAAGGCTTCCCCCAAGGTATTGCAGGAGAGGGCAATATAGGCAATGATACCTAAATGCTTAGGCTGCACATATTCGGCAATATCCAGCCCCAATGCCGGGATCTGCAGATGTTGGTCTACCTCTGTCAATAGCTCGCGCCAAAGACTAAAGTCAAAGCGTTCCAAGTTCTGAACCTTTTCAAGTCGTTCAGAAATGGGAAGGCCCTTGGCTTGGCTGTATGCATAAAGCAAATGTCCAAGTCCACCATATACCGAGCCTGTGTATTCTTTAGAATGTGGCATATTGATCTTTTTATTGTCGTAATTGTCAATTAAATTTTATTTTATGGTCAATGTTTAGCATATTTTATAACCTATATTCAATATAAAATAGGGAGAAAATAGATATGTGGAAAGGTTTTTTGGTTGGGCTGGTGGTGGCCAATGGTTTTGAATGGGTAGCACACAAATATATTTTGCATGGCATACATCGTAGTGGAAAACCCCGCTATAGTCCTGTGCCCGACAGCATGAAATCGCATTGGGAACATCATCGCGAAGTCAGAAAAACGGCATTTCATGACCATGGCTATGTCGAAGGTCTTACCAATTGGCGCACTAAAAATGAAGTTGCATCTTTAGTGGTGGTTGCGGGCGTTTTTGGTACGCTGTTTTATCCCGTATCTAAAGGTATGGCACTGTCTACGGTATATAGTGCCTGTAATTATTATTATATTCACCGCCGTGCCCATTTAGAGCCAGAATGGGCCATGAAAAAAATTCCCTGGCATTATGATCATCATATGAATTCCAATCAGGATGCCAACTGGTGCGTGACCAAACCTTGGTTTGATTACATTCTGGGAACTCGGGTTATTTCATCGTCAGAATTGCAGGAGAAAAACCCTCTAGGAATCCAGCTTCCCCGTACAGTTTCCAAGGTGTTGAACGGCATAACTGAGCGTTATTTCCCGGCAAAATGGGTGGAAAAACAGGGTAAATGATCACTTTATTGTAAATGGATTGTCAATTTTATTGTTCAGAAAGATATCGCGATAAAATAGCCAGAAGTCACGACTGCTGAGGTTTTGTCGCAATTTGTCAATATTTTCGGCATTAATGGTCAATGTTTTTGTTACTTTTTTGTTATATATTTGTTTTCGAAATCAGGTTGGCCTAGTTAACTTGACGAGTCACTGGATATGTCATTTTATTGTTGTTAATTTCAAGAAACCGCGCTGTAGTTTTCTTGGTTTATAGGGAGTCTTCAAGACTCCTTTTTTTTATCTGCAATTTTTGTGCAGGCTTGATTTCAGAGTTCATCTATAAAAAAGTTCATCTATAAATAAAAAAGAGTGGGGAAACCACTCTTTTTGAGATTAGCAAGTCTTCATCACTTAAAGACGCATTTCAATCCCTTGTGCTGCAAGATATTGTTTTGCTTCTGGAATAGTATATTGACCAAAGTGGAAAATAGAGGCTGCAAGTACCGCATCGGCACCGCCTTTTAAAATGCCATCGGCTAAATGCTGCAAGTTACCTACACCACCAGAGGCAATGGTTGGAATGGTGACACGGTCATTAATATTACGCATTAGGGCCAGGTCATAACCGGCTTTGGTTCCATCGGCATCCATAGAGGTAATTAAAAGTTCGCCCGCGCCATACTCGGCCATTTTCACTGCCCATTCAATCGCATCAATCCCGGTCGGTTTACGGCCACCATGGGTGAAAATTTCCCATTTGTTGTCACCGGTTTTCTTGGCATCAATCGCGACCACAATACATTGGGCGCCAAAGCGTTGCGAAGCTTCCTGAACAAATTCAGGGTTAAATACCGCAGCCGAGTTGATACTGACTTTATCGGCACCGGCATTCAGCAACAGGCGGATATCTTCAACTTTACGTACCCCGCCACCTACAGTTAAAGGTACAAATACGCTTTCTGCCATGCGTTCAACGGTACGGTAAGTGGTATCGCGGCCGCTTGAGGTTGCGGTAATGTCCAGGAAGGTAATTTCATCGGCACCTTGTTCGTTATAACGGCGAGCCACTTCAACCGGGTCGCCTGCATCACGAATATCAAGGAACTGTACACCTTTCACCACTCGACCATTATCTACGTCAAGGCAAGGAATAATACGTTTAGCAAGCATAATTTTTTCCAAAAATAACAGCCGATTATGAAACTTCGCCACGAAGGTGCTACACCTTGGTAGTAGTAGCAGGTATTCTATCAAAATTATGTAAGTTTTTTCGCAGGTTTTCTATGTCGGTTTATACCACTTTGACTTTACAGGAAGTTCAGGCTTTTGCAGCACCTTATGGATTAGAGGTGATTGAGCTGATTCCGATTCAAGGAGGTATTCAGAATACAAACTATTTTTTAGTCTGTGAAAATGCAAAGCAATATGTACTGACCGTATTTGAAGAAATGGATGAGCAAGGTGCAGGCGAGCTGGTTCCGGTACTTGAGCATTTGGGTAAACAGGGTTTAGCTGTGCCAGTGCCATTAAATTATGCGGGCAAGGCCATTCATACTTTAAAAGAGAAGCCTGCGCAGATTGCGCCACGCATGCTGGGTAAACATCCCATGCCATCAACCCTAGAACAGGCACAGGCGATTGCCGTTGCTCAGGCGAAAATCCATATTGCCTTACAGGATTTCCCTTTGGAACGTGCCGAATATCGTAACCATGATTACTGGTTGCAAGTGGCTAAGGAATTAAAGCCCACTTTGAATCCGGCAGATTCTATTTTGCTTAGTGAAGTGCTGGGGTTGTATGAAGCGCTTACGGCAGTATATCCAAACCGTCCCAAAGGCTTTATTCATTCCGATTTGTTCCGTGACAATACCTTGTTTGAGGGTAGTGAATTAAAAGGTATTCTGGATTTTTACGAACTCAACAAAGATGAATTCCTGTTTGATATTGCGATTACCTTAAATGACTTCTGTACTGAATATCCCGAGGTTCATTTAAATGAAGCAAAAGCCCAAGCCTTTTTAGAAGCCTATGAAACTGTACGTCCACTGACTCAGGATGAAAAATCCTGCCTGGAAATTTATCTGGCTATGGCAGCAGCGCGTTTTTGGCTGATGCGTTTACAAGTCGCACAAAAAAATGCACAACAAGGACGTACTGGAGATGATATTCTTCAGAAAAATCCTTTGGAAATGCGCAATATGCTTGTGGAACGACTAAAATTTGTGACGGCTTGAGATAGGATATAAAAATGCGTGATCAGGGGCGATTAGTTGAATGGTTTGATGATAAAGGCTACGGCTTTATTCAGCCGAATGATGCCTCGAAAGATCGCGTGTTTTTACACATCAAGGATTTTATGCGTCAGGGGCCACGGCCGATTGTCGGTTGTGCGCTTGAATATACGGTATTGCTGGATGGTGATGGCCGTTATCGCGCCCAGCAAGTGACTTATCTTAAAGCCTCGCAAACACAAAAATTAACCAGCAAGCCGAAAAAATCTAATCAATCTGCACAGAAATTGAAACCGATGCAAATTGCCTGTGTTGGTTATATTCTGGCTTTGGTGGTATTTACCATGGCCGGATTATTAAGTGGCATGGTGTTGTTATTTATTAGCGTGATTAATGCCATAACTTACTGGATGTACGCGCAAGATAAAGAGGCGGCATTACAGGGCAGTCGTCGTGTACCTGAGCAGAGCCTGCACCTGTTATCTTTTCTGGGGGGCTGGCCGACAGCATGGCTGGCACAAGAAAAGCTGCGTCATAAAACACAAAAACAACCCTTTAGAAAGATTTATTTTTGTACTATAGCCTTAAACATACTTTTGATTTTATGGCTGATTTCTCCTTTTAATGTACTGAAGTTTTAAGGAGAACAATGACTTTATAAGGCATAACAATGAATTATTCTATTGATCAAGATCCCAACCGCACCCTCACTTTAGTCCTTTATATCCTGTATATCATTGCCATTTTTACTGGTGGCTTGCTTGCCCTGATTGCACTTGTCATTAACTATATCAAACGCAATGACGTGCGCGGTTCCATTTTTGAAAGTCACTTTAGCTGGCAAATTCGTACCTTTTGGTGGTATTTGTTCTGGAATATTATTGCCTTTATCCCCTTTATTTTCCTGTTCTTCACGGGTGAAAACATAGATGTATTTACCGGGGTAGCCTTGGGTGCGAGTGCGTTCTGTCTGGTGGTGATGGGAATTTCCTGGGTCTGGATTGTGTATCGTGCAATTCGCGGTATTATCCGCTTGAATGACAATCAGCCGATGTATCAATAAGCATGAATCTAAAAAATCAAGGTGGCAATAGCCACCTTTTTTATGCGCTATAATGGATCATCTGTTTAAATAGATGCATTGATTTAATTCTTTTATAAAAAACAGTTTACCTTTTTAATTTTTATAGCGTACTTTTTTAGTTAATATTATTTACATTTTTAATATTTTAAATTTACCTTTTTATTTTAATAAATTTACTTTTTTAATATTCATGACTTATGTTTTTAATAAAATAACTTTACATTAATGTATAGTTATTTATATAAATTTAATTTATATTTTTATTTTAAAATTGGCTGGTTTTAGATTTAAGAATAAAACCGACCACGACGACGGCGTAGTCCTAAAACATGAATTGCACGTACCAGAACGGCATATGAGACGGTATAGCCAAAACGTTGTTCAAATAATGCGACAAGGTCGCTAATATTCTGAAATTTTGTATTTTTTACAAATACTTGAAATTCATTCCAGTCTTTAATATGACTCGGTGCGCCACGGGTTTTGGCCGGTTTTGGCAGTAAATCTCCGGTTTCTTCTTCCAGCTTAATCCATGCATCTAGCGTCACACGAGAAATGTTGAATTCTTTGCATACCGCAACTTTGTAATCAGTTTTTTTATACATTTGAATGGCTGCTTTTCGAGTTTCTAAACTGTACTTTGGCATTTACTCACGCCTGAATTAAATATTTATTTTTTTATTATATGGCATAGTCGTTGCAAATGAACAAATAACTCAAATAAATAATGTTCAGGTGACAGCTGTGGAGAAAGCGCAAGTCTGTTTCAAAAAAATGTCGTTATGGCAAGTCGTCATCCTTGGTGTGGCCTATATGACCCCAATGGTGGTGTTTGACACTTTTGGCATTGTCTCGGGAATCACTGATGGTCGGGTACCGCTAGCGTATATTCTGGCTTTGCTGGCGATGTTGCTGACTGCATTTAGCTATGCACGCTTTAGCCGGAAAACTGAAAAATCGGGCTCGGCCTATACTTACACCGCAGAATCTTGCGGGGCCAAAGCTGGCTTTTTTGTGGGCTGGTGTTCCTTGCTCGACTATATTTTGCTGCCTTTAGTGAATGCCTTGCTGGCCGGGATTTATCTGGAAGCGGTTATTCCCAGCGTACCTTACTGGATGTGGGTCACGCTGTTTGCAGGACTGGTCACACTCATTAACTGTTTCCGCATTCATTTTCTTGCCAATCTCAGTCTGGTTCTTGTGGTTGCCCCTTTATTGCTGATGCTGCTATTCATCTATCTGGTCATTCGCGGTGTAGGTGAGGGACAAGGTTATGAGCATGTTCTGACTCTTGCACCGTTATTCAATGGTGACAGTTCCATTATGCCCTTGATTGCAGGTGCATCCATCCTGTGTTTTTCATTTCTGGGCTTTGATGCCGTGACTACTATGTCGCATGAAACCCGAGATCCGAAACGGACCATTCCACGTGCGGTGATGCTGACTACTCTGGCTGGCGGCATCATTTTCCTGACCGCATCCTGGTTTATTCAACTGTATTTTCCAAGCAATATCCGTTTTAACAATCCGGATGAAGCCTTGCCTGAAATCGTGCTTTATGTCGGTGGGGCGCTGTTTCAGTCGGTATTCCTGTGTGCACAAATCATGAATACCTTCGCTTCAGGTCTGGCCACACATGCCAGTGCATTACGCCTGATTCATATTATGGGACGTGATGGCATTTTCCATAAAGGCACCTTTGGGCAAGTCCACCGCAAACTAGGTACGCCTTTATATGCCGTGCTGACCATCGGTTTCATTTCATTGACTGCGATTGCCCTGGATTTGGCAACGGTGGTCAGTATGGTGAGTTTTGGTGCACTGATCGCTTTTACCGCAGTGAACTTCTCGGTCTTTATGAAGTTCTATGTACATGACAAGCAACGTAGCGGTTTCAAAAATATCGCGCTTAACCTGGTGCTGCCTTGGTTATCTGTAATGGTGATGATGGGGCTGTGGGTGAATCTGGAAATGTCGGCATTGACGTGTGGCTGCATCTGGTTAGGTTTGGGGGTACTACTGTTCATGTATAAAAAACTCAGAAAGCAAAGCATTGTCATCAGCAATGCTTACTAAGTTTGAACCCAGATCACTCAAAAATTGAATTTAAAATATGGAGAGAAACATGATGAAAATGACAAAACCTGCGTTTGTACCAGATGTTGAATTTAAAGCCAGCCGCAATGCCTTGAGCGGCAAAGAGTGGAACTGGATCAATCCTAAACATGGCGACTTCGAACATCCTGCCAATTATTATGAAAGCTCGTTAGCCGACTGGCACCAATTTTCAAGCTTGGATACAGATATTGAATGTGATGTGGTGGTGATTGGTGGGGGGTTACTGGGTGCTTCAACCGCTTTGCATTTAGCAGAACAAGGCATTGATACGGTTTTGCTGGAAAAAAACCGCATCGCTAGTGCAGCATCAGGTCGGAACGGAGGACAACTCACCCCCGGACTTGCACGCTGGGAGGCGGCAGAGATGATTGAACATTTCAGCCATGAAGATGCCAAAAAACTCTGGCACTTTACCTCAACCGAAGCGATGTCCTTAATTGACGAAATCGCTGCCAAATATGAGCTCGAATTGCAGCGTAAACGTGGACATATCACTGCTGCTGTACACGAAGGGCATCTGGTCGGTTTAACCCAAGGTGCCGATGCGCGCAAGTTTTTGGGCGAGGCCCACACTCAAGTGGTGGGCAAGCATGAGCTGAAAGAACACATTGCCTCTGACAATTATTGTGGTGGTTTGCTAGATGCTCTGGGTGGACATATTCATCCCCTGGCTTTAAACCGCGGCCTCATTTATGGTTTCTGTAAAAATGGTGGCAAGGTCTATGAGCAAACTGAAGTCACTGCAGTAGAAGAAAAGGAAGATGGTATTTATGTGACCACCACCAGTGGAGTGATTAAGGCACGTAAAAGTGTGGTGATGGGGGTGCATCATGCTTCCTTTAAGCTGCTGCAAAAGAACAATCAGACCACGATTCCGTTCTATACCTATGTGTGTACTACTGCTCCATTAGAAGTTGATTTAAAAGAATTATTGCCCACAGATGCACCGGTATATGACACACAATTCCAGATCGACTATTACCGTGGTGTATCTCAAAACCGCTTACTGTTTGGCGGTGAGGGGACAGGTTCATGCTGGAATCCTGAAAAAACCCATCAATATTTACTGGGCCGGATTCAACATGTGTTTCCGCAGTTAAAAAGTGTCGAGCTGGATTTTGTCTGGAGCGGAACCACTGACCTGACCATGAATGGCGCGGCAGATAGCCGCAAGTTTGGCAACAAATTCCCAATCTATGCGGTACAGGGCTGGAGCGGTCATGGTGTGGCGCAAACGGTACGGATCGGTAAGGCGATTGCTGATGATTTCTGTGGCAAAGCGGATGACTTCAATATGCTGACCCGTATTCATCATCAGGACATTTTATTTGGTCGTGCACTGGCACCCGTGGTGATTCCAGTGGCAAAAAGCGCCTATGGGCTGGGTGCATTGATTAATCCGGGGAAGATGGTGTCGTTTTAAATATCATTCCTTTAACAAAAATGGAGAAGGATTCTTCCTCTCCCTCTGGGAGAGGATTGAGGAGAGGGCAACATGTTCAGTAAAAATTCTAATTTCTCATTGGTTTTTTAATTGACCTCCCCTAACCCCTTTTGGAAGGAGGGGATCTGCTTTAGAGAAATATGAAGAAGAAAGTGATCCTAGACAGTATCGTGGACAATCGGTCCCTCTAAATTCTTAAAATAATTCTGTTCAAAAGCTTCTGGACTTAACCAGCCATTTGCAGAATGCCGTCTAATTCGATTGTAGTAAATCTCAATATATTCAAACAAGACAGCATTGGCTTCTTTTCGGGTAGTAAACACACTCCCGTGTACCACATGACCTTTCAATGTATGAAAGAAGCTTTCCGTCACCGCATTATCCCAGCAGTTGCCTCGTCTAGACATG
>NZ_NEGE01000006.1 GCF_002135355.1 Acinetobacter sp. ANC 4169 | reverse complement strand
ACTCTTCAGTTTAAAATCAGTAGTACCTTTAAAGGGCACCAATCTTGGCTCATCAATTTTCTGACAAATATTTCTCAAATAAACTTCGAGTCATTTCTACCATCAATCAATGAAAATAATTTCGATCGATCAACCAGTAAAAATCCACACAAGTTGTTCTTCATAATCTCTTAATGATCTTTCTAACACCTCGTCAGTGCTAGAAGCTGGACTGAATAAACTTAACAACTCAACGCTTCGCGTTTCGTTCGTTTCCGTCTATCTCGTCGGTATGGGGTGCATTCTAGAGGATTTCAGAATCATTGCAACCCCCAATTCACTATATTTTTCACGTATGTATCTTTTTTCAACGAAAATCACCAAAAAATCACTTTTTCATCTAAATTTTGAGCGTTTTTATGAAAAAAAACCTGTATTCAGTGCAATTCAATTTAATACCACTATTTTCATTAAGACCTAATAGCTATCAAAAAAGCGCTAAATTTTAATAAGACTGTGTAATTTCAGCTCTGTATCCAGAATCCTCCGAAACTTCCTTATATCAGGTTACATATTTTGCTGTTTGCTATCCGACTTATAGATATAAGGCACGTCAACAAACTCAGTCTGCTGCTTTTAGAGGCTTTTCCTTCTAATTCCAGATTTTAAGTAGCCAAAAACAAGTAAATTATCTTTATTAAGCTTTAGATAAGATAAAAACTTAATTTCAGACCTATATAAAGCTAAATAGGATTTTAAGACTTAAGCTGCATATTTGGGATTGTTACGCCCTAACCAGGGTTGCATGACTTCTTCAATCACTTCTTTCTTGCCACTATAGTCTTCAGCAGCAAATAATAGTTTAGCTCGACGTGGTAAACGTTCTTTGACTAAGGAAAAAAGAAGATAGTGTGAGGCAAGATCTAATTGCTGTAATAAAGCATGAGCCAGCTCAAAGGATTTCCGCTTCTGTTCAGGGGGCTCGTATTCAAATAGAAATCGCAAAATGAAATCAACTTCCTGATCGAAAATATCCTGAGTCTGGTAGTGGTACATAAATGCTGTTCACCCTCTTATTTTAAATTTATAGATCTTCTTTGAGACCTCATACTATCAGCATACTGATAATTTTCTGGATGTCAGTATCTCTCGGGCAATCTTCACGGTATTTGAAGCAAATAAAAAATGTGATTCTTAAATGAGAACATCGAAAGTAAAGGTGAAATTTTAGAAATAAAAAAAGGAAGAGATCTCTCCCAAAATCTCTCCCTCGGAGTTGAATCTTTATGCGATCCATCGTGTCATTATTATAGTTATCTGTAAAAAATTAAAAAAAGTCCCTTGGGGAAGAGACGTAAAATTGTGGAGCTTTTTGTTATACACGTACCCTCTAGATATGTTTTCTACACAATGTCTAGATGGATAAATCTTATACATAAGAAAAAAATATTGCAACCAATTTGGCAAAATTTAAGTATTGTTTTTATAAGCTTTTTTTTGAATTTGATTATTTAAAATATTAATATACGGTATAAAAAATAAAAGCAGGCCAAAGCCTGCTTTTATTTCAATAGCTTAGCATATGCTTAATCAACAAAAGTGACTTTTGCAATTGCTTTTTTGCTGGCTTGAATGATTAAAGTGACGTTCTCTTTCACCGAGAAATTGCCATCAACTGACTCCCAATCTACTTTTACCGCACCACGGCCTACCGCATCTTTTGCCTGAGCGGCATTTTTGGTTAAACCAGCAGCACGCAAGATAGAAGCAATAAAGATTTCACCACCATATTCACCACGTGAAATGGTCACTTCCGGAGTACCTTCTGGAAGTTCACCCTCAGTAATCAGGTTGCCCGCACCTTTATGTGCAGTTGCAGCAGCTTCCGCACCATGGAAACGCTCAACCAGCTCAAGCGCAAGAATTTTCTTCACTTCTTGCGGGTTACGACCTTCAGCCACCTCTTTTAACAGCGCTTGAATTTCTTCAACTGATTTAAAGCTGAGTAAGTCAAAGTAACGTTCAATTAAGGCATCTGGCATAGAAAGTACTTTTTGGTACATCGCGCCCGGTGCATCAAATACTGCAATGTAGTTACCCAAAGATTTAGACATTTTATTCACGCCATCTAAACCTTCAAGAATGGGCACAGTAATGCAGACTTGTGCTTCCTGCTCATAACGACCCTGCAAGGTACGACCCATCAACAAGTTAAAGGTTTGGTCTGTACCACCCAATTCCACGTCAGCTTCGAGTGCTACCGAGTCATAACCTTGCACCAAGGGATACAAAAATTCGTGGATCGCAATCGGTTGATGGCTGTTATAACGCTTGGTGAAGTCGTCACGTTCCAGCATACGCGCCACAGTCTGCTGCGAAGCCAACTGGATTAAATCAGCTGCAGTTTTTTGAGCAAACCACTCAGAGTTGAACACCACTTTAGTTTTTGCTGGATCAAGGATTTTAAATACTTGTTCTTGATAAGTTTTTGCATTTTCCAGCACTTTTTCACGCGACAAAGGCGGACGTGTTGCGCTCTTGCCTGTCGGGTCACCGATCATGGCAGTGTAGTCACCGATCAAGAAATAAACTTCATGGCCCAAATCTTGAAACACTTTCAATTTATTAATTAAAACCGTATGACCTAAGTGCAAATCAGGGGCAGTTGGGTCAAAACCTGCTTTAATTTTCAGTGGTCGATTCTGTTTTAATTTCTTCAGAAGATCTTCTTCAGAAATAATTTCGTGTGTGCCTCGTTGGATGAGGGCAAGTTGTTCTTCAGCCGGCAGGAAATTTGACATCACAAAACCCAAATACATCAGTTATTCAATTTGTGCGATATACTAACACTTTTTCAGCACATTGCAGGCTTAAGAATAATCATGACAGCGATCTATATTGGGGTAATGACCGGCACGAGCATGGATGGTGTCGATATTGTTGCTGCTTCTTTTGATCCTTTACAGCTTCATGCCACCCTCACTCTGCCTTTTGATCCGGACCTACGTGATGAGTTGATGGCCCTCACTTTACCTGGCGATAATGAAATTGATCGTATGGGTAAAGCTGATGTTGCTTTAGCACAGATGATTGGTCATGGTATTAATGAGCTGATTGAAAAGAATCATTTAGATCGCACTCAAATTAAAGCCATTGGTTCGCATGGACAAACCATTCGCCACCGCCCCGAACATGGCTTTACCTTGCAAATTGGTGATCCCAATATCATTACCGAAATGACGCAAATTCCGGTGATTTCAGATTTTCGTCGTCGTGATATGGCTGCTGGCGGACAAGGTGCTCCCTTGGTTCCCGCATTTCATCAAGCCTTGTTCCAGCATGACAGCATTCATCGTGTGATTCTGAATTTGGGCGGAATTGCCAATGTCAGCATGTTGCCTGCAGGCAAACCCGAAGCAGTATTTGGCTTTGATACCGGCCCCGCCAACATTCTCATGGATGCCTGGTGCCACCGTTACACTGGTCAGCCTTACGATGAAAATGGCAACTGGGCAGCATACGGACAACCGATCCGCAGCCTGCTCGACCGCTTGCAAGCCCATGAATTCTTCTCAAAAGAACCGCCTAAAAGTACTGGTCGTGAAGACTTCAACCTTGAATGGTTAGATGAACAGATTCTCGATTGGCGTAATGACCTTGAATATGACGAGTTAGAAGATACGCCTGAAAATATCCAGGCGACTTTAATGAAACTCACCACCCGCGCGATAAAAAAAGCCATCTACCGTTCCGACATGGCAACTGGTGAAGTTTATGTCTGCGGTGGCGGTGCCTATAACTCGAACTTACTTGAACAATTACGCTGGCGTTTACGCAAACACGAATGGACGGTACAAACTACTGCCGATTTAGGTCTAAGCCCAACCTGGGTGGAAGCCACTGCTTTTGCATGGTTGGCGATGCGCTTTGTGAATCAGCAAAGTGGCAACCTGCCTGCAGTAACAGGTGCTGCAGGTTATCGTATTTTAGGTACGATCACTGCTGTATAAGTCCTTAGCCTTAAAAACTTATAAAAAAAGGTCTGCATCGGCAGACCTTTTTTATTTCTATACTTTTATTGCTTCTATACTTTATACAGTCACTTATTTCATCAGTTTTTTGGCATTTTCCTGACGAAAAGCATTCAGAATCTGTTGTCCTGCCCGCCCCGTCGGACTTAGGCCCAAACGAATTTGTTCCTGACGGATGGCTTGACGGGTTTTATCACCAATCAGACCATCTACAGTACCAATGTCATAACCGCGATTGGCCAAGAACTGCTGAATCTCACGACGTTCAGCGCGTGAAGTACCCGCATCATCAGTTGGCCAGGCTTTACTAAAGCCACCCGCCTGACCCTGTAAGCGGTCGGACAAATGAGCAATCGCCAAGGCATAACTTTCCGCCGCATTATAACTATATATAGCATCGAAGTTTTTAAAGACCAGGAATAACGGTCCGTTCTCACCGGCAGGCGCCATTAAACCTGCAGCAGATGAATCACTTAAATTACCTTGAATCAACGGTGAACCATCCGCACGAACCACGCCTTGGCTGACCCAGCTAGTTAAGGCCTTTTTATTACGACGGCTTTCACCGGCAATTGACATACCTTCAGGAACTTTCACTTCAAAACCCCAAGGCATACCGGTTTGCCAGCCGCGTTTCTTCAGGAAGTTTGCAGTTGAAGCCAAAGCATCCGAAGTACTGGACACCAGATCACGACGGCCATCCCCATCAAAATCCACCGCCAGTTCTTCATAAGTTGAAGGCATGAATTGGGTATGACCAAATGCTCCAGCCCACGAGCCTTTCATTTGCTGCTCGCTTAAATCGCCACGCTGCAAAATTCGCATGCTGCTAAAAAATTCACCACGAAAAAAACTTTGACGCCGCCCTTCACAACTTAAAGTGCCCAAAGCCTGTAATAAAGGATAGCTTCCGGCGATATCACCAAAATTACTTTCCACACCCCATACCGCAACCACCGTTTCGGCCGGTACACCGTACGTTGCTGCAACACGATTTAATACCTCACGGTGCTGGGCTAATTTTTGACGTCCCAGCTGTACCCGCTCTTCATCGACCAGGCCAGATAAATAATCCCAGATGGGAGTAGAAAATTCTGGTTGATAATTCAGTTTATCAATCACCGAATAATCCGGCATTAAATTTTGCGTATAACGGTCGTAGGTCGAACTACTTACTCCAGCACTAATCGCTTGAGGACGTAAATTGGCAATACATTGCTGGAAATTATTTTGCGAACTAAAAATTTGATTGGCAGATGGAGTTGAAGTAACTGTGACAGGTTGACCATTAATAATTAGCTCAGCATTGGCTTGAGTCATGGCAAGGAACACTGAACCTAAAACGAAAGCTAAGCGCTGCATAATATCCTTTACGATCTTTGAATTTAAATTATGCTTTTACCATACCACCATCAGTACATCGTTTCTGAATCAAATCGTAAATTTAAATTCATTTTTCTTTATTTTAAATTCATATTTTATTTTTAAATTTAAAAATTTTATCCACAGGCCTTATTTTTATATTTTTTAAATTCAAAACGCAGGGAAATATGAATTTAAATTCATTTCTATAAATTTAAAGTATTATTTTAAATTCAAACACCTTGTGGATAAGTTAATTTCTTTTGTTTTTATAGCTTTAAATAGCCAAAACTTTTAAATTCAAAATCCTGTTTTTAAATTTAAAAGTTTAAATTCATATTTCATAAAATACTTTGAATTCATATTTTTTAAATTCAAATGTATGGGTTTAAATTTAAATTCATAATTATTTGAATTTATTTTTATCTTTTTGAATTTAAAATTTCTGCAACGTTTCACTGTAGTAAAACCCAAATACAGAACCATTCTATTTGCTTGTTTTTTATGCAGTATATTTATAAAGGATTGTATAAATAACATACAATTATTTTTTATTCTGTTCCGATAAACGGCGTACTCACTCAAAAGAGGCGCAATCATGCCCGAAGTGCAGGCATAAAAAAAGCGGTCATTGGCATGACCGCTTTTTTATCATTCAAACTTGGGTTTAAATGGTCATATCTTCGCTAAGTGCCAGTGGATTCGGCAAAATTTTCGCCAATGCACGACATAAAGCAGTCAGTTCAGCACTGTCATTCGGCATCAAGGTGATGTGGCCAATTTTACGACCTTCACGCTCAGTCTTGTTATAAAGGTGCAAATGTGCGCCATTTAAAGCCAAGACATCTTCAGACTTCGGATGTTGACCAATGATATTGATCATGACTGTTGGACGTACCACTTCGGTTGAACCCAAAGGTAAACCGGCAACAGCACGAATGTGGTTTTCAAACTGTGAACAAACCGCACCTTCAATCGACCAGTGACCCGAGTTATGTACACGGGGTGCCATCTCGTTGGCATACAAGCCCTTATCGGTCACAAACAGTTCTAGCGTCAACACACCGACATAATTCAAATGATTGAGCAGGCGAGTGATGTAGTCTTGTGCCACAGGCTGCAAATCAGCACTGTTAGGTGCCGGCACAATTGAATGCGACAAAATGCCGTTGTGGTGGTGGTTTTCCGCCAATGGCCAGGTTTTTACATCACCATTTTGACCGCGTACCGCAATGATCGACACTTCACGTGAGAACGTTACAAAGCTTTCAGCAATGAGTTCACCGGCAGGACCCAGTTCTGCCCAAGCCTGATCAATCTGATCGGTTGAACGAAGAACAAATTGCCCTTTACCGTCATAACCACCACGTGAGGTTTTCAATACGATGGGTAAACCCAGTTCTGCGACAGCAGCCTGCAAGCTCTCAAGTGAAGTAACCGCTTTATAAGGCGCTACTGGAATCGCCAGTTCATCAAACAAGGCTTTTTCAGACAGACGATGCTGGGCAATTGCCAGAGCCTGACGTGGCGGATGTAATTCTTTTTGCTGGGTTAAGAAATCTACATCTGCAAGCGGGGTATTTTCAAACTCAAGACTGAAAACATCTGCACTTTGGATAAAGTCATTTAAACCATTTTCAGCTTGGCTTGAAATGACTTGCCCCAAGGCTGCCGCAGGACAGTCGGTATTGGCTTCAAAGAAAGTGCATTGAATATTCAGCGGTAGAGCAGCTTGCGCCATCATACGGCCGAGTTGACCACCACCAAAAATACCGATGGTTTTATTCATAACGTGTGTCCCGTTTTAAGCTTGGCTTTAGATTTGACCAGGAATATTTTTGCTTGCCACTTTTTCAGTTTGTGCAGCACGGAATTCAGCAACATTTTTGGCAATTTCCGGGCGTGTTAAGCCTAAAATTTGCGCCGCCATAATCGCTGCATTGGTTGCGCCCGCAGGACCAATCGCCAAAGTGCCCACTGCAATACCTGCCGGCATTTGCACGATAGAAAGCAACGAATCTACGCCATTTAAAATGGAAGATTTCACCGGTACACCTAGAACCGGTAAATCGGTTTTTGCTGCACACATGCCTGGAAGATGCGCTGCACCACCAGCACCGGCAATAATCACCTGAATGCCACGCTCACGTGCTGTTTCAGCATATTCAAATAAACGGTCTGGGGTACGGTGTGCAGAAACAACTTCCGCTTCAAATGGTACGCCAAGCTGTTTCAGCATATTGGCAGTGTTTTCCAGAGTTGCCCAGTCAGATTGGGAACCCATGATAATTCCAACAAGAGGTTGAGTGTCTTGTGCAGCAGCCGCATTCATTGCAAATATTCCGTAAACGAATGTAAGGAAGGATAAATCTCGACAAGAGCCAAGCTTTAAATGAATCACAAGCTCAATATTATAGACTGATTTTTCATCTCACCAAAATTTAACAGCTCAAGCAGGCTGATATTTTCAATCTTTTTTATAGAAACAGATAAAAATAGGGCAGTGCTCAGTTTATTGACTACGAAAGACAAAATAAACACATCCCACCAGACACAGACCTGCCCACACATAATCCAGCTTAAAAGGTTGTTTAAACAGAAAAATCATAAAAGGCACAAACACCAGTAAAGTCACCACTTCCTGGGTAATTTTCATTTGTCCCACGGCCCAGCCTTGTTGTGCAAGCAGGCGAGTGGCGGGAATCATAAAGCTATATTCCAGCAGGGCAATCAGCCAGCCAAATAAGATTGCTTGCCAAAGCGGTGCACCATGTAAAAACTTCAAATGACCATACCAGGCCAAGGTCATGAAACAGTTAGAAATAATTAAAAGCAATAAAGGAAAGAACATGGCAAATTGATCTGGTGCTGTTGTGCGTATTTTACGTTTTTCCTGCAAAAAAGCATGTTATTTGCGTACCGTTTTTTACTCCCTAAATACAGCATACAGGCTCAAAATAAAGCACCTGCTGCAATGCCATGAATAGATACAAGAAAGACTATCTTTTCCATAAAACCCTTGATATCGTTGCTTTCAAATTGAATTGATAATGACAACACCACCAACAACAACGTGATGTGTCTAAAAAGCAGTGGAGTTAAAACGCATGCATCTGCATATTTTGGGTATTTGTGGCACCTTTATGGGCTCGCTCGCATTATTAGCACGTGATTTAGGACATAAGGTGACGGGTTCAGATGCAAATGTCTATCCACCGATGTCGACCCAACTGGAAAATGCAGGCATTGGCTTAATGCAGGGCTATGACCGCAGTCATTTACAACCGCATCCAGATTTGGTCATCGTCGGGAATGCGATGAAACGTGGCATTGATGCTGTGGAATATATGCTGAATGAAGGTCTACCGTATATTTCCGGCCCTCAGTTTCTTGCAGATCACGTGTTACAGGGCAAACATGTTCTTGGCGTAGCGGGTACGCATGGTAAAACCACCACAACGACCATGCTGGCTTGGGTGCTGGATCAGGCCGGTTTAAATCCGGGTTTCCTGATTGGCGGCGTACCTTTAGGTTTCACTGAAAGCGCGCGTTTAGGTGGCGGCAAATACTTCTGTGTAGAGGCAGATGAATATGATTCTGCTTTCTTCGACAAACGTTCCAAGTTCGTGCATTACCACCCCAAAACTGCGATTTTAAATAACCTTGAATTTGACCATGCCGATATCTTTGATGATCTGGCTGCGATTCAAAAACAGTTCCACCATTTAGTCCGTACCATTCCGAGTGAAGGCCGCATTATTGCGCCCATCACTGAAACCAATATTGATGAAGTTCTGGACATGGGCTGCTGGACACCTGTGGTTCGCACTTCATTGGATGCCAATGAAAAAGCATCACTTTCTGCGGAACAACTATCCGCTGATGGTTCACACTTTAAAGTGTTAGAAAATGGCGTGGTTAAAGGCATTGTTAAATGGAATATGACCGGGCAGCACAGTGTTGCGAATGCTTTAGCCACCATTGCTGCGGCGGAACATGTGGGTGTTTCTATTGAAACTGCATGTGAAGCATTGTCGAATTTCGGTGGTGTAAAACGCCGTATGGAATTGCTGGATACCGTGAAAGGCATTGAAGTGTATGATGACTTTGCCCATCACCCAACGGCAATTGATACCACACTGGAAGGTGCGCGTAAGCGTCTGGGTGCACGTAAACTTTGGGCAATTATTGAACCGCGTTCCAACACCATGCGTATGGGTAGCCATAAAGATGGTTTAGCCTATTCAGCACGTTTGGCCGATGAAGTGATCTGGTATCAACCGGAAGGGCTGGACTGGGATTTACAACCAGTAATTGAAGCTGCACCGAACAAAGCTGTGGTTGCACGCAGCTTAGATGACATCATTCAAACAGTTGTCTCTGAGGCAGGTGAGGGCGATGCTGTGGTGATTATGTCGAATGGTGGTTTTGGTGGTTTACATCAGAAGCTGATTACTGCTTTAAAAGTATAAAACAAGATGTTTAAAAGCCCACGTCATGTGGGCTTTTTATTTAAAAATAATTTTGATAGCCACGTTTGGTCAGACCCGCTCTGGGTTGAAGCTCATGTTGAGTTTCTTCCATTTTAAGCAATAAATGCAGAAACTTACTCATTTGCTCAGCATGCAACTGATGCGGCTGGAATTGCTCCAAGCCCATTGCTTTGAATAATTTGGTGATCTTGCCATGCTGGTTCACATATTTCATCGACCATTTTTTAAAATGAATCTGCTCAATAGTATGGTCAGGAAAACGCTGAATCTGATGATGGCGAGGATCCTGACTGATATTTGAAAATAAGCTTTCTAGCTGATCTTTTTCACCTTCAAGACACTGAAAATAAATGCCTTCAGCATAATAAAGCACTCCATAAATATCATGTGCCTGATTAAAAGATCGTGCAGTCGCTAAAATGTCACTTAAATCCTGTAATAGATCATTGCGAGATTCAACACGACTACTGGCATAACACAACTGGGTAAGCATAAAAGGCCTATTATTATTCAGATGACTCTGAAATTTCCTAAGTAATACAGCTTAATTTTTAAAGTTCAATTTCAAAATAATACTGATTGTTTTTTAATCGAATGTAATTTTTTTCTTACGAACAGCATAGCTTAAAATAACTTATTTTTTACCATTCGGTGTATTAAAATTGATTTAACCAAATTAAAACAATTAATTACCAAAAATTCGAGGGGAAAGCATGTTAAAAAAACTTTTCATCACGATCGGATTAGTTTGTAGCTATTTATGTCTAATCATCATTTTAAACCGTAGTGGTATTGAAGAAATGTTGAATATCGCAATTTCATCTTTCCTGTTTGGACTCTCTCTTAAATTCTGGGTACAGCATTATTTTTATTTAATGGTGAGTCTGGTTATTTTAGCACTGCCTTTTCTCTGGCTCGAACAGTATAAAATACTCGAAATGATGCTGATGACAGCCTTGCTGGGAGTCACCTTGACCCATATGTTTCAGTCTCGCAAAAAAAAATGCCCATTAAAATCCAAACCTTATAAATCTGTATAAGAGATTTATAAGGTAAATAGAATAGATAAAATCTGTCCGATCTGTCCCATGACATTTTGACAAGCCCGATCAGGTTAATAATATTCCTGTGACCTCACAATTTCAATCTTCCTTCAAAGCAGATCATTCTGTAAGCAAAGCTGTCCAAGTAATGACTTCCTTAATCACTGTTGATAGCTTAGATAGATAAGCTCTGTGTATTTATGCTCAACGCTTCAATGTCCTATTAATACAGCAGAGGCTCTGATCAACTGTTTTCCTCTCATCACTGTTTAATTTTCCTTTATTTAAATGTTTTCCTTAATTTTTTAAAGAGGAAATTTACTCCATAGCATATGCAAGAGAGGGAATAGAAAAGGAATAAGCTGATGACAACAATGAAAGCAATGGTCTATTACGGCGAAAATGATATCCGCTTTGAAGAGCGCCCCATTCCCAAAATTATTAATCCCGATGATGCGGTGGTCCGGGTCACCAAAACCACCATTTGCGGTACTGACTTAGGTATCTGGAAAGGTAAAAACCCTGAAATACAGCAGCGAGCCAAAGAACTGACCGGACAATTTAATGGCCGTATTCTAGGTCATGAAGGCATTGGAGTTATTGAAGAAGTCGGTTCCGCAGTCAGAAATTTCAAAAAAGGCGATCGGGTGATTATTTCCTGCGTCAGCCACTGCGGTATCTGTGAAAACTGTCAAAAACAGCTGTATTCCCACTGCCAAAATGGAGGAGGATGGATTATGGGTTATATGATCGATGGTGCTCATGCAGAATATGTACGCACTCCATTTGCCGATACTTCTTTATATCCCTTACCAGAAGGCTTAAACGAAGATATAGCCGTGTTTTTATCGGATGTACTACCAACTTCACATGAAATTGGCGTGCGTTATGGCAAGGTTAAACCCGGTGACAGTATCGCGATTGTCGGCACAGGCCCGATCGGGATGGGCTGCTTGCTGACTTCACAATTTTATTCACCTGCAACCATTATCGCCATTGATATGGATGATCATCGTCTCGCACTGGCTAAAGAGCTGGGTGCCACCCATACCATTCATTCCGGCAAGGAGAACGCGATCCAACGGGTACTCGATATTACCGAAGGGCGGGGGGTCGATTGTGCGATAGAAGCTGTGGGTGCCGAACCCACCTGGAATATTTGCCAGAACGTGGTGAAAGAAGGCGGACATATCGCCAATGTCGGGGTACATGGCAAGCCTGTTAATTTTGAACTGCAAAAGCTCTGGATCAAAAACCTGACCATCACCACCGGACTGGTAAACACTAATACCACCGGCATGCTCCTTAAAACCTGCTGTTCCGGAAAACTGCCTTTGGAACGCTTAGCCAGCCATCACTTTAAATTTGATGAGTTTGAGAAAGCTTATGATGTGTTTAAACATGCCGCAGATGAAAATGCCATGAAGGTGATTATTGATATTGCCTAATGAGCTCGGATGATAAAAGCCCAATTTTTTTTGGGCTTTTTCAATCTATTAGAATTTAGGCCGCAACATCTGCCAGGCTTTGATCGCGTTTAAACATCACATCCACATAGGAACAGGTGGGTACAATTTTTAATTGTTTTTTACGAGCAAATTCCACTAAAACATCAAGTAATTGACGTGCTGTACCTTGTCCACGTAATGAATCATCTACCCAGGTATGATTGGCAATAATCTGGTGTTCACCGCGCCATATATAGCTAATTTCTGCAATACGTTCTCCTGCATCATTCAGCTGGAAAAATTCACCTTGTTGGCCGTTATCGTCATGTTGAAACTGCATAACTCTCCCTCAATTTTTTGCTTTAACTGTAATCAGAATACTTTAAAAATACATTATTTCAATAGATCATGCAGGGTTAAATCCTGATCAAAAACTGACTTTGCAAAAGGGCAGAGCGGAATAATTTTGACCTGTTTTTCTCGGGCCAACTGCACCACAGCATTCAGTAACTGATGGCCAATGCCTTGTCTACGCAAAGTATCATCCACCAGGGTATGGTCAATAATCAGGATACTGTCACCGGCCCAGGTATAAGTCATTTCAGCTAAATGATGACGATGGTTACCGAGATAAAATTCACCTTTTTTGCCGTCATCCTGATGTTTAATCTCTAACATGATTATGCTCTGCTGAGAATCCAGATACTCAACATGCCATAACTGCTGATGCCAGAGTGTTAAGTTTTTTACTGTTTTTGACCGTACAGGATGTCTTTTTTAACGAGTGCTAAACTTAACAAGCACAAGATTTCCACCTAAACTTTCATGTAAATTCTTACATTATTTTACTATGTCATCATCTTCTTCTGAAATTTCAGCCAATCCTGTCCAGCAATGGATTTGTGTCATCACTTTAGCTTTTGCAGCCTTTATTTTTAATACCACTGAATTTATTCCAGTGGCCTTGCTGAGTGATATTGGCCATAGTTTCAATATGCCTGCCACCGATGTCGGGATCATGATTACCATTTATGCGTGGGTAGTTGCCCCGATCTCCTTACCGATGATGCTGATGACGCGGAATGTCGAACGGCGTTTTTTACTGATTGCGTTATTTGTGGTGTTTATTTTCAGTCATGGCGTATCGTATTTCGCATGGAATTTTAACGTGCTGTTGGCCAGCCGAATCGGGATTGCATTTTCCCATGCGCTGTTCTGGTCGATTACCGCATCCTTAGCCGTTCGTGTTGCACCTAAAGGTAAAGAATTTCAGGCATTGGGTTTGCTGGCAACGGGGGACGGCTTTAGCCATGGTTTTAGGCATCCCGTTTGGCCGCATGATTGGCGAAGCCTATGGCTGGAGAAATACCTTTGCTTTAATTGCACTTGGTGCAGCCGTCATCTGCCTTACCTTAGCTAAAACCCTACCGAAACTGCCCAGTGTCAATTCAGGTTCACTGAAAAGTATTGGTATCTTGTTTAAACGTCCAAGCTTGGTGATGGTGTTTGGATTAACCATTCTCATCATTACTGCACAATTTACCGCTTATAGTTATATCGAACCCTTTACCCTGAATATTGCCCATTTTAGTTCCTCGCAAACTACCAGTTTATTGCTCATCTATGGCGGTGCCGGATTTATTGGTTCTTTTCTGTTTGGTAAATTTGGCAACCGGTATCCAAAACTTGCGATTCCTTTAAGCTGTGCTTTACTCGCCATTTCCATGTTGCTATTACTGCCACTGGCGCAAGGTTTTATTGGCCTGAGTACGCTCAGCTTATTTTGGGGTATGAGCATTATTTGCTTTAGCCTGGCATTGCAAGCCAAAACCCTGAACCTAGCTTCGGATGCCACCGATGTCGCCATGGCGATTTATTCAGGTCTATATAATGTCGGTATTGGAGGTGGCGCATTGCTGGGTGGCATAGTGACTGCGAGTTTTGGTTTAAGCCAGATTGGCATGGCAGGTGGCTTAATTGCCTTGGTGGGTACCCTGTTGGCACTCATTTTAGTGCAGCGCCGTGACTTCATTAAAGTGTAATTAAGCTAGATAAAATTTGCACAATTCATATAAATATGCGATTCTTCAGCCACATTTGGATTAGATCCAAAACAAAATTGAGTTGAACAAGGGGAGTAGCCTCCTCCAAGCGTCCTTAGAAGCAATTCTGGTGGACGTGTCAGAATATCGTCATTACACTTTGCAAAAAGTCGGTATCTGAGCATCTGAAATTACAAAATATTGGTATTCAGATGTAGGCAAGACCTTGATCATGTTGACACAGATGTTTAAATCATCTGGCAACAGGTCAAGGTTTTTTTATGGCCAGTTGTCGGGTGTGGAGATTTTTTATGGAATCCATCGGCAACCCTGGGTTGTATCTGGCATTTTTTGCGATGGTGGCAGTAATGCTCATCGTCGACTTTATTGGCTTCAAACACAAAGAAGATCAACCCGTTAAAATTAGGTCAGCAGCCTATTGGAGCTTTGCCTGGGTCAGTGTGTCCATACTGTTCGCTGGCGGTTTATGGCTGTATTTACAGCAAACAGCGGGTATTGCCTTAGCCAATCAAAAAACCATGGAATATTTTGCCGGTTATCTGTTAGAAAAATCTCTCGCAATTGACAACGTATTTGTCTGGTTGATGATTTTTGCAGCCTTTGCCATTCCTCCGGCATTACAACGTAAAGTGCTGCTGTATGGCGTACTCGGTGCCATTGTTTTACGTACCATCTTTATTTTTATTGGTGCATGGTTCGTTCAAGAATTCTCCTGGATCCTGTATATTTTCGGTGCTTTCCTGGTTTATACCGGCATTAAATTCCTTAAGGGTCATGAAGACAACCCGAATATTGAAGAAATATCCTTACTCAAGTGGTTACGTAAGCATATGCGAATTACGCCGCATCTGGATGGGCATAACTTCTTCGTGCGTCAAAACGGTGTGTTATGGGCAACGCCATTATTTCTGGTTCTGATTTTGGTTGAAGGCTCGGATATCATCTTTGCAGTGGATTCTATTCCGGCTATTTTTGCGGTCACCACTGACCCCTTCATTGTCTTGACCGCCAATCTTATGGCAATCTTAGGTTTGCGTGCCATGTTCTTCTTAATGGCAGGGGCAGCCGCTAAAATGCATTATTTGCCTTATGGCTTAGGCATTATCTTGCTGTTTATTGGTTTTAAAATGTTGATGCTGGATCTATTCCATATGCCAATCTGGATATCACTCAGCTTTATTGTGATTGTACTGACAATTACCGCCTGGTTATCGATTCGATATAACAAGCAGCAACAGCAACTGTAATTTTTAAATAAAATGATCCAGCCTTTCATCCTATAGATGGAAGGCTTTTTTATGCCAGGTATTTTATTTATGGCTGCTTTTTTAAACTCTAAATATCATGCTTAATGTATAGAATAGGGTAGGAGTTAAAACTAATGCGATAGAGTTTAAGCTAAAAATTTCAGGTACAATCAACCGAAAAACGAGAAATTAAAGGTTATTGCATGTCTTCCCTTCAAGCACAACGCGCCGTTCGTGGTCGCTTTCTTGATATTCAACACACCGTTTCCCAAGCCTCCGACATTGCTCCAGCCATACGTTATATTGAAGATGGTTTAATCCTCCTGAATGCGGGAAAAATCAGCTGGTTTGGAACATGGGAAGAGGGAAAAGATCTGCTCAGTGCCGATACGCCATTTGAGCATTATCCAGACAAGCTGATTGTGCCGGGATTCATCGATACCCATATCCATTTCCCGCAAACCGAGATGGTCGGTGCCTATGGCGAACAGCTACTGGAATGGCTGAATAGCTATACTTTCCCTACAGAATTGCAGTTTAAAGACAAAGCTTATGCCGATAAAATCGCGCAATTTTTTGTGCAGCAATTATTGAAAAATGGCACCACCACTGCTTTAGTATTTTGTAGTGTGCATACTGAATCAGTTGATGCCTTATTTGAAGCCGCAGAACAGCAGCAAATGCGTTTAATTGCCGGCAAGGTGATGATGGACCGGCATGCGCCTGATGAACTGTGTGATACAGCAGAAAGTTCTTATCATGACTCTAAGGCACTGATTGAAAAATGGCATGGCAAAGGCCGTAACCTGTATGCCATTACTCCGCGTTTTGCGCCCACATCCACACCGGAACAACTGCAAAAAGCAGGGCAACTGAAAGCTGAATATCCAGATGTCTATGTACACACCCATTTAAGTGAAAACAAGAATGAAATTGCCTGGGTGAAGGAGTTATTTCCAGAACAAAAAGGCTATCTGGATGTTTATCACCACTATGGCTTAACTGGTCAGCGCTCGGTATTCGCGCATTGTGTACATTTGGAAGATGCCGAGTGGGACTGTATGCATGCCACCAACTCAGCAATCGCCTTTTGCCCAACCTCCAACCTGTTCTTGGGCAGTGGTTTATTTCCCTTGAACAAGACCTGGGAAAAACAGGTCAAAGTTGGCTTGGGTACGGATATTGGTGCAGGCACTTCATTTAACCAGCTGCAAACCTTAAATGAAGCCTACAAAGTTCAACAGCTGCAGGGCGATAAACTCTCGGCGTTTGAGTCCCTGTATCATGCAACCTTAGGCGGAGCCAAAGCCTTAAATCTGGACGATAAACTGGGTAATTTTAACTGCGGTAAAGAAGCCGACTTTATTGTACTGGACTTAAAAGCCACAGCATTGCAAGCACTGCGTCAGGAACGCGCCCAAGGCATTGAAGATGCTTTATTTGCCCTGATGACTATGGGTGATGACCGCAATATTCATGCAACCTATATTTACGGAGCGCCGGTATATGTCAAAGCCTAAACCCAAAAAAATATCCCGTAAAAAGATCATCTTGATGATTGGAATTTCAGCGGTGTATACTTTCCTGCTCAAGCGCGATACTGCACAGCTCAAGGCCTGATTACATTTTCAGCGGCAAAAAAGATGCATCTCTCGGGCAGATGTATTAAAATTAAAACATCTTTTGAGGTGTTGCTGGTCAACACCTTTTTTATTTTTGATTTGCTTTTAGGTATCTACCCATGACCGTTCATATGAGCGTAATGATCTCAGCAGAAGAAATTCACGCTAAAGTCAAAGAGCTTGGTGCAAAAATTGATGCTCACTATGCCAATAGTGACAAAGAACTTGTCCTGATTGGTTTACTTCGTGGTTCAGTTATTTTCATGGCTGATTTATGTCGTGCAATTACCAAACCGCACGAACTCGATTTTATGACGGTATCCAGTTACGGTGGTGGTACAGTTTCAACACGTGACGTGAAAATTTTAAAAGACCTCGACGGCGAAATTCGCGGTAAAGATGTACTGATTGTTGAAGATATTATTGACTCAGGCAATACCCTCAGCAAAGTACTGGAAATTTTAAGCACACGTGGTCCTAACTCAATTGAGCTGTGTACTTTAATTAGCAAACCTTCACGCCGTGAAATTGAACTTGAAGTCAAATTCCTGGGGTTTGAAGTCGAAGATAAATTTATTGTCGGTTATGGTCTGGACTATGACCAAAAATATCGCCATATTCCCTTTATTGGTGAAATTGGTCTATAAGACTCGGATCAGATACTTAAGTGGCTTCGGCCACTTTTTTTATCCTCAAAATTTGATAAGGAACAAAAAAACAACAGTTTTTAGCAGGACTCAACTGTTTCCTTTTCTATAAATGATTAATTATAAAAATGAAAGCGTAATGAAAATATATAAACTAACGATAAATGGAGAAGACATATGTGGACACTTATAGTTGCCATCGTAGTGGGTTTTATTGCAGGCTTAATCGCACGTGCTATTCATCCTGGAAATGATAAATCAGGATTTATCGTGACCACATTATTGGGTATTGCCGGTTCTTTATTGGCAACCTACGGCGGACGTTTACTCGGACTCTATGATGAAAACTCGGCCGCAGGCTTTATCGCTTCAGTGATCGGGGCACTCATTATTTTATTCATTTATAACATGGTCACTAAAAAATCACGTGTTTAAATCGTGATTTAAAATGATCAATCTTCCCCAGTAAAAAAGCACCTCCTCGGGTGCTTTTTTTATTACCTGATTAAGAAAAAAATTAGGTTTACAAACCTAGTTCTTTCCACATGAGTTCAATTTCCTGAGCAGGGCGGGCACCCATCACTTTAAATCCATTCGAGAAAATAATGGCCGGTGTGCCATTTAAACCCAGGGATTTTCCTAAAGCCAAATTACGATCCACAGGATTGGCACAAGTTTGTTTACTGGCCGGCTGAATACCTTTCGCAATCAAATTTGACCAAGCCACGGCAGGATCTTTTTCACAGAACACCTGTTTGGAAACGGCCACCGATTGGGTTTTGATTGGATAAATAAAAGTATAGATAGTGACATCATTTAACTTGCTTAGTTCAGTCTCAAGTTTTTTGCAATAAGGGCAATTTGGGTCAGAAAAGATCGCGATCTGGCGTTTACCATTACCTCGCACAGTTTTGACTGCATCCTGCAAAGGCAGTTTTTTCCAGTCGATGCTGTTTTGTTTCAGCATTAAATCCTTGGTCAGATTTTTCTGGTCAGTTAAACGGAACATCGAACCCACCAGGACATGTTGTGCGTCCTCAGCCAAATACACCACCTGACCATCCATCGAACCGCTATAAATTCCTTTCATTTCGGTAGTTTGAATATTTTCAATGTTCAGTTTTGGATGCTGTTTAGTCAGGTTACTTTTCACCGTATCAACATTTGCCAGTGTTAAAGTTGAAATAAAACTGATCAGGGCAAATGCCAATGTTTTTTTAATCATATTTTTTTGCTCATTGCTTCAAAATTTTTCAGGCTGATTCTACTTAAAAATCAGCCAGCAATGCTTAAAATTTTAGCATGCCTTACTTAAAGCACACAGATTTGCTCATCAAGGTTTCACGTGGAACATTGTCATGAGTTATAGTGGATTAATTTCTACCGAGATATGCACAATTTCCTCATGTATAGATAATGCTTTCCGTACCTGATCGGCATTTAGGCTGCTATTGGTGGCTAAAGCCAAAATGCAGGAAAATTTACCTTTACCCACTTTCCAGACATGCAGGTCGGTAATTTCTACACTGGAAAATTCCTCAATGACCTCACGAATTTCTTGCACCACAGGATGATCCATTTCGGCATCCAGTAAAGTTTTTCCAGTTTCTTGAATGAGGCCCCACGACCATTTTGCCACCAGTATAGATCCAATAATCCCCAACAGCGCATCCAGAAAGCTCCAGTCCAGATATTTGGCGGCAAACAGCGCAATAATGGCAAAGACCGAAGTCACTGCATCTGCAACCACATGCATGAAGGCTGCTTTTTGGTTTAAATCATGATGGTGATGGCCGTGTTCATGTTCATGTTCATGTTCATGGTGATGGTGATGGTGATGGTGATGGTGATGGTGATCATCATGCAGCAACCAGGCGCAGATTAAATTAATCACCAAACCTAAAATGGCAATTGGAATGGCCTGGTTATAATGAATGTCTATGGGATTTATTAGTCGTTCTATTGATTGGAACGCCATAAATATCGCCACCACCATCAACAGGATGGCACTGCTATAGCCGGCTAAAATTTCAATTTTCCAGGTACCAAAACTAAAACGGCTATCTTGTGCATAATGTCGGGCAGAACGGTAAGCAAAATAGGCTAGCCCCAATGCCAGCATATGTGAACTCATATGCCAGCCATCCGCCAGCAAGGCCATAGAGTTGTAAATCCAGCCCCCAATCACTTCTAATAGCATCATCGCTGCCGTTAGAATGGTCGCCAGCAAAATGCGTTTTTGTGCCAGTGGATTTCCCTCATCAAACTGATGGGCGTGTGTTCTGGTGAATGGGGCTTTTTGCATCGTCTTAATCTTAGTGTTTAAATATACTCCCCCATAGTATATTTATTTTTGGAGTATTGTATTGGGCCATTTACATCAAGACAAGAAAATTATTAATCGTGTCAAACGCTTACAAGGGCAAATTCATGCCGTAGAGCAGGCTTTGCAACAGCCGGAGAATTCCTGTATCAGTGTTTTACAACAGGTGGCAGCCATTAAAGGTGCAGTAAACGGTTTAATGAATGAATTAATCGAATCGCATTTGCGTCATCACGTGATTGGGGAACAGGCCGACATCAATCAACAGGAACTGGATGAATTTTTAAAATTATTAAAGCGTTACGGCTAAATCTTTACATCTTGTAAATTGACCTTCCAATTAAATCGCAATTAAACTCCTGATATATCTCTTCTACTTTCTCAATACGTGAAATTTAGCTTTAAACTTCGCGTATTTTTGCGACCCTCTAAATGACACATTCTCAATCATGGCGACCTTTTATCATGGTCAGCCTGGCACTGATTATGGGAACGATCGGAACTGCACTGGCTAGTCCGCTGTATCCCATTTACCAGGCACTCTGGGGTTTAATGCCTAGCCAGATCACCTATATTTTTGTCGCTTACATGTTTGGCTGTCTGGCCACCCTGTTATTTCTGGGCCGTCTCAGTAACAGCATCGGTTTTTTACGTAGCCTGCAAATTGGTATGGGTTTTATTATTCTCGGTTTGGGCCTGTCCAGCATTGCTGCAAATACGGTATGGCTGGCTGTCGGCCGTTTTATTATTGGTATTGCCTCCGGTCTGATTAGCACCTCAGCCATGCTCGGACTGGTTTATACCATTCCTGAACGCTATAAGAATAATGCGCCGCAGTTGAGTTCAGTGATTACCGTCATCGGGTTTGGATTGGGACCGTTTATTGGCGGGGTGATAGCCCAATTTTCCGCACATCCCGTGCTAACGCCTTATCTTCCGGTGATATTGGGAGCCATTATCTGTTTAGGCGGTCTGTATGCGATTAAAACCCCGAGCTTTGAATCACAACCATTTTCTATGGCACCTCATCTAGAGTTGCCCGAACCGCAGTATAAATCGTTGTTTTATATTGCCGGGTTTACCGCATTTGCTGCATTTGCTTCATTCAGCCTGTTTGCCTCACTTGCACCTTCCTTTGTGAAAGAAGCCATTCCCTGGCATGGTCCTTTGGTCAGTGGTTCAACAATTGCCAGTATTTTGCTGGTTTCAGCCCTAGTGCAGTTCTTTGCCAAATCACTTCCCTCGGGCAAATGTCTGAATTACGGTTTAATCACCTTAATGATGAGTTATCTATTACTCGGTTTATGTATGACCCAGCACTGGAGTCAGCTGTTCTTTATCAGTGATATTCTGGTTGGCATCGGTCATGGGTTAGGGCTGCTGGGAGCCTTTGGTCTGGTGCATCAGATGACCAATAGCAACAACCGTGCTGCAGTGATCTCCACCTATTTGTTTATTGGTTATCTCGGCACCATTATCCCGATTATTGCGGCAGGCTATCTGTCTGACCATTTTGGCTTGGTAAGCGGTGTTTTGGGTTTTTGTATCGGTGTAGGCTTACTCTGTTTAAGCTTATTGCTTTGGCATAACAAACTTAAACACACAGCATAAAAAAGTCCTCAGTTGAGGGCTTTTTTATTTCATACACATAAATTTACCTGCCATACAAAAAGCTATCGAAATAGGCTTAGAGTGTAATGGATAGAAGTGCTAGTTATACATGCTTGCATTTCTGATTGATTGAGGTGGAAGATGAAAAAGATGAAATTGTTAAAAGTGATTGGTACATGTGCGATAGCCGGTTATTGTTTTAAGAAGGCTACATGTAAGCAGAAAAACCCAAAATCCAATGACTTTCGAGACATTGAGCAACATAACAAGACACAAAATGATACTGTTTAACTGACTAACAGGCCTCACAATTTTGTGAGGTCTTTGATTTTTCAGAGGCATGCTTATGAGCAAACAGCTAAATTTTTTTAATTCATGGGAAGCTAAAATCTATTTTAAAAATGATGATCATTGTCTATCAAAAAATTAAAAAATAACCCAAAGCAAACAAGAAAAAACGATTTCTGCATATTTTATATACTTTGTAATTTGCTTTAAAGTGATAATTTTTTAATCACACTAAAGAGAACGCAGCGTTAATAAAAATAATAAAATGGTCATCAAACTCAAGCCCGCTTAACTAAATCCCCAAGTTAAGTGGGCTTTTTTTAATATTTAATGATTTTGGTAATTTTTTATATAATAAAATGATTTAACTAATAATATTGTTTTAACTTTTGGTATATTTCGCCACTGAAAATTAGTTTATTAGTATACAAAATAGTCAACAGAAACAGCTGTAGTTTCTGAATGGCCTTTCGAGGTTCTAAGTTTTTGCCCTTACATCCATGTTAGGGCATTTTTTTGCCAGGAGCAAAGTGATGCTCCGATTTTGAATCTGCTTATTTGGTTTTCATGGCGCCACTGAAAATGATTGCGTAATGGATAATGAAGAAATCAAGGTGTGTGGTGATTGCTTGAAAGAAAATAGGACGGTCTGAAGGTATAAAATTATTCTGTACATTTGGGATTTTGTATTCCGGTTATAATTGTATTTTGGGTAATCAATGGTGACCAAAATGACCTATCCCAACCCCATAACATATGACGAATTATTTACCAAACTCCACGAAGCTATTGCTAAACGAGAGAATAATCCGGTTCGTTTAAAAGAGCCTTTAGATGCTATCAATAAGGGCGCTATTTTAGAATTGGAAGAATATTGCCGCAAACACGCTTTTAATTTTCAAACACATTTAGAGGGCGAAAATACATTTGTAATTACCGTAGAGTATTAATTTAATCCAGTTTTAAAAAAAATTATTCTGTATTCATGTATTTGATTATGAGTCTGACATATTTGCTTATGTTGAATGCTGAAAGGTAGGGTAATACAAAACCTGGGTAATTTCTCCCTTGCCCAACATGCTTGGCACATAAGATCCCGTCTAGATAACCAACTTGGCGGGGTTGAACGATTTGATTCGTACCACTGATACGAATGTGGATTGGTTCAGTGAATACCTAAACGACATTCATGCATTCAGCAATAAGCAATAAGCATAGATGTTATCTACATAGGCCAAATAATTTGATGTTTGCGTGGACCACCTATTTATCAGTAAGAATGGAATCACAATATTCGAACCATACAGTTTCTTACCAGAGTTACCTACATTGAATAATTCTAGTTTTACGAAAGTGTTTCTCTGAACCATAGAAAGCGTTGAGAAAGCCAAGCCAAATCAATAAGATCAGGATATTGCTGCTGGGCTATTGATATAACTTCAGCTCCATCAATTCAATTTCCTATATTTAGTTGAGGAGGAATCTTGCTTTCTACAGTGATGATGTAAAGACATTAAAAAAGCACTAAGTAATGAATACTTAATGCTATTTAATTCATATTAGAACTTATCGGAATATACTGAAAATATCAGCTTAAATTGAAACTACTTTCCGATACAAAACGATCCGAAGATTTTTCCTAATAAATCATCAGCACTGAAGTCACCGGTAATTTCACCCAAGGCATTCTGGGCAAGTCGCAGTGACTCTGCGACCAACTCACCGGCATGGTAAACCACCAATTGCTCTTTTGCCTCAGCCAAATATGCCTGAGTGCGTTTCATTGCGTCCAAATGGCGGGTACGTGCAATAAAGGTGTCTTCTTCCGGCTGGAAGCCCGCATGCGCTGTAATCGCGTCTATAAGCGACTGAACCCCGGTTTCCTGCTTGGCAGAAACCGTAATATGACGGAAACCTTGGAAATCGCCAATTTCAGCGACTGCACCGGTTAAATCACATTTATTGGCAATCAACATTAAACGACGTGGTTCCAGATGTTCGGCAAAATAGTTTTGTGCCAGTTGCAGCGGATCATCACCCTGGCTTAAGTCATAGACCAGCAGCAACAAATCAGCCTGTTCAATTTCTTTAATCGCACGGCGGATCCCTTCTTTTTCCACCACATCCCCAGTTTCACGCAGGCCTGCAGTATCAGTCAGGGTAATTGGCAAGCCATTTAAAGTGATTTTTTCATGCAGCACATCGCGGGTGGTACCGGCAATATCGGTCACAATGGCACGCTCATTTCCGGCCAGAGTATTCAGCAAGGAAGATTTACCGGCATTGGGTTTACCCGCAATCACCACCTGTAAGCCTTCACGTAATAACTGGCCTTGGCGTGCCGAGGTTTGCACGGCAGCCACAGAACTTTGCACATCTTCCAGCAAGGCCAGAATCTTGCCATCGGCCAAAAAGTCGATTTCTTCTTCGGGGAAATCAATCGCAGCCTCCACGTGTAAACGCAGATGAATCAGTTTTTCTAAAACCGTATTCACTCGGGTCGAGAACGCACCTTGCAAGGAGCGTACTGCAGAACGTGCTGCTGCCTGTGAAGTGGCGTCAATCAGGTCGGCAATGGCTTCGGCCTGTACCAGATCCAGCTTGCCATTTTCAAAGGCACGCATGGAAAACTCACCGGCTTTGGCAGCAGTTGCACCCAGTTCCAGCAAGCGGCCAAGCAGGGCATTTTGAATCACCGGGCCGCCATGACCTTGCAACTCCACCACATCTTCACCGGTAAACGAGTGTGGATTAGGAAAGCAGATAGCTAGACCTTCATCCATCACTTCACCAGCCGCATCATAAAACTGACGAAAACCGGCAAAACGGGCTTTAGGCAGAGCTTTTTGAGTCAAAGCTTCTGCAATGGCATAAGATTTTGGACCCGACAGACGAATTACCCCCACGCCACCACGCCCAGGCGGAGTTGCAATCGCAGCAATCGTAGTAAGGTTTTGCATAAAATTCACCTAAAAAATCCCAAATCACAGCCAAATAAAAATCCGCCTAAGATTACCATCTTAAGCGGATTTATTCAGCTATTCGCAATCAGTCGTTACTTAAACAACGTCGCGTTTTTCTTTTTCTTTCGCCACACCTTTGTTGATCAAGCTTTGCTGCAAGATGGTAATACTGTTGTTGACAATCCAGTACAACACCAAGCCCGCAGGGAAGAACAACATAAATACAGTGAACATGATCGGCATGATTTTAAACACTTTCGCCTGCATCGGATCAGCTGGCTGAGGATTTAAAGACTGCTGAACAAACATGGTGACCCCCATCAATAATGGCAGGATAAACCACGGATCCATTGCAGATAAATCTTGAATCCAGCCTAACCATGGCGCATGACGAAGTTCTACCGACTCCATCAATACCCAGTACAAGGCCAAGAAAATTGGCATTTGTAATAGCAACGGCAAGCAACCAGAAAGTGGATTGACCTGTTCACGCTTATACAGCGCCATCATTTCTTGTGAGAAACGCATGCGGTCTTCACCAAACTCTTCTTTCATGCGTTGCATTTCGGGTGCAATCACACGCATTTTCGCCATAGAGCGGTAGCTCTTAGCCGATAATGGCCAAAGAATCATTTTCACCAACACAGTCAACAGGATAATTGACCAGCCCCAGTTACCCACAATGTTATGGAAGAACTGCAAACCTAAGAACAATAATTTGGCAATTGGCCACAACCAGCCATAATCCACAGTTTGATTCAGGCCTACAGCAAGGTCTTTCAATTCAGACTGTACTTTAGGACCTGAATAGAATGTGGCATCCACTTCCGCAGTTGTACCAGCAGGTACATTCATGGTCGGTGAAGTGAAACCAATAATATTCATTTTATCGGTAGATTGGCGAGATTCCAGTTTGGCACTATAAGGCTGACCATTGGCTTGAGTCAGTTTCAGATCACCCGGAATCCAAGCACTGACAAAATAATGCTGTACCACAGCAACCCAGCCACCTTTGGCTTCAACATTCAATTTTTCTTCATTGAAGTTGTCAAATTTCAGCTTGTTATAATGTTCATCTGGCGTACCCCAAGCCCCACCCAGGAATGTACCGAGGGTGAAAATACCTTGGGAAGATTTACCTGGATCATCCGAGTTATCACGTTTGATTTGACCAAACATCTGACCTTGCCAGTTCTGGCCACTACGGTTCACCACTTTGTGGTTCACAATAATCGGATATTCACCTTGTTTAAAGGTAAATGTTTTAATGATCTCTACACCATCGGCAGTTTTATAGACCATCGGTACTGATAAAACTTTAACCGCTTGACCATCTTTGGTTTTTGCTGCTTTGGCATCCGCCAGGGTATAAGACGCTTTTTCAATCTCATACACCGGACGGCCATTACGGTTACTGTCCGGTCCATTTAAACCAATCAGTCCAGACTGAGCAACATAAGTACGTTTTGCATCGCTTTCCAGCATCACAAACGGAGCATTACTGTCTTTATCTTTATCATGGTTCAATAATTCAATACGAACAATGTCACCACCTTTAGGATTAATCCAAAGATGATAAAGGTCAGTTTGTACTGAAATAAGCTGTTGACTTACAGGTGCAGCGGCATCTGTTGTAGTTTGCTGAGTAGCAATATTCGCTTGAGGCATGTCAGACGCTGTAGTAGCGGTTTGAGCATTAGGCAAATCTGCAGATACTTCATGTGAAACAGCGGCAGTTTCTTGCTGCGGTTTAGTTTCTGCATGACCATAATCTTTTTGCCAAGCCAAAATAAGCAAATATGCGACGACAAACATGGCCCCTAGAATTGCAAACCTGGCCCATTGTTGCATATCTATTATCCCAAGTAGTTAGAGTGATTTCGGTTCAATAAACGATCACGAAAGGGTACAACAACGTGAAGCGTTTGAGAATCTATTTGCTGAAATGAAATAAAACGAATTGCCTTTGGTGGAACAGGATCATAACCCGAGCCCCCCCAAGGATGACAACGACAAATACGTTTGGTAGCTAACCACGCACCACGCACAGCACCATAGCTATGGACTGCTTCCAAAGAATATTGAGAACATGTTGGAATATAACGACAGCGGGGTCCCAATAAAGGACTAATCGCGATCTGATAGAATCGAATCAACCAATGCAGTAAACGTACCATTGGCCTTCTCTACTTTTGTGGGGAGGGAGCTATCTTTTTATGCTTTTTGGCAAGGCGTTGCAATTTCTGCCAAGCAAATTGTAATTGCTGCTGCAATTCCTCATTAGGGATTGCTTCAATACCCATTTTAGGCATGACCACAATATCTAATAAATCTAATTGCTGCTGATGCAGGCGAAAACTTTCACGAGCAAGACGCTTTACTCTATTTCTTTCATGTGCGCGACGCACTTTTTTCTTAGCAACAACAATACCCAAACGGCTTTTAGGCTGTTCGGAATTTTTAGCAAGAAATAAGAAATGGGGTTGATGCACTTTAAAAAGCGCACCATCAAACACACTTTTATAATCGGCAGCACAGCGTATGCGTACATCTGTGCTGAAGCCATAAAGTGTCATAACACCCAAAACCGTAATAGCTTTAACAGATTAAACAGTTAAGCTATGACGACCTTTTGCACGACGGCGAGCTAATACTTGACGACCAGCTTTAGTAGCCATACGAGCACGGAAACCATGAACACGCTTACGCTTTAATTCTGATGGTTGAAATGTACGTTTCATATTGAAACTCCAAAAATGATCTTTCTATGAAGGTTCGCGATTTTAGTGTTCATTCAGTGAGCTGTCAATCAAAAACAAACTTTCTTTCAAAATAAGCATGTTTTTTAAAGATTCATCTCCTAAACGCAATTTTGAAATAATTAAAAGTTGTATCTATTTATACACAGTGTAAATTATTGATTAATAAAACAACATAAGTTATAAACAGAAATATTCACAATATTATCCACAACTTACTGTTGATAAAAATGAATGGTTTAGTTTTTGAATTTAAATTTAAAACTTTTGTAAGTTATCCCCATAAAATCGTGTCCCTATAAATAAATTCAAATTTATAAATTTAAATTTATTATTATTAGGGTGGGCTTTTTCTGTGGAAAAGCACATTTTATTTTTTATAAACATAAATTTATATTGTGGATATCTATGTTTTTATGATTTTATTAAATTGTGGATAACTTTATGATATATTTTATCCACAGCTTGCGGATAAACTTATCCACACCGTGATTTAAATTTAAATTTAATCGGAAATTTACTTTTTTGAGTGATATTTCCTGAATTTTGCCATGACAGATGTGGATAACTTCGATAGAATGGCGACCCGCTTGCTCGGGCTCAAATGTTTTTTGTTATTAACAATGGAATGAATAGGGGTTTCACATGCTTTGGACAGACTGTCTAACTCGTTTGCGACAAGAGCTTTCGGGAAATGTCTTTACCATGTGGATTCGCCCGCTGGTTGCCGAAGAGCTGAACGACACTTTAAGACTATATGCGCCCAATCCTTACTGGACCCGTTATATTCAGGAACACCATCTGGAACTGATCACCATTTTGGCTGAACAGATGTCTGAAGGTCGGGTACGTAAAGTTGAGATTCTGGTCGATTCTCGTCCAGGGGCAATTTTATCTGCCAATGAACAACCAGCAACTACTACAGCAGCCTTGCAATCAGTTCCGGCGCCTGTTTCCAAACCGAAAAAAGAAAAAGATGAAAGCGGCAGTAAAAATAGCCGTAAACGTTTACTTAATCCCTTATTTACTTTTTCACTGTTTGTTGAAGGCCGTTCCAACCAAATGGCCGCGGAAACCTGCCGTAAAGTTTTAACCCAGTTGGGGGCTTCACAGCACAATCCTCTATTTTTATATGGACCGACCGGTCTGGGTAAAACCCACCTCATGCAAGCTGTCGGCAATGCCTTGTTGCAGGCCAAACCCAATGCGCGGGTGATGTATATGACCGCCGAGAGTTTTGTACAGGATTTTGTCAGCTCTTTACAGCAAGGCAAGGTAGAAGAGTTTAAAAAGAATTGCCGCTCGCTTGATCTGTTGTTGGTGGATGATATTCATTTGCTGGCGGGTAAAGAGGCCAGTCTGGTGGAGTTCTTTTATACCTTTAACGCGCTATTGGATGAATCGAAACAGATTATTCTGACTTCGGACCGTTATCCCAAAGAATTGACTGAACTGGATGCGCGTCTGGTATCGCGTTTTTCCTGGGGCTTATCGGTTGGGGTGGAACCACCGGATATTGAAACCCGAATTGAGATTTTGCTGAAAAAAGCCGAAAGCAGCGGGGTGGAATTACCGCGTAACTGTGCCTTGTTTATTGCTCAGCAAGTGGTGGCCAATGTTCGTGAACTGGAAGGTGCACTCAATAAAGTGGTGGCGATTTCCCGTTTTAAAGGCACACCGATTGATCTGGATGTGGTACGTGAATCGTTAAAAGATGTGCTGGCGATTCGTGCCCGGACCATCAGTACTGAAAATATCCAGCGCGTGGTCAGTGAATATTTCCGTATTCCTTTAAAAGAAATTGTCGGCCCTAAACGGACCCGGATTTATGCCCGTCCACGTCAGCTTGCCATGGGCTTGGCACGTGAATTGACTGGCGACAGTTTCCCGGAAATTGGCATGGCATTTGGTGGTCGTGATCACAGTACCGTGATGCATGCCTGTGAAAAAGTCATTAGCCTGCGGGAAGAAGATCCGATCTTCAATGAAGACTATAAAAACCTGCAACGGCTGTTGCAAAGTTGATCCGATTTGATCAAATTCTATTCTTGCAATGCGGCATGTTCTGCCGCATAGTACACTGCTAAAAACACATTTATTTATTTTAATCTTCAGTCGTTAGAGGAATGTACCGTGCGTTTGAAAATCGCGAAAGAAAGCTTACTTAATGTTCTATCACATGTCGTAGGAGCGGTTGAACGTCGCCATACTTTAAACATTCTGTCTAACGTCAAGATTCAAGTGAGCAATGAATCTTTAACCATTACCGGTTCCGATCTGGAAGTGGAATTGGTGGCGAGTACCACGCTGGCTGAAGGTGCTTGCTTGCAGGCTGGTGAAACTACAGTTCCTGCACGTAAACTGATGGATATCTGCAAATCATTGCCTGCTGCTGCATTGATTGACCTGCAAATCACTGAAGATCGCTGTATTTTAAAATCGGGCAATAGCCGTTTTGTGTTGGGTACTTTACCTGCTGAAGATTATCCGCTTTTGAGCACGGAAAATGCTCAAGGCACGCAAGTGACGGTAACGCAACGTGAATTAAAACGCCTGTTTGAAAAGACTGCATTTGCAATGGCGGTACAGGATGTACGTTTTTATTTGACCGGTACCTTGCTTGAAATTGACCAGAATCAGCTTCGTGCAGTCACTACAGATGGTCACCGCCTGGCACTGTGTGAAACCGTTGCACAATCTACTGCAACTCAGCCGATTCAAGCGATTGTGCCACGTAAAGCGGTGGCAGAATTACAGCGTTTGCTCAGCATTGAAGATGAGCAATTGTCTCTGCTGATTGGCCGTGAACTGTTAAATGTCACCATTAGTACCCCAAGTCGCGATAAAGAGCAGGGTGACATCACCGTTCGTTTTACCACCAAACTGATTGATGGAAAATTTCCGGATTACCGTCGTGTGATTCCACGTGGTGGCGATAAAAACGTATTGATTGCGCATGATGTGTTTAAACAGTCATTGCAGCGTGTAGCGATTTTGAGTAATGAAAAATTACGTGGTGTATTCCTGAATTTTGGTGCCGATTCTTTACAGCTGCGTGCCAATAACCCGGAGCAAGATGAAGCGATTGAAGATTTGGCCATTCAATATGCGGATGCACCGATGGAAATGTCATTCAATGCCCAATACTTGTTAGACGTATTGGGAGCTCTGGATGGTGATGATGTCTCTATGACCATGACTGAAGCGAATCAATCGGTATTGGTGCATGATCCGGCACAACAGGATCAGACCTATGTTGTAATGCCAATGCGTGTTTAATTTGACGATTTTAATTCAGATCAAAGCATGTATATCACGCGTTTAAATATAGAGCGTGTTCGAAACCTAAAGGCGGTTGCACTCCATGAGTTGCAGCCGTTTAATGTCTTTTATGGGCAAAATGGTTCAGGCAAAACCTCGATTTTAGAAGCCATTCATTTGCTGGCCACAGGACGTTCTTTTCGTACCCATATCCCTAAAAATTATATTCAGAATGAAACTGGCGACGCGATTGTATTTGCACAATCGGCGACAGAAAAAATTGGCATGCAAAAGCTGCTATCTGGTGAACAGCTGATTAAGGTCAATGGCGATCATATTGCCACCCAAGGGCAGCTGGCTAAAATTCTGCCTTTACAGCATATTGATCCACAAAGTACCGATATTATCGATTATGGCGCCAAGCCACGACGACAACTGATTGACTGGTTGATGTTCCACGTGGAACCGGAGTTTTATCATGCCTGGCAGTACTATTCGCGTGCCTTAAAGCAACGCAACAGCTTGCTGAAATCCCGCCGTAATCTCAGTCTGCAAGATTTGGAACCGTGGAACAAAATGTTGGCTGAATATGGCGAAATGCTGAATTCGCAACGTAGTGGCATTGTGGAACAGTGGAAAGTCTATTTTGAGCAGGATTTGCAGCAGTTGCTGCCCAATCTTGCAGTTGAATTGGAATATAGTCCTGGCTTTCATACCGAACAGGGCCTGCTGCATGACTTGACTGTGCATCACCAGAAAGATGTCGATCGCCGTTATACTGAGTATGGACCCCATCGTGCAGATTTACGTTTAAAAACAGTCATGGGCGATGCCGATGTAGTGCTGTCACGGGGCCAGAAAAAGCTGCTGATTATGGCTTTAAAACTGTCACAGATTGCAATGCTACATGCCTGTAATAAGGAAACTGTGGTATTATTAGATGATCTGACAGCAGAATTAGATTTAACTGCACAGCGACGATTAATTGAACGATTAAGCCAACTTGGTAGTCAGGTTTTTATTACCACTTTAGAGCATGAATCAGTCAAAAAACATTTACATGATTTGTCTATTTCATATCAATTATTCAAAGTTGAAAATGGTCAAGTTCAGGTTGTTGTGCAATAACTTTTTAGATTTTACCCATCTTTGGATAGACCTATATTTTCACTAGGGAGAAACCATGAGTTCAGAAGATCAAGCTGCTTCTCAAACAGAACAAACCAATGAAAAGGCTTATGATTCCTCTAGTATCAAGGTATTACGTGGCCTAGATGCTGTGCGTAAGCGTCCGGGTATGTATATTGGTGATACGGACGATGGCTCAGGCTTACACCACATGGTGTTCGAGGTGGTCGATAATGCCATCGATGAAGCCTTGGCGGGGCACTGTGATGAAATCTTGGTAACCATCCATGAAGATGAGTCGGTCAGCGTATCCGATAATGGGCGTGGTATTCCAACCGATATTCACCCTGAAGAAGGCGTATCTGCTGCGGAAGTCATTTTAACCATTCTGCATGCCGGTGGTAAGTTTGACGATAACAGCTATAAAGTTTCTGGTGGTTTGCACGGTGTAGGTGTCTCTGTAGTAAATGCCTTATCACGTAAACTTGAATTGACTATTCTCAGAGCTGGCCATATTCACCAACAAGAATATAAACATGGTGATCCGGTTTATCCGCTGAAAGTGGTGGGAGATACTGATAAAACCGGTACCACTGTACGTTTCTGGCCAAGTGCTGAAACCTTTAGCCAAACTATTTTTAATGTGGATATTTTAGCGCGCCGTTTGCGTGAGCTTTCATTCTTGAATGCCGGTGTGCGTATTGTGCTACGTGATGAACGTATCAATGCGGAACATGTATTTGATTATGAAGGCGGTTTGTCTGAATTTGTAAAATATATCAATCAAGGCAAAACCCATCTGAATGATATTTTTCATTTTACTGTTCAAGCAGACAATGGCATTGGTGTAGAAGTTGCCTTGCAATGGAACGACACCTACCAGGAAAATGTGCGCTGTTTTACCAATAACATTCCACAAAAAGATGGTGGTACGCATTTAGCCGGTTTCCGTGCAGCCTTGACCCGTGGCTTAAACAGCTATATGGAAAGCGAAAACTTGCTCAAAAAAGAGAAAGTTGCCGTTTCGGGTGATGATGCGCGTGAAGGTTTAACCGCGATTGTTTCAGTCAAAGTGCCTGATCCTAAATTCTCTTCACAAACCAAGGAAAAACTGGTTTCAAGTGAAGTCAAACCTGCTGTAGAGCAGGCGATGAACAAGTCATTCTCAGAATATCTGCTGGAAAATCCACAAGCGGCAAAATCGATTGCCGGTAAAATTATCGACGCGGCACGTGCGCGTGATGCTGCACGTAAAGCGCGTGAAATGACCCGTCGTAAGAGTGCCTTGGATATTGCCGGTTTGCCAGGTAAATTGGCGGATTGCCAGGAAAAAGATCCTGCACTTTCTGAACTTTACCTGGTCGAAGGTGACTCTGCGGGCGGTTCTGCAAAACAGGGCCGTAATCGTAAAATGCAGGCGATTCTGCCATTGAAAGGTAAAATCCTGAATGTGGAACGTGCGCGTTTTGACAAAATGATTTCTTCGCAAGAAGTCGGCACACTGATTACTGCACTGGGCTGTGGTATTGGTCGTGAAGAGTACAATCCGGATAAATTGCGTTATCACAAAATCATTATCATGACCGATGCCGACGTCGATGGTTCGCACATTCGTACGCTACTATTGACTTTCTTCTTCCGTCAAATGCCTGAACTGGTAGAACGTGGTTATATCTATATTGCACAGCCACCGTTATATAAACTGAAAAAAGGCAAGCATGAGCAGTATCTTAAAGATAATGATGCTTTGGAAACTTTCCTGATTTCAAATGCGATTGATGATTTATCCTTGCATATCAGTGCTGAATCTCCTGCAATTACAGGTCAAGCCCTGGCGAAAGTCATTGAAGATTACCAAGTTTCACAGAAAAGTTTGAATCGTTTAACTGTACGCTATCCTGCAAGTTTACTTGATGGTTTACTAGGATTAGAGGCATTCAAACTTGATCAAAATCATGATGAAGATTATGTTAAACAATGGTCTGAACAGTTACGTGCTGCTATTGAAGCATATCAGCCAAGTTTACGTCCTGAAATCACTTTAGAAGTGTTTGAAAAAGAACATGCTGATGGTTCTAAAGTGGCTCATTTCTGGCCACGTGTAACAGTTTACGTGCATAACTTGCCGCACCAGTATTTGCTTGATTCAGGCTTGCTGGCTTCAGGTGAATATAAGCGTTTACTGCAAAACTCGAAGAGCTGGTTTACTTTGCTTGAAGAAGGCGCTTATTTGCAGAAAGGTGATCGCAAAATTAATGTCACTACTTTCCATCAGGTTTGGCAGCATATTTTATCCGACTCACGTCGCGGCATGATGATCCAACGCTATAAAGGTCTGGGTGAGATGAATGCGGAACAGCTGTGGGAAACAACCATGGATCCTGAAAACCGTAACATGCTGCAAGTGACCATTGATGATGCAATTGAAGCAGATCGAATGTTCTCTTGCTTGATGGGTGATGATGTGGAACCACGTCGTGCCTTCATTGAAGAGAACGCACTGAACGCAGATATCGATGCATAATTGATACACAATACATTTAAAAAAGCACCTTTCGGGGTGCTTTTTTTACGAAAATTTTATGCTAATGTCATGTTAACTTGTCAATATAAACAGGACCTGATCGGTGAACTCAGGCCTTATGCCGGGTACTATTTTTAGACTTCATTCTCTCCCTGATCAAGGCCAGCTTACAACAATAAAGAGGTTTATCCATGGATAACCAGCTTGAAGAAGTCCGTAATATATGGACTGATGCATTCTACAACGGTAACTATGAGGTGTTGCGTCATTATGAGCATGATGATTTTAAGGTGGTCTATGAGCAGGATGGCCGCGTAGAAACAAGCTATGTGCGTTATGACCGGATTGCTCATGCCGTACAGAATGGTGTATGGAGACCGCACCGGCCAGAAGTGGAGTTTGAGGAGTATGAGTTTAATCCGGATCAGACAGAATGCCGCGTACTGATTGGCCTTGAACAGGGCAAGCAGCGCCTGCAGGAGTTGTGGCGCTATGATACAGAATGGAAAATTATTGAACTAAGATTCCTGAAAACCTGATCTTTCAGGGAGTTGGATAAAATCATTAAAAATAATTAAATTATATGTGAATAATACTTTTTTAAATCAGTTTAAACCTTGATCAATAGTGTGGATAACTTTTAAGTTATCCATATTTTTATGTGAATAATAAAATAAATATCCAAAATTCTTCTTCGTAGAAATGATCATATTTTTTAAATTTAAAAATTAGTCTGTCTGTGGCTTGTGGATAAGTATTTTTAAATTTAAAATACGATTTTAAATTTAAATTACGGTTTTAAATTTAAAAGAGGTGCTTTAGTTTAATGTCACGATAGGACACTTGAAGTCTCAATATTAGGTATTTTTATAATAAAAATACATAAAAATTAATAACTTATTTAATCTATGTAGTTCTAATAAACAATCGGCGTGGAACATAAGAATTGCACTAGAATTATTGGTGTAGCTAAACTACATAATTATTTTAATAATCAAGTGAAATTTCAAATTATTCTATTTACCTTCCTAATCTGGGTATCTGGGTTTGTACGACCTGCAAGGCTTGCAGTTCAGTCTGCTTATTCATCAGCTGGAGGATCCCTATACGGATTCAAAGGGGGAATGTGTCAGTAATGCTGGATATGGCTAAAAAATCTAAGAATATCGAAGTTAACAGCAGCTGCTTGCTTCCTAGGTGTAGTGACATGCATTGTTTAGCGTTCGCGGATTTAGATTATAAAAAAGCACCTGCTGCAGTGATTTTCCTGCTTCAGTACTGTCTAGGGAGTCAAGATAATCTTGCGACAGTCCTGTTCGCGTTTATCAAAAATACGCTAGCCTTCAGCCGCATTTGCCAGGTTCATGCGGTGGGTAATAATCACCTCAGGGGAAAGATCGCCATTTTCGATAAATTCGAGCAACTGAGGCAGGAACTTATGCACATGGGTTTGCCCCATTTTAAAGGTTAGGCCGTTATCAAAGGCATCGCCGAACAAGAAGCCGTGAATTGAACCTGCATAAACCCCGGGTACACTGACCATACCGCCATACAGATGGCTATAACCAAACAGGGCTGCACCTGAGGAAATCTGTTTTTTGTTGATGATGGCATCACGTCCACTGTTGGTATTTTCACAGGCCGCAGTGAGTTGATTTTCACAGAAAAAGCAGTGACCGTGATGCAATCACAAAGGGAATAATGACCCGATCTCCTTTTTTTACCGAAGTGACTTCAGAACCTATTTCTTCCCCCCACTCCCATAAATTCGTGGCCAAAAATGTCGCCCTGTTCAGTGGCGGGAATTTTCCCATGATAAAGATGCAGATCTGAACCACAAATGGCGTTGGCCGTCACCCTTAAAATGACATTATCTGCTTCCTGAATAACCGGATCAGGAACAGATTCAATTCGTACATCCCGAGTAGCATGATAGCTAAGTGCACGCATGCGGTTTCCCTCTCTAGTTCAACATTAAAACAGACCTCAATAAGGCTGCCGAAAATGACAACGCCCTTTTATTAGAGCCACATGATGTAGGACAAGGCTGTAAATTAATTTATGAAATAGGGAGCTCAACTGTTTAAAAAACAAGCTTACAGGATGCCTGCGTAATTCATGATCAGATGTGTCAAACAGAATAGGTATACAGGAGAGAAAAACAGAGATCACACAACAATTGTGGCTATTGCCCAGAAAACAGGATTTAAATATATCGGTAAAAAAAGAGACCAGTGATGCTGATCACTGGTCTCTGAGTGCTGAAAAGCAGGTTTAGGGCTTAGCTTTCCTGAAAGGATTGCTCCAGACTTTCCAGTTCCATCATGAGTTCTAACATTTGTTCTTCCGCAGTTTCCAGCTGGTTTTTTAACTCAGTCTGCTCATTCATCAGTTTGAGTAAATCATCTTTTCGACTTGCCTCATAAATTGCGGTATCAGCCAGTAATACTTCAATTTCAGCCAAACGTGGTTGAAGCTTGGTAATCTGCGCTTCATTTTTTTCAATATTTTTACGAATCGGACGGCCCAGTTCACGGCGACGCGCAGTTTCCTTACGTTGAGCTTCTTTATCGAGTTTTGAAATTGCCGGTTTTACTTCAACTTGTGACTGAACAGGGGCAGCAGGTTTTTGACCATTTTTCATCATCTCGATACGTGCCTGACGCAACCAATCTGCATAGGCAACCAGATCACCATCAAACTCACGGCATTGACCATTGTGTACCAACAATAATTCATCACAGACGCTGGCAATCAATTGACGCTCATGCGATACCAACACCACAGCACCTTCAAAGTCTTGTAAGGCCATCGTCAGAGCATGACGCATATCCAGATCCAAATGGTTAGTCGGTTCGTCCAGAATCAACACGTTTGGACGTAACCATACAATTAAAGCCAAAGCTAGACGTGCACGTTCCCCGCCAGAGAAGCCCTCACTTGGTGTATCCATACGTTCGCCACTAAAGCCAAAGCTGCCCAGGAATGAACGTAAAGTTGCTTCACTGATTTTTTTGTCCGCAATGCGTGACAATTGCAACATTGGGCTGGCGCTACCATCCAGAGCATCCATTTGATGCTGTGCAAAATAACCAATATTGAGTAATTCTGAATCTTTGCGCGTACCTTTAAGTAGTTTGAGATCACCCACTAAAGATTTGATCAGGGTTGATTTACCTGCACCATTCATCCCGAGTAAACCAATCCGGCTGCTGGGTGTGATTTGCAAATTAACGTTGGTCACAATCAACTTGTCACCATAACCAATATCTGCGTGTTCAAGTTCAAGCAGTGGCGAACTCATTTTAGTCGGTTCACGGAATGAGAAGGTAAATGGTGTATCAACATGTGCTGCAGACAACTCTTGCATACGTTCAAGTTGTTTAATCCGGCTTTGCGCTTGTTTGGCTTTGGTTGCTTGTGCTTTAAAGCGGTCGATATATTTCTGTAAATGTGCCCGTGTTTCAAGCTGCTTTTCATAAGCTTGTTGTTGTTGTGCCAGACGTTCACTACGGGTACGTTCAAATGTGGAATAATTCCCTGTATAGAGAGTAAGTTCCTGATTTTCTATGTGTAATATATGATCGGTAACGGCATCCAGGAAATCACGGTCATGTGAAATTAAAATCAGGGTGCCTTCATAAGCTTTTAACCAGTCTTCCAGCCATAAAATTGCATCTAAATCTAAATGGTTGGTCGGTTCATCCAGTAACAGTAAGTCTGAACGGCTCATCAGGGTACGGGCCAGATTTAAACGCATCCGCCAACCCCCAGAGAAACTTGAAACATCCAGTTGAGACTGATGTTCAAAGAAACCCAGCCCGGCCATCAATTGTGAGGCTTTTGATGGAGCAGAGTAGCCATTAATTTCGTCAAAACGGCCATATAAATGCGCGAGTTCATCATTATCGAGGTCTTCAGGATGTTCCAGTTTGTGCTGGATATCCCAATATTCTTCATCACCTGACAGGACAAAATCGATAGCCTTCATCTCTAGGGCTTTAATTTCCTGCGCCATATGGGCCACAGTCCAAACAGCAGGACGGGTCAAAGAACCACCATCCGATTCCATACCACCCAGCAATGCCGCAAACAGGGTCGATTTTCCTGCGCCATTGACACCGGTTAGGCCAATTTTCCATCCTGGATGTAGCTGCATAGACGCTTTTTGAAATAAAACACGTCCACCGCGACGTATAGAAAGTTGATCTAACTGAATCATTGAAATATCTAAAAGAGAAGAATGATGGGCGTATTCTAAAGGAAGCCACTCAGAAAAGAAAAAGACAGTGCATTATTCTTTCCTATAAAAGCATAATTTTAAGTAGATCAATAAAAATGTGACAAATTGTGCAAAAAAGTGCCTTTCGTCAGAAAGGCCTGAGCAGCTCTATTTTTAGTATAAAAAGAAAATTATAGTGATTTTCTAAGAGAAATAAGCGAAAAAAGAATAAGGTACATCATGAAAAAAAGGACTTTTATTTTATCTACGCTCACGCTTTTGAGTTTTTCCAGTGTGGCGCAGGCAAAACAAAATATCTGTGTATTTGACCTGTTAGGTAAAGCAGGTGAGTCCTATAAATTAATTGAAGAATGGGCTTTGGCCAGTAAAAACTGGGGTGCTGAGGTCAATCTAATGCCGTATCAAGATGAAGCAAAAATAGAAAAAGATTTTAAAGCCGGTGTTTGCGATGCTTTTTACATGACTTCAATGCGCGCCCGTGCCTATAACAAATTTGCGGGGTCTATTGATGCATTAGGTGGTGTTCCCAGTAATCAGATTGCGCAAAAAGCAATTTCTTTTGTACTTGATAAACGCAATAAAAAACGGCTGGTTAGTACAATTGGCAATGAAAAATATGAGGTGGCAGGGATTGGGCAAATTGGAACGGCCTATCTTTTTGTACGTGATAAATCAATTAACACTATAGAGAAGACAAAAGGTAAAAAGTTTGCCATTCTGCATTACGACCAAGCACAAAAAATTACTGTACAGCGTATAGGTGCAGTACCGGTAATGGCCGATATTTCTAATTTTGTGAAAAAATTCAACAATGGTGAAGTCGACATGATTGCTGCACCTGCCTATGCCTTCAAGCCGCTAGAAATTTATAAGGGTTTAGGCTCTACAGGGGCAATGATTAATTTTCCAGTGGTCAACGTGACTGCAGACCTGGTCATTCGTCCCGAGAAATTTCCTGAAGGTTTTGCAGAGCAGTCGCGTAGCTGGTTTGTACAGTTATTACCAAAAAGTTTTGCCATGGTACGCCGCCTAGAAGCAGGCATTCCTGCAAAATATAAAATAAATTTAACCAAGGAAGATCATGACAAGTATCAAAAATTACTGCGGGATGGACGTTTAGATCTGACTAGACAAGGCATTTACGAACCGACCATGATGAGCGTACTTAAAAAAGCCCGTTGTACAGTGGAGCGCACCAACTTTGAGTGTTCATTGAGTGGCGAATAAATCGATTGTTATGTGTTAATTTGTAAAATAGCTCAAATTTCATAAGTTATACGTAAAAATCGTTATTAAATAAGACTATGATTTTTAATGTGAATATCGAAAAATAAAAACCAATTGGCATTTGAGTCGCAATTAATTGGAGTAAATGCTCTATTTTTTTAGAATGAACTTGCTTAATATTTGTGGCGTGAACGGATACTCGTCAAACAACAAGATTCCAAAAGGACAGAAATAATGAAAAAAACAATTTTTGCATTCGCTACATTGGCTGCTGTAGGTCTAGCGAGTACAGCGCAAGCTGCTAAAGTCGATGTATGTGTATTCGATTTACTGGGTAAATCGGGTGAATCTTTTCAAATGGCTCAGGAATGGGCGCTAGCTGCAAAAGGATGGGGCGCGGAAATTAATCTTATTCCACGTCAAGACGAAGCAGTTGCTGATAATGACTTTAAAGCAGGCAAATGTGACGGCGTGTTTATGACTGCAATGCGTGCCCGTCAATATAACAAATTTGTAGGTTCTATTGATGCTTTGGGTGGTGCACCAAGTAATGCTATTGCTCAGCGTGCCATCACTTTTGCTTTGGATAAACGTAATGCACCGAAGATGGTCAGTAATTTAAGCGGTAAAAAATATGAAGTTGCCGGGATTGCACCTTTAGGTTCCGCATTTATTTTTGTGCGTGATAAAAATATTAACTCGATAGAAAAAGCAGCGGGCAAAAAATTTGCTGTGTTGGGTTATGACGATGCACAAAAAATTATGGTACAACGCGTTGGTGCACAAGCAGTGATTTCTGACGTATCTAACTTTGTCGCTAAATTCAATAATGGTCAGGTCGATATGGTGGGTGCACCTGCCTATGCTTATAAACCTTTAGAAATTTATAAAGGTCTAGGTTCAAATGGCGCAATGTTCAATTTCCCGGTACTTCAGGTGACTGCAGATTTTGTTATCCGTCCAGATCAATTCCCTGCAGATTTTGGTCAAAAATCACGTGATTGGTTTGTGAAAAACTTACCAAAAAGTTTTGCCATGATTAATCGTCTGGAAGCCAATATTCCAGCCAAGTTCAAATTAAACTTAACTGCAGACGATAAAACCAAATATCAAAAATTATTGCGTGAAGGCCGTATGGATATGACCAAGCGTGGTATTTATGATGCAGGCATGATGGGTGTTTTGAAAAAGGCACGCTGTTCTGTCGATAAGGCGAATTTTGAATGTTCACTTGGCGGTGAATAACTTTGATTTTAAAAAAGAAAGCCTAGATTTAATCTAGGCTTTTTTGTCGCTTGGATTTTGTCATTTTTGCCATTGTGGTCAGTAAAAAAAGGCGTAATCTTAAAAAATAACAGCAAAATTTTATCAGTCCAACAAAATAATAAGTCTTAAAGACTGGTGATGGATGATGAATAAAAAAGCAAAAACAATTCAATCCCCCGATTGAATAAAATAATGAAACAAGGAAGAAAAAAATCATGATGCCATGGTCTAAAACACTGCTGCTTGGTTTGGGTTTGTGTGCTGTAACCAGTGTTACTCAAGCCAAACAAGTTATTTGCGTATTTGATTTAGTCGGTAAAAGTGGTGATGTTTTCGCCCTGATGAAAGATTATCAATTGGCCGCCAAAAACTGGGGTGCAGATATTGAATTACGCGTGGGACAAAACGAAGCGGTCATCGCTGAAGATTTTAAAGCCGGCAAGTGTGACGGGATTAGTGTGACCGGTATGCGTGGTCGTCAGTTTAATCATTTTACCGGTTCACTTGATGCCATTGGTGCGATTCCAGATTTAAAACTGGCGGTAAAAGTCATGCAGGGCTTAGCCAGTCCAGCCTTTGCCAAACATATGGTAAATAGTAAATATGAAGTGGTGGGTGTAATTCCAGTCGGTGATGCATTTTTAATGGTCAATGACCGTAATATCAATACCGTGGCGAAAGCTGCAGGTAAAAAAATAGCAGTGCTTGATTACGATGAAGCGCAAAAAATTATGGTTCAGCAAGTTGGGGCACAGGCGGTTAGTGCAGATGTCACCAATTTTGGCGCGAAATTTAACAATGGTCAGGTCGATATTATTGGTGCACCTGCTGCCGTGTTTAAACCTTTAGAACTCTATAAGGGCTTAGGAAATAAGGGCGCGATTGTGAATTATCCTATTTTACAGGTGACTGGTAATGTAATTATCCGTCCCGATAAATTTCCGGCAGGGTATGGGCAAAAATCACGTGAATGGGTGAAAAGCCAATTACCGCGTGCCTTTGGTATTTTAGGCAAAATGAAAGCTGATATCCCGCAAAAATACTGGATGCAAATTCCTGAAGCAGATAAGTCTGGCTATCAAAAGCTCATGCGTGAGTCGCGAGTCGATTTAACCAAACGTGGAGTATATGACAGACGTATGATGAAATTGTTATGGCAATTCCGTTGTAAGGAAGATCCAAAGAATTTTGAATGTAGTTTACAAGATGAGAACTACAAACAATCTTGAGAAAAATAGTCTGATTTAACTTTAAATCTGCAAAGACTGACCATATATTGGGTATGATATACTTGATATATGGTCTTTTATATTTCAAGACACCTGAATTGAACAGAGGAATCCGACATGAATGCCCAAGCTCTGGTGCTGACCGACAATGCTGCGAATAAAGTACGCCAATTGCGTGATAGCGAAGGCAACCAAGAATTAATGTTACGCGTTTATGTTACAGGTGGTGGTTGTTCTGGTTTCTCTTATGGCTTTAACTTTGCTGAAAGCATGAATGAAGATGATGCTGAATTTATCAATGGCGACGTGAAAATGCTGGTTGATTCACTGAGCTATCAATATCTGGTTGGTTCAGAAGTGGATTATGTAGAAGGTTTGGAAGGTTCACGTTTTATCGTGCACAATCCCAATGCAACAACAACCTGTGGTTGTGGTTCATCTTTCTCGATTTAAGCAAATTAAAAAAAGCCCTCCTTTTTTGGAGGGCTTTTTATTGCCAGTCAGTGTGCCGGACTAATTTTTTAAACTGATAAAAAAATTAAGCTTGTAGTTTTGCTGCTTCTAAAATATCAAAAATAACAGTAGTCACATCTTGGCTTAAATCACGGTTATTAAAAATTTCATAAGCACTAATGGTGATATCGGTATCACTTGGAAGTAAACGTTGTTCTTCTTCAATCAAATCCTGAATAGGCAACAGCGTCTGTTTGACTTGTAAATGTAGAATATCTTTGAATTCTATATTTTCATCTTCAAGTTCAATCAGTTGCTCATTGAAATAAGGCAACAGAATGGAGTGGAGATAAGGCTGAATCTCAATAATATCAAAAATTTCAATATCACGAGTTTGTTCAATCGTACTGATGTGGTCATTTACTTCAATAACAATATGGTAGTAACTCACATGCATCTCCAGAGATTTTCTGTTGTCATTTCGGGTATTACAATAACATGAAATCAGCTTTATTACCGCTGTATTGCGAGGCATATGCTTATAAAAAGTAAGGGCTTTTTGCATTGTATCCCGGTCATGCTTTAACGCGCTTGTAATAAGGCAATATCTGCGGTGGATAATCTGAAATTTTGCAGATTCTGCTCTTTCATGAGCGGATACATCAGCGCTTGCGGATCCTGATTATGCTTGAGTCCGAGTGCATGGCCAAATTCATGCGCCAGGGTTAAACGTAAATCATCTTGCGACTCAAATTCATAAATATTAATTTGTTGGCCATTAAACGAGCCTTTATCAAATAATCGCGGCTGAAAACGCTGATTAAAGCGTTGTACCGAGCTATCAATTTGTCGATTAAGCTGATTAAGTTCATCGACCTGAAGATTGAGTTGCTGAATTTTTTGGTTATAAATATGGATTTCTTGCTGTAGAACAAAGATTTGCTGTTGTAATTGACTTTGTTGCTGGGTCATCTGCGCGCGTTGTGCAGCCGGGATTCCGCCATTTTGATTAATAATGGCAATATGCTGATTATATTGATTTAATTGTGAATCTAGTTGGTTTTTTTTAGTTTCAAGCTCGGCATTGTTTCGATCTAGTTCATCTTTAAACTGTTTCAGCTGTTGATTTTTATTGGACCACAATTGCTGGCTTTGTTGAATATGCCCTAATTGCTGCCGACGTTGCACCGATTCATTCTGGCGTTGATCGTAAATTAAATGAATGGTCAGACGCGCCTGTGGATCATAGACAAAATAATCTTGACCTGTGCCATCTTTCCAAATGTCAGTGGCTTGTTGACTAATTTGTTTTAACTCATGTTCAGTGAGACCAAAACGCGAATCCACTTCAGCAATCCGGTAACGTAACCGGGTATCGAAAGGATGCTGAATCCGATCCAACAGCTTGTTGTAGCGAATTTGGGGATGATTTCGGGTTTGATAGGTCATGCCGGACAGAAAGATGAGCAAAAGACCCAGTAGCACTAAGCGCATAAAAGCTTAAAGATAATTGTTTTTCTATACTGTATAACAATTAAGCAGAAATAAAAATCAAAAAACCGCGTTTTTGTGCGGTCTTTTTCTTTACACTTTCGAGTACAGTTAAAGCGACAAATTATTTTTTGTCATCGTTAACTTCAGGGAATTTAGCATCTTAAGCTTTATTTTTTTTGTTTTTTAAACTGATCAATTTGTTTTGGCAAATTAGAATGATAGACCAAGATTAAACCTAAAAAATTGAATAAAAAAATAATAAGTTCAATTAAATATTTAACATTATAAGAATTTTCATTTCGATGATTGAAAGCATATAAACTCACTTCATATTTATACACTTGGAAAATAATATAGCTGATTAATCCCAAGCCCAATAATATAAAGCCTTTTCCATAAGGGTAGCGCTGAGGTACCGATAATATCAGCAATACTATTGTTGAAATTAAAAAACCAAAAGCAAAGGCAGCCTCTATACCTAAAGCTTGCAAATAATTAAATGGGGAAAGAAAAACACTAGAGGGTAGTACGATAAACAGATTACCCATCGGGTAGAGCATCATGATTGCAAAGCCAGAAGCAATAAGTAGAAGTTTAATAAAATTCTGCATATTTTTTGTTTTTCAGTGATTTATATAATTATATGTTAGTCAAAATCTATCCTTTTGCCTATAAGATAACCAAAAAAAGACCGCACAAAGTGCGGTCTTTTTTCAAAACGACAAATTATTTTTTGTCATCTTTAACTTCAGTGAACTCAGCATCAACTACGCCGTCGTCCGCTTTTTGTTGTTGACCCGCATCACCTTGGAATGCATTTGGATCAAAACCTTCAGCACCACCTTGAGCGCCTTGGGCTGCTTCATAAGCACGTTGAGTGATCGGCATGATGATGTTTTGAAGCGCTTCAGTTTTCGCTTTGATGTCTTCTACGTCATTTTCTTTGGTAGAAGTTTCAAGCTCAGCTACAGCAGTTTCAATCGCAGTTTTTTCGTCAGCAGTTACTTGCTCGCCAAGATCTTTTACTGCTTTTTGAGCAGAAGATACAAGGGCATCAGCTTCGTTACGCGCTTTCGCTAATTCTTCAAACTTGCGGTCTTCTTCAGCATTCGCTTCAGCATCTTTGATCATCGCTTCAATTTCAGCATCGCTCAAACCAGAGTTTGCTTTAATTTGAATTGATTGTTCTTTACCAGTGCTCTTGTCTTTCGCAGATACTTTCAAGATACCATCAGCGTTGATGTCGAATGATACTTCAATTTGTGGCACACCACGTGGAGCAGGTGGAATGTCGCCCAATTGGAAGTTACCCAACAATTTGTTTTGCTGTGCCATTTTACGTTCACCTTGGTAAACTGAAATGTCTACAGCAGGTTGGTTGTCAGCAGCAGTTGAGAACACTTGAGATTTCTTCGCAGGAATCGTGGTGTTTTTCTCGATGATTGCTGTTAACACGCCGCCCATAGTCTCAATACCTAGAGTCAATGGAGTTACGTCAAGTAAAAGTACGTCAGTTTTGTCACCAGACAATACTGCACCTTGAATCGCAGCACCCATTGCTACAGCTTCGTCCGGGTTCACGTCTTTACGTGGTTCACGACCGAAGAACTCTTGTACTTTTTGTTGTACAAGTGGCATACGAGACTGACCACCTACAAGGATTACGTCAGAGATCTCTGAAGTTGAAAGACCGGCATCTTTAAGCGCAATACGGCAAGGTTCAATGGTACGTTCAACCAGATCAGCAACCAAGCCTTCTAATTTTGCACGCGTTACGTTGATCACCAAGTGTTTAGGACCAGTCGCATCTGCAGTGATGTATGGAAGGTTGATTTCAGTTGCATTTGAAGATGAAAGTTCGATTTTTGCTTTTTCAGCCGCTTCTTTCAAACGTTGTAATGCAAGAGGATCTTGTTTCAAGTTCACGCTTTGTTCTTTCTTGAACTCTTCAACCAGGAATTCAATTAAAGCATTATCGAAGTCTTCACCACCAAGGAAGGTATCACCGTTAGTCGACAATACTTCAATTTGTTGGTCGCCATCCAAGTCAGCAATTTCGATGATTGATACGTCAAAAGTACCACCACCCAAGTCGTAAACCGCGATTTTACGGTCGCCTTCTTTTTTGTCCATACCGAACGCAAGAGCCGCAGCAGTTGGTTCGTTGATGATACGTTTAACATCAAGACCGGCAATTTTACCTGCATCTTTAGTTGCTTGACGTTGGGCATCGTTGAAGTATGCAGGAACGGTAATGACTGCTTCAGTAACTGTTTCACCTAGGTAATCTTCTGCAGTTTTTTTCATCTTTTTCAAGATTTCAGCAGAGATTTGTTGTGGTGCAAGTTTCTTGTCATTTACATCAACCCATGCATCGCCATTGTCTGCCTGGATGATTTTATAAGGGACTAAACCGATATCTTTTTGTACCGCTTGGTCTTGGTACTTACGACCGATCAAACGTTTGATCGCGAATAAAGTGTTTTTAGGATTGGTTACCGCTTGACGTTTAGCAGATTGACCCACCAAAATTTCGCCATCTTTGTACGCAATAATCGATGGAGTTGTACGAGCGCCTTCAGCGTTGTCGATGACTTTAACTTTTTCGCCTTCAAGTACTGCAACACAAGAGTTTGTTGTACCTAAGTCAATACCAATGATTTTAGCCATTTGGATGCTTCCTCAAAATTATTTTTTGCAATGTTTTTGCTTGTTATCCGATATGAGAGCCATTCAAAATTTTTCAAGTTGTTTGCATGAAAAAAATAGAAAAACTCTCGAATTTCTTTACCTTATTGACCCACGAGGACCATAGCTGGACGCAGTAAACGGCCTGAAAGGGCATAACCTTTTTGCAATACCGTACCGATTTCACCAGCTTTAGCATCGGGTGCAATACCGACTGCCTGATGTAAATCTGCATTGAAACCGTTGCTCATATTGACTTCTACAACGTTAAATTTTTCCAGTGTATTAAGCAGGGATTTCAGCGTCAGTTCCACGCCTTCAAGTAATGGCGATTCAATATCACCAGCCGCTTGAATGGCACGTTCTAAATTGTCTACAGTTTCGAGCAACTCTTTCGCAAATTTTTCAATCACTGTTTCTTTATGCTTTTCAGCATCACGTTGAATACGTTCTACACTTTTTTGTGCTTCATAGACCGCATTGGCTGTACGTGCTTTTTCAAGTTTTAAACTTTCTTCCAACTGGGTAATTTGGGCTTGTAAATCTTCAACTGAAACTTCAGCTTGCTCCGTTTCAGCTTGAGTTTCTGCTGTTTGCTGCTCAGCTTGCTCTTGCCCTAGATCTTGAGCGTCTTGATTTTGCTCAGTTGCCATAGATTTACTCCGTTTGAATGGGTTTTTAAACATGTCAGTCCTTTTGGCTTCAGTGCTAACTGCGTTAATCCTGAACTGCCATGAGTGATAATATTCATGATTAATACAAGAGTTCGGGGCAGACGGTAAAAATTCAAGCGAGACAAGCAATTAAATCTGTTTAATTTGATTAAAATTATTAAAAAGCATTACTTTTATAAAATAAAATGCAAAATTGTGAGGGGCTTGCTGCTGAATACAGGGATTGATACTTGCCTAAGCAGAACAGTTCAGATTGAGCCATGTTGTGCAGCTAATCGTCTTTTCATACGCATGCTATTTATAAAGTAGTAAGCGAACGGTTCAAAACGAAGTAGGAAAAAACTTAGATAAAGTAGAGATATACAAGGGTTTGGGAAAGGTCATCGCCAAATGCAAATCCTGAATGTATAACTTAGACTTAAAAACGATCAATATTAAATAAATAATATATTTCACAAAAAAGCTTCAGATGCTTATTATTTAACCCAGATTCTATCGCTGTAGTTTCTTCTTGGTATTTAAGAAATGTGTTTTCTAAGCTTATCCAACCTCTGGATAAGCTTTTTTTTGCCTGCAATTTTCCAAATACAAAAGGAATAGAATTTATGTATTTATTTAGCAATATTTGATAAGGATTTTGATAGAGCCATACAATTTAAATCGTAATCTAAAGGATGGGTAAGGAGTTATATTTCTAACTTTTACATAGGACTAATGATATTAAATACAAAGTGTTAATGTTGAATTTTGCTCTGAAGAAAAAGTAAATGGAAGAGTTTAATATTATAAAAACAGATGAATAATTACATGATTTTTCAAAACTACAACTCAACAGGTGCGCAGTAACAAGAAAAATTTTGAATGATAGGCAGCGCAAACTTGGACTTTGCTTCATAGACTCAACAAACAAGGAAAATATGAATGAAAAAAACGGCTTTATTGTCTTTAACCGTGATTGCTGTTTCATTGACTGCGGTAGGTTGTACTTCTACCGAAACCACACAAAATCCTGAGACTGCTCAAGTTACTACAGGTCTGGGTGTTTCAACTCAGGCACAACTGGGGGGAATTGGTGTCCACGCGGATACTTCAGTTCATGCAGGTGCTACTCACTCTAGTTCTGCTTCTCAAAGTTCACAAGCTGCTCAGTAATCACAGGGCATAGCGACAGGATGAGATGATTTCTTCTTAGACAAAGCTTTCAGCTGATGATTGAACAATAGATGGTAGCTAGGATTTTGCTATCATCTATTTGAGAGATATCGCAAAGTTTCATATTGTGTGGATGGAATCATGATTTTATCAACCCTGTATTGGATTCTAAGCCGGATTGTTGACTCATTAAAAAATGCCCTTTATTAAAGGACAGTGAGGGGAGGAACTTTCAGGGGTTGAATGAGATCATCTATCACGATGATGATGTTCTCGCTGATTTGAATCTCGACGACGGTCATCCCAGCGTTTTTCTTGCGCTTGACGTTGCTGCTGTACTTTAGAGTTAGGTCGTATATTCGCTTTATTGCGTTGCTGTTCTAAACGCTGCCGGTCAACTTCACGTTTTTTACGGTCCCAGTCAGACGGACTTTTACGATTCTGTTCTGCTACTCTTTTACGTTGTTCTATTAAACGCTGTTGTTCATGTCTTCTGCGTTCCCAATCAGATTGTTGTTGCCGGTTCTGTTCCCATTGGCGACGCTCAAGCTCACGTTTTCTACGCTCTAGTTCCAAGCGGTTTTGTTGCTGTTGATATTCCCAGCGTTGACGGTCTCGCTCACGAGCATAGCGATAATCATAACTTGTGCCATAACCCCGATCATAACGAGGGTCATAGCGATCATCATAACGACCATCGTAATAGCCACCATCCTCCGGAAATGCGACACATCCCACCGCTAAAAATGTTGTTGCTAATGAGAGTATGATCAGTCTTTTAGCCATAACATTTATCCTTCTTGTGGTCAGGAGTAGCAAAACACTCCCAAATATACGTGGAAATTGTCAATGACAAGGTATAAAAAGAAGATTAGCGTATGAATGTTTTTACTGTGTATACAGATGACTAGACTTATATAAGATTATGGTCACCTATTGGCTTGATCATGTAGAAAATGTGAAGATTAAAATAAAAGGAAGGTGCGTTTATGGTTGCTTTTAATCGAACTCTACAGGCTGTGTTAGAAAAAGGACAAGGCACAGCTGCACGCACCTTGGATCGCTTGCCTCGCTTTGCACAAAAGTCTCTGGTTAAAATTTTAAGATATCCTCATCAATATCCTGAGCTTGACCCACTTGTGCAGTGCATGATGGCGGCTCAGTTAAAGCGGGGAAATAGTGGTTTTGTCACTGAAGATCTTATTAAAGCCCGTAAAAGTTTTGATTTGCAAATACAATCTATCAAGGGTAAACCCACGCCGGTAAAACGGGTCGAAGATTTACGTTTACCTTTACACAGTGGCACTATCTTTGCGCGACATTACAATCCTGCTCCCAGTAAAAAGCTGCCGATGGTCGTGTTTTATCATGGTGGTGCTTTTGTGATGGGAAGTCTGGATTCGCATGATGAAGTGTGCCGTTTACTTGCTGTGCATGCCAAAGTACAAGTCCTGAGCGTAGATTATCCTTTGGCACCTGAAAATAGTCCAATGAAAATGATCCAGACCTGTGAAGATGCGCTGGCATGGGTTTATCAAAACCGAAGACAGCTGAAAATCTTAAAGAATAGAATCTCGGTAGCAGGGGATAGTGCCGGCGGTAATATCTCCGCGGTGATTGCACAGCGCAGTGCCCATAAAATATATGCACCGCAAGCGCAGTTACTGCTTTATCCGGCTGTAGATTTTAAAAGCCGTCATCCATCCTTTTATGCTTATAAAGACGGCTTGGTGCTTACCGGGGAAGATGTTGATTTTGTGACGCACTATTATGCAAATACCCATCAGGTTGAACTGGATGATCCGCTCATTTCACCCACTTATGGTAAGCATGAAAAATTAGCGCCCGCATTTGTGATTACTGCTGGTCATGATGTATTACATGATGAAGGAGAAATTTACGCTCACAAGTTACGCCATCGCGGCGTGAAGGTGCATTATCAGGAATATACCGATCAAGCCCATGGTTTTGTCAATCTAACGCCCATTTCTTATCGGGCTAAAAAGTATTTTATTGAAATCAGTAAAAATTATAGAAAGTTTTGGGATAAACACGCTTAATTTTTTAAGTCGGGTATTATTGATCTGGATAAAAGTGTTTCACGTGAAACACTTTTTTTATTTCTTCTCAATTTGGGCTTTAGGTAAGGTGAGGCTAAATTCTGGCACATAAAAGCTGTGTAAATAGCGAGCTTTAGAAAAATCAGGGAAAATGTCTTGAGTATTTTTCCAGCTAGCTTGTTTTAATTTACTCAGTTTACCGCGAAATTGTGGAGTGAATTGATAACGTAAACCTTGCCAGGCTTGTTGAATTTTGAGCAGCCGTGCTGGTAAATGATGACTATTAATATAAAAAGTTTGACTATGTTTATATTTCTGCAAACACAAACTCATTTCTTGCTGTTCAAAGCACACATTGCAATACACTACATCATCATTGATTAGCCATTCAAATTGGGCCAGCTGTTTTGGAATTCCCCAAAAATGTTGACCATTGAGCATAGACGCTTCGGTAGAAACATAAATTTTAGGAATGGAAGATAAACGTCTTTTACTGATTAAAGGATGATCCAAGATTAGCAATTCATCATATGGACCTACAGGAGAATCATGATAACGCACCAATATGACCTGTACCACGCGACCAATCGGAGAAGGAGCAATATAAAAAGTCCGATGCTGATCAATAAAGTTTGGCGTTAGCCAGTAATTCAAAATAAACGCGTCACCATGTAAATGCCAGGGCGGATAAAGAGGAAAAGAAGTCGTGTTTAATTCGTCACTCATTGTAATTCTCGTTTTATCTCAAAAAGAGAGGCTGTTATATTTATATTGAAAGATTAATATATAGACATTCACAATTACAACTTGACGTAGAAGAGTAAAGAAATGTTAAAACAAACCTTATTCGCTATCGCGGCTGCTGGTATCAGTTTGCAAGTGATGGCTGCAAATACCCTGGTAGAAATGAAAACTTCAATGGGGAATATAGAAATAGAACTGTTTAATGATAAAGCCCCTATTTCGACAAAAAATTTCGAAGCTTATATAAAAGATAACTTTTATAACGGCACTATTTTTCACCGCGTTATTCCTGGCTTTATGATTCAGGGTGGGGGAATGGATGCCGACATGGTGGAGAAGCAGACTAAAGCGCCGATCCAGAATGAATCTTATAATGGTTTAAAGAATGCACGTGGTACTTTGGCCATGGCTCGAACCAACAATCCTAATTCTGCAACAAGCCAATTCTTTATTAATACAGTAGACAATGACTTTTTAAACAGAAGTCAGATGAATGCGGGTTATGCGGTGTTTGGTAAAGTGACTAAAGGGATGGATGTGGTCGATAAAATCACTCAAGTACCGACTGCAAACTTTGGAATGCATCAAAATGTACCCAAGCAGGCAGTGAAAATTGTCAGTGTGAGCATTAAAGCGGCAGCTGAGAAAAAGTAAGAAAAAATAAAGCAGAAATATTTTATTTGTATTTCTGCTTTAAAATTATATATTTATATCTAGGTTAGAATAAAAATGAACCAAAATAGTGCGTAAAAATACAACACTCAATAAAACAATCAGTTGAAAGCACTTGCGCGTGTACGAAATTGCCCTATAATGAGCTCATCCCGACGCGATACAGCAAACGAACTTAGCTGAACAGGTTAAGTTGTTGAGATGTTATTGCGTTAAATCTTGTCTCTGACGAAGAGCAAGAAGATCATTAAGAGATTATGAAGAACAACTTGTGTGGATTTTTACCGGTTGATCGATCGAAATTATTTTCATTGATTGATGGTAGAAATGACTCGAAGTTTATTTGAGAAATATTTGTCAGAAAATTGATGAGCCAAGATTGGTGCCCTTTAAAGGTACTACTGATTTTAAACTGAAGAGTTTGATCATGGCTCAGATTGAACGCTGGCGGCAGGCTTAACACATGCAAGTCGAGCGGAGTTGTGGTGCTTGCACCATAACTTAGCGGCGGACGGGTGAGTAATGCTTAGGAATCTGCCTATTAGTGGGGGACAACATTTCGAAAGGAATGCTAATACCGCATACGCCCTACGGGGGAAAGCAGGGGATCTTCGGACCTTGTGCTAATAGATGAGCCTAAGTCGGATTAGCTAGTTGGTGGGGTAAAGGCCTACCAAGGCGACGATCTGTAGCGGGTCTGAGAGGATGATCCGCCACACTGGGACTGAGACACGGCCCAGACTCCTACGGGAGGCAGCAGTGGGGAATATTGGACAATGGGGGCAACCCTGATCCAGCCATGCCGCGTGTGTGAAGAAGGCCTTTTGGTTGTAAAGCACTTTAAGCGAGGAGGAGGCTCCTATAGTTAATACCTATAGAGAGTGGACGTTACTCGCAGAATAAGCACCGGCTAACTCTGTGCCAGCAGCCGCGGTAATACAGAGGGTGCAAGCGTTAATCGGATTTACTGGGCGTAAAGCGTGCGTAGGCGGCTTTTTAAGTCGGATGTGAAATCCCTGAGCTTAACTTAGGAATTGCATTCGATACTGGGAAGCTAGAGTATGGGAGAGGATGGTAGAATTCCAGGTGTAGCGGTGAAATGCGTAGAGATCTGGAGGAATACCGATGGCGAAGGCAGCCATCTGGCCTAATACTGACGCTGAGGTACGAAAGCATGGGGAGCAAACAGGATTAGATACCCTGGTAGTCCATGCCGTAAACGATGTCTACTAGCCGTTGGGGCCTTTGAGGCTTTAGTGGCGCAGCTAACGCGATAAGTAGACCGCCTGGGGAGTACGGTCGCAAGACTAAAACTCAAATGAATTGACGGGGGCCCGCACAAGCGGTGGAGCATGTGGTTTAATTCGATGCAACGCGAAGAACCTTACCTGGTCTTGACATAGTAAGAACTTTCCAGAGATGGATTGGTGCCTTCGGGAACTTACATACAGGTGCTGCATGGCTGTCGTCAGCTCGTGTCGTGAGATGTTGGGTTAAGTCCCGCAACGAGCGCAACCCTTTTCCTTATTTGCCAGCGGGTTAAGCCGGGAACTTTAAGGATACTGCCAGTGACAAACTGGAGGAAGGCGGGGACGACGTCAAGTCATCATGGCCCTTACGACCAGGGCTACACACGTGCTACAATGGTCGGTACAAAGGGTTGCTACCTAGCGATAGGATGCTAATCTCAAAAAGCCGATCGTAGTCCGGATTGGAGTCTGCAACTCGACTCCATGAAGTCGGAATCGCTAGTAATCGCGGATCAGAATGCCGCGGTGAATACGTTCCCGGGCCTTGTACACACCGCCCGTCACACCATGGGAGTTTGTTGCACCAGAAGTAGGTAGTCTAACCGCAAGGAGGACGCTTACCACGGTGTGGCCGATGACTGGGGTGAAGTCGTAACAAGGTAGCCGTAGGGGAACCTGCGGCTGGATCACCTCCTTAACGAAAGATTGACGATTGGTAAGAATCCACAACAAGTTGTTCTTCATGACGATGTATCTGAGGGTCTGTAGCTCAGTTGGTTAGAGCACACGCTTGATAAGCGTGGGGTCACAAGTTCAAGTCTTGTCAGACCCACCAAATCTGACTAACGAAGCATTTGCATAAAATGCAGCAAACAGAAAATCAGAACATTGACTTATTGATAAGCTGGGGACTTAGCTTAGTTGGTAGAGCGCCTGCTTTGCACGCAGGAGGTCAGGAGTTCGACTCTCCTAGTCTCCACCAAATTTCAAGACAAGAAAAACAACGTTTTTCCTTGAAATTTAAGCAAGAAGCTACGCTTCGCGCAGGCTTTGATCGAACGAAGCTTGAGTTGAGTGCAAAACACCCAGATAAGTGTTTAGATCCTAGAGATTAACAAGTACAAGCGTTATGATACGCACCACTTGATAATCTCTGTGATTTATCACAGTTTCCTGACCTGACGAAGGCTGGAAAAATCATTAACAGAATATATTTGAGTTGAAATAATTTGTTCATACTCATGACTGACATTAACACTAGCAGTGATTTATTACTGTGATGTGAAGATGAAGGAAATGAGTTACTAGCGAAATTAACTGAATCAAGCGTTTTGGTATATGAATTAAATTGAAGCTGTACGGTGATTAAGTTCACGAAACTCTAACTGTGGCGATTAAATTCGCAACGCAACATCTTCACTTGTAGGAGATGGGCGACTGTTTGGGGTTGTATAGTCAAGTAATTAAGTGCATGTGGTGGATGCCTTGGCAGTCAGAGGCGAAGAAAGACGTAATAGCCTGCGATAAGCTCCGGGGAGGCGGCAAATATCCTGTGATCCGGAGATTTCTGAATGGGGAAACCCACTTACCATAAGGTAGGTATCGCAACATGAATACATAGTGTTGCGAGGCGAACGAGGGGAAGTGAAACATCTCAGTACCCTTAGGAAAAGAAATCAATTGAGATTCCCTCAGTAGCGGCGAGCGAACGGGGAAAAGCCCATTAAGTTATCTAAGCTTTAGTGGAACGCTCTGGGAAGTGCGAACGTAGAGGGTGATATTCCCGTACACGAAAGGGCTTAGATAATGATGTCGAGTAGGGCGGGGCACGTGAAACCTTGTCTGAATATGGGGGGACCATCCTCCAAGGCTAAATACTCCTGACTGACCGATAGTGAACCAGTACCGTGAGGGAAAGGCGAAAAGAACCCCTGTGAGGGGAGTGAAATAGATCCTGAAACCGCATGCATACAAGCAGTGGGAGCCGACTTGTTCGGTGACTGCGTACCTTTTGTATAATGGGTCAGCGACTTACATTCAGTAGCGAGGTTAACCGAATAGGGGAGCCGTAGAGAAATCGAGTCTTAATAGGGCGTTTAGTTGCTGGGTGTAGACCCGAAACCGGGTGATCTATCCATGAGCAGGTTGAAGGTTAGGTAACACTGACTGGAGGACCGAACCCACTGTCGTTGAAAAGCCAGGGGATGACTTGTGGATAGGGGTGAAAGGCTAATCAAACTCGGTGATAGCTGGTTCTCCCCGAAAGCTATTTAGGTAGCGCCTCGGACGAATACCATTGGGGGTAGAGCACTGTTTCGGCTAGGGGGTCATCCCGACTTACCAAACCGATGCAAACTCCGAATACCAATGAGTACTATCCGGGAGACAGACTGCGGGTGCTAACGTCCGTAGTCAAGAGGAAAACAATCCAGACCGCCAGCTAAGGCCCCAAAATTATAGTTAAGTGGGAAACGATGTGGGAAGGCATAGACAGCTAGGAGGTTGGCTTAGAAGCAGCCACCCTTTAAAGAAAGCGTAATAGCTCACTAGTCGAGTCGGCCTGCGCGGAAGATGTAACGGGGCTAAAACTATATGCCGAAGCTGCGGATTTGCAATTTATTGCAAGTGGTAGGGGAGCGTTCTGTAAGCCGATGAAGGTGGATTGAGAAGTCTGCTGGAGGTATCAGAAGTGCGAATGCTGACGTGAGTAACGACAATGCGAGTGAAAAACTCGCACGCTGAAAGACCAAGGGTTCCAGTCCAACGTTAATCGGGGCTGGGTGAGTCGACCCCTAAGGCGAGGCCGAGAGGCGTAGTCGATGGGAAATTGGTTAATATTCCAATACTTCTGTGTAATGCGATGAGAGGACGGAGTAAGTTAAGTCAGCCTGGCGTTGGTTGTCCAGGTGGAAGGATGTAGGCATGTATCTTAGGCAAATCCGGGGTACTCTATGCTGAGATCTGATAGCAAGCTGTACTTGTACAGTGAAGTGGCTGATACTATGCTTCCAGGAAAAGTCTCTAAGCTTCAGTTACACAGGAATCGTACCCGAAACCGACACAGGTGGTCAGGTCGAGTAGACCAAAGCGCTTGAGAGAACTCTGCTGAAGGAACTAGGCAAAATGGTACCGTAACTTCGGGAGAAGGTACGCTGCCGGCGGTGATGGAATTTACTTCCTGAGCGGCTGGCAGCCACAGAAACCAGGCCCCTGCAACTGTTTATTAAAAACATAGCACTCTGCAAACACGAAAGTGGACGTATAGGGTGTGATGCCTGCCCGGTGCTGGAAGGTTAATTGATGGGGTTAGCGTAAGCGAAGCTCTTGATCGAAGCCCCAGTAAACGGCGGCCGTAACTATAACGGTCCTAAGGTAGCGAAATTCCTTGTCGGGTAAGTTCCGACCTGCACGAATGGCATAATGATGGGGGCGCTGTCTCCAGCAGAGACTCAGTGAAATCGAATTCGCCGTGAAGATGCGGTGTACCCGCGGCTAGACGGAAAGACCCCGTGAACCTTTACTGCAGCTTGACATTGAACTTTGATCTTACTTGTGTAGGATAGGTGGGAGGCTTTGAAACCGAGACGCTAGTTTCGGTGGAGCCAATCTTGAAATACCACCCTGGTAATATTGAGGTTCTAACTCTGTCCCGTTATCCGGGACGAGGACCATGTCTGGTGGGTAGTTTGACTGGGGCGGTCTCCTCCTAAAGAGTAACGGAGGAGTACGAAGGTGCGCTCAGCGTGGTCGGAAATCACGCGTAGAGTATAAAGGCAAAAGCGCGCTTAACTGCGAGACCCACAAGTCGAGCAGGTACGAAAGTAGGTCTTAGTGATCCGGTGGTTCTGTATGGAAGGGCCATCGCTCAACGGATAAAAGGTACTCTGGGGATAACAGGCTGATACCGCCCAAGAGTTCATATCGACGGCGGTGTTTGGCACCTCGATGTCGGCTCATCTCATCCTGGGGCTGAAGCAGGTCCCAAGGGTATGGCTGTTCGCCATTTAAAGAGGTACGCGAGCTGGGTTTAGAACGTCGTGAGACAGTTCGGTCCCTATCTACCGTGGGCGTTGGAAATTTGAGAGGATCTGCTCCTAGTACGAGAGGACCAGAGTGGACGAACCTCTGGTGTACCGGTTGTGACGCCAGTCGCATCGCCGGGTAGCTATGTTCGGAAGGGATAACCGCTGAAAGCATCTAAGCGGGAAGCCTACCTCAAGATAAGATTTCCCCGAGACTTTATGTCTCCTAAAGAGCCGTTGAAGACTACGACGTTGATAGGTTGGATGTGGAAGTGCGGTGACGCATGAAGCTGACCAATACTAATTGCTCGTGAGGCTTGACTATACAACACCCAAACAGTTGTTGTACGAACTTCGAAAGAAGTGAGGATCAATTGATTCGATATTCATCAAAACAGCTTGATTCATAAGCTCGTTAGTATGACAATATTCAACTCAGATATACCTGTTAATGTATTCTATTTGGTACGAAGTAAGGCATACATCAAATGATGTAAATAAGACCCGAACAAGTCCATAAACAGTTGTGCTGGCGACAATAGCAAGAGTGAACCACCTGATCCCTTCCCGAACTCAGAAGTGAAACCTCTTAGCGCTGATGGTAGTGTGGGATTACCCATGTGAGAGTAAGTCATCGCCAGCTCATTATTCCAAACACCCCCAACCCGAATAGCATTGCTATGAGAGTTGGGGGTGTTTTTTTATGTCTGAGTTTTATTTTGTGATTAAAAATAACTAACCTGGAAATAAAAAATCGCCATTTTGGCGATTTTTTATTTTAACTCTAACTTTAAATATGCTTAGTTAAACATATGTGTTGCTGCACTATATAAAATCCAAAGAATAATAAGCGCTACAATGGGTTCGAAAACTTTCGACCATGCTGGAACTTTATATTGTACCGCTTCGTGGCTGATGTTTGCTTCGTCATGTGAATGTTGTTGGCTGACCATTTGATTAAACTCCTTCATTGTTGAGTCTAATGATATCTCTTCTTGCTCAATCGGTTTAGAGCCTTTTAATTCTGTTAGCTCGTTTGTTGACCAAACCCAATCGGAAGCTTGACCAGATAGGTGTTCAATTTGTCCTAATATAAGCTCATGTAACCCTCTGATATTTAGGTTTCCAATATCATTAAGCTGTTTTAATTCTGCCAGTTGTAATTTTAATATTTCAGTTACTGTTGGTTCTAATTCATTTTTAGGCAAGCTGGACTGATTTTTTGAAGATGTTGTAAGATGGCGCGCAATTTCTTGAATAAACAGATCATCTGGCGAGGAAATTTCTTGATAAACTTTTTTATCATCAGTTCGCCAAAGTGAAATGAGTTTACCTAGTACCAGCGCATTAATTTCTAATAGCTGAGTTTTTCGATCTTCTCTAGAATAGTGTTCGAGAAGCTGAGGCTTTTGAGTGTTAACCTGCTCAGCAAAATATTGTACTAAATCAAAAGCCATTCACTTACTCCATATTATTTTAGTCTAATAACCGTAGGCTCGGTTTTTTCTTAGGTTGTTCAGTTTCTTCTGAAGTTGTAGTGGATTTTAAAGTATCTTCAGCGATTTGGGTACCTTCATATTCATTTGGATCAAAGAATAAACCTTGCCCATTTTCGCGTGCATAAATGCCCATTACTGCATTTAAGGGTACATAAATGTCACGTGAAACGCCACCAAAACGCGCAGAGAAGGTAATAGCATCGTTACTCATGGTTAACTGATGCACAGCATGAGGCACGATATTTAACACAATCTGACCGTCCTGAATGAATTGTTCCGGTACCATGGTATTGGGCTGAGTCGCATCAACCAGTAAATAAGGGGTAAGGTTGTTGTCACAGATCCATTCATAAATAGCACGTGCTAGATAAGGTCGGGTAGGGGTGAGATTCAATTCTTGTTCAGACATGATGTTGCTCGATTAATTTACTAAAAATTCGCTGTAGCGGTTTTTTTCCTGCATTGTTAAGGACTTGATAAATGCAGGTCGGCTAAAAATTCGTTGACAATATAGATGAATGGGACGGCAATGCTGTTTAGGCAATTCGATGCCCATGGCCTTTAACCGTATAAAAATGGGTGCCAGCATGCAATCTAAAATTGTAAAGTTTTCAGACATAAAAAAGGGAAAATGCTGAAATAATGGCGTAAGTGAAATAAGCGTATCTCTGAGTTGCTTTTGAGCTTTTACTTTCTGTTTTTCATTTAGGGTATCTGGATGACGTAGCATAATATCAGCCAGTTTTAACCAGTCTTGATCAAAACGCCAGATATACTGACGTTGTTCTGCGCGTGGCATCGGAGCATCCGCATAGAGCTTGTTTTGACGATAGCGGTCATCTAGATATTCGGAAATAATGCCACTATTGAAGAGCTTAAGCTCATTCTCAATCATCATAGGAAGCTGGTTATAGGGATTTAGACTGGCGAGATCTTCATCATCTTCATCTACAATAATTAGATTATATTTGATTTGCTTCTCGGCAAGTACATAGCGTATCCAGTGTGAGCGAAAATCATCCGCATGACTGTAAAGCGTGATTCCTTGTGGAGGTGCATTTTCGATTGACATAATCCGAAGCAGTGATAAATGAATAGGATAGGATACTAAAATTGGGCTATAAAATCACGGTTCAATGGTGATGAATGAAATTTATATTTTTTGCTGTGCCCATTTTTAACTTGTAGATGGCTAAGCACTGGTTTTTGTATGATGGCTAATCATTATTGGCTGTGATCTTTTATAGGTATCGATTCGTTTTATTCGTCAGTTCTTTGTAATAGGCAATAAAAAAGCCTTGGATAAACCAAGGCTTTTTGTCCGATTCGGTAAACGAATTAACGTTTAGAGAATTGAGGACGTTTACGAGCTTTACGTAAACCAAGTTTCTTACGTTCAACTTCACGAGCATCACGAGTAACGAAACCAGCTTGACGAAGAGCAGGTTTAACAGATTCGTCAGCAGCGATCAATGCACGAGTAATACCGTGACGGATAGCGCCAGCTTGACCACCGATACCACCACCAGCAACAGTGATGTAAAGGTCAAATTTTTCAGTAGCTTCAAGAAGCTCTAAAGGTTGACGAACAACCATACGAGCAGTTTCACGACCGAAATATTGCTCAAGAGTACGGTTATTGATTACGAGTTTACCTGTACCAGCTGATAAGAAAACACGTGCAGTTGCGGTCTTACGGCGACCTGTACCATAGTTAGTAGCCATGTGCTGTATCCCTTAGATGTCCAAAACTTGTGGCTGTTGAGCAGTATGTGGATGCTCAGTACCAGCGTACACTTTCATTTTTTTGATCATTGCATAACCAAGAGGACCTTTTGGCAACATGCCTTTTACAGCGCGTTGGAAAATTTCTTCTGGTTTGTGAGCAACTAATTTCTCGAAATTAGTTTCACGAATACCACCAGGGAAACCAGTATGGCGATAATATTTCTTATCAAGTGATTTTTTACCAGTCACTTGAACTTGTTCAGCATTGATCACAACGATGTAATCACCAGTGTCAACGTGAGGAGTATAAGAAGTTTTATGCTTACCGCGTAAACGACGAGCGATTTCAGTCGCAAGACGACCTAAAGTTTTGCCAGAAGCATCAACAACGTACCAGTCGTGTTGAACTTCAGCTGGCTTAGCGCTGAGAGTTTTCATTAAACCACTACCTATTATAGTTGGTTTGGACTATGGAAGCTGTCCAAACAAAAGGAGACGCGATTCTAAACGAAAACGTGAAGAATCACAAATGAAAATATAAAATTTCAAGTGGCATATTTTACATGAGAATATCGCTAAAACCTAGAGAAAAGTTTAAAAAATAATCTATAATTTACAGCACGAGAAATTCATAAAAAAATATAAAAAAAGGGGGGCAAATGAATCGCTCAAATGCAGTTTTACAGGTGTTTTTTAATTTTATATATCAGCTTGATTAATTTATTGTTTCTCAGTTTATTTATTGCAGAGCTTAAATACTGCAATTATGACTATGTTTTTGCCATAGTATTTTTTAGCATCGTCACGTTGGTTGTTCCATTTGTGCTCATACTCATCGCATCTTGGATCACGCCAGCTGACTTGGCGAATTTTGCACAAAAATTAAAAAAGTATTGGTTGATCAATGGTGGCATATTTTTGGGCTTTATCTTATTCAGTATTTTACTTAGCTTTATGCAAACCCATACAAAATGCACGCTTTACTTTGGGTAAACAATTAAAATTTTCTGTATGGTTGCGTTCCAGTATATCACTCTGGTTTTTAGGTAACTTGAACACCAAGGGCAGATATGATTACAGCACGTGAAGAAGTTGAATTGATCAAGTGTATAATAGCCTTTCATCGGCCTTATCAATGAATGTCATGCTCCCTTTATATATTACCAGCGGTGAACCAGCAGGAATTGGTCCTGATATCTGTTTAAGTCTAGCCAATCGTCAATTTGAACGACCAATAGTGGTTTTAATTGATGGTGATTTGATAAAACAGCGTGCGCAACAGTTAAAGCTCAATGTTGAATTGGTTGAATATGTTGGCCAAACGGAAGCTGCACCCATTGGACAGCTTTATATTGAGTCCATTCCTTTAAATAGCACTGTTGTTGCAGGGCAGTTAAATACTGACAATGCTGCTTATGTATTAGAACAATTACGTCGTTCGGCCGACTATGCCATGACAGGTAAAAGTGTCGGTGTGGCTACAGCACCAGTACAGAAATCTATTATCAATGAAGCGGGTATTCACTTTAGTGGTCATACCGAATATTACCAGGAATTTGCTGGGGTACCGCGTGTAGTGATGATGCTGGCCACCAAGACTTTACGTGTAGCGCTAGCAACTACCCATTTGGCCTTACGCGATGTACCTGATGCCATTACGCCTGAACGATTGCATCAAGTCATTGATATTCTGATTCATGATTTAAAAACCAAATTTAAGATTGATCATCCGCGTATTTTAGTCTGTGGTCTGAATCCGCATGCCGGTGAGGGTGGCTACTTGGGTATGGAAGAAATTGAAGTGATTAATCCTGTGCTGGAAAGTTACCGTGCACAGGGCATTAATATGAGCCTGAGTTTGCCGGCCGATACTTTATTTACGCCTGAAAATTTAAAAGATGCCGATGCGGTTTTGGCGATGTATCACGATCAGGGCTTACCTGTGTTAAAATCTCAAGGATTTGGTGAAGCCATTAACATTACTTTGGGCTTACCTTTTATTCGTACTTCTGTAGATCATGGCACAGCGCTCTCCCTTGCAGGGACTGGACTGGCAAAAAGTTCAAGCTTGCACGTTGCTGTCGATTTAGCCTTAGATTTGGCTCGCCACTGATTTTTACTCATTACTCACGTTGGAAATGTTTTTATGTATCAAATTAATGCCTTAAACCCAAAAGATGAAGGGCATCACACGCGTAAGCGTTTTGGTCAAAACTTCTTACATGACCAACGTGTCATTGCAAAAATTGTTCGTTCAGTGAATCCGCGCGCCGGTGATAATGTCGTGGAAATTGGACCGGGTCTTGCAGCTTTGACTTCGCCTTTAATTGGTGAATGTGATGCTTTAACTGTAATTGAGCTTGACCGTGATTTGGCTGCTGGCTTGCCGGGTCGTGTACCGCATCCGGAACGTTTAACCATTGTTGAAACCGATGCGCTGAAATACGACTTCACCAATTTATTTGCAGAAGGTCGTCCGCTTCGTGTGGTTGGTAACTTGCCCTATAACATTTCGACACCGCTGTTGTTCCACCTCTTGGAATTTGGTGACAAAGTCAAAGACATGCATTTCATGTTGCAAAAAGAAGTGGTTGACCGTATTACTGCATCACCAAACACAAAAGAATATGGTCGTTTGTCAGTGATGATTCAGTATTACTGCAAACCGACTTTCCTGTTTGAAGTACCACCAGGATCATTCAATCCACCACCTAAAGTCACCTCTGCAGTTTTCCGTTTAGAGCCTTATGCAACCAAGCCGATTGTGGCAAAAAGTGAAAAAGCTTTAGCCCGTCTGGTTTCACATGTATTCACCCAACGTCGTAAAACCTTGCGCAACAGTTTAAAAGGCATGCTGGTTGAAGAAGGTTTTGAAAATGCTGGTGTAGATCCAATGGCACGTCCAGAAACTTTAACGCTGGCTCAATTTGTTGCATTAGCAGATCAAATGGTGGATTAAGTGGCATCGAATATTCGATACAATTATGTGATTGGTGATGTTCAAGGCTGTTTCGAAGCCTTAAAAGCCTTGCTGAAAGAAATCAAGTTTGATCCGGATCAGGATTTTATCTGGTTTGCAGGAGATTTGGTGGCGCGGGGTGAAAACTCGGTTGGCACACTACGCTTTGTCAAAAAACTGGTGGATCGTGGAGTGGCAGCTACAGTACTGGGTAATCATGATTTAACCTTGTTGGCATGTGCACGTGGTTTAAAAGAGCTGCAGGAAAGAGATAAAACCAGCGATGTGATTGATGCTATTGATAGCGATGATTTAATTGACTGGCTGCGTAAACAGCCTTTATGTTTATTTCCGAATGAACAAACCATCTTGACGCATGCCGGTATTCCTTGCCTTTGGTCAGCAGAGCAAACTGCTGCCTTGGCAAAAGAAATAGAAGCGGTTATTTCCCATGATGATTTTGCTGTAGTGGATGCTTTCCTGGCGGAAATGTACGGTAAAAAACCTGACCTTTGGTCAGATGATTTGCAAGGAAATGCGCGCTTGCGTTGTATTACCAATTATCTGACCCGTATGCGTTTAACCAATGCAGAAGGGCAAATGGAATTCTGCTTTAAAGATTCACTGGATGATCCAATGCCTCAAGGCTTTCAGCCATGGTTTGAATTTGAATCCAAAGCGGCGAAAACTCATCAGTTGATTTTTGGACACTGGGCCGCCTTACAGGGTAAGACCATTAACCCTCAGATTCAGAATGTGGATGGTGGCTGTGTTTGGGGACATCAGCTAATTGCTTATCGATTAGAAGATAAACAGTTGTTTAAAGTGGATAATCCTGTGATGTAATCATAGAGATCATCAACAGTAAAAAAGCCACATGATGTGGCTTTTTTGTTTAGAAATGCTTAGTCAAGTCTGATCCAAGTCTGGCTACGTCCTAAAGTTGAAACACCCATATAGGCTCTGAGAGTTAGACGCTTGCCTGTAGCATTGAGTTTAACTTTGGCATCATAGACATTGCCTGCTAAAGGATCAATGACACGGCCTTTTTCATAGTTATTGGTTCCTGCTACATGTTTTAAGCCTTTAATGATTTCCATGCCTAAAATTGGATCGTTGGTATATGGAGCAGGACATTTATTACAGGTTTCACGTGGGGTATAGCCTGGACGAGGGGTGACTTTAATAATTTTCCCGGTAAAGGTATTGTTGGCTTCCTTATTAATTTTAATAATGGCCTTAGCGGCACCGGTCTTATCGTCAATTTGCTGCCAGGTTCCAGAAATATCTTCTGCGAAAACATTTCCACTGAAAAGTGCACCAGCTAAAGTGGCAAGCAATAGATTCTTTTGCATATCAGACCTTCAAATATTCGTTCACTTTTTGTGAAGCTGTAATATTAGAGGTATTATGTGATTAGTCAATATAATGCACGGTCATGTAAAACATCATATTCAAGATTTAAAAAAGCCACTGAAGGAGTGGCTTTTTATAAGAATAAATTTGGATTAATCTAAGCGGAGCCAGGTTTGACTGCGTCCTATTGCAGAGATACCGATGTAGCCGCGTAAAGTTAAACGTTTGCCGTTGGGACTCAGCCGAACTTTGGCACTATAAATTTTGCCAGCAAGAGGGTCGATGACACGGCCTTTTTCATAATTAGTGGTATCTGGCACATGTTTTAAACCGGTAAGTACATCCATGCCTAGAATGGGTTGATTGGTATACGGTGCCGGACAGTTGTTACATGTCTTTTGCGGTGTATAACCTGGGCGAGGTGTCACTTTGACAATTTTACCTGTATATATATCATTTGCATCTTTACGAATTTCGATAATGGCTTTAGGTGAACCGGTTTTATCATCAATTTGTTGCCATGTACCCGATAGATCTTGTGCCAATACATTCCCACTAAAAATTAAACTGGCAAGAGCAGTAAGTAAGATATTTTTTTTCATATAAATTCCTGCGGTTGTGGTGAATAATTTTTCTAATCTATAAAAACCATATTAGGAGTGTTTAGAAATTAGTCAATATAGGGTGTCATGAAAATAAAAAATAATGTGATTTATTTAAATTTTATTGAGTAAAAAAGCCATATAGTGCTGCTTTTTGTCATATTTAGTCGTTTCTAATCCAGGTTTTTGAGTTCGACTCCAGGCAGAAATTCCCACATAACCACGTCATATAAGACGTTTACCATCGGGGGCATTCATCCTTTAAAGCCATATATTTTTTCTGTTCAAGGATCAAGTACACGACCGCTTGCATAATTATTTTCATTAACATGTTATAAATTTTTAATGACATCTCATTCCAATATAGTTTGATCTGTGTAAGGGGGCAGTTGGAACATGTTTCTCGGGGGAATAAGCTGGGCGCGGTGTGAGTTTAATCATTTTTATAGAATAAGATTTATGGGTTTTTTTAATTTAAATCAGAATGTTGGAAAAAATTATTTTATCGTCGATTTGTATCCACGTACCGCTTGTTTATTCAGCAAAAAATTAAAAAACTGCTGAATAGGCTACAAAAAATGCAGTGCTGATTGTTATTTTTTTTATAAATTTTTCTCATTTATATAAGCCAGCAATCCTGATGACTGATTTAAAGCAGGGAGAATTTAAAGTAGGGGGAAGCAATACGAAATTGAGCAGTCGTTGGGATAAAATTTTTAACTGCTCACTCATACCATGCTCAGCATTTATGCTGAGCTGTAATTAACATAAATTAATCTTGTTTAATCCATGTCTGGCTACGGCCAAGTGCAGACACACCGACATAACCGCGTAGCGTGAGACGTTTACCGTTTGCGCTTAACTTTGCTTTGCCGCTATAGATTTTACCGTTCAGTGGATCTAGAACTTTGGCATTTACAAAGTGATTGTCACCGTTCGATTTTAATCCCGTTAAAATATCTAATCCTAAGATCGGTTTATCGGTATAAGGTGCTGGACAATTTACACAGGTTTCTTTCGGGGTATAACCTGGACGTGGGGTGATTTTTACAATTTTTGCCGTATAAGTCCCATTGCTTTCTTGACGCATTTCAAGAATCGCCTTTGACGAGCCTGTTTTATCGTCAATGGTTTTCCATGTTCCGGTAAGATCATTTGCCAATACATTCCCACTGAAAACGACACCAACAAAAGCAGCAAATAATAGATTCTTCTTCATATTAACTCCCAAGTGTGCGGAAAATATTTTTCTTGTCTGTATTAAAGATATAGTTGTCGTTTAAAAATTAGTCAATCTATTGCTTCGTAATAATGGAAAATAATGTGAAGTATTTAAATATCAGTGAATAAAAAAGCCACATAGTGCGGCTTTTTGTCATATTTAGTCGTTTTTAATCCAGGTCTGGCTGCGTCCTAAAGCGGAAACTCCGACATAACCACGCAGGGTTAAACGTTTTCCATTGGCACTTAATTTTGCTTTCATACTGTAAATATGACCAGATAGCGGATCGATAATTTTACCATTCGCATAGTTTGGTCCTTCTACATGTTTTAAGCCTTTCAGGATATCCATTCCCAGAATAGGCTTATTGGTATAGGGTGCAGGGCATTTGACGCAGATTTCTTTGGGAGTATATCCTGGACGAGGGGTTACTTTAACCACTTGTGCGGTATAGGTGCCATTACTTTCCTGACGAATTTCAAGAATGGCTTTGGATGAACCGGTTTTGTCATCAATGTTTTTCCAGGTTCCACTGATATCATTTGCAAAAGCAACACTGGTCAAGGAAGAAAAAACTAGAGTTGCTAAAATTTTCATGTGATTCATTATCAAATTCCTTTTGATAGATTAACGGTCTAACATAATCCAACAGTATATTTTTTAACAATATAAAGCAACTTTAATGCTTCATTAATCACACTTTTTGTAAATAAAGTATAAACGTTGGCAGCCAAATGGCAGTAAATACAGCATTCACAGCCATTCCAAATGCCGCATAGCGTCCAGCCACGCTGCCTCTTTGCCATGCCTGTGCTGTTCCAATGGCATGAGCGGCCAGGCCTAATGCCAGGCCTGATGCCCGTTCATCATTGATATGACGCAGGATCAATGGGGAAAAGGCCGCGCCAATCACACCGGATAAAATCACAATAAGTATGACCATGCTCACCGGAGCGTGTAATAGGGTTGCAATATTGATGGCAATGGGTGTGGTTACGGCACGAGTAGCAAATGCCATAATGCTTGAATCGGTCATATGCAATAAATAGGCAAGTCCCATAGGCAAAGCCACCGCACTGATACTGGCAAAAACCAGAATTCCGAGCATGGCTTTTAGCGGCAGATCATCATAACGCATGGCGGCCAGGGGAATGGCCAATGCAACGGTGACATAGCCCAAGAGACGATTAAAAAGCGGATTGACCTGTGCCATATAGGATTGATAAGGAATGCCGAATACAAACAGCAGTCCAATAATCAAAAACATGCCTATCACAATCACCGGAACTTGTGGCAGGTGTTTGTTAATCGGTTTTGCAACCAGATAGGCGATCAAGGTGATCAAAAAACCAGAGAGTACTGCGAACATATGATTTCCCTATAACCAACGCTTGGACATTTTTGCATAGACCCACAAAGGGATCAGGGTGCTGATAAACATCACCAGCAGGAAAGCCGGGATTTCTTTTCCCATCTGGGTCAGCATAATCAGTGAACCCGCGCTAATTGGTAAAAAGGCAAAGGCACTTTCTTTCATAATCTTGTTATTGGTGTCGACTAAACGCGCCGGTAATTTGTTGAAATTTCTCCAAATAAATAAAGTCACCAATAGGCTGATCAAACCCAGCAGATTACCCAGTTCAGGATGATGAAATTGTGTGCTTAACCATACTGCTCCTTCACGGAAGCAGATGATTAATGCCAGTGTGCCAATCCAGGCTGGCCAGTCGATTGTTCTTATCCAGTCCATTTTTTACCAATAAATATAATTATACTTGTCACGTTTTAACCGATTTATCTTTTTATTTCAAATTCTTCAAGCGGCCGCTTAAATTGTACGGCCTTGTGTCCCAGAATTTCATCGATGGGTAAATGCGCCTGTTTAATCAGCTGTTCCAGCTTTTGCGGTGCCATGATCACATGCAAATGCAGATTGCCCTGATCATCATAATTTTCAGATTGAATCACATTCAAGGCATAGAGTTGGGTACGCAATTTGCCATATGCAGGCTTTAACGCTAATTCGAAGCTTTGAATTTGCCCCATCAAACATTCTTGTACCGCTTGACGAAGCAGGTCTAAACCCTGACCTGAGTGTGCTGATACATATACACGATCAGGCAGGTGCGGTTTGGCATAGACAATTTTGGCATCTTCACCGCTCACATCAATTTTGTTGTAGACGCGCAGTACCGGCACATTAGCGCCAATTTCTTTGAGTACCGATTCTACCGCTTCAATCTGTTCCAGCATATCCGGGCTACTTGAATCAATCACATGGAGCAACAAGGTGGCTTCCAGCGTTTCTTCCAAAGTTGCCTTAAAGGACTCGACTAAAGAATGCGAGAGATTACGCACGAAACCCACGGTATCTGCCAGCACTAAACGTCCAATCCCGTCCCATTCCAAACGGCGCAGCGTGGGGTCCAATGTTGCAAACAGCTGATCTGCCGCATAAACATCGCTCTTGGCCAGAATATTAAACAGGGTGGATTTACCGGCATTGGTATAACCGACTAAAGAGATTGTCGGTACAGCGGCCTTTTGACGAGCTACACGGCCTTGCATACGGGTTTGACGAACTTTATCCAGTTTGGTTTTGAGTTGCCCCATGCGAATACGCAGTAAGCGGCGGTCTGTTTCAAGCAAGGTTTCACCCGGGCCACGTAAGCCAATCCCGCCTTTTTGACTGTCGAGATTACCCCGGCTACGTACTAAGCGTGAAGATAGATGCTGTAACTGCGCCAATTCAACTTGCAGTTTACCTTCATAGGTACGGGCACGTTGCGCGAAAATATCTAAAATCAGTTCGGTACGGTCAACCACACGGCATAGCATAATTTTTTCTAAATTACGTGCTTGAGCCGGTGTCAGAGAATGATCGAAAATGACCAGGTTGGCTTCGAAATCTTGTACGAGAGCGGCAATTTCTTCTGCCTTGCCAGAACCGATAAACAGTTTGGGATCAGGTCTGATACGTTGAGCGGTGATATGTTCTAAAATTTCGGCACCCGCAGATTGGGCCAATAAATGAAATTCTTCTGCATCAAGGTCATCTAACAGTTGTACCGATACACTCACTAGGATTGTTCGTTCACCTCCCTGATGTTGCTCAAAATATTCCACTAACGATAATCTCTACTGAGTTAAAACTTCATTTTAGTTGAAAATGAGCAGGGAGAGGGAAAAATAGCAAAAACTTAATAAAGCATCGTAACAAGATATTCAGCTTATACCCGGCGGTTTTATAAGCAGGAAAATCTCGGATGACCTGATTAAAAGCATCACATCATGCAGGTTTATATCGGTCTGGCTTTTAATTTTCAGAGCAGTATTTAATCTCTTTATTTATGATAAAAATAAATGACTTATTGACTGTATTTGCTGAATTGAGAAAAAGAATAGCCGATTTGGGATTTTATGATCAATGCAAGATTAAAATGAACAGTATAGAATAATAGCAAATAAATGATTAAACGCTGTAACTGGTAATTAGTGATCCCTCTATGAATCAATCCTCTGTAACTGAACATTCTTCGTTAAATGGCTTAGCTAAATTTTTCTTATATAGCAGAAAGTTAGTGGCTGGTTTAGGGGCGATTATTCAAGGATTTTATCTGGTTTATCGTCACCGTTTATATAAAGACCCGAATAACCCGTGTAATACCCGTTATGTACAGCATTTTTGCCGTCAGTTATGTAAGGTTTTTAACCTTGAAATTCAGGTACATGGCGTGATTCCACGTGAACCGGCTTTATGGGTGAGTAATCATGTTTCCTGGCTGGATGTTGCGGTATTGGGTTCAAGTGCCCGGGTGTTTTTTTTAGCCAAAGCTGAAATTGAAAAATGGCCTTTATTGGGAAAACTGGCCAAGGGCGGTGGCACATTATTTATTAAACGTGGTTCTGGTGATTCGATTAAAATTAAAGAGCAAATTACCACATTTTTAAAGCAGGATATTCCGGTATTATTTTTTCCAGAAGCCACCACTTCGGATGGCAGCAAAATTAAAAAAATCTATGGCCGTATTTTAGGTTCTGCCATTGAAGCGAATCGTCCGGTACAAATTTGCCTGATTTGTTATGTGAATCAAGATGGGCAACTGGATACGGTCGCGCCGTTTGTAGGTAATATCAGTTTTGCTGATCATGTTAAAAAAGTGCTGGAAATGCCCAAAGTCACCGCACATTTAATGGCATTGCCGGCGATTGCCGTGCAAGGGCATACTGTTGAAAGCCTAACTCAGGAAGTGCAAAATCAAATGACCGAAGGCCTAGCCCGACTACAGCAAAAGGTGCTCAAGGCTTCACCTCCAACACTTCTGGCCAAGCAGTCATGAAGGCTTACATAAAGCCTTCAACCGGTAACCAGGAAATCATTTTAACCCCAGCTTTTTGCCACCATTTCATCTTGGGTTCTTTCTGATACGTTTTGATGCTGCCATCATGCCGTTTAATTTGCCAGTTGATTTTATTGTTGGCATTTAACACCAGTTTGTAGGCATATTTAGACAGGTTCTGATCCATGGTCTGATGTACTGCTCTGGCCAGGTTCGGGCTGTCCAGCAATACGCCAATTTCCGTATTTAAATAAGCAGAACGTGGGTCGAAATTAAAAGAACCAATAAAAACTTGCTTCTCATCTATGGTCATGAGTTTGGCATGCAGGCTGGAACGACTTAAACCTTTGATGTTGACTTTGGCTTTTTCAGCAATTTCCTTGGTATTGGCATTCAAGTTTTCAGTTTCCGGAATAGACAGAAACTCGTAGAGTTGGACATTATTCTGGAGTAAATCCTTGCGATATTTGCCATAGAATGCATGTACCAAAGCCACGTCATTGGCTTTAAAGGAATTGGTCAGTACCCGCACATTGATATTGTTTTGAGCCAGATCACTCAGCATTTTTTCGCCTTTTTTTTCCGGGACAAAATAAGCAGAAATAATATCGACACTGTGTTCGGGTTTTTCCAAACGGTTAATCAGTTGAAAATTCAGATGTTGTTCTTTTTTGGCCTTTGCCCTGATTTTACTGGGTGAATCACTGACGACTTCTGCTTTGACCCAGTCAAACTGAATACTGTTATTCAGCCAGTTTTCAAAAGCATGCGATCGGTTGGCTAAATCGAGATAATTCTGCACGTTAACGCTTTGCGAATGTTCCTCGAGTTGTTGTTTCAGGCTGTCAAAACGCAAGGAATAATGTTTTGGATTGACAATTTGCTTGACCGGAAATGCGTAATCATCATTCCAGTATTCATCAAAGGAATGAATGATTTCATCTGATGCGGCGCCGACCAGCATCACATCAACATCGGAAAATTGATAATTGTCACTGACGTTATAATACTGGTTACTCATATTGCGACCGCCAATTAATGCAATCTGGTTGTCTGCAATAAAACTTTTGTTATGCATGCGGCGGTTAATGCGTTTTAGATCCAGCACCATGTCCATGGCACGGTAATGTCTAAAACGGTAAGGATTATAAAGGCGCACATCAATATTTTTATGCTGATCGAGGGCCAGATAAATGCCTTCCATCTTTTTGGCATTGTTGTCATCCATCAGCAGACGAACCTTTACGCCTCGGTCAGCTGCTTTAATGATGGAGTTTAGCGCCAGCGCGCCAATTTTATCGTTGTCCCAAATGTAGTATTGTAAATCTAAACTTTTTTCTGCTTTATCAATTAAATGGATACGTGCAGCCAAAGCTTCCAGCGGGTCATATAAAACATGATAACCGGTAAGATTCGGGTTTTGTTCCCTCAACGGCATAATGATTTTAGCCAGCGAGGTCTGTTCTGTTTTGGTGTCAAATGAATATTCAACCGGTTGGGGAATCTGTTTAGGCAGGGTTGAACATGCAGGAATCCCCAGAATCAGGCTACAACTAAGCAATACTGCGGTTTTATAGCTATGAGATCTATATGATTTCGCAGTATTTAAGTGTGTAAGTCGATGAGAAGATTGCGTCATATATTGTAAAACGATACCAAAATTTGGTTTGAGTATAATTGCCAGCTGTGAAAAGATAAATATCGTAATAGATGAATGATGTAATATCAGCGTCAGGATTAGAGAAGGTTATATGTGGGATTCAGACTCAGTCGTTTTTTATTTTTACTTGTGTTTTGCAGTACTTGGCATATGGGGTATTGCGCAGGCCTGGCTGAGTCAAACCCGAACAGAAACCATTCATCCGTTTAAAGCATTTGTGCATTTATTGGCCTTTTATCTGTCCTATTTGCTGTTACCGCTGTTTTTCTTCAGTTTATATGCCGGCTGGAGTGGCTATTACTCTATTCACCAAGCCGTATTTATTTTCTTGCTGAGTTGTGTGCTGATTTATGCGCGCTTTATCGAACCTCAGTATGTCATGGTTAAAACCCTGCAATATCAGCTCAATCCGGAACAAAACCTGCAGCGTCCGGTCAAACTGGCCTTGATTGCCGATTTACATATTGGACTGTTTTCCGGGCATGAACGTCAGCTGAAAATTATTGTCGATAAAATTAATCAGCAGAATCCCGATCTGGTAGTGGTGGCAGGGGACTGGACCTATGAACCTGAAAACAAACTGGCCGATGAGCTGGCCATTTTACAAAACATCAATGCTCCGGTTTATTCGGTGAACGGCAATCATGATGAGCAATATCCAGGGCCACCCATTCAGAATTTATTAAGACATGCCTTAAAGGTCAATAACGTGATTGATATTGAAGGGCAGATTGTCGAGTTTGATGAATTCAGATTGCTCGGTGTGGGTGATTTATGGGCTGGTAAAACGGATATGCGTTATATGCCGGATTTACCGCAAGACAAACCCTGGGTAATTTTATCGCATAATCCGGATACGGTAGATATGGTACCGCAATTACCGACACGTCCGCTGATGCTGTCGGGGCATACCCATGGCGGGCAGGTGGAACTGCCTTGGCTGACCAATTACATCATGAAAAAAGTATCCATTCTTGGACATAAAAAAGGTTTATATGAGCATGAAAATGCCGATGTATTTGTCACTGTAGGTACAGGGCTGGTCGGTGTACCATTTCGTTTTCGGGTACCACCGACGATTGATATTATTGAATTGGTTTAAATCTTGAAGATCGGTTTTTGGAACAATTTTTGACATACCCTACAACAAGATTGCTTTATAACAATGAAAACAGAATAGGAGAAGCGCATGTCTTTTTCAGAAGAGGTCGGTCAGTTTTTTGCTTTAACAGAACCTCAATCGGCACAGCTTGAAGCGGGTTTAATTGCTCTAGAACAGGCTTTTCAACAAGCCGAAAGCGATGTGGTCAATACACCAGAATTTGCCAGCAGGTTTTATCAAAAGTTTCAGCAACTGATCACGGCCTTTGGGATTGATGAAAAGAATGTAGAGGCTTTTTTGGATCACTTATACGCAACAGAAAGATACCGTCAGCTGGTGACTTACGTTGTTCCCAGTTATTACCAGTCTGGTGGTGATCGAAAAGTATTTGAAGAGCTTTATCAACAGATGTTAAGTGATGAACAGATCTGAAGCAGTGAGAAAAAACATATAAAAAAACCAGCGTAAATAACGCTGGTTTTTTTATTTATAAATGAGATTAAACCTGGTTGTTTACATCATCATTTTTGGTTTCACGAATGGCCAGGAAGGCAAGCAGTGAAAGCAGAGAAGCAGCGGTTAAGTAATAACCGACAGCATATAAACCATACGTCGTTGCAAGCTTAGTTGCGATTAATGGTGCAAAAGACGCCCCAAAAATACCTGCAAGGTTAAAGGTTAATGCTGAACCGGTATAACGCACTGAAGTTGGGAAAATTTCAGAAAGTACTGTACCAATTGGGCCATAAGTTAAGCCCATGATCGCCAAACCAACACATAAGAATAAGAACACGATAATAGTGTTGCCAGATTCAAGCATGCTTGAGAACACCAGGCCAAACAATGCTGAAACAATACATACGCCAATGGAAGTAGCTTTACGACCAAATTTTTCCGCAAACACTGCAGAAAGTGGAATGAATGCAGCAAAGCATAATGTGGCAACCAACTGCAGTTCCAGAAATTCAGAACGTGTGTAACCGAGTTTGGTGGTTCCCCAGTTTAATGCAAATACTGTGGTCAAATAGAACACAACGAAGGTACAGATAGCTGCAATTGTACCCAGAATGAGCATACCCCAGTGTTTGGTCAACACTTCTTTAAACGGAATATTTACTTCTTTTTGCTTATCCAATACTTTCTGGAATGCAGGAGTTTCATGAAGTTTCAAACGAATCCATAAACCCATAATCACCAGTAAAGCACTTGAAATAAACGGAATACGCCATCCCCATTGCATAAAGTCCTGTTCAGACATGAATGCGCCAAGGGTAATGAAAGAACCGGTAGCCAGGATAAAGCCGATCGGCGCCCCAAGTTGTGGGAACATGCCGTACCAGGCACGTTTGCCTTCAGGTGCATTTTCAGTGGCCAGAAGAACCGCACCACTCCATTCCCCACCTAACCCCAGTCCTTGACCTAAACGGCAAAGCGCAAGCAATAAGGGTGCAGCAAGCCCCACTTGTGCATACGTTGGAAGTAAACCAATACATACGGTCGAAACACCCATGGTGAGTAATGCCGCGACCAGGGTTGCTTTACGACCAATCCGGTCACCCAAATGTCCAAACAGTGCAGCGCCAATCGGGCGTGCAATAAAGGCAATCGCAAAGGTGGCTAAAGACTGAATGGTTGCAGTGGTTGGATCTGTGCTAGCTGGAAAGAACAGATGTGGAAAAATAATGACTGCTGCTGTTGCGTAAATATAAAAATCGAAGAACTCGATTGTTGTACCTACAAGACTCGCAGTAAGAACGCGGAATTTTGAATTTGTTGCTACTTCTTCTGAAGCTGCAATAGAATCTGATGACGCCATGGATGGACCTTACACTTACTAAAAATAAAAAAACTTAGTTTTAAAAGCGTAATCTTTTTAAAAAAGGCGTAATTTCTTAAAAAAACAACGAACAACCGTCTCTACTCAACTCGCTCAGGGTCACTGAAATGAAGAATGAGAGGGTTAAATCACGTACAGATAGATAGACAGAAATTGTGATCCTGCACCGATCAATACAAAAATATGCCAGATAGCGTGGGTATATCTTACTCTTTTTAAGGCATAAAACAATGCACCAACGGTGTAAGAAAGCCCGCCAATCACTAAATAGGTTAAAGCTTGAGCACTTAAAAAGCGTTGCATATCATCTATTACCAGCAAAGCCATCCATCCCATGGCCAAATAAGCAAGCAGGGAAATTTTTTGGAAACGATGGATGAAAACTAACTTGAATAGTGTACCAATAAGCGCAATCAGCCAAAGTGCAATCAATAAATAATGGGCTTTAGCTGTAGGAATGGCGATGGTCAGGAATGGGGTGTAGGTTCCCGCAATCAGATAATAAATAGCAGTGTGGTCGAGTTTTTTATACCAGCCGCGTCGTTGTGGCGATTCGGCATAATGATACAGGCTCGATGCAGAAAAGAGTAAAATCATGCTTAGCGCATAAACGCATAAGCCGATAAATTGCCCGAGTGGTAAATAACTGCCCTTGATCAGCATAAAAATGCTGGCAATAAGCGCTAATAGTGCGCCAAGTGCATGACTGATCGCATTAATTTTTTCTTCATGTGGATCGTAAGCCTGCAGCTGAGATGTAGTCATTATTTATTTTCTATAATTAAAAAAATACACTTGTATAGTAATGCAGTTTTACCTTTAAAGTAAGAAGTTTTAAACTGTAGCTTCATTTATTCGAGTGATTTGTATGTCTCAACCGGCTTCTCCTTTTATTCAGGAACAAAAATTCTTAGATGCCTTTCAGCAAGCCATTGAAACACATAGTTTTGATCGAATGATTATTAGTCAGTATAAAGGTGAACTTGAGCATTTGGAGAAAATGACCTTACGAGTCATTTCACTGCAAAACCAGCCTGTGCTCAGCTGTCTCTATCGTTACAAGACTCAAGATGTCACTAAAAATTATCCTTTGGCAGAAGCTGTGTCTTTGGTGCAATCGCTGTTGGCTCAATCTAAACAGGCCAATTTGTTTACCGCGAGCGAAGAACTGCAACTGAAAAAAAATAAGAAGAAAGCCCTGCTGAGCAGTAGTAAAAAGGCCAGTGCTACAGTGAATCCGGCAGAGACACAGCAAGGTCATGACCGTGCCAAGCATCGCTATGTCGATCAAGACAGTTACTTTTTACAACCGCTTGGAATTACTGACCATAATGTGCAGATTATTCCGAGCATGGCGCGTAAATGGAAACAGATTAATAAATTTATTGAAATTTTCTCGGGTGCCCTGGAACAGATGAGCCAACATGATCATGCACTGCGTGTAGTTGATTTTGGTTCAGGCAAAGGCTATTTAACCTTTGCTTTATATGATTATCTGGCCAAACACGACCAAACTCCTTTTGTGACCGGGGTCGAGCTGAATCCGAAAATGGTGGAATTTTGTCAGGGCGTTGCACAGCGTTCAGACTTTCAGCAACTGGATTTTTTCCAGGGTGATGTGCGTACCTATCAGCCCGAACATCTGGATGTCATGATTGCATTACATGCCTGTGATGTGGCAACCGACTTTGCCATTCATACCGGTATTCGCTTAAATGCGCAAATGATTATGTGCGCGCCGTGTTGTCATAAAGAATTGCGTCCACAATTAAAAAGCCCTGAAGTGCTGAAACCGATGCTGCAATTCGGCATTCATGCCGGGCAGCAGGCAGAAATGCTGACCGATACCATTCGTGCCTTGCTGCTCAAAGCTTATGGCTATGAAACCAAGGTATTTGAATTTGTGGCACTGGAACATACCAGTAAAAACAAGATGATTCTGGCCACCAAACGCAAGGATTATCAAGTGCCGGATCAGCAGGTTTTGGCGCAGATTCAGGCTTTAAAACAGATGTATGGCATTCAAAAACATTCCCTGGAATTGCTGCTGAATGATCAATGGGATCAGCAGGATATTGGTTGTAAGTGCTGAGGAATGAAAATGAGCCAATTTAAGATTGTTTCGGGATCATGGGCTGTCTTGCAGCCGGAGATTAAGCCGATTCGAGAAGCAGTGTTTATTCAGGAACAACAGATTGCCCCGGAAGATGAATGGGATGCAGAAGATGCCGTATCCCTACAATTTGCGGTTTATGATCAGCATCAGCCCATTGCGACTGCACGATTATTGCAAAATAACAGCATTGGCCGTGTAGCAGTATTGAAGTCACATCGCGGGTTGGGTATCGGTAAATTACTGATGCAAGCCATTATCGAACAAGCAAAATCCGAACAGCGTGAATTTTTAAAGCTGTCATCGCAAGTATATGCCATTCAGTTTTATGCAGGTTTGGGTTTTCAGGTGCAGGGCGAGGAATACCTGGACTGTGGCATTCCACATATTGATATGTATTTGAAACTTTAATCATCTGCTTATCACAGTAGTTAAGCATCAGTCAGATGCTGCTGTAGTGATTGGGCGATCAGATCAATGGTGATACGGATGCGTAAGGGCAAAAAATGCGACTGTTTCCAAACGATTTGAATGGGATAGTCGCTACTTGAATGATCTGCAAGCAAGTGCTTCAACCGTCCTGATTGCAGATAAGGCTGAATCAGCCACGATGGAAGCCAGCTGATTCCGCCCCCCATTAAAGTGTAGTCTAAAATAGCCTGCATATCGTCCATCTGGATGTTGCCACTTGGCCTGTATTTTATGGTTTTCAGATTGGGGTCTTTAAATTGCCAATCTTGAATTTGACCTGCTTTAGCATAGCGAATCAGTTGTTGCTGTGCTAAGTCCGTGAGCGATGACGGGATGCCATGCTGTTCTAAATACTGTGGTGTGGCGCAAAGCCACATTGCATGTTGGCCAATCTTTTTTGCAATTAGCTGGCTGCTGTCGTCCAGATGGCCAATTCGAATAGCAAGATCAAAATTATCTTCAATTAAATCGACCCGCCGATCATTAAAAGACAGTTCTATATTTAATTCAGGATGTTGTTCGGACAAGGTTTTCAGTATCGGCACAATAAATTTTTGACCGAATAAAACAGGCATGGACAGGCGTAATGAGCCTCGAATATGTTGACTGCTGCTGTCCAGCAGATTTTCGGCGGTCAGCAGTTCCTGTACAGCACGCTGGCTGTATTCATAAAATACTGCACCTTCGTCGGTCAAGGTCACATGGCGGGTATTGCGGGTCAGCAGCACAGCGCCCATTTGCTGTTCCAGCTTGGCGACCATTTTACTGACGGCAGAACGGGTGAGATGCAATTTTTCAGCCGCTTGAGTAAAACTGCCTAATTCAACCACAGTCATAAAGGCATTCAGGCTTTTCAGATCCGTAAGGCGCATTTTTGTTTCCAGTATGGAATCAATGTGATGATTTATTATCGCTTTTGCATCTAATTTGGCAATGCTAATCTTGTGCTCAATGAACAGAGTGAGCCAGATCATGAGTCAAATTTTGGTGCTTAAATCCAGTTTTATGCAGAGTCAATCCATGAGCAATCAGCTGATAGATGCCTATTTACAGACGCGTCAGCAGCAGGGTTTTGAAGATCAGGTCATTGAACATGACTTGGCTGCAATGCATTTGCCGGTATTGGACTTGGAACTGTTTCAGGCCCTGCGAGGCGAGGTGAATGAAAAACCTGAGATTAAATGCGCCGTTGCCTTGTCGGATCAATTTATTCAGGAACTTCAGCACTGTGATTTATTGCTGATTGCGGTGCCGATGTATAACTTGAATGTACCGACTCAGCTGAAAAACTGGTTTGATTTGATTGCAAGGGCACGTGTCACTTTTAAATATACTGAAACAGCGCCTGTGGGATTAATTCAAGGGGTTAAAGCAGCGGTCTTTAGTTCAAGAGGTGGTATTCATCAAGGTTTGGCAACCGATGCTGTCACACCCTATTTGACTGCTGTATTGGGGCTGGTCGGTATTGATGATGTCGATTTTATTTATGCAGAAGGTACCGATCTGCAGCCGCATGGCAAAGCCAAAGCAGTGCAGTCTGCCTTGGCGCAAATTGACCGCTATTTAAAGGCTCAAAAAAGTGTGCAAAACGCATCAATTTGAAATGACATTAAAAAAGCGGGTTATAAAGCCCGCCTTGATACGCCGTTAATGCTTTAGTGACCGTGTGCACTTGATGCTTCGGCATGGTCTGTCATATGCGCATGTTCTTCTTCAGTCATGTGCATTTCAGCGGCAGACTGCGAAGTTGCTGCTTCACGTGCTTGCTGTTGCTGCTGAGCTTCAGCCATTTGTTCCTGAGACATTGCAGGCGCATTTTTAAATGCATGCTGTTGAGTATTGTCTTTCTTCTGCTGACTTGGCATATAGTCTGGCTCATTGCTGACTGCCAGCCAGAACAAACCCATGAATAATGCACCCAAAATACAGAAAATAATTAATGCTCTCCAGCCCCAAGGTGATTTTTCAGGAGATGATTGATCTGTCATAACAGCCTACTCAGTCAAAATAAAAAGAATAAATATTTGTTACTTTATAACATATTTTTGTGAATGGTGGGACAGATATTGTCCAAAGCCTGATGTGAAAAAAGGAGCCGAAGCTCCTTTTTAAATTGCTATTTATAGCAGAGTATTGTCATACAGCTTAAATTTTCGTGCCTTGGGCAATCTTGTCCTTTAGCAATTGCGGCGCTTTAAAGCGTACGCCGTATTTCGCTTCTAGAGTATTGGCACGAACCAGGGCTTTTTCTAAACCATATTGATTTAAGAACTGAAGAGCGCCACCGGTCCAAGGGGCAAAACCAATACCAAAAATCGAACCGACATTGCCATCGACAGTCGATTCTAAAACACCTTCTTCTAAGCAGCGTAAAGTATCTAGTGACTGTACAAACAGGAAGCGGTCAATCATTTCCTGTTCGGAAATATCGTTGTCTTTTTGCCATTTGCTTAAGCCATTCCAAAGATGCTTTTTGCCGCCTTCTGGATAGTCATAAAAGCCCGCACCAGCTGCTTTACCTTTGCGGCCAAATTCATGAATCATGCTTTGAATCACATCATCTGCACCTGAGCGTGGCAGGTCTTTGCCTTCCGCTTGCAAGGCTTTACGTGTTTCATTGGCCACATGCTCAGAGAGCGTTAAAGACACTTCATCTTGAATGGCGAGTGGGCCTACAGGCATACCGGCTTTTAGCGCTGCCATTTCAATACGCGCAGGGTGTACCCCTTCTGCCAGCAGGCGCAGTCCTTCCTGTACAAAAGTTCCAAACACGCGACTGGTAAAGAAGCCACGACTGTCATTGACTACAATCGGGGTTTTGCCAATTTGCTGCACATAATCATAGGCTTTGGCCAGTGTTTCAGCTGAGGTATTTTTACCTTTGATGATTTCCACCAGCTGCATTTTATCGACCGGGCTAAAGAAATGCAGGCCAATAAAGTTCTGATCATTTTTAGAGGCTTGAGCCAATCCAGTAATCGGCAGGGTCGAGGTATTGGAGGCCATCACGCCATTGTCCGCCAAATACTGTTCAGCTTCTTGCGTGACCTTTGCTTTCAGCTCGGGATTTTCAAATACCGCTTCAATGATCAGCTCACAACCTTGCAGATCTGCAGCCTCTGCTGTTGGAGTAATAAGATTTAAAACCTGATCCCTTTTCTCGGCAGTTAAACGACCTTGCGATACTTTTTTATCCAGTAGCTTTTGACTATAAGCTTTGCCTTTTTCGGCAGCTTCGAGAGACACATCTTTTAAAACCACTGCAATGCCTTTAGATGCCGTGGCATAGGCAATGCCGGCACCCATCATGCCTGCACCCAGCACCCCAACTTTGCTGGCTTTCCATTTGGCAATATCTTTGGGGCGGCTGGCACCAGATTTAATTGCATTCAACCCCTGCCAGAAGGTCCCGATCATGTTTTTGGAAATCTGACCGGTGGCGAGATAGGTAAAGTAACGCGATTCAATGGTCAGTGCAGTATCGACATCAACCTGAGCACCTTCTACCGCTGCGGACATAATCGCTTCAGGTGCAGGGTAGCAGCCCTTGGTCTTGTCACGTAGCATGGCAGGAGCAATCGCCAGCATTTGTGCTACCGCCGGTGATGATGGCGTACCGCCCGGAATTTTATAGCCTTTTACATCAAATGGTTGCACAGACTGCGGATTGGCTTTGACCCAGGCTATGGCTTTGTCTAAAAGCTCCTGTTCTGAATCGGCTGTGTCTTGAATCAACCCTAAAGATTTGGCTTTATCGACAGCAAATTGCTTGCCTTCCATTAGGAGTGGAAAAGCATTTTGCAGGCCGAGCAGGCGCACCATCCGCACAATGCCACCACCACCTGGAAGTAAACCAAGCGTCACTTCAGGTAGACCGAATTTTGCTTTGGCATCATTTAGAGCAATACGCTGATGACAACACAATGCCAGTTCCCAACCACCGCCAAGCGCCGTGCCATTCAATGCCGCAACGACCGGAATGCCACGGGTTTCGATATAACGCAGCTTGGCTTTCATGTCTTCAATCATGTTGAAGAATTCTGTGGCATGTTCAGGTGTGGCCTGAATCAGTTCATCCAGATCACCACCGGCAAAGAAGGTTTTTTTCGCAGAACGGAAGATGATGCCTGCAATTTTGTCATCGGCTTTTAACTTTTCCACAGTCTCGGTTAAAGCAACGCGGAAATCTGCATTCATGGTGTTGGCAGACTGGTTTGGAGAATCAAGAGTCAAAATAACGATGTTGTCGGCATTTTTCTCAAATTGAATTGCGCTCATTATTCTTCTCCTTAGACCAATTCAATAATGGTTGCGATGCCCATACCGCCACCGACACACAGCGTTGCCAGGCCACGTTTTTTGCCTTGGCGTTCCAGCTCATCGAGTAGTGTGCCCAAAATCATGGCACCGGTTGCACCCAGTGGATGTCCCAGAGCAATCGCACCACCATTGACGTTGACTTTGGCTGGATCAACCTTCAGTTCAGTGATGAAACGCATCACTACTGCTGCAAAAGCTTCGTTCACTTCAAACAGGTCGATGTCATCAATGCTTAAACCGGCTTTTTCCAAGGCTTTACGCGCAGCAGGAGCAGGGCCAGTCAGCATGATGGTCGGATCAGAGCCTACAAGTGCAGTCGATAACACTTTGGCACGTGGTTTTAAGCCTTGTTCTTTGACCGCTTTTTCAGAAGCAATCAAGACCACCGCAGCACCATCAACAATGCCTGATGAATTGCCTGCATGATGTACATGGTTGACTGTGCCCACTTCAGGGTATTTTTGCAGGGCGATGGCATCAAAACCCATTTGTCCCATCATGGCAAAACTTGGATTGAGTTTGCCCAAGCCTTCTGCTGTCGTGGTCGGTTTAATGAATTCGTCTTTATCTAGAATTACCACACCGGCTTTATCTTTTACTGGTACAACTGATTTGTTGAAATAGCCATTGGCTTGTGCCGCGGCGGCTTTCTTTTGTGAATCTGCGGCAAAGGCATCGACATCTGAACGCGTATAACCATCAATGGTGGCAATCAGGTCGGCACCAATGCCTTGCGGAATAAAGTCGCAGGCCATGTTGGTTTCAGGATCTAGTGCCCAGGGACCACCATCTGAACCCATCGGCACACGGGACATGGATTCGACTCCGCCAGCGACCACAACATCTTCCCAGCCTGAGCGGACTTTTTGCGCAGCCAGATTTACGGCTTCCAGACCCGATGCACAGAAGCGGTTAATCTGCACGCCGGCGACATCATTATCCCAACCAGCGGCAATGGCTGCAGTTTTGGCAATATCGGCACCTTGGTCAGCAATAGGCGTGACACAGCCCAGCACGATGTCATCCACTTTGGAAGTATCGAGTTGATGACGGTCTTTCAGTTCATTCAGCAAGGTAGTCAGTAGGCTAATCGGTTTCACTTCATGTAGTGAACCGTCTTTTTTTCCTTTTCCGCGCGGTGTGCGAATGGCATCAATGATGTAAGCCTCGCTCATAGTCTGTCCCTTTTATGCGTTTAAAATTTTTATACTTTTTTGAGTGTAATGATTAATTTTTGAAGTGCAATGATGAGAACGGTTCAGGTCAGATGATGTTTTTGGTCAATAAAAAAAGCCCAGGTCGAAACCTGGGCAAGAGAGTCTTAAAAAAGATTTACTGCTGTTGATCAGTGATAACCGTGCAACTGACGATAGAGACCCGGTGTTACCCCGGTCCATTTTTTGAAGGCACGGTGGAAGGTACTGGTTTCACTAAAGCCAACCTGCTGCGCGACATCTTCCAGGGTCAAGCCAGGATTGAGCAACAGGTGAATGGCCGCATCACGACGCAAGGCATCTTTAACGCCCTGATAGCTTTTACCTTCTGCAGCCAGACGACGACGCAGGGTTTGCGGAGATAGGTACAACATCGATGCCACATCATTCAAGGTTGGCATTTCTTCACCAATCTGGCTCTTCAACACTTCACGGATACGAGAAGTCAGCGAGTTGGTATTTTTGAATTTAACCAGCAACTGTGCAGGCGCTGCTTTGAGGAATTCTTCCAGCGTGTCTTCATTTTGACGAATGGGTAAATCTAAATAATCCGCAGCAAAGGTAATTTCGGTACGAGGCATATCAAACTGCATGACGGGTGCGAAGAACAGCGCATCATATTCCTCAGCGTGATTTGGGCGTGGATAACTAAAATGTACGCGTTCAAGCGGTAAACGACGTTCAATCAGCCAGGAAGCCAAACCGTGCCAGATCATCAGCATACTTTCGGTAATAAAATGGTCGGGATCCATACTTTTTGGAATAAGAGGAACCAGACGTGCTTCGTGTTTGTCACGTTCTAGAGTCACCGACCATTCATCGCCAAACAGTTTGTAGAACTGAGAAGAAAGCTCTAAGGCATCTCCTAGCGTTTTCGCGTGAATAATCAACTGACACATAATGGCAAAAGTGCCCAAACGACGTGGCTGCACATCAAAGCCGACATGTTCGTCCTGGGTCACCATCCATAACATCTTAATAAATCGGGTGTATTGTTCTGGAGAAATACGTGCTTTAGGCTGACGTAAGAGTTCCGCCTCAATTCCCACATGTGACAATAAAGTTTCGACGTCCATTCCTAGACGTTTTACGCCTGTCAGAGCCGCGTTAACGAAGTGGATGCTGATCGTATCGCGACTCATATTAAATCCTTCAGTCTCTTTCTCTTTTATATTCACTTGCAGTTGACCTAAATGACGCTAAAAATGATTTGGATGGCAATTTACAATAGTTGTTTTACCTTATTTACATCTTAAATTGCCGAAATGATCAAGGTAAATGGCTGAACATGACATTGTTTTGTTGGTTTTATATTTCTAAGATGAATAGAAAATTAACATAAAAAGAGTAAAACTGGATATGACAACGGCTTTAAAAGGATTGAAAGTTCTTGATTTTTCTACCTTGCTCCCGGGTCCATTCGCGACTCTATATCTGGCAGACCTGGGTGCAGAAGTGATCCATATTGAATCGCCTACACGTCCAGACTTGATTCGGCTGTTACCGCCTTATGCCAATGGGCAGGCGACGGCACACAGTTATTTAAACCGTAATAAACAGTCTATCGCTTTAAATTTAAAAGATCCGCAGAGTATCGAACTGATTAAACAGAAGATTACTGAATACGATATTGTGGTTGAGCAGTTTAGGCCGGGAGTAATGCAACGGCTGGGCCTGGATTATGCCACGCTTGCAGCACTGAATCCCCGGCTGATCTATTGTTCGATTACCGGTTATGGCCAGACCGGAAGCTATAAAGATAAGGCTGGACATGACATTAACTATTTAGCTTTATCGGGGGTGGCAGGGCATAGCGGTCGGCAGGACAGTGGACCCCCGCCGATGGGCATTCAGATTGCCGATGTTGCAGGTGGTTCCTTGCACGCTGTAATTGGAATTCTGGCTGCGGTGGTGGAGCGCGCACAAAGTGGCTTGGGACAATATATTGATATTTCGATGACTGATTGTGTTGCCACTTTAAATAATATGGCCGCAGCAGCCACATTGGCAGGAAATACCAAACAATATCCACAGCAGTCGCATTTAAATGGCGGCACTTTCTACGATTATTATCAGACACAGGATGGCCGCTATTTATCGATTGGAAGTTTGGAACCACAATTTATGTCGGGACTGGCGCAAATTTTAGACTTACCGCTACTTGGCGAAAAAGGTGCTTCCTTTGACCCACTGGATCAGCAAGTGGTGAAACAAGCCCTGCAGGACAAAATTAAATCTAAAACCTGGCAACAATGGCAAGCGATCTTTGCTCAGCAGGATGTATGTGTAGAACCCGTTTTAACTTTAGATGAAGCCTTACATTCCACGCTGGCACAAGAACGGCAATGGGTGGTTGAAGTCCCGCTAGATGAAACAAGTCAACAGACTGAAACACAGCTGGCTTGTCCAATTAAATTCTCTCGATCTAAGACAAAATATCTATTTATTGGGCAGAGTATAGATACAGGAAAGTGGTAGTTTTAACATATGTTAAAAAATATAAACATAAAAAACAATAAATTAACAATTTATACTTAATGTTACATAAAAAACAGGAGTACCCTATATATATTACAAAATTATATAAAGGCTCTCCCTTATGAAGAAATTAAATAGAACATTTAGTTTTGGTGTGAGCTTAATCTCCCTAAGCTGCGCCATTTCAACACTACATGCAGCAGAAGCTTTTGATGCGCAAAGTCAGTGGATGTTTGGTGACTGGAATGGCAAACGTACCGAGCTCCAAGCAAAAGGTTACGATTTCAGCTTTGGCTATACCGGTGAACTGGCAACATTACTTGATGCAAAACGTTCATCAAGTCATGGCACTGAATATGCCGATCAATTCGCTTTAGGTGCTCACTTAGACTTAGAGAAAATTGCAGGTTGGAAAGACACCGAAGCGCAAATTACCGTGACAGAGCGTAATGGCCGCTCACTCTCTCAAACTTCCGATGCTTTGGCCGGTCATAAAAGTTCAGTACAAGAAGTCTGGGGCCGTGGTCAAACCTGGCGTTTAACTGACTTCTGGATCAAGAAAAAATTCCTGGATCAAAAACTGGATGTGAAAGTCGGTCGTTTTGGTGAAGGTGAAGACTTTAACAGCTTCGACTGCGATTTTCAGAACCTGGCACTTTGTGGTTCACAAGTCGGTAACTGGGTCGGTGATCAGTGGTACAACTGGCCGGTCAGCCAATGGGCTGCACGGGTGAAATACAACCTGACTCCAGACGTGTATGCACAAGTCGGTGCTTATGAATATAACCCTGAAAACTTAGAGCGTGGTAAAGGCTTCAATTTAAGCACCGATGGTTCGCATGGTGCGATTATTCCTGCTGAAGTGGTTTGGACACCGAAACTCGGTGCCGCAAAACTTCCGGGTGAATACCGTGCCGGTTATTACTATAGTACTGCGGATGCAGCTGTCATCGGTAGCATCACAAATGAAAAAGATCATCATCAGGGTGGCTGGGTGGTTGCCAAGCAGCAATTAACGGCCCATAACGGCGATGCGTCTCGTGGCTTGAGTGGTTTTGTAAACTTAACTGTACATGATACTGACACAAATCAAGTCAGCGACATGCAAAATATTGGTTTGGTTTATAAAGGTTTAATGGATTCTCGTCCTCAAGATGAGATTGCGGTTGGTGTAGCTCGTATCAATATCAATGATGATGTCAATGATGCAAACATCGCTAACAATAATGTAGATGTCCGTGGTCTACAGAGCGAAGAATACAATACCGAAATTTATTACGGTATTCATGCCACAAACTGGCTAACCATTCGTCCAAATGTTCAATATATCCACCAGGTTGGTGCATATAAAAATGGTGAAAATGCTTGGGTTGGCGGCATTAAATTCCAAACAGCATTCTAGTTTCTCGATGTCTAGTTTCTAGATGATAAGTACTTGGGTTTTATCATGCGATGCTTGGAGCACACCTCTCTTTATAAAGGCTGATTTAATTCAGATATTTAAAATCTAAAAACTAAAAAAGGTGCTCATATTTAAATATAGGTATGAGCTTTAAAAAGAATCTTAAAAATAGGTGGTCAATATGAGCACTCCCTCTACAGGTTCAGTTCTAAAAACGATTTTGGCTGTAGTTGCCATCATTTTCGGTTTAGTGCTGCTGCTCGGAGGAATATATCTTGCAGTATTGGGTGGGTCTTGGTACTACATCATTGCAGGTTTATTCTTCATCGCTACTGCAATTTTATTGCAAAAATTAAAAAGTTCGGCACTTCTGGTTTACGCGGTGCTGGTATTAGGTACTGTGGTGTGGGGGCTTTGGGAAGTGGGTTCAGACTTCTTTGCGCTTGCACCTCGTCTGGACATTTTAGGTGTCTTTGGTCTTTTATTGCTTATTCCTGCAGCAACTCGCGGATTTGAAAATACCAAAGGCGCAAAACTGGCGCTTACAGGCACATTGGCAATCACCATTGCGGTGATGATCTACTCGGTATTTAATGATCCTCAAGAAATTCGGGGTGAGTTAAGCACCAAACAGCCTGCAACATCGCAGCCCATTCCGGGTGTGGCAGATGCTGACTGGCCGGCTTATGGTCGTACCCAGTCTGGTTTACGTTATTCTCCATTAAAACAAATTAATTCTGAAAACGTAAAAGACTTGAAAGTGGCTTGGGAATATCATACTGGTGAATTCAAAACTGAAAACGATTCCGGTGAAACCACCAATCAGGTCACGCCAATTAAAGTCGGTGACAATATGTACATGTGTACAACTCACCAAAAATTGACTGCACTTGATCCTGCAACAGGTAAGGCCAAATGGACCTATGATCCTAAACTTAAAGCCGATCATACCTATCAGCATTTAACTTGCCGTGGGGTATCTTATTTTGATGTCAACAATACGGTTGGTTTTGAAACCAGTTTAGCTGCAAAGAAAACCACCTCTGCTGAATGTCCTCAAAAAGTGATTCTGCCGGTGAATGACGGTCGTCTGGTTGCGGTGAATCCGCAAACCGGTACGCCATGTTCTGACTTTGGTACCAATGGCGAAGTGGATCTGCAAAAAGATATGCCATTCCCATATCCGGGTGGTTATATCCCAACTTCACCTCCAGTCATTACTGGTACGACTATCATTATTGCGGGTTCGACCACCGATAACTATTCGACCGAAGAGCCTTCTGGTGTCATTCGTGGTTACGATGTGAATAGCGGTGAACTGCTTTGGGTGTTTGATACCGGTGCAGAAGATCCAAATGCGATTCCAGCACCGGGTCAAAAATTTGTGCATAACTCGCCAAACGCATGGGCACCTTTGGCCTATGATGCAAAACTGGATATTGTGTATGTACCAACCGGTGTAGGTACCCCAGATATTTATGGCGGTCACCGCACAGAATTGGATGAACGTTATGCCAACTCAATGCTTGCGCTAAATGCATCTACCGGTAAGTTGGTGTGGAATTTCCAAACCACCCATCATGACTTGTGGGATATGGATGTACCGTCTCAACCGACATTGGCTGATATTAAAGACAAGTCTGGCAATATCGTGCCTGCGATCTATGTATTGACGAAAACAGGGAATGCCTTTGTGCTTGACCGTCGTAACGGTAAAGCAATTGTACCGATTACTGAAAAACCGGTTCCACAAACAGTGAAACGCGGCCCGCAAACCAAAGGCGAACGTTATTCACCTACACAGCCATTCTCTGATTTTGATATGGCGCCGAAAGACAAATTGACAGATAAACAGATGTGGGGCGCAACCATGTTTGACCAAATGATCTGCCGTGTGTCATTCAAAAAACTCAACTATGAAGGCATTTATACACCGCCATCAGAAAACGGTACATTGGTATTCCCAGGCAACTTGGGCGTGTTTGAATGGGGCGGTATGTCGGTCAACCCCGACCGTCAAATTGCAGTGATGAACCCGATTGGCTTGCCATTTGTCACTAAACTGATTCCTGAAGATCCCAACCGTCCTAAAACTGCCAAAGGTGCAGGTACAGAAGCTGGTGTACAGCCAATGTATGGCGTACCTTATGGTGTTGAAATCAGCGCGTTCCTGTCTCCATTTGGTCTACCTTGTAAACAACCAAGTTGGGGCTTTGTCGCGGGTGTCGATTTAAATACCCATGAAGTAGCCTGGAAACGCCGTATCGGTACCATCCGTGACAGTATGCCGGGTATTCCATTGCCTCCATTCAAAATGGGTGTACCAATGCTGGGTGGTTCAATCTCTACTGCGGGTAACTTGATGTTTGTCGGTGCAACCCAGGACAATTACATCCGCGCCATCAATGTCACCAACGGTGATGAGCTTTGGAAAGGTCGTCTTCCTGCAGGTGGCCAGGCAACCCCAATGACTTATGAAGCCAATGGTAAACAGTATGTGGTCATCATGGCTGGTGGTCATGGTTCATTCGGGACCAAAATGGGTGACTCTGTGGTTGCTTATGCCTTACCCGATAAAAAATAAACTGCCTATTTAGGTTAAGTCTAAAAAGTCCGATTCGTCGGGCTTTTTTTTATGAAAATAAATGCTAAAGAATAAACAAAATGAGCAATATCATTAAAAATGAATTAAAAAAGGCTGAAAGGCTCTATATCTGTGAAGCTTGACTACACTTATCAATAAAACCGCTATTAAATATGTAAAAAACGCATTTTGTTGATAGATCAAATCTCGTTATGCTGTGCACCGTTATAATAGAAACTACTAGCTGTACGCCATGTATTTATATACTGATTTTGACCAGCAACTGGTCAATGAACGTGTTGCACAGTTCCGTGACCAAACGGAACGTTATTTAGCAGGTAAATTGACGGAAGATGAATATCGTCCGCTTCGTCTGCAAAACGGCCTTTATGTACAACGTTATGCGCCAATGTTGCGTATTGCAGTACCTTATGGTCTGATGAATTCAAAACAATTGCGTAAAATTGCGGAATTAGCCCAAGACTATGACCGTGGTTATGCACACGTTTCAACACGTCAAAACATTCAGTTTAACTGGCCTGCGCTAGAAAATGTGCCGGACATGCTGCAAGAGCTGGCATCAGTTCAGATGCATGCGATTCAAACTTCAGGTAACTGTATCCGTAATACCACGACTGACCAGTATGCCGGTGTGGTTGCCGGTGAAGTGGCTGACCCACGTCCGACCTGTGAATTGATTCGTCAATGGTCTACATTCCACCCGGAATTTGCCTTCTTGCCACGTAAGTTCAAAATCGCGGTTTCTGCGCTTGAAGAAACTGACCGTGCGGCGACTTCATTCCATGACATCGGTGTATACATCGTGCGTAATGAAGCAGGCGAGATGGGCTATAAAATCAAAGTGGGTGGTGGCTTGGGCCGTACCCCGGTGATCGGCAGCTTTATCCGTGACTTCTTGCCACGTGAAGATTTGATTGCTTATTTAGAAGCAGTACTGCGTGTATATAACTTGCACGGTCGCCGTGACAACAAATACAAAGCTCGTATCAAAATTTTAGTAAAAGCTTTAACACCAGCCGTATTTGCAGAAAAAGTGGAAGCTGAATTTGCACATACAGTAAAAACTTTAAAAATCGATGCAGACACCTTGGCAAAAATGGATGAGAACTTCACGCCATTTGATTATCAAGCTTATGCCGATGAAGACTTTACTGAACAGTTTGCAGCGCATCCGAAGTTCAAGCAGTGGTTCAACATCAACACCAATGCTCATAAAGTACAAGGCTACCGTATTGTTACGATTTCTTTGAAACGTGCCGGTATCGCACCGGGCGACATGACGGTTGAAGAGATGAACTTGATTGCTGATCTTGCAGATAAGTACACCTTCGGTGAGTTCCGTACTACACATGAGCAAAATATTGCACTTGTTGATGTACCGCAAAAAGACCTGTTTGAATTGTGGAAAATTCTCGATCAGCATAACCTTGCACGTGCGCACATTGGTTTCTTGACCGACATCATCTGCTGCCCAGGCGGTGACTTCTGCTCGCTCGCAAATGCGAAATCAATTCCAATTTCAGAAGCGATTTCACGCCGTTTTGATGATCTGGATACCATCTATAACCTAGGCAAACTTGACTTAAATATTTCAGGTTGTATGAATGCCTGTGGTCATCACCATGTCGGTAACATCGGTATTTTGGGTGTAGACAAAAAAGGTGCAGAATTCTACCAAATCACTTTGGGTGGTAATGCGGACCATGATGCCTCAATTGGCGACATCTTGGGGCCATCATTTGCAGCGGAAGTGGTACCTGACATCATCGAAGAAATTTTGAATACCTATCTTGACCTACGTCAGGAAGGCGAAGAATTTATTGATACATACCGCCGTGTCGGCATTCAACCATTTAAGGAGCGTGCATATGCTTAATACCGCACTACAAGTGCTCTCTAAAGATGGCACAATTGCAGACAATACCTACCAGCTTATTGGTGAAGATGGCGTATTGCCACAAGGTGACGTGGTTCTAACTGTTGAACAGTTAGACCAGCTTGCCAATGTGTCAGGCAAAAAAGCACTCTACATCACTGTAGATGCTTCACCTGAAACCCATGAATTTCCGCTTGACCAGTTAGATGCAATTTTTATCGAATTTGCAGGCTTTAACGATGGTCGTGGCTATTCATTTGCTGCATTGTTACGCCGTCAAGGTTTCCAGGGCGAACTGCGTGCAACTGGCGATGTGTTCAAAGACGTGTTGAACTACATGAAGCGTTCAGGTTTCGATACTTTCGTGATTAAAGAAGGTAAAGATATTCAGGAAGCAGCGGCTGGTTTAGGTGACTTTAGCAACCCATACCAAGCTTCAACTGCAGTTGAAAAAGCACATTATCAAACAGGTGCTTGATTGTTTTAAGCCGATGTTAAAAAAAGCCGGATTGATTCCGGCTTTTTTATGCGTGTTTGAATAAAAAATTGAGATCACATTGCTTCTAATTGGCAATTCACCATCCACTTAATCCCGAACTGATCAGTAAAGGCACCATACAGCGCACCCCAAAAAGTTTTGTCTAATGGCATTTCAATTTGTCCATTCACAGATAACGCGTCAAATAAACGTTTTGCTTCTGCTTGTTCATGGGCATTCAGATTAATTGAAATATAGTGATTATTACCTTTGGTGAAAACGGTATTATTTTGTGCACAGAATTGATCATTGGTATCGGATGCCATCAGTTCTGTAAATGCATTAATCGGTAGTGAGACATGAAGGATTAGATTTTTATCTGCTTCAGATAGCGTGACCCCTTCTTGCGCTGGTAACTCTCCATAACGGGTAAGATTGGAAAACTCACCACCAAAAACAGATTTATAAAAGTTAAATGCTGCTTCGGTTTCACCCTGGAAATTCAAATAATGATTGAGTTGCATGATAATCCTTTGTTGTTGTTTTTGATGGTTCTAATTTAGCAGGCTTCAGCTTAAATTTTGATGATGAAAATATAAAAAAGTGTAAGCATAAAAAAATCCCTCAAAAGAGGGATTTTTAGTTCCTTCCGTTATTAAAGGATGAGGAACGATGTTCCGCAAGAGGGGAGGATTTAAAAATAATCCCTCTAAATCTCCCTTTAACAAAGGGAGACTTCAAAACAATTAAAGCAATTCAATCGCCACAGCGGTCGCTTCACCACCACCGATACAGAGTGCCGCAATACCTTTCTTGCCGCCAGTGCGTTTAAGTGCATGAATCAAGGTCAAGATGATACGAGAACCAGTAGAACCCACCGGATGGCCGAGTGCACAAGCACCGCCATTAATGTTTACTTTAGCTGGATCAAGTTTGAAGTCATCCATTGGACACATGGTCACCATGGCAAAAGCTTCGTTAATTTCCCAAAGATCGACATCTTGTGCATCCCAACCGGTTTTATTTAAAACTTTCTGAATGGCACCGACTGGAGCAATGGTAAATTCTGAAGGATGCTGTGAATTTGAAGCATAAGCCACAATTTTTGCAAGCGGCTTCAAGCCTTTCGCAGCAGCTTTTTCACTTGAGGTGAGTACAAGCGCAGAAGCACCATCTGAAATCGAGCTGGCATTGGCAGCCGTAATGGTTCCATCTTTAGCAAATGCAGGACGAAGCGTTGGAATTTTGGCAATGTTCGCATTAAAGGGTTGTTCATCTTTATCAACAACAACATCACCTTTGCGACTCGACACGGTTACAGGCACGATTTCATCGGCAAAGTAACCTTCGTTTACGGCTTTTTGTGCACGTTCTAATGAACGAATCGCAAAGGCATCCATTTGTTCACGGGTATAGCCACGTGTATTTGCCGTGTCTTGTGCAAATGAACCCATTAAGCGGCCTGTTTCGGCATCTTCAAGACCATCAAAGAACATATGATCCTTGATTTCACCATGCCCCATACGGAAGCCACCACGTGCTTTAGGCAGGATATATGGTGCATTGGTCATAGATTCCATACCGCCTGCAACCACAATTTCAGCAGAACCGGCTTTAATCATGTCAGCAGCTTGCATAACCGCTTTCATGCCTGAACCACAAAGTTTATTAATGGTGACTGCACCTGTTGAATCAGGTAGCCCGGCTTTACGCATCGCCTGACGAGCTGGCCCTTGTTTTAAGCCAGCAGGGAGCACGCAGCCCATAATGACTTCTTCGACATCCGTTGCTTGTAATCCTGCACGAGCAATCGCTTCCTTGATGGATGCTGCGCCAAGTTCAGGGGCTGTGACACTGGCTAAGCTACCTTGAAAGCCGCCCATTGCGGTACGTGCGCCATTTACAATTACGATGTCTGTCATTATTTTTTCTCCGAGATTGACTTTTTAGGGAATTATTTTCCAAGCCTAAGCAGTATATTGAAAAATGAGCAGGAATAAAGTGGGATTGTTCTACGTCTTTAGACTGATAAGTTTTTAGCAGATGGATAGGTTTTCGATCCGCATATGTCCCATCGCACTCAGAACCAGTTTCTGGTGATGATCAGAAACGATTGAACAGTAATAAAAACTGCCATTTGAACCTATAGGCAGGCCATTTTCCGCTTGAAAAGTTAAGCTGGGGACATTCAATGTTCCTCTCCAATCTAAATGCCCATATTTCAAATTGGTTGATTCTGTATAGATAATTTTTTCGCCTGTATCAATTTGTCTATTTTTATTGCTATCGAGAAAAATAAGTAAACCAGCAGTCCATTGGTTTGTTTGACAATTCATTTTATTTTGGCTGGGACATATCACTACATTGCTATGATAAATAGATGCTTGCGATTTAGCTAATTGAATCGTTGAAATCAGTTTATTGGTGATAGCGTTGACTTCCTGCTTGGCTTTTATTTCTTGAAAATAAGGTATAGCGATGGTAGCCAGAATGGCAAAAATAGCCAAAGTAACGATTAGCTCAACTAATGTGAAACCATTTTTTGGTTGAAAAGGCATTTAAAATGATCCTGTAATATATTTTTTTTAAATTATTTGTGTTATTAGTGTTTTGTTTTTTAATTGTTTTTTTTGCGAGTAATATTTATTACTCAACTTTTAAGAAAGCTGTTAAAATAATTCGCAAGTGACAATAAGCTATTCATAAGAATAAATTGAGTAAAAAATTACCGAATTACAACGGAAATTGTAAGTAATTTTGTCAATAATTTACTTGATTAAAATTATCAAGCACTTGGAAAAAAAATAAAGTGTTTGTATGATTCACAGTGAATAGCTTAAGAATAAAACTGGGGTAAAAGAAAGCCTATCTCAGAATAGTCAAATTCTAGGCTTTAGCTTGAACAACAATTGTTATCTCTGGAGGATAAATCCATGAAAATGAGTCGTATTGCATTAGCAATGCTCGTTGCTGCACCTTTAGCTGCTGCTAACGCTGGCGTAACTGTTACTCCATTAATGCTTGGTTATACATTCCAAGACACTCAACACAACAACAGCCGTGGCAACTTAACTAATGGTGGTCAAGAGCTTCAAGATGATTTGTTCGTTGGTGCGGCACTAGGTGTTGAATTAACTCCATGGTTAGGTTTCGAAGCTGAATATAACCAAGTTAAAGGTGATGTAGAAGGTCTTGGCGTAGCAGCGGGCTCTGAATACAAGCAAACTCAAATCAATGGTAACTTCTATGCTACTTCTGATTTGATCACTAAAAACTATGACAGCAAAATCAAACCTTACGTATTGTTAGGTGCTGGTCACTATAAATATGATCTTGATAGCGCTGCTGGTCGTGATACTCGTGGCCTTGAAGAAGAAGGTACTCTTGGTAACGCTGGTCTAGGTGCTTTCTGGCGCTTAAACGATGCTTTATCTCTACGTACTGAAGCTCGTGCTACTTATAACATCGACGAAGATTTCTGGAACTATACAGCTTTAGCTGGTCTTAACGTAGTTCTTGGTGGTCACTTGAAACCTGCTGCTCCTGCAGTAGAAGTTGCTCCAGTTGAGCCTGTAGCTCCAGTTCAACCAGCTCCACAAGAGTTGACTGAAGACCTTAACATGGAACTTCGTGTGTTCTTTGATACAAACAAATCAAACATCAAAGACCAATACAAACCAGAAATCGCTAAAGTTGCTGAGAAGTTAGTTGAATATCCAAACGCTACTGCTCGCATCGAAGGTCACACAGATAACACTGGTCCACGTGCATTGAACGAACGTTTATCTTTAGCTCGTGCTAATTCTGTTAAATCTTCACTTGTAAATGAATACAATGTAGATCCAGCTCGTTTGTCTACTCAAGGTTTCGCTTGGGATCAACCGATTGCTGACAACAACACTAAAGAAGGCCGTGCTATGAACCGTCGTGTATTCGCGACTATTTCTGGTAGCCGTACAGTTGTTGCAGAACCTGCTCAACAAGCTCCTGCAGCTCAATAATTTATTATTGAACTGATTTAAAAAAAAGCAGCCGCAAGGCTGCTTTTTTTTGCGTGCTACATAAGCATAACTTGTTTAATACACAGTTTTATTTTGATCTTGTTCTAATAAACACCCATATACACAATAAAAAGAGGGTGAAAAAATGACACAGATGTTAACAACAACAGATGGAACCTCGATTTATTACAAGGATTGGGGCGATGGCCCTGTGGTGGTTTTTTCCCATGGCTGGCCTTTATCGAGTGATGCTTTTGAAGACCAGATGTTATTTCTGGCTGAACATGGTTTTCGGGTTATTGCATTTGACCGACGTGGTCATGGAAGGTCAAGTCAACCTTGGGCGGGGCACAGCATTGATCAATATGCACAAGATCTGCATCAACTCATTGAACACCTTGAATTAACTGAGTTTGCTTTAGTCGGACATTCCACCGGTGGAGCAGTAGTCACCCGTTATACGGCAAAATATGGACAGCAAAAGGTGACTAAACTCGCGCTCATTGCCGCGGTAACACCTCTGATGATTAAGCGGGATGATCATCCAGACGGTTTGGATTTAGACGTATTTGATGAAATGCGTGCCAATTTATTGGCCAACAGAGCCGATTTTTATCTGGATTTTGCTAAATCATTTTATGGCTATGACAAATTATTAAATAAAACCTCAGAAGGAGTGATACAAAATTTCTGGCGTATTGCCATGCAGGGGTCAATCAAGGCACATTACGATTGTATCCATGCTTTTTCAGAAACAGATTTACGTGAAGATTTAACCCAGATTACTGTACCTACTTTGGTGATGTATGGAACAGCAGATGAAATTGTACCGCCAGAAATTTGTAGTCAGCAGGCGGTCAAACTTTTAAAACATGGGGTAGAAGAGCAAATTAAGGGCGCACCGCATGGTTTATGTACCACCCATAAAAATGAAGTCAGCTTTGCCTTGAAAGAATTTTTGGCACACGACTGACGATCATAAAAATAAAAAAACAGCCCAAAGGCTGTTTTTTTATGACAACAGTAGCGTTAGTCCTGATCAGGATTCATGGGCTTAACATCCATGTCTTGATAAGAAACCAACTTGGTTTTGTTTTTCCATTTATAACCCAGCCAAATCACCAAAAATAATGGAATGCTGATATAAGTAGATAACACGCCAAGCCAGTCACCGCTAAGGAAGGCTTGATAATTTTGTCCCAACACTACAATGGTACAAAGAATAAATGCAAACCAAGGCGCAAACGGGAAAAACTTGGCTTTATAAGCCAAATCTTCCAGTTTATAACCCTGTGCCAAATAACCTTTGCGGAAACGGTAGTGTGAAATGGCAATGCCTAGCCAGACAATAAAACCACACATGCCTGACATATTTAACAACCAGTTAAATACTTGCTGCTCACCAATAAAGGTAGTGAGAAAGCAGAGCGCTGCAATCGCAGTGGTTACATACAAGGCGTTCATTGGTACGCCACGCGCATCAAGTTTACCAAAGATTTTTGGTGCACTACCTTTACGTGCCATGTCAAACAGCATACGGGTCGATGAATACATGCCCGAGTTACCCGCAGACAGGATTGCAGTTAAAATCACCGCATTCATTAAACCTGCAGCAAAAGCAAAACCGACTTTTTCATACAGTAAAGTAAAGGGTGACAGGGTGATATTATCGCTCGCAGCCGCCTGTAATAGACGCGGATCATCATAGGCCACTAATGTTCCAATGATGAATATACACACCACATAGAACAATAAAATACGCCAGAAAATCTGCTTAATAGCCACAGGAATAGTCTTTTTAGGATCTTTGGATTCACCTGCAGCCACACCCACCATCTCTGTACCCTGGAAGGAGAACCCGGCAATCATGGCGACACCGATCATGGCCTGTAAGCCACCCACAAAAGGTGCATCACCTTTAGTCCAGTTGGCAAAAGTCACCATGTTTGGCGTCAGCATGATTTTCGCAATCATGGCAATACCAATAATAATAAACACAATGATGGCAATGACTTTAACTAAAGAGAATAAGAATTCGCTTTCACCAAAGCCTTTTACAGAGAGTGAGTTAATAGCAAAAATAACGGCAAGGAAAATGGCACTCCAGTAGAATCCAGGAATATCAGGGAACCAGAATTTCATAATGAACTGAACTGCAACCAGTTCAAATGCAACGGTAATGGCCCAGTTGTACCAATAGTTCCATCCCAATGCGAAGCCAAAACCGCCTTCTACGTATTTTGTACCATAAGTAAAGAAGGCACCTGAAGTCGGGTTGTGGGTTGCAAGCTCACCCAGACTGGTCATCAGGAAATAAATCATGATCCCAATCAGACAGTAAGCCAATAAAGCACCGCCCGGACCGGCATTGGCAATTGTTGCACCAGAAGCCAGGAATAAGCCTGTACCGATAGAACCACCAATGGCGATCATATTCAAATGACGTGCACCCAGCTTACGCTGTAAATGTGCAGATTGAGTTTCGCTCATCGTTGTTCCTTAAGATTTCTTTTCAGTGCTAGCGAACAGCACTTTAAAACCTTGTTGATCTGCTTTGGTGGTACATGCACCAAAGCTTTGTTCAATAAGTAATGGATAATTTAAAAAGCGGTTTGCCACAATCCATAATTCACCACCCGATTTTAAATGACGGCGTGAAGTCTTACACAAGTTTTCACTGGCATCGTAATTGGTCTGAATGCCTTGATGAAATGGGGGATTGCTGACGATGGCATGCAAGAAAAGCGGCGCATCTTCAATGCCAGTAACCGCAGAAATTTCCAGCTGTTCTGGTGAGAGGCTGTTTTTTTCAAAAGTCATGCGGGTAGAAGCCAAGGCAAAAGCATCGACATCCAACGCAAAAATGCGGTTTTTCGGATTCAGTTTCGCCAGATAAGCACTGATCACTCCGGCACCACAACCAAAGTCGGCAATTTTACCTGAAGTGACTTGCGATAAAAACGGTAAAAATACCGCTGTACCAACATCCAGGCGATTCTGGCTAAATACACCAGGCAAGGCGCAAATGCTTAAATCACCTTTAGGCGTTGCAACGGTATAGTGCTGCGCCCAATCTGCCAAAGTTTTTTCTTTCACAGTGGATTCAATGGTGACTTGCCACATTTGGCAATGGCGTGCGCTATCCAGTTTGACGGCTTTACCATAAGGCTGTAGCTGTTTGGCTGCACGCTCAACGCCACCTTTCTTTTCCCCAACCAGGAAAATCGACGCTCCCAACCCCAAGCGGTTGACTACATTATGCAGTAGGTAGTTTAAGAGTTCTTTGGACTTAGGCACAAAAATAATGGCCTGGTCAAAACTGCCTTCAGGAAGCTCTACACCAAAATGTACAGCGGCTTGCTGAGACTGAAAATATTGAAATTCATTATAATTCCATGTCCATAAACATGGAGTGATGTCTTTCTCTAGATTGGAAAGTAAATCATCAGTCGGTGCATTGACTAAAAGCACACGTCCAGAAAGATATTCATGCTGTCGAATGACAACTTCACTTCTTGGATCCATTTTTTATCTCGCCATTGAAAAACTCTGCCCAGACAATGCTGGGCAGAGTTGATGCTGAAATGAAATTATTTCTTCGATTCAGGAAGAATAATATTTAAGAGTAATGCGGCAATACCACCAGTCGCTACACCTGAACTGAAGATGTTACGGAATAATTCTGGAAGATGCTCCAAAATTTGTGGGACTTGTGCAACACCCAAACCCAGTGCCAGAGAAATGGCAATAATCAGTAGGGCACGACGGTCAAGATGAATGCCTGACAGAATATTAATACCTGAGGCAGCCACTGCACCAAACATCACCATGACTGCACCGCCGAGTACTGCTTGAGGCACAGCCTGAATCACGCCAGCAACAGCAGGAAGCAAGCCCAGAATCACCAATAATGCAGCAATCCAGATACCCACATAACGGCTCGCAACCCCAGTAAGCTGAATCACGCCATTATTTTGCGCAAAAACAGAACTTGGGAAAGTGTTGAAGATACCTGCAAGAAATGAGTTGGCACCATTCACCAGCACACCGCCTTTAATACGTTCCATCCATTTTGCACCATCGACAGGCTGGTTGGAAATTTTAGAGGTCGCGGTAATATCGCCAATCGCTTCCAGTGAGGTCACCAAATAAATGAATGCCATTGGAATAAATAAGCTCCAAGAGAAGCTTAAACCAAAATGCATTGGGGTTGGAATTTGTACCAATGGTGCATCTTTCAAGCCGGAAAAATCAAGATGTCCCATGAAACCGGCAAGGGCATAACCAATAATCAGGGCAATCAAAATGGCTGAGCTTTTAACCCAGGTGATACGTACACGGTTCAAGACAATGATAATCGCCAGTACGGTACATGACATGATCAGGTTATCTGCATTGGCAAAGGTTTTATCACCCATGGCCTGATAACCGCCACCCATACTGATTAAACCTTCTTTAATTAAGGTTAAACCAATCAGCAGTACTACAATACCTGTAACAAGCGGAGTAATCAGTCGTTTTACCCACGGTAAAATGCGTGAAACGCCCATTTCAATAAATGAACCTGCAATCACCACACCGAAAATAGACGCCATCACTGCTTCAACCGGCGTACCTGCAGCGACCATCGCTGAACCAATACCGATAATAGGACCGATAAAGTTGAAACTGGTCCCTTGAACAATCAGCAAGCCTGCGCCAAATGGGCCAACTTTTTTACATTGTAGAAAGGTTGCAATCCCCGAGATCACCAAAGACATGGAAAGAATCATGTTGGTGTCTTCTTTTGAAACGCCAAGCGCTAAACAAATCAGCAATCCGGGCGTGACAATTGGGACAATAATCGCAAGTAAATGTTGCAGAGCAGCCAAAAAAGCGATAAATGGTTTAGGTCGATCGTTTAATCCATAGACTAAATCAAGACTATGTTGTTGCTCGGGAGAGTTTTTTAAATCAGACATGTAAGGAAGGTACAGCAGCAATTTGGCGTTATTCTAATCGAGTTACACGCGTTTACAAACCAAAAAAAAGGCGAATAGCCAAAAAAACTTGTAACTGTCAATAAACTGTCACTACTAAAAGTTTAGTTTTTTCTGTATAATTTGCCCTCAAATTTAATACGTATCGAATTTACATGTCAGATATTAAAACTCTCCGTAACATCGCCATTATTGCGCACGTCGATCATGGTAAAACTACTCTTGTAGACAAACTTTTACAGCAATCTGGTGCTCTCGGTGATCGCGCGGGTGAGATCGAGCGTGTCATGGATTCTGGCGCTATTGAGTCTGAACGTGGTATTACCATTCTTGCAAAAAACACTGCAATTAAATGGACTGATGCTCGTACTAACACTGAATACCGCATTAACATCGTGGACACCCCGGGACACGCCGACTTTGGTGGTGAAGTTGAACGTGTAATGTCGATGGTTGACTGCGTACTTCTTCTTGTGGATTCACAAGAAGGTCCAATGCCACAAACTCGTTTCGTAACGCAAAAAGCGTTCGCACGCGGTTTGAAACCAATCGTTATTATCAACAAAGTAGACAAGCCAAGCGCGCGTCCTGACTGGGTAATTGACCAAGTATTCGACTTGTTCGACAACCTTGGCGGTACTGACGAACAGTTAGACTTCCCAGTAGTATATGCTTCAGGTCTTCGTGGTGTAGCGGGTCCTTCTCCAGAAGAACTTGCTGACGACATGACTCCATTGTTCCAAACAATCGTAGACATCGTTGAACCACCAGCAGTTGACGTTGACGGTCCATTCCAAATGCAAGTGTCTTCACTTGACTATAACAGCTTCGTTGGTGTTATCGGTGTTGGTCGTATCCAACGCGGTTCAGTTAAATTGAATACACAAGTGACTGTAATTGACAAAGAAGGCAAAACACGTAACGGTCGTATCTTAAAAATCATGGGTTACCATGGTCTAGATCGCGTTGACGTTGAAGAAGCTTCTGCAGGCGATATCGTTTGTGTAACAGGTATCGATGCGCTTAACATTTCTGACACCATTTGTGATCCGAAAGCAGTTGAAGCACTTCCAGCGCTTTCTGTAGATGAACCTACAGTGACTATGACTTTCCAGGTAAACAACTCACCGTTTGCTGGTAAAGAAGGTAAATTCGTAACTTCACGTAATATCCGTGAACGTCTAGATCGCGAATTGATCCACAACGTAGCATTACGTGTTGAAGATACAGATTCTCCAGACCGTTTTAAAGTATCTGGTCGTGGTGAACTTCACCTTTCAGTTCTTATTGAAAACATGCGTCGTGAAGGTTTCGAAATGGGCGTATCTCGTCCACAAGTAATCTTGAAAGAAGTTGACGGCGAAAAACAAGAACCGTATGAAAACGTTACATTTGACGTTGAAGAACAGCACCAAGGTGCTGTAATGGAACAAATGGGTCACCGTAAAGGCGAAATGACCAATATGGAAGTTGACGGTAAAGGCCGTATCCGTATTGAAGCTACTGTTCCTTCACGTGGCTTGATCGGTTTCCGTTCAGAATTCTTAACGATGACTTCTGGTACAGGTATCATGACGTCTAGCTTCTCGCATTACGGTCCAATGAAACAAGGTACTGTTGCGAAACGTCAAAACGGTGTGTTGATTTCTATGGTTCAAGGTACTTGCCTTGGCTATGCATTGTTCACACTGCAAGACCGTGGTCGTCTATTCGCTAAACCTCAGTTAGAAGTTTACGAAGGTATGATCATTGGTATTAACTCACGTTCTGACGACATGACAGTTAACCCAACTAAAGCGAAACAGTTAACAAACGTACGTGCATCTGGTACTGATGAAGCGTTAACTCTAGTTCCTGCTGTAGAATATACACTTGAACAAGCACTTGAATTCATTGAAGATGATGAGTTAGTTGAAGTAACACCTAAGTCAATTCGTATCCGTAAGCGTTACTTGACTGAAAATGAACGTAAACGTAACCGTTCTGGTAAATAATGATTTAATCAGTTTGAACTGATTTAAATGATTGAAAAAATGCTATCACGTCAGTGGTAGCATTTTTTTGTTTACAATTAGCAATTTAATATATTCAACATACATAATTCCAAGTAAATTAAGGGGGAATTATGACCTGTTATAAATGCATTATCGCAGCATACAGTTCTCAAAATATATGAATAAAGAATAGCTTTACAGATAAACTGGAGAAAAGACATGAGTATTGTTCAAGAATTTAAGGAATTTGCCATTAAAGGCAATATGATGGATTTAGCCATTGGTGTCATCATTGGTGGTGCTTTTGGTAAAATCATTGATTCATTGGTTAAAGACATTATTATGCCTTTAATCACGGTGATCACCGGTGGTGGTGTAGATTTCACACAGAAATTCTTTGTATTAGGAAAGAACCCCGATAATTTACAGTCTTTAGATGCCTTAACTAAGGCGGGTGTAAATGTACTGACTTACGGTAACTTTTTAACAATTTTAATTAACTTCTTAATCTTGGCTTGGGTCGTATTCTTGTTGGTTAAATTTATGAACCGTTTACGTAAACAAGAAGGCCCGGTAGAGGAAACACCAACCACTCCAGCCGATATCGAATTGTTGCGTGAAATTCGTGATGAATTGAAAAAACGTCCTCAGGCGTAATTTTTGATTGAAATAGAAACGGCGCATAGGCGCCGTTTTTTATTGAATCCCTCCCGACCTTCCTTTCTTGCATTTCGTTTTAAAGCAGTGCTTAAAACTCATTCAGGGAGGAGAAGTCCCCCTTTTTCAAAGGAGGATTTAGGGGGATTAAAAATCCATCCGGAACTTAATTTCCAGCAAGTGCCAGCCAAACTGGCTTTTGATCGGGCCATGCAGTTCACGTTCAGGCAGAGTAAATACTGCTTTATCAATTGGACCAACCAGCTGGCCTTTTTTAATGTCGCCGAGTTCGCCGCCTTTTTTGCCAGATGGGCAAGTCGAATGCTGTTTTGCAATTTTGGCAAAGTCAGCGCCGCCTTTAATTTTCTTTTTTAGCTGTTCGCACAGCTCTTTGTCTTTGACCAAAATATGGCGGACAATCGCAGACTTCATGCTTTGCTTCCTTTAATGGCTTTCTGATTGGCTAGTTTAACTTTTTTCAAAGGCTGACACTCTGGACAAAATACCGATGCACGTTGTCCCAGCTTTAAATTTTCCAAAGTGGTTTCACAGTTCACACACATCTCGCCAGCACGGCCGTAAGCCAACAGGGTTTGCTGGAAATAGCCATTTTCCCCCATGGCATTACTATAGTCACGTAAGGTCGAGCCGCCTAGGTCAATAGCCTGTTTTAAGATGCGTTTGATTTCAATCACAAATTGTTCAATTTGTTGAAAGCTGAGACTGGAAGCCGGTTGTGCAGGGTGAATGCCTAAGTTGAATAGGCTTTCAGTGGCATAAATATTACCCACACCGACCACAATATGGTTGTCCATAATCGCAACTTTGGCCCCGACATTTTTCTTTTTAAATTTTTCAGCTAGATATTCGGCATTAAATGCTTCGCTTAACGGCTCTGGGCCTAGGGTATCAATCAGTTTTGTCTGCGAATTTTGATCGAGCCATAAAATGCAGCCAAAACGGCGTGGATCATGATATCTGAGTTCAACATCTTCAAATTGAATAATCAGATGATCATGTTTACGCAATTCCGTATGGGGATCACACAAGCGAAAACTACCGGACATGCCCAAATGCCAAAGCATGCTGTCATGTTCGAATTCAGCCAGAATATATTTAGAGCGACGGGTCAGTTTAACTAATTTTTGCCCGTTGAGTTTTTCAATGTCTTCCGGAATAGGCCAGCGCAGGCGTGATTCCCGAACTTTTACGGAAATTACTGCTTGATCAAGCAAAGGCAATAAACTGGTTTTTGTGGTTTCGACTTCAGGTAATTCGGGCATATTGAATTTTAGTGTGAGTAGATAAAGCTAATATCGGGTTGCAAGTCGCTGAATACAAGTTTTTATTTTGAATTAGATGGGGGGAAACTCTGATTTAACGCATAAAGATGAACCTTGTAAATTGGTTAAAAATATACCAATTAGTCTAATTTAATATTTTTACTTGTAGCCGGTCTGAATATTATTAAATTTTCCGGTTGTAATCTAATATATTGAAAAATATTAATATAATTAATTTTATAAAAACTAATTTTTATTTATTTTATCTTATATATAACTTATTGTTTTGTTTTGGATAAAAAAAACGATGAGATTAATATTTAAAAATTAGGTAATTTTCACGCAATACATAAACATCATTCAGCTTGATTGCTTGTTTAAACCTTCTTCATATTAGAGTTCTTCCATGAATAAATTTAGTCTAGCTTTATTACCAGCCTTGATGTTGGTTGCCATGACCCAAACTCAAGCCGCTGAAGCATTTGACCCTAATGGTCAGTATTTATTGGGCGACTGGAATGGTAAGCGTACCGAACTGGCCGGGCAAGGGGTGAAGTTTGATGCCAATATTGCTGCAGATGCTGCTTATCTGGCAGAGGGTGGCCGTGATGAGGGCAATAGTCCAACTGTAGCGAGCCAGTTATGGTTAGGCTCAAATTTCGATATGGAAAAACTTGCGGGCTGGGATGGCGTGACTATTCGTGCTGCGCTAAGTGCACGTCAAGGGCAAAGTACGACTGCTGATGATTTACAAGGTGAAGTGCCGCAACTTGCAAACGTTCAGGCAAACTTTGGCCGTGGTAATCAAAAAACACGTTTAAGCGAATTGTCGATTGAAAAGAATTTCAAAGAACAAGGTGTGAGCATCAAGGTGGGGCGTTTAGGTCTGGGTATGGACTTTAACGTGATGGCTTGCGATTTCCAAAGCACTGCTTTTTGTGCTGCGCAAATGGGCAAATGGCAAGGCAATATCTGGATGAATACACCGGTTGCACAATGGGGTGGTCGCGTGAAATATCAGGTGACTCCTGAAATTGCGGCACAAGTGGGTGTATATGAATTTAATCCTGAAAATGCTTTGGAACGTCACGGCTGGAACCTGGATACTGACAATGCAGATGGTGTCACCATTCCTGTGGAAGTGATCTGGACGCCTAAATCATTGCTGAATGGCTTACCGGGTAGTTACCGAGTAGGTGCTATGTACAACACAGCCGATGAAGCTAAAAACCAATATGATGTTGCTTATGCAAAAGGCACTGTGGGCGAAGACCGTACCTTTGCAGGCTGGTTGGCTGTAGAGCAGCAATTGACCTCGACAGGTTCGGGTAAACAGGGCTTGCATAGTTTTGCCAACTTTAGCTGGCATGATCGTAGCACCAATAAAGTGGATAATTCACAGCAACTGGGGGTGAAATATATTGGCTTATTCAATTCACAACCGAATGATATTCTTGGTTTAGCTGTAAACCGGGTACATGTAAACGATCGTGTAACAAATCCTGCATTTAATGCCAGTGCGGAATATAATGTGGAATTGAACTATAGCTATAACCCGACCAAGTGGTTGATGATTCGTCCAAATCTACAATACGTGATTAATCCGGGTTCAACCAACAATGTCGATAATGCATTTGTATTAGGCTTAGGATCAAAAATCATCTTCTAATTTAAAAAGCAGGTACTAATCAATGCAAAGTAAATATCTTCGGGTTTCCTTGAATACAAGTTTGCTTTGCTTGACAGCATGTATCTGCCAAAGCTTATATGCACAAACAGGTTCTACGGAACCTGTTTTACTTCCCACAATAAAAATTCAAGCGACCCGTACAGATACGGCATGGCTTGAAACGCCTGCATCGGTCTACCGTGTTGAACAAAAGCAAAATGAAAATAACTTAGGGATCAATCTTTCTGAAACCTTAAAAGGCGTACCGGGTTTACAACTGAATAATCGTGAAAATTACGCTCAGGATTTACAGATTTCCATGCGTGGCTTTGGCGCACGTTCAACTTTTGGGGTTCGTGGTGTTCGTCTCTATGTGGATGGAATTCCAGCGACCATGCCGGATGGGCAAGGGCAAACCTCAAATATCGATTTAAGCAGTCTGAGCCATATTGAAGTATTGGGTGGGCCATTTTCTTCACTCTATGGCAACTCATCTGGCGGGACAATTTTAACGTCCACCAAACAGGGTGAAGGCAAAGATTCCATTGAAGTGGGTTATTCAGGCGGTAGTCATCATAAAAGCCGTGCCGATGTGGTACTGCAAGGCGGTGCAGATCAAACCGGTGAGCCGAGCTATGTGGTCAGTTCATCTTATTTCGATACCGATGGCTACCGTGATCATAGCGCTGCCAATAAAATCTTAAGCAATGCCAAATTGACTTGGGATTTAGAGGATGGTTCCAAAGTCAACTGGATTGTGAATCATGTCGACATCAATGCGGATGATCCGCAAGGCTTAACCCGCCAACAGTGGCAAGCCAATCCTAAACAGGTCAATGATGCAAATAATATCTATGACGTGCGCAAGGAAATTAATCAAACCCAGACCGGGCTGACCTGGTCAAAACCAGTCACTGATCAGCATGAACTGTATGCCATGGCTTATGCAGGGCATCGTGAAGTCACACAATATCAATCGATTCCTCAAGCGCCGCAAAATAATCCGCGCCATGCAGGTGGCGTGATAGATTTTAGCCGAGACTATTACGGTACAGATATCCGTTGGATTGGAAAGAATCTTTTACCAAATACACGCCTAACAGCAGGTCTGGCCTTCGATTATATGGATGAAGACCGTCAGGGTTATGAAAACTTTAATGTCAATGGGCAGTTTGGCGTAAAAGGTAATTTACGCCGTGATGAACAGAATCTTTTATGGAATTTAGACCCTTATCTGCAAGCCTCTTGGGATGTGTTGCCAAGTTGGACTTTGGATGCCGGGCTACGATATAGCAATGTGCATTATGAGTCTAAAGATCACTATATTGTGGCAGGCAATGCTGATGACAGCGGTAAGACCGATTATGACAAGGTTTTACCATCAGCTGCTTTAACCTGGAAAATCAATGACCAGTTCAATGCCTATGCCAGCTATGCTAAAGGCTTTGAAACACCGACCTTTACAGAAATGGCCTATTCTGCAAATGATGGCATGAATTTCAATTTAAAACCTGCCAGTAGTGATAACTATGAACTGGGGATAAAAAGTCAAAATTCTTTAGGCAATTTTACTGCCGCCATTTTCCAGTCCAAAACTAAAGATGACATTGTCTCGGCAGGCACCATCGATGGGCGGGCAACCTATAAAAATGCAGATCAAACTTTGCGCCAAGGTTTAGAGCTGTCCTGGAATAAAAACTTGTGGCAGGATTTAAAGGTTGAAGCCAGTTATAGTTTTATCGATGCCACATTTGACGCAGCGATTCCAGGCAGTACTGTGCAGAAAGGCACCAAGATTCCGGGCATCGCCAAAAATCAGGCTTTTGCCTCTTTAGGCTGGCAACCGGAAACTGGATTTAATGCAGGTATGGATGTGCGCTATATGGATAAAGTCTATGTCGATGATTCAAATAGCGATGCTGCACCAAGCTATAGTATCGTTTCGGCCAATGCAGGTTATGTCTGGAAACAGGCCGATTGGAAAGTGCGTACTTTTGCCCGGGTAGATAATTTATTTGATGAAAACTATGTCGGTTCAGTCATTGTAAATGATGGGAATGGGCGCTTCTTTGAACCAGCGGATGGTATGAACTGGAGCGCAGGTTTAAGTATAACTAAAGCTTTTTAAGAGGGTAACAGTGTCTTTATTATTTCAACCGATTCAATTTGGTTCATTAAAATTAACGAATAAAATCGTGATTGCTCCGATGTGCCAGTATTCGGCAACGGAACAAGGCGAAGTTACCTACTGGCATGAGCAACAATGGGCAAATTATGCCTTGTCTGGTGCAGGCTTATGTATTGTTGAAGCAACCGCAGTGCAAGCCGAAGGGCGGATCAGTTATGCCGATTTGGGTCTGTGGAATGATACACAGCGTGATCAGATGAAAGTGCTGCTGGAAAAGGTCAAAAGCATTTCACCTATGCCTGTTGCAGTGCAGCTTGCGCATGCAGGGCGTAAGGCCTCAACCGATAAACCCTGGGCTGGCCGTGGGCAGTTTGCGCCGGATGATGCCCAAGGCTGGCAGACTGTTTCCGCAAGTGAGGTTCCATTTAATTCAGCCGACCATGTGCCGCATGCATTGACGCAGGATGAAATCCAGCAAGTGATTCAAGACTTTGCTGAATCTGCCAAGCGCGCTGTGGATGCCGGTTTCGATTTAATTGAATTGCATGCAGCTCATGGCTATTTGCTGCATCAATTTATGTCGCCGTTATCGAATCTACGTAGCGATGAGTATGGCGGCAGTTTTGAGAACCGCATTCGCTTAACGCTGGAAGTTTTTCAGGCGATGAAAAATGCGGTACCGGAAGGTTATCCTATAGGCATCCGCATTTCTGCAACAGACTGGATGGAAGGGCAGGACAGCTGGGACGTAGCCTCATCGGTTGGATTATCCAAGGCTCTAGAACAACTCGGTGCGGTATATATTCATGTGTCGAGTGGTGGCTTGCATATAAATCAAAACATCCATCTGGAAGCCAATTATCAGGTTCCTTTTGCCCATGCCATTAAGCAGGCGGTCAACATTCCCGTGATTGCCGTGGGTTTAATTACCGAAGCGATGCAGGCCGAAGGAATTTTGCATTATCAACAGGCCGATGCCATTGCACTGGCGCGTGCTATACTGTTTGACCCACGCTGGCCGTGGCATGCAGCAGCAGAATTGGGCGAAAATATTCAAATCGCACCGCAATATTTGCGTTGTCAGCCGCATCGCCAAAAAGCTCAATTCACAGCTTTTTAATATCTTATCTCTATATTTTGCTTGAATGTTTCACTTGAAGGCTCTGATTGATCAGGGCCTGACCCAGTTATTTCATTGATTGAAAGGACAAATTCAATATGGTCTTTGCGGTCATCGTACCGATCTTTTTTTTATTGGCCTTGGGCTATCTCTCGGTAAAATGGCAACTCTTAAGCAAAGCACAGGTCAATAGCGTTGGTGCTTTTGTCATTAAAATTGCGCTGCCTGCTTTATTTTTCCAATCCTTGGCCGCAAAAGATTTGCATGAAATCTGGTATCCCGAATACTTCTTTGTCTATAGCGGCGTAACTTTTATTTTATATGCTGCGGCATTTTTTATTGTTTCACATTATTTTAAAAATAACCGTTCCCAGTCTGCGGTTTTGTCGCTGGGCGCGGCCATGTCGAATACCGGGCTGATTGGTACCGCAGTATTGACCTTGCTGATGGGGCAAAAGGCGATGACCTATACTTCTTTAGTGGTGATCATTGAAAGTGTACTGCTTATTCCGGCTGTACTGATTTTGGCGGAACTGGGAACTTCGCAAAAAGCCAAGCTTGCACAAATCATCAAGGGTACATTACTGACTTTATTGAAAAATCCCTTATTTATGGGCGTGATGCTGGGGATAGCCTGTGCCGTGTTCCAGATTCATATTCCTAAACAGTTGGATCAGGTTTTGGCTTTATTGGGGCAGACCGCATCGCCTTTGGCTTTATTCTCGATTGGTGGGGGTATGGTGGGATTGACATTAAAATACGTTAATATGCAAAGCTTTTATCTGGTGATTTCCAGCAACCTGCTCATGCCTCTGCTGATGTTTCTGGGTTTAAGTTATTTAACCGATGTCAGTCAGGAAATGGTTTATGCCGGAACCCTGATTGCCGCTTTGCCTATGCCGACCATCTTTGGCATGTTAGGTCAAGCCTATGGTTTAAATGAAAAAACATTAACGCCCTTATTGATGAGCACCATTTTTGGATTTGTTGTGGTGAGCATTTTAATTACCGTCTGGTGGGCTTAAAGTTTTAACTATCTTGATAAAGACCCACAAAATAACAGATATCAAAAAGCCCCGGAATTCGGGGCTTTTGATTGTCAGCTATCAGCTTTTCTTTGCATCTTTAGGCGGATTTTTGGCTTGTTCAGCCATCATTTTATTTACTACAGCTAAAGATTCTTTCGCTTGCGGTATATTTTCTTTGGCTAGCGCTTCAAAAATCTTTTTCGCTTCCGGCAGGTTTTGCGGAACGATTTTACCGTTTGCAAACATGTTACCTACGGCCATTAAAGCAGGAATATAGCCTTTTTGAGCCAGGTCCTGAATGCTCTTTAAGCCTTGCTTAATAGGCTCTTCTTTTTTGGTTTTAAAACCCTGACTGATGTCATATAAAGCTTTGGCATGAATGGCCTGATAATTGTCTTTTTTGATCAGTGGATTTAATTTTTGCAAAGCCAATTTATCTGATGCTGGCGTACCTTCAGAAAACAGTAACACGGCCAAATCTACAGTGGCATCATCAAAACCTTGTTTAGATGCTTTTTCCAAATACTGTTTGGCTTTTTTAATATCCTGCGGTAGACCTAAAGTACCTCCCGCATAATTTTTACCCAATACATAGTTCGCAACAGGGTAGCCTTTGTTTGCGGATTCTTCATACAGTTTAATGGCCTTTTTCTCGTCCTTGGTTGTGCCCTGACCGGTTTGGGTCAGGTAAGCCAGATTATAAAGTGCTTGAGCATTCCCGGTTTTGGCTAATTTATCAAGTTCCTGATAAGCGCCTGTCATATTGTTGGCTTTGACCAGTGCTTCTACTTTAGCAAATGCAGGATCAACCGACTGAGTTGCCATTTCAGCCATCGCAAGATTTGAAGACAAAGCAATAAGACTAGCAAGTATAATTTTTTTCATATTTTTAAAAACCTTTTATAAACATGCACATAATTCCATTTATGTGTTTAAAAATGGATGCGGAACACTTCATACAACATCATAAATTTATTTATGTGAATGTAAATACATGATTTGTGCATTGCAATAAAATTTCATAGATATTTACATAATCACTACTGGCTAAATTTTGGGCCGACGAGCTTAAATTAGCCTTAAGTTATTTGACAGCTTTGTACATGTATTGTTTAGCATCTTAAAATTATAAAACGATAACGCACTGAACCAAATATAAATGCAAAACAGGTAAACGCTACTTTGTTTTTAAGCCAATCTTTGTTTAAATCGCGGCTGAATCAATGTGTGAGTAGATAAATGTTCATTAAAGCAATTAAGCGCGCCTATGATCGGGTCAATCTGGACAGTACGATTGCGGAAGAGGAAAAAATTGACGCTTTGCTGATGAAACTGGGAGCTGAATATTTAGTTAGCAAGGATGACCGTGTCTATGTTTTTGTCAAGGATGGGCAGACTGCAAAATTTGATGCCAAGCATGCGCGTCATTATTCATTTAAAGAATATATCTGCAAAGACATAAACAAGCTGTTTCATGGTTTTTAATCTGGATGAGACAAATAGGGATGCATACTGTGCTGCAATAGCTCAATCAGTTCTGCATCCATATATTGATAATCATCTGGAATATCTAAAACAATCAATTTCTTATGCTTCAGTTCTTTTGAGAATTTTTCTTGAAGCATGTATTTGTGTTTATGTTCCATCACAGCAATGAGATCTGACCAGAGAATATCTTTGGCTGATACTGAATGTCTGGCATTTTTATTTGTTCCTGCTGAGCGGGTATGCAGACCAAAACCGACGGCAAAGATCCGTTCAGCTGTCGGACTGCGCCACTGATTACGGCTGCAAATAAATAGAATATTCAATATTTTTGCATGTCCTATAGATTTTAGAACATTTAAATAGGGTTTAAAAAAACGTTATTGAAGTTCAGGACTATCAATAAACTCTTCTAATTGTTCCAGTTCTGGTACTCCCGCTATGCGCTGGCCTTGTGAGTTAAAGATAGTTGGGGTTAAAGCAATCTTATGCTTTTTTGCTAACTCCATATTTTTATCAATTGGATTTTGGCAAGCAATAGATTGATTTTCTGGTTTTTTATCTTCAATTAAATATTTTTTCCATGTATTGAGCGGTTCCTTAGCACACCATATTTTTTTGGCGGTTGTTAATGCAGTAGGATGAAGATGGGTAAGTGCAAATGGAAATGTATAAATTGTAATGTCATTAACATCTTCTAATTTAGCCTGAAGTGCCTGACAAGCCGGGCAATCCGGGTCTGCAAAAACATATAAGGTTCTCTTGCCGTTTCCTTTCACTTCTTTCATGGCTTGAGAAATTGGAAGTTGTTTGGGGTGAATAGAATAGTGATTCTGATAGACTATTTCTGTGAGATTGGTTTGATTTTTTAAATCAAAAATTTCTCCTTTAATCAGGTATCTGCCTGAAGAATCTATGAGAAAAGATCCCCTTGGATTAGATAAAATATATAGATTTTCAATTGATGACTGATCAATAAACTCCGGTTTCATTTCGCGGGGGAATGATTTCGCCGCATTTTTAATAGTCTCTACATCTGCAAAACTTATCTGACTGTTGATGAGTAATGTGATGGAAAATGGCAATAATTTAAATATTCTTTTCATAATCAATTTAATATTTTTTTAATGGTTTAGGTGATTATAAAGATCAAATAACAGCTTTCAACTCAATATTTAAACAAAAAATAGCCTCCAAAGTTGGAGGCTCATTTATTACAAAATTCTAGAAAATATAAACTTACTGCGGACGCGCCACATCACCATTTAAAGCTTCCGGTAAAGCTAAAACCTGTAAACCAAGTTCTTCAAGTGCCGCAGGTTTTGCAACCACAAGTGCTTTATAACCGCCATCTACAGCAATGCTATTCACCACTTCAACATCATTGTTCAGTTTGCTTGCAGCAGCAGGGGCCTCACCTGTACCTTGTACCAGATGCAACCAGTGTTTTGGTTTGGCCTTAAACCAGAGACGAGCAATAATTTCCTGACCCAAATAACAGCCCTTGTCGTAATGTACGCCTTCACGTTGATGCAAACGCAGTTCTTGCGGCTGGAATTCTTGTGAAGTACTTGCTTCAATCCAGGCCTGACCGGCTTCAATCGCTTGAAGTTGCCAAGCTGAAATATCGGTTTCAGTGGCAGCAAAGTCGGTAGTATCGCCATTTAGCGTAGGGAACACTTGACCGGCTTGTTCCAGTTTCATTTTTGAAAAAGCGCCAAACTTTTTAATGTGTTTGGCCAATTCTTCTGCCTGGTCAGCAGTGACGACAATTTCAAAACTTTCCGGATTGATTTTTTTGAGCCATAAGCCAAACAGGATACGTCCTTTTAAACTACAGATCGCGGTATAGCGAGTCAGGTTTTCTGCTAAGGCTTCGGTATTTAAAGTCACTTGGCCCTGAAGGAATTTTTGTGCATCTACACCATTTAAAGTGAATGATGTAAAAGCAGTCAACGTTGCCATGATTAGCCTCTAGGTATATTTCACAAATCATTAATTGTAGATATTTTGCAGCATGCGGTGCAGATAGGCAAACAAAAAGCCCATATTGCTATGGGCCTGAAATATTAAAAGGGGATGAGCTTAATCTCAGTGATGTGCCGGTGGCGGGGTAGTACAGTCAAACTTGTCACCACAGAGGCGGACAAATTCCATCATGCCTAAGTCTTCATGGTCCAGAATATGACAGTGCTGGACAAAGTCACCTTCAAACTTTTTGTACTTGCTTCTGAGAATCACCCGATAGCCACCTTTCACAAAAATCGTATCCTTGAACTGTCCCTTTAAGCCCCGGTACTGCACGTCATCCAGATCGAGCGGGTTTTGTGGGTCAGCTACAGGTCCACTGACATCCTTGCCGTTCAGATCCAAAATCTTAACAATCTGGAAAGGGTTCACATGAATATGAAAAGGATGCCCAATGCCAATATTATCGCTGGTGAGTTCCCATTCATCTGTCTGTCCAATCTGTAATTGGCGCACGTAATGGCCATTAATCGAGCCAGGCCCGGTAAACAGATCTGCAAAACTGAGTGGAGTTGGATTATTTTCATCATGACGGAAACCAAATTTAACGCCTCCCGGACCAAAGGCAAGGGTAAAGGCATTAAATTGTTTTGGCCTGTTCTCAATTGCCTGATCAACCTCTGCCGTCATCAAGGACTCATGATCGGTAAATGCAGCAAGGTTAAGCTGAGATAATTGGGTTTGAATCTCTTTGCTTAGGCCTATATTTTGTGCCTGGTTTTTCAGGAACTGGGCCGCAGTCTGCTCTTTTGACTTGCTGGCACTGACATTGACCCAGCCAATCAGTTGGGCATTAAAAGGATTGCTTGGGGCAAGTTGCGGCTGTATCAATAGCGGTGCATTGATCTGGTCATCTACATTTAACCGCGTGTCAAAAACACAATATTTATTGGTGGTCGGGAAGCTGAGCATGGCATCCTGACGGTAACCGGGATGGAACACGGAAAGGGTTCTGCTCTGTGCCTGATTCATGGTTAAACCATCTTGAGCAATGGTGTATACGGTTAAACTTTTTAGCTGATCAAAATCGGTTTTTTTGTCAAGCGCCTGATAGGTTGAACAGGCTTTAACGGTTTGTTCGGCCGTGTATTTATTCGAGTCCGGCAGTTCTTTAATGATTAAACCGATGGTATCGCGCACACCGCCATGAATCATGCGCCAGCGGTTAAACTGATTCTGTTCTGCCTTGATCTCGCCTAAAATTTTGCCATTGATCGAGGTGTAATAGTTATTGTCTCCCCAAGAAGAAAATGCAGCAAGCTCATCATAATTTTCCAGCACACCGGGCAGACAGGTACTATTCTCTGGCTGGGTGCATTTTTTATATTGAATTTGCTGGAATAACAGAATGTTTTCATTCTGATCGCTCTTTTTGCCTTTATCTTTCCATAAGATATCCATATCTCCAGTCGCCGTGATTTTACCATTTTTAATTTTCGGTACTCGGGAACCTTCAACAATAAGCGGACCGGCCATACCGCTTGAAACCTGAATCGCAGTTGAGCCATGCAGATGGGCATGATACCAAAAGGTACCGGCGGGATGGTTCGGTTCAATTTTGTACTGATAGTCAAATTTTTCTTGAGGTGCAAATTTCAGGAAAACATTGTCACTGTTGCCTTGTGGACTGACCCAAAGACCATGAGTGTGTATGTTGGTGGTATTAAAACAATGCGGGATGTTTACATCCGTCACCTCATGTGGACAGCTCTCTTCCGATTCAAGTGGGAGCTGGTTATTTAAATTAATCGCAAGTGTTTCACCTTGTTTGACCCGAATTTGCGGGCCGACCAGTTGGTCCTCGACATAATCTCCTGGCTGTTTTTTATTAAATATACCGGGTCTAGTTAAATAACCGCGTAGCAGTACCGGATCCCATTGGTCGGTATTGGGGTTATAGAGCTTATTGGATTTATAGGCCACAATCAGTTCATATTTACCCTTGGCATTTTTTGCTAATAAGGGCGGGTTACTAATCACTGAATTGGATGCTTCAGGATCAGGATGAGAGGGATGTGATGGGTGAGAGGGATGCGATGGCTGAGAAGGATGTGACGGGTTGGATGGATGCGATGGGTTGGATGGATATTGAGCTCCATACCAACTGGATATCAAGACTGCCAAACCCGCAGTGATGATTCCAATAATGGCGATTTGCAACATTTTACTTCACCTTGTTTGATTATTTTTGTGATGAGATTTTTGTTGTTGTCGAACAATATATAAATTCTTAAGCATGGCTTGATTGTATGGGAATATGATTTGCTAAAACAGAAAAAATTTATAAAATATTGATTAAAAATAATGATTTATGTTGAAGTTTTATGTAATTTTTAATGTTTAAATTTTGCGAGAGGAATGTTTAAAAAAACTTAATTTATTAATTGATGACAAGCGCCCATAAGCTCAACATAAATCGAACAGTAGCAGGTTGTTTTTTATTCGCTTATGCGCATCTAATACTAAAGAATGAGGTCTATTTCCTGCTATTTTTCTAAAAAAAGCGCGATTAGAGCAAATATCCCAAAGATTGTGTAACAATATGTTTCTAAAACACCTATTTTTATATCTAAGTTAATGAAATATAAAAGATTTGGGAAATGGGTTTTCGGCAGTGTACTATGCCGTTGAAATGATTGTGACGCGTTAACAACAATTACGTAGTAAAGAAAAATGATTCAAGAGGCAGGTAAGCTATGAACAACAACTATCGTAAACCGCTGCAAGGTACCCAGCTCGAATATTATGACGTACGCCAAGCCGTAGAAGATATTCAGCCAGGCGCATATGCAAAACTTCCTTATACCTCAAAAGTACTTGCCGAGCAGCTGGTACGCCGTTGTGATCCTGCCATTTTGGAACAGTCTTTAGGTCAGTTGATTGAGCGTAAGCAAGATCACGATTTCCCTTGGTATCCTGCCCGTGTGGTGTGTCATGACATCCTGGGGCAAACTGCACTGGTTGACCTTGCAGGCCTGCGTGATGCGATTGCCGATCAGGGTGGTGACCCATCTAAAGTCAATCCGGTTGTCCCGACGCAATTGATTGTCGATCACTCACTGGCAGTAGAATACGGCGGTTTTGATCCGGATGCCTTCGAGAAAAACCGTGCCGTGGAAGACCGTCGTAACGAAGACCGTTTCCACTTTATTGAATGGACCAAAACAGCGTTTGAAAATGTCGATGTGATTCCTGCGGGCAACGGCATCATGCATCAGATCAACCTGGAAAAAATGTCTCCAGTGATTCAAAATCGTGAAGGTGTGGCATTCCCGGATACCTGTGTCGGTACCGATTCACATACCCCACATACCGATGCTTTGGGCGTGATCTCTATTGGTGTAGGTGGTTTAGAGGCTGAAAACGTGATGCTGGGCCGTGCTTCATGGATGCGTCTGCCGGATATTATTGGCGTGGAACTGGTAGGTCAGCGCCAGCCGGGCATTACCGCGACCGATATCGTATTGGCATTAACTGAATTCCTGCGTAAAGAACGTGTTGTTGGCGCGTATCTTGAATTCTTCGGTGAAGGTGCCGACAGCATGTCTGTCGGTGACCGTGCCACCATCTCCAATATGACCCCTGAATATGGCGCGACTGCTGCAATGTTCTCTATTGACCAGAACACCATTGATTATCTGACTTTAACCGGTCGTGAAGCAGATCAGGTGAAACTGGTTGAACAATATGCCAAAGAAATTGGTCTTTGGGCTTCAGACATGAAGCAGGCGGAATATCCGCGCGTTTTACGTTTCGACCTTTCAACCGTAACCCGTAACATTGCCGGCCCGTCAAACCCGCATGCACGTGTCTCTACATCTGATCTGAAAGAAAAAGGTATTGCCGGTGTGGTCGAACACCGTACCGATGGCTTAATGCCAGATGGCGCGGTGATTATTGCGGCGATTACTTCTTGTACCAATACTTCTAACCCGCGTAATACGGTAGCAGCAGGTTTGCTGGCACGTAAGGCAAACGAGTTGGGCCTAACCCGTAAGCCTTGGGTAAAATCATCTTTTGCACCGGGTTCTAAGGCAGCGGCTTTATACCTTGAAGAAGCAGGGGTATTGCACGATTTAGAAAAGCTCGGTTTTGGTATTGTGGCTTATGCATGTACCACCTGTAACGGTATGTCGGGTGCGTTAGATCCGAAAATTCAGCAAGAAATTATTGACCGTGATCTGTATGCCACTGCGGTACTTTCGGGTAACCGTAACTTTGATGGCCGTATCCATCCTTATGCAAAACAGGCTTTTCTGGCATCTCCACCGTTAGTCGTGGCTTATGCGATTGCCGGTACCATCCGTTTTGATATCGAAAAAGATGCGCTTGGAAACGATAAAGATGGTAACCCAATTTATTTAAAAGACATCTGGCCATCGGATGAAGAAATTGATGCGCTGGTAAAAGTTGCGGTAAAACCGGAGCAATTTAAGAAAGTCTACATTCCAATGTTTGATTTGGGTGAGCGTGAAAAAGCGGCAAGCCCACTGTATGACTGGCGTCCGCAAAGTACCTATATCCGCCGTCCGCCTTATTGGGAAGGGGCTTTGGCTGCACCGCGTACCTTGACCAACATGCGTCCATTGGCGATTTTGCCGGATAACATCACCACCGACCATTTATCGCCATCGAATGCGATTATTATGGATTCGGCTGCAGGTGAATATCTGCACAAAATGGGCGTGCCTGAGGAAGACTTTAACTCTTATGCAACGCACCGTGGCGACCATTTGACTGCACAGCGTGCGACTTTAGCGAATCCTAAACTGTTCAATGAAATGGTGGTTCGTGCTGACGGCACCATCAAGCAGGGTTCAAAAGCGCGTGTCGAGCCGGAAGGTGAAGTAATGCGTATGTGGGAAGCGATTGAAACTTACATGAACCGTAAGCAGCCGTTGATTATTATCGCGGGTGCGGACTACGGTCAGGGTTCTAGCCGTGACTGGGCAGCTAAAGGTGTGCGTCTTGCCGGTGTGGAAGCGATTGTGGCCGAAGGTTTTGAGCGTATTCACCGTACTAACCTGGTGGGTATGGGCGTGTTGCCGCTTGAGTTTAAACCGGGTACGAACCGCAAGACTTTAAAGCTAGATGGTACGGAACTGTATAGCGTAGTGGGTAATATTGCGCCACGTTCGACCTTGACCTTGGTGATTGAGCGTGCAACTGAGGATGGTAAAAACCAGATTGTGGAAGTGCCTGTAACGTGTCGTTTGGATACCGAAGAAGAAGTTTCTGTTTATGAGGCGGGCGGTGTATTGCAACGCTTTGCACAGGACTTCTTGGAAGGGAATGTGGCTTGATGATTTAGTCTAAAAGTTGTTGATATTATTGTAAAAAGACCCTACTTTCGAGTGGGGTTTTTATTAATCAGAGAAAAAATGCACAAAATAAGTGAAGTAATAATTAAAAATTTTAAATCATGTATGAATACAACTTTATTACTATCAGAGTTTACTCCTTTGGTTGGGTATAATAATGCGGGTAAGTCAAATTGTCTTTCGGCTATTCAATGGCTCATAAGACGGGTCAGTCTCTCAGATAAAGATTTCTATGATAAGTCGCAGCCGATAGAGGTAATTGCAACAATTGAAGGCATTACTCAGCAATTACTAAATAATTTGCCTCAAAATCAAAGAACATCAATACAAAGTTATGTTGATAGTGAAAAACTTAAAATAAGGCGTTTTCAGGAGCAACCTAATGTAAAAGTGGCGGAAGTTAAACTTTATGTATGGGATGCTAGTATTGCGGATTGGGTTCCAAATCCAACAGGGCTTGATAATGCAATAAATGCTCTATTGCCAGAACCAATAAGAATAGGTGCAATGGAAAATGCTGCTGAAGATGCATCAAAAGCAAAAACGACAACAACAATTGGGAAATTATTAGCAGAATTTTTAGAACCTGTAAAAACAGCTCATGCAGTAGAGTTAAATCAACATTTATCTGAAATTACATCTAGAATTTCTTGTAATGGTAATCAGCGATTCGGAGAGTTGGCAAATATTGATCAGGGGGTTAATGGAAAAGTTAATAATCTGTTCCCTGGGATGAGCGTTAAACTTCATTTTGATACACCTTCAATTGATGATTTAATTAAAGCTGGAACATTAAAAGTTGTAGAAGGACAGGGGGCTGACCGTGATTTTTCTTCTTATGGTCATGGTGCACAACGTTCAATACAAATGGCATTAGTTCAATATTTGGCTGAAATAAAACGACAGAATAATCATCAAACTTCAACTACGTTATTATTAATTGATGAACCAGAACTATATCTACACCCTTTTGCTATTGAGCAGGTAAGAGAAGCATTAATTGAATTATCTCAAAATGGCTATCAAATTGTTATTTCAACACATTCTGCACAAATGATAACAGCTGAAGATGCTGAAAAGACATTATTAATTCGGAAGGATGAAAATAGTGGAACTTATTCAAGAACAAGGTTAGGGGATGCAATTCAAACAGTTGTTCCAAACTCAACTCACCAAATGGAACAGCTATTTAATTTGACTCATTCAACTCAATTACTTTTTGCTGAGAATGTGGTTTTAACCGAAGGGAAAACTGAACTTAGGTTGTTACCATTTTTATTTAAAAAAGTTGTTAACTTGACAATGGGGCAAGAGAAGCATGCTTTGGTAGCACAAAGCGGGGTTAATGATACGCAAAAATCCTTAGCTATTTTAGCTGAAATGGATTTACCTGCTAAAGCAATATGTGATCTTGATTATTGTTTCAATGGTGCAATTACTCATAATTTCCTCTTATCAAATGATAATGATATAGTTAATTTAAAAGCAATTTTTCAAAATATTGCGCCTATTAAAGGTATTTCTTTAAATGTTAATACAGGACTACCTCAAAAAAATTCAACTATTTCAGCTGCAAAAGCCTTTGAAATTTTAGCTTGTGAAACAGATGCAATACCGTTAATCGAATCACTTCATGAAAAAATGAAAGTTCAGGGTATTTGGATTTGGAAAAAAGGTGCTATAGAAGCGCATCTTGGAACTGGTAGTAAAACTGAGAGTGAATGGGCTAGATTTAAGCAAGATGTTACGAATAATGGTTTGAATGTGGCATGCCGCGATTATCAAGGTATTAATGAATTAGTTACATGGTTAAGAAGTTAATATTTAGAAGAAAGCTGAGTTTAATTATTATTGTTTAATTTTGAAAACAAGTCCTATCATGTAGGGCTTTTCTCATTTTAAGAAATGAATTCTTGCGAGTTGACAGGCTGCAAGTTGAAAACTGGATCAACAAATCTCTGTAAAAAAGTCAAAATTTCTATTTGAAATTATTTTTTGCAATTATGCCATCATCAATTGTCGAAATGATCAATAGACAATCATCACGATAGGGGTATACTAGGTTTACCATTTCTAAAACCTATGGAGAACAAAAATGGTTACTGCTGGCTCTAAACCCGGAACAGGCTTCTATTTTTGTGTCAAATGCGGACACCGCACCTACTTAGAAATTGGTACTGATCGTCTACCACCGTGTACCAAATGCCTTGGCAATCAATTTAACAATAAAATTGCGATTGCCTAAGCAGCACCTATAAAACAGTTATCCTCTGTTTTGAACAAAAGCCCTATTCATCCATAGGGCTTTTTTGTTACTTTCATTTTAAAGCACCGCAATAAATTCAAGCCATAAAAGGAAATACGCATGGAAACAATACTCGGTTTATGCATAGGTGTGGGCCTAAGTGCTGCCTGCGGTTTTCGTGTCTTTGTACCCTTACTGGTCATGAGTATTGCATCCCTCATGGGCTGGTTTGAGCCAATGCAAGGCTTTGAATGGCTGGCGCTGCCATCCGTCTGTGTGGCCTTAGGCATTGCAACGCTGAGCGAAATTGCGGCTTATTATATTCCTTGGGTAGACAATGCCCTGGACACGTTGGCAACACCCGCAGCAATGATCGCCGGAACCTTGGCAACCATGGCAGTGAGCAGTGGGGAAATGTCGCAGTTTGCCAGCTGGGCGGCCGCAATTATTGTCGGTGGCGGTACCGCAAGTGCAGTTCAATTAAGTACGGTGGCTGTTCGTGGCGTATCAACTGCAACAACGGGTGGAATAGCCAATCCTGTACTGTCTACAGGGGAATGGATTGGGGCATTTTTACTCTCAATTCTGTCTTTACTTGTACCTGTGCTGGTGGTGATTGTGGTATTGCTGTTGATGGTGTGGGTTGTACGCTGGATACGCCGTAAGAAACAGGACAATATCAATAGTCCAGTGCTATGAGTGTATGGGTTTGCATCAGGTTTAGGTCATTTGAATGGACTGCTCTTTCTTCACAACATTTATTTTTCCTTAACCGTGCCCGACTCATAAGCTTGCAGAAAGCTCTATTTTGATTCTGCCAAACCAATCAAATCGAATTTAGAAATAAGCTGCTGTTTTATATAAAAATAAAAAATATTGCAAAAAGGTGTATATCCCTAAAACTGGTGATTGATTTTTATCCAATAAAGGCATAATTTTAATATGGAATTAAATCCATAGGTTTTATATGGGTTTATTTGTGGTTCAACTTTATAAAAATTATTCGGGGAACTATTAATGATCAAATTTATTGTAAATGAACAACCTACAGCTCAAGGCGTGCACCACATACATAATGCCACACTGGGCTGCGAAGACCTGCCAAAATCGGATGACCAGATTTTAATAGGCTACTTTGCAAATTATGAACTTGCCTATAAACGCGCCAGAATGAACTGGCCGACCGAAAAAGTGGAAGGCTGTAGCAAGTGCTGTATGAAATAATTCAAATCTGAAACCGAAAAGCTCTGCCGGACTGGCGGAGTTTTTTTATGGGGCTGGTGATTGATATAGCCGCACAAGACTAAAATTTTTCAATCATAAATCAGTTTTTTGAATAAATATAAATAGATAGGAATAAATAACGAATAAAAAACGCTCCCCCTGCATCTACGGATTTATTATTGTGGGTTGTTTGAAAAATGCTCAATACACCCTCATTTTAAACACTAGATTCACTGTGTTTAGGGCAATCGAATTGCAACATTATCTTGATCTGAACCACGACTCTGGTGTGGCCAACTATGAAATTGGCAATGAGTTTATTCGGGTTCAATTTAAGAAAAATTCAAAAATTTATACCTATAGCTATGCCAGTGCCGGTTATCAGCATATCGAAAATATGAAACAGCTGGCGCAGTATGGTGATGGCTTAAATGCCTATATCAACCACCATGTGAAACAGCTCTATGTGCGATAAATGGTTGGGAATTTGAAGCTGGTTTTTTCTTTAAATCTTTGTTTATTCATGAATAAACAAAGTCATGGGTTAACTGCTAAAGGCATTAGAGTTTGGCACATTCATCTTAAAAATTGCTGGACGCTTGCTTTAAAATTAGCCATAAAAATATGCAACAGAATTAATCTAAAACTAAGCTTTCCCTGGCAAAATATGATCAGGTGTAAGCGTTCATTTTAGCGCGGACAGCATCATCACATCACCGTATATGGAATCATAACTTAAACAGAGGGTAAGGGGCATGAATGGAAAAACAGAATGTCAAACATGTATGGTCTGCAAGAAAAGCTTTCCTAAAAAAAGCCTTATCCCGATTGGAACAATTCGAAAAGTCATTACAGAGGAAATTTCAAAGGATTTTCCGGATTGGACCGCGCAAGACTACATTTGCCAAGCCGATTTAACCAAATACCGTATGCAGTATGTACAGTCCATTTTAAAATCTGAACAAGGTGAAGTCACTGATCTGGAATATGAAGTGTTGAACAGTATGCAACAGCATGAGCTGATCAGTAAAAATATAGAGAACAAGCTCGATCAGAATTGGACTTTTGGAGAAAAACTGGCCGATAAAATTGCCACTTTTGGCGGTAGCTGGACCTTTCTCATCTGCTTTGGCATTTTCTTGGCGCTGTGGATTTTGGTCAATACTGTGGTAATGGTGAAACATCCGGCAGATCCATATCCCTTTATTTTACTCAATTTAATGTTGTCTTGCTTAGCCGCCATTCAGGCACCCGTAATCATGATGAGCCAAAACCGGCAGGAAGCCAAAGACCGTTTGCGTTCGCAAAATGATTATCAGGTCAACTTGAAAGCTGAACTGGAGATTCGGCATTTACATGAAAAACTCGATCATCTTTTAATGCATCAATGGGATCGCCTGGCTAAAATTCAGGAAATTCAACTGGATTTACTTTCAGAAATGACCAAGAAGAAATAGCTGTCGATGAGCTGAGGTAATTTTCAATACTGCAATGATGGGTATGGAGAAAAAAATTGCAATCTAGATTGCTTTAGCGCAATAAAAAGCAATCTTTTGTCTTAAATTGGGAAATATTTTTATAAATTGGAATTAAGCGGGAAAAAATTCTGAAAATGATTAAAATTAAAACATCTTCGGAAATTAATCCCGCAGCACATTGGCTATTCTATATCTCAAGGGTGATAGGGATCGAAAAGAGTAGCTTGCTGCCAGTTGCGTATAACGTGCGTGCAGTACTTACCCACAAGGTCTTGATTCGGCTTAGGACGCTATAGATTACCAATTTATAGGCACAGGGTTATAACTTACAAAGTTATAATGGTTGAAGTAAACCATAGATGTTTTCCCTCATCCCCTTAAAAATTCTCCAGCAAATACAAGTACTAAAAAATCATTAAAAATCAAAATTATAATATTCAAATTACATTCAAAAAAACCTGATACAAATCAGTTGTTCATTTTGGTTTATTAAATCTGCTAATTTAGAAATCATAAGCAAGCACCTAGGCGGGCAATAAAAATGATAAATGATGATTTTTGGAGTCGTTTTTTTCTTTGTTCCTTACTTATTAATTACATCATCTTAATGATCTGGTTTCTGGTGTTTATTTTTGCCCGTCAATGGATGAAACAGGTGCATGGTAAATGGTTCCAGCTTTCCGATCCCACTTTTGATGCCATTCATTATGCAGGCATGGCAGTATATAAAATTGGCATTTTATTACTGAATGTGGTGCCGTTTCTGGCCCTCTATCTAATCCGCACATCCTGAGCCAAATTGAATGATTTAAAAGGCTGATATGTGACTAGACTATTTTTAAACAGCAGTTTTTAAGCTGATAAAACGCTATAAACCTAATAGAAAAACCAGCAAAAAAAGGAGTTGGGGAGCATGAATCAATTTAAACCTGCACTGATTTTAGGTGTTTTTATTTGTCTGGGGATGATTGTTGCGGGATGGATTCTGGGCAGTAGTGCGGTCAAAATTAAACAGTATGAACGTATCGTTTCGGTCAAAGGTCTATCTGAACGTGAGGTGAAAGCCGATGTCGCAGTATGGCCGATCCGTTTTAGCTCCGCCAGTCAGGATCTGACCCAATTGTACGACACCATGGAAATACAAACCCAGCAAATACAGAATTTCTTGAAAACGGAAGGTTTTGGCGCTGGGGAAATTACCACTGGAGCTCCAGTCACCACCGATAAATATGCACAGCAATATGGCGGCGATGCCAATGTAGCACTGCGTTATACCGCACATCAAACCATTACTGTTTATACTCACAAAATAGATGCGGTACGGGCTGCCCAGAGCCGCTTGGTGGCCTTGGGTAAAAAGGGCATTGCTTTTGGTGGCGATGATTCGGGACAAAGAACCGAATATTTATTTACCAAGTTAAATGATATTAAACCGGCCATGATTGAACAGGCGACTCAAAATGCCCGCACTGTAGCAGAAAAATTTGCCGCAGATTCCAAAAGCCGTTTAGGAAAAATCAAGGCGGCCAATCAGGGCCTGTTTAGTATTGAAGACCGCGACAGTAATACGCCGTATTTAAAGAAAGTCCGGGTGGTGTCTACAGTGGATTATTATCTGGCCGATTAAAAGAGCAGGAATGTACGCTAAAGATTGGAGATAAATTCCATAAATTCTGTTTTTTATGCAATATATAAGCTTTATTTTGACCTAAAAGATAAAAAATTCTGCTAATCATCTATTTAAGGAAAAAAATTCCCAAAAATAATAAAAAATCAAAAATCTTAGGAAATTAATCCCGATCCGCTTTGGCTAACATATATCTCAAGGGTGTGATAAGGGATCGGAAAGAGTAGATTGCTGCCAGTTGCGTACAACGTGAGTGTAGTACTTACCCAAAAGGTCTCGATTCGGCTTAGGACGCTATAGATCATAAGTTTATAGGCTATAAGATCATCACTTACAAAGTGTGATAGTTGAAGTAAACTCCAATGTTTTCCCTAACACCCTAAAAAATTTTTTCCAAACAATAAAAAATAACAATTCTTTTTCTTTTCATTTGTTTAATCTGCATCAAATTTTACCTGGCTGAATGTGCATTGCATCATTAAAAGTATACTTATCAATTGATATAAAATGATTTTCCATCAAAAAACAAAATAGTCGGCTGAAAAAACTCTTGCTAGAATGCAAGTTGATCATTTTAAAATGAGCCAATAACAATGAAAAAATACGAATTGGAAATTCGTCATCCGCAACACTTGAGTGAGCAGGATGCAGAAGCTTTAGGATTATTTGAAAGTACAGAAATATTAAGCCAATTCGATGCAATTAACTGGCGTCGCCAACTGGTTTCGCAACTGGAAATGAATGGGGCCATTACCACGTTTACCGTAACCGATACCGATACCCAGCAAAGCGTGCGCCTTAGTTTAAATGCCTATTCAGCTTCCGATCAGCTGGCATTTAAGCTGGATAGTGATATTGAAATTATCACTCCGCAAAAAAACCTGTTTGGTTTAGTCACCTTAAAAAACAAGGATTATGTAGCCTTTAAACAGCTTAGTCTGGATCAGGCCAGAGCATACCTTAACCATTTTTTAAATGGTCAGCTAGAAACCCTGAAAGACAGCTATAAAACCACACTGGAAAAACCGCATCAGGCATAATTCTGGCCGGGTGTCGCGGCATTGACAGCGGTAGCAGAGATTGTTATTTTGCGCCCATTCTCCCCTATGCCGTATCCGCTATGCCCATTAACGATAACTTCGTGTATATGCCGCCTCAGGAACCGCTTGCTATTGTCTATGAAGATGAAGACTTGGTGGTGATTGAAAAACCGGCCGGGTTGTTGTCGGTTCCGGGGCGTTTGCCTGAACACCATGACAGTGCTTATTTGCGCGTACTGGAACGCTATCCCCATGCTAAAATTACCCACCGTTTAGATATGGCCACTTCGGGCATTTTGATGTTTGCCAAACACCGTGAAGCAGAAGTGGCGGTCAGTAAAATGTTTCAGGCCCGTACCGTCAAAAAAAATTACATTGCGCTGGTTCAAGGCAAGCTTGAAGCTGAGGGCAGTGTCGAAGTGCCGTTAATTACCGATTGGGAAAACCGGCCGCGCCAAATCGTGCATTTTGAATTGGGAAAACCTGCCAAAACCCTGTATCAGGCCTTGGAATATTCGGCAGCAGAAGACATTACTCGGGTATTGCTGACCCCGATTACCGGGCGCTCGCATCAATTGCGGGTGCATATGCAATATATCGGGCATCCGATTACTGGCGACAAGCTCTATCATCCAGAACCCCACCACAGTTCATTAAAGCGTATGGCCTTACATGCCAGTTATCTGTCTTTTAAACAGCCTCTAAGCGGAGCAGATGTTGAAATAATGGCAAAAATACCTTTTTAATCAATATGTTAAAAATTTATTTGTTCAGTGTTCTATAATCTTAATAATAAGTTACATATATGATATGAAGGCTATCTTCTTCTTGTTTGCTAACTGATTTATGATGATGAAAATCTTAGAATAATAAAAAAGTGCGATAAATCGCACACAATATCCCTTTTTCTAGTGATTGAAAAACAAATTAATAATAAATAATGTGTCACATTTCTTTGAAATAATAATTTTGAGATAATAATAATGATTTATCTATATATCCTGACCACCATCATTTTGGTGGGATTGCTTTATCGGGCAATCATACAAATAAGAAAAAAACAGCTCAACCTTGAGTCTTTACAGGTCAATCTGGATCGCACGCGCAATAATCTGGCAGAGCATGAGCAGCAAAACGATGCGCTGCATCATCAATTGAATACCTGTCGTATAGAAATCGGCAATTTAAAAAACAAGCTTGAAAAGCTCAGTCAGTATCAGGATGTTTTGGATATTGAGCATTATGTTGCAGAGCGAAAAAATCAGGTCGAGAGCTTTGTAGAAGCCACTAAAACTGAAGCAGAGTTTCTGCTGAAAAAAATCGAGGCAGAGATTGAAAGTGTTCGACATTATCTGGAAAAACTGGAAAAAAATAGCCGACTTAATCTGGAAGCCCAGGCGAGGGAACAATTAGGTGGTTTTTATAATCAAGCGGTAGAACAAGAAAACTTAGCGGCAATTTCGAAGGCATTGGAAAATAAGATTCATGGTTATGGCATCCAATATTTATATCCTGCACAAACAGTGTTGGATCAGTTAATTGATGGCTATGATGAAATCCATGCCGTGCAGCAGTTAAAAGAAGTACGCCGTAAAATAAAAAATGCCATTGCAGCAAACACGGTGGGACAATGTGATTATGTTGAAGAAAATCGCCGACTTTCGGCTATCGCTCTGGTCACTCATGTGTTTAACAGTAAGGCCGATCTGTATTTATCACAACTGACTCATGACACGATAGGGGAGTTTATTCAGGCACTGCAAGATGACTTTATCCTGATCAATCATAGTGGAACAGCATTTAGTCATGCCCGAATTAATGAATCATTTTTAAAGTTACGTCTGGAAGAGTTAAGGTTTGCAGGCTTGGTTTTAGCATTTAAGGCACAGCAATACGCTGAACAAAGTGAATTGCAAGAACAGATGATAGAAGGCTAGCAACAGCCTATCTATTGAATAAATAAAAATTTTAAAGCAAAGAAATGTTTCATCAGCAAGATTGACGCGGTTAAATTGAGAAACTGAAACAAACTTGAGCTAATCTGTGTAGCATGATATAGCTTGTACATGATTACAATAAGGAAACGCTCCATGACACGCGATTTTGAACAATTTCCAGATGACGAAAACGGCAATGTACTTTGGCAAATGGCTGAAGATGGCGACGACCTGACCGAAGCCCATGAAATTGAATTTTCCATTGCTTTTCAAACTCAAGAGCAGGCAGAAAAATGCGCACTTTATCTGCTGAAAGAAGAACAAAAAATCAGCCTGTTTGAAGATGAAGAAGCCGATACGGTCGAATGGATTATCACGATCTATGTGTATATGGAACCTGAATATTCAGACATTGTCGACCTGGAAGAGTGGTTTGGCAGCATTGCTGAACAGCATGGCGGTGAATACGATGGCTGGGGTTGCATGGCCTATGTTTATGATGACGAAGATTTAGAAGGCGAAATGAGAAGTTAATTCATTTTCTTCATATTTTTACCTTTTTAAAAAAGCCTTAAAAATTCTAATGTTTAGGGCTTTTTAGTGCTTGGATTTTATGAAATCATCATTAATGAATTAAAACTGAACAGGGCATATTTAAAAACCAACTTATCGGATGATCACATTCAATCTGTTTTTAATCTTGTAGATATTTCTGCTTAAATTTCTGATTTAAAAATAAAAAATTTCTTCATTATTTTATCTTTCTTTGAACCCATCATCTTCATTTTATCTGCCCATTTGTTTACTAAACACACTCAAATTGCTTACTAAGCACTGACCCTATAATGAGCGCTCCTTGCTAGATTAATACATAAATTTTAAAAGCAGTTCATCCATACTCGAAGAATCAGAAGGAGCACCGCATGGCAGTCAATAATTATGTGGCTTATCGTCCAGAGGTAGAACAAAAACAGGAAAATGAACAAGAAGATATTCAGTACATTGTAGAGTATATGGCGCAAACCAATACTCAGCCCCGCATAGAACCCAGTCATATTGATGACATGCCAGACTAAAATATTTAGAGAATATTTAGAAATAAATGTTAGATTTAAATGAAGAAATGCCAGCTTAAGTGCATGTATTTTTAATCTGGAGAGGCTCTGAAATTTGCCATGCGGCTTTTAGTCGTAGAAAAGGAAGCCTTGCTTCATATCGTACTAAAGCCATACATAGGCACGGCATAACAACAGTAAACTTAACTTTGAAAAATAAAAATAAGGCGAGATCAGCAAATGAGTGAAACCAATACAGAAACCAATACAGAAAGTAATACAGTAAAACTGCACCGTGTATTTACCGCACCACCAGAACGGGTGTTTAAAGCATTTATTGATCCAGACGCTCTGGTCAAATGGATGGCACCGCATGGTTTTACCGCTAAAGTTCATCATCTGGATGCCAAAGTCGGTGGGACTTACAAAATGTCGTTTAGCAATTTTTCTACCGGTTCTAGTCACTCCTTTGGTGGCAGCTATCATGAAATTATTCCTAACCAGCTGCTACGCTATACCGACCAGTTTGATGACCCGAATTTACCGGGAACCATTGAAGTGATCATTCAATTAAAAGCAGTTTCTGTTGGAACGGAAGTGCATATTACCCAATCTGGCATTCCCGATGTTATTCCTGTTGAAGCATGCTATTTGGGATGGCAGGAATCCTTGCAATTGCTGGCTTTACTGGTCAATGCTGAAATTCCAGATCAGTAGCAGCTTGCAATGCAAATTCAAATCAAACGTGCCTATGCCGAAGTTTTAGCTACAGATGGTAAACGTATTCTGGTCGATCGGCTGTGGCCCAGAGGCATCAAAAAGAAAGATGCCAAAATTGATCTGTGGCCCAAGGACATTACACCCTCGACTGAGCTGCGGAAATGGTATGCACATGATCCCGAACATTGGGAAGAGTTCCAGCAACGCTACAGGACTGAGCTACAGGAACAAGCAGCACTGTTACAGCAAATTAAAGAGATTGCAAAACAGGAAAAAATTAGCCTCATCACCGCGGCAAAAAGTGAAAAATATAACCATGTGATTGTGCTGAAACAGGTTTTAGAGGAAAGCTGAAAAGCATCTGGTGAGCAGATTTATTCCATAATAAGAGGGTCTGTTGACAATTCGTCTATGTTTGCGACTTAGAGTATTTTTTAGATGATACGAGGCGTGAAATACAAAATTTAGTCATTCTAAATGCGTAGTTCACAACGACTTAGCATCAAAAAATACTCTAGTCCCCAGCTGCGCCTTGCGCTGCAAACAAAGCAGTGCTTTGTTCTGGCTCAGGTTGTGGCTAAAATTATTACAGACTTCGTCATGAAATTTAAAAATGGAACCACCATTCTTTGCATTTCATTCCTTGTCTGCTCAATTTTAGCCTACAACGCAAGCCATTTATGAAATGTCAACAGACCCTACGGTTTTAGCAGGCGTGTGGCGGATAAAATGCTATAGTAGCGTCTTTGAGGTTTTTTTATGTCTTTGCCAAATTGCCCCAAATGTAATTCAGAATATACTTATCAAGATGGCAATTTGCTCATTTGCCCAGAATGCTCATACGAATGGAAAGAGGGTGAGAGTGCTGCTGAAGAAGCCACAATAATCAAGGATTCAAATGGCAATGTGTTGGCAGATGGTGACACAGTAACAGTCATTAAGGATTTGAAAATTAAAGGTTCTTCATCTGTTGTTAAAGTTGGGACCAAGGTGAAAAATATTCGCCTGTTAACCGATGCCAGTGATGGTCATGATATTGACTGTAAAATTGACGGTGTTGGAGCAATGAAGTTGAAATCCGAGTATGTGAAAAAAGCTTAATAGTCAGGTTCAAGTTTCAAGTAAAAATGGAAAAGCTCTAGCGACATGCTGGAGCTTTTTTATCAGTTTAACCAATATATTTGGCTTCTATAGCCTAAGCATAGTCTGAGCTGAGCGAGAGTTTTAAATGGGGGAGTGAAGTTGGCTGCACATAACAGGCTAAGTCGAATATTGATCTTTTATCCTCAGCATGGGTTAACATTGAACACTTGTCATTATTTTAAAGAATTTCCCCCATGCCACATATCCATCTTGAATATTCAGACAATGTTAAAAACCTGGAAGCAAAACCTATTTTGCTGGCCATAAACAAAGCTCTGGTTGAGGGTGCTTATGTGGGTGCTGCAAATGAGCTAAAAAGCCGTGCCATTTGCCAGCACGATTTTGTCATTGGTTTAGAAGATACCTCGCAAGCCTATGTGCATGCTAAAGTGTCTTTATTGACCGGCCGTAGTGTAGAATTACAGCAGCAAATTGCTCAAGTGATTCTGCAAACACTCGAACAGCATGTACCTGCCCAAAGCCAAGTGCGTGTGCAGCTTTGTGTGGAAATATTAGAAATGCAGAAAACCACTTATTCTAAAAAAATTATCTAAATTTATTATGATGATCAGGGGACTAAAACTTCTTTATTCTCTTGATCTATATGCTTTGTTCATTCAAGCCAAATTCACTCCATTGCAATATTTTTTAGTTTATATCGAAATAAGTTTTTTGATTACAAAAAAACCAAATTAAAAAAACAAAAAATTATTTATATTTTATAAAACTGTGTGTTTTGAAAAATAAAAAAAGATGAAGTTCTTATAATTTTAAAAATAATAAAGGGGATTCAATATGGCCGGATGGTATGAAATCAGTCAAGTGGACGATGGACAATATCGTTTTGTGTTAAAAGCTGGAAATGGGGAAGTCATTCTCACCAGTGAGTTATATAAGGCAAAAGCCTCTGTACACATTGGTATTGAATCAGTTCAGCGAAATAGTGTAGATGAAAGCCGTTATGAACGCTTAGAAGCGAAAAATGGCAAGCCTTATTTTAAATTAAAAGCTGTCAATCACCAGGTTATTGGGATCAGTCAATTATATTCGAGCGATCAATCCCGTGATAAAGGCATAGAGTCAGTCAAAAACAATGGATCAACCACGAGAATTAAAGAACTGATTGTCTAGTTGTAAATCATCTTCAGCATAAAGCATGTAGTGAAACAGGCTTTATTTTTTGTAGTAACTACAAGTCTATAATTAACCTGAAATCAGCTCATTCAGGGCTGCTCTCAGGTTTTAACTGCTGACTGTTTTAAAAACGCTTAGGAATGCGTTGTCCATTGGCTACAGGAGATTCTGCCTTTTTAAGTACGCCAAATAACCAGGTTTCGGCATGGTTAACAGCCTGTTTTAAATCATCCCCTTGGGCTAAACGACCGGCAATAAAGCTGGCCAATGAGCAACCTGAACCATGATACTCACCTTCAAGACGTGGACAGCGGGTTTCCGAAACCAATTGTCCATCCACATATAAGGCATTGCGGATATAGTCTGGCGTATCTTCATGGCCACCTTTGACTAGAACTGCTTTTGCACCCATTGCAAACAGCTTTGCCGTTGCCTGGTCTATATCTTCCACTCCGGTTAAAGCGCGAAGTTCTACCGTGTTAGGGGTGATGAGGGTAGCTAAGGGAATCAGTTCCACAAAGGCTTTGACCAGTGTAGCCTGATCACCCAAGGAACCTCCGCTATTGGCCACCAGTACCGGGTCGAGGACATATAAATATTCGGGATGTTCACGCAAAAACTCAGCCAGGGCTCCGATATTGTCCGTTGTACCTAACATACCGGATTTAACGCATTTAATTGGTAAGTCACCGACCACTGCATGAGCCTGAGCTAAGAGCAATTCTTTCGAAGTGGCTTCAAAGCCAAACACCTGTTGTGAGTTTTGAATCGTCAGCGCAGTACAGGCAATTGCTGCATGTGCACCACTTTGACCAATCGCTTCAATGTCTGCCTGCAAGCCAGCTCCACCCGATGGATCTAGACCAGAAAAGCAAAGTACAGTAGGGCGCACAATGATGTCCTTAAATCACAAAATTTGCGTTAGTATAGGCAACTTTGAGCCAAGTCTCGATAGTATTTGTGAAGTAAAAATTTAAGTTGAAGGGTCGGTTGGTGATTAAGAATATTTTGATTGATTTAGATGGAACATTAACTGATCCCAAAGTAGGGATTACCACTTCAGCACGTTATGGTCTGGCTAAAGTGGGACATCCGATTGCCGATGATGTCAACATTGACTGGATTATTGGTCCACCTTTACAGGCTTCTTTGGCGAAAATTTTAAATGTTGCGGTGGATGATGTTTTGGCTGAACAGGCTTTAATGGGCTATCGGGAACGTTTTGCAGTCACTGGCTTATATGAAAACCATGTTTTTGAAGATGTGTCAGCAACTTTGCAAACCTTACAGCAAAAGGGTTTCCGTTTGTATTTGGCTACGGCAAAACCTCAAATCTATGCCAAACAGATTTTGGAACATTTTGATTTACTGCAATATTTTAATTACGCCTATGGCAGTGAGCTGAATGGTGAGCGCACCAACAAGGGCGAGCTGATTGCCTATATCCTTGAAAAGGAAAATTTAGACCCTGCTGAATGTGTGATGGTGGGTGATCGTGAACATGATATTTTCGGAGCGCGGAGTAATGGAATAGAAACCATTGCGGTGGAATATGGGTATGGTTCAGATCAGGAATTGACGGAAGCAGCACCAAAAGCACGGATCAAAACCTTTGCCGATGTGCTTCAATTTATTTAGTAAAATCAGTATGATTGCTAAATAATAAAATACTTGACTGTGTGAATAATGATAAAAAAAGTTCTGCTGAGTTTGGCTATATTGGCATTAGGTAGTGGTGGATTGGTTTACTGGCTACAGCAGGATGATGAGTTATCTGCTCAGTCCAAAGCCTTGATAGATGCTGACTATGCCTTTCAAAGTGATCTAAAACAGCATCCATTTTTCTATGTCTGGGGAATGGATGCGAAAGCAGAGGTTGAGCCTGAAACCTTGGGTCGTTTACGCTATTATGAGCAGTGGCAACAGCAGGGCAAGCCATTATCCTCAGTAAATAAAACAACACCTATACAAATACAGCAGTTGCAAAAGCACCCGTTGTCAGCAGAACAAAAACAAGTATTAGATGAACTCAATCAGGTTTTAAAACAAACACCAGAACAAAGTGAATCCTTTATTCGCCAACATCAATCTCAGTTTATTGCAACGCTTGCAACAGAGCAATTTGCAATACAGCGTTATTTGCACTGGTTGAACAGTACGGATTATGTGTCTTTATTGATTCCAGTCGATGGTGCACTGCCAGACTATCGTACTCTTCACTATCTTCATTTATTGCATTTGGTTCAAGTGAGTTTAAAACCTAAAGAGGAGTCAAAGGCAGCGCTTTTACAGTACATCTCGGCTTTGCAAAATATGCAGGGACAAAAGCTCTCTATGGTTGAGAAATATATATTGCAAAACTTTATGTGGCAGAGTCTGGATTTACTCAATCTAAAGGCTCAGCATGCGAGCGTGTATGTATTACCTTTAACTCAGAATGTTTTGAGCTTAAGACAAAGCATGCATTATGAAGTAAGCCAAAGTGCACAAACCTTTCAAAGTCTAGCGCCACCCAAAGGTATGTCTAATTGGCAATACCGTCTGGTTTATCTACCAAACCGTAGTTTAAATCAGCAAGTTGAAGACATTGAGCCTTATATTGCATTGTCTGAACTACCTTATTGGGATTTCTTGCAACAGTATGAGCGTCTTCAGCCTGAGGAGCGCTCTAAATATGTTTTGAAAAATTCGGTGGGAAATATTTTAGCGCAGGTTGCTGTCGTTGACTGGCGACCTTATGCACTTCGTTCTCGAATTTTAGACAATAAAATTCGGGTTTTTAATGCTGTACAAAAGCAGGATGCGCTAGATGAGCTGAATAAAAATAGAGAAGGATATGATTATTATCAAAAAGAGCATCAGCTCTGTTTGAAACATCCATTTCCACAGGAAAATCTTCCAGACTATTTAGCTCAAGATACCTGTATGCCGATCTAAGGCATTGTGCATTTTAGCGAATATCTAAATAGAAACTTTCTTTCACTTCTTCCATCACGATATAACTGTGTGAGGAAGCGGAGGAGGGAAGTTTTTTCAGTAAGTCGCCGAGCAGACGCCGGTAGGCACTCATTTCCTTTAAGCGTGCTTTGACCAGATAATCAAATTCACCTGAAATCAGGTGACATTCCAGAACTTCAGGAATTTCCACCAAATCACGCGCCACCTGATCAAACACATCGCCTGATTTGGCTGAAAGTTTGATTTCTAAAAACACCAGCAAATTGCGGTCGACCAGTTGCGGGTTAAGCCGCGCGTAATAACCCATGATGATGCCATCGCGTTCCAGACGTTTGACCCGCTCCGAACAGGGCGTGGTAGACAGGTTGACTCGAGACGCCAATTCGCTAATCGCAATCCGTCCATCGCGCTGCAAAATATCTAAAATCTGCTGATCTATACGGTCTAATTTACGCATTATGATTTTCCTTTTTTTAGAATTTTTCCGCGACAAAACTATCAAATTACCTAGATTATAGTGCTTAAAACAGTGAAAAAAACTATTAACCTAAAAATATACTAGTTAAATAAACTAGTGTGTGTAAGGGATCAGTCATGCGTGTAATTGTCTTGGGTAGTGGAGTTATCGGTGTTGCAAGTGCGTATTACCTTGCACAACAGGGAGCAAGCGTTACGGTTTTAGACCGTCAAGCTGGTCCTGCTGAAGAAACTAGCTTTGGTAACGCAGGGCAAATCTCTCCAGGCTATTCTACACCGTGGGCTGCACCCGGTATTCCGTTTAAAGCAGTGAAGTGGATGTTCCAACATCATGCTCCGTTAGCGATTAACATCGATGGTAGCATGTGGCAGTTAAACTGGATGGCGCAAATGTTGAAAAACTGCAATCCACAAAGCTATGCCATTAATAAAGAACGTATGACGCGTGTTGCTGAATACAGCCGTGACTGCTTACGTGAACTGCGTAAAGAAACAGGCATTCACTATGAAAACCGTTCTAAAGGAACCTTGCAGGTTTTTCGTAATGAAGCACAGCTTGATGCAGTACAACGCGACATCCAAGTGTTAAAAGAATGTGGCGTCGACTTTGAATTGTTGTTGAAAGATGACTTGGCCAAAGTGGAACCTGCTTTGGAATTTGCCAAAGATAAACTGGTCGGTGGCCTGCATCTGCCGAATGATGAAACCGGCGACTGCTACTTATTTACCAATGCTTTGGCAAACCTTGCAAAAGACATGGGCGTAGAATTTAAATTTAACCAAAACGTTGAAAAACTGGTGGTTGAAGGTGATGACATCAAGGGTGTGGTAGTCGATGGTCAAGTGCTCACCGCAGACCGTTATGTACTTGCTTTTGGCAGTTATTCACGTGACTTCTTAAAACCACTGAATCTGAATTTGCCTGTGTACCCTGTAAAAGGCTATTCACTCACCATTCCAATTGTAGACCCTGCATTTGCACCGCAGTCTACGGTGTTGGATGAAACTTACAAGATTGCGATTACCCGTTTTGATCAGCGTATCCGTGTCGGTGGTATGGCTGAACTGAGTGGTTTCAACCATGGTTTAAATCAAGATCGCCGTGCAACCTTGGAAATGGTGACTCAAGACTTATTCCCAGGTGGAAATCTGGCAGAAGCAACATTCTGGACAGGTCTACGTCCAATGACGCCGGATTCCACTCCGATCATTGGTGCAACGCGTTTCAAAAACTTATTCCTCAATACAGGACATGGAACTTTAGGTTGGACCATGGCCTGCGGTTCAGGCAAGTTGATCAGTGACTTGGTGATGAATCATCAACCGGATATCAGTACTGAAGGTCTATCGATTCAACGTTACCCTTCAGCAGCCTAATCTGTTTTAGGTCATATTGATTCAAGGAAGAACAACATGCCACGTCCAATTACTGCAGTGATTCATCGCCAGTCACTGCAGCATAATTTAAATGTTGCCCGTACCAAAATGCCGAATAGCCAAGTCTATGCGGTGGTGAAAGCCAATGCCTATGGTCATGGTATTGAGCGCGTCTATCAAGCTTTCAAAGCTGCCGATGGTTTTGCGCTGCTCGATTTGGCAGAGGCGAAGCGCATCCGTGCTTTGGGCTGGACTGGTCCGATTCTGTTACTCGAAGGTATTTTCTCAGAGCAGGATCTATTTGACTGCCAAGAGCTGGGTCTAAGCTTCAGTATTCATAGTGAATATCAACTCGAATGGTTAGCGCGTTTTCCTTTAAATGCGCAGTTTGATGTTTATTTAAAAATGAACAGCGGCATGAACCGTTTAGGTTTCCGTCCCGAACAGTACCGTCAAGTATGGCAGCAGCTCTCAAACTTGCCTCAAGTTCAACGTTTGACTCATATGATGCATTTTTCGGATGCTGATGGGGAGCGTTTAGGACGTGACGGCATTGAGCATCAATGCCAGTTATTTGATGCAATTACTCATGATTTACCGGGCGCACGTTCCGTATGTAATAGTGCTGCCATTCTTCGCCATGCAGATTTAAGTTCAGATGTGATTCGTAGCGGCATCATGCTGTACGGTAGTTCTCCCGATTTCCCTGCACATACGGTTGATGACTGGAACCTCCAGCCTGCGATGAGTCTACGCAGTGAAATCATTGCCGTACAACAGCTCAAAGCAGGTGATAGCGTGGGCTATGGCTCCAAGTTCATTGCTGAAACCGATATGCGTGTTGGTATTGTGGCTTGTGGTTATGCCGATGGCTATCAGCGTCTGAGCAAAACCGGAACGCCTATTTTAGTCGATGGACAGCGCAGCCATTTAATCGGTCGCGTCAGTATGGACATGCTGGCGGTAGATTTAACGACTATTCCTGATGCGGGTGTGGGCAGCGAAGTGGTGCTATGGGGGAAATCTTCCCAAGGTGCCGTGCTGAGTATTGATGAGGTTGCAGCAGGTTCAGGCACCATTGGCTATGAGCTGATGTGTGCAGTCACTGCCAGAGTCAATTTTGTTCAAGATTAAGTTCTTGAAAATCAAATTATTTATTCAAATTATTGATACAAGGAAATGTATATGTCAGCTGACAACATTCAAAAATTCAACAGTAATGATGTCATGAGCGCTGTGACGGTATTTAATCAGGTGGTTTATCTTTCTGGACAGGTACCGAAAAATACCGATAATGATATCGCAGGTCAAACCCGTGAAATTTTAGCCACGATTGATGAACTGCTGGCTTTGGCTGGAACCGATAAATCCCGGCTGCTGTCTGCACAGCTTTATATTAAAAATCTCGCTGATTTTTCAACCGTCAATGCCATTTGGATTGACTGGATGAAAGGTTGTACTCCTCCTTCACGTGCCACCATCCAGGCAGATTTAGTCAATCCGGACTGGTTGATTGAAATTGCTGTGACGGCGGCACAGCCTTAATGTAAAAATCTCCCCGTATGGCAGCAAAGCGGTTGCGACTGCTTTGCTGCCTAGCGTGTAAATGTCGCTGGTTGGGATGACTGGCAATGTAAAGCACATGGTTTACACGCAATCGTATGTTAAAAGGATGTTCAGTTATGACCACTACACCACGAGCAGACGATGCCAAGGCATCATCGCATGAACTACAACGAAAACTGTCCAACCGTCACCTGCAACTCATTGCCATTGGTGGCGCGATTGGGACAGGCCTGTTTATGGGCTCAGGCAAAACCATCTCCCTGGCTGGCCCTTCCATTTTATTGATCTATATGATCATCGGTACCATGTTTTTTTTCCTGATGCGCGCATTGGGTGAAATTTTACTCTCCAACCTGCATTACAAATCTTTTATTGATATGGCGCATGACCTGATTGGCCCGGGTGCAGGCTACTATATTGGCTGGTCCTATTGGCTCGGTTGGGTGCTGGTCGGCATCGCGGACCTGGCCGCCATTATCAACTATTTAGGCTTCTGGCTGCCTGAAGGTATGGCCTTTACGCCATCCGGACAGGCCATGATTAGTGTGGCCTGCGTGTTGCTGGTACTCGGCATTAATATGCTCGCCGTACGTCTGTTTGGTGAAATTGAATTCTGGTTTGCCCTTATCAAGATCTTGGCCATTTTAGGGCTGATTGGTATTGGTGGCTTTATGGTGTTTAGCCATTTTCATGCACCAGGTGGTTCGCTTGCCAGCTTTAGCAATGTCTGGTCGCATGGTGGCATGTTCCCGCAAGGCGGCAGCGGTTTCCTGGCCGGTTTCCAGATTGCCTTGTTTGCTTTTGTGGGTGTGGAGCTGATTGGAACCATGGCGGCAGAAACCCAAGACCCTGAAAAGAACTTGCCTAAAGCAATCAACGCCATTCCGACCCGAATTATTTTGTTCTATGTATTGTCACTATTCATCGTGATGTCGGTAACACCGTGGAACCAGATTCCTGCAGATCAAAGTCCATTTGTATCGCTGTTCATGCATGCAGGCATTGGTGCAGCAGCCATTATCATGAACCTGGTGGTGCTGTCATCAGTCATGTCATCCATGAACAGTGGTGTGTTTTCAACATCGCGCATGCTGTTCGGTTTGGCTCGAGAGGGGCAGGCACCACAAAAGCTGGCACAGTTGTCCAAGCGTGCTGTGCCTGCAAAAGGCTTATTGTTCTCTTGTGCCTTTATTATGGCGGGTGCTGCACTACAATATTTTGTGCCGAATACGGTCGAGGCCTTTACTTTAGCAAGTTCGCTGTGCGTGATTTTGTTTATCAGTATCTGGAGCATCATCATGGTGTGCTATATTCGTTACCGTAAACTGCGTCCAGAGCTGCATGCCAAGTCAACCTTTAAAATGCCGGGCGGAATCTGGATGTCGTATGTAGTACTGGTGTTCTTGTTCTTTACTTTGATTATTTTAAGTCTGGAAGCCGATACTTTACGTGCCCTGATGATCAGTCCGATTTGGCTGATTATTTTGGCAGTGACCTATCAGCTGCTGTATAAACCGCGGATGCATAAACGCAATCAGGAAATGCTGAAACGCAATCAGGAAATGTTGAACTAAGTTTCTCTTCGATATGGTTTCTGTCAGATATAAAAAAGCCCTCGATTGAGGGCTTTTTTTGATGCTTAGAACATGGGTTTAACCACCACCAAGATCACCACGGCAAATAAAATCAGTGTTGGCATTTCATTAAAGAAGCGCCAGAACTTGTGTGATTTATAGTGCGGGTTACCGATCAGTTTCTTGCGGTAATAACCACAGACAAAGTGATAAATCACCAGCAAGCCCACCAAGCCAACTTTTAAGTAAAACCATAACGCTTCATGGTAGTGGCGTGTTGCATCACCCCAATCCACCAGAAAGTGCGCCGTAATGAGCGTTGCCACCATCGCTGGCCACATGATGCCACGGTACAATTTGCGTTCCATGACTTCGAAACGTTGATGGCTGACGACATCTTCGCTCATGGCATGGTAAACATATAAACGTGGAAGGTAGAACAATGCCGCGAACCAACAAACGACTGCAATAATATGTAATGCTTTTACCCACAAGAAAGCATCAGAAGGAGCATCCATCCATTCACCCTTTTAAGGGCAGTGTGGCAGAAGTTGATCATCCATGCGTGAATGATCAACAGTTCTTAGCTTAGCCTTCCCATTTTTTGAAAACAAGACAGGCATTTACACCGCCAAAACCAAAACTGTTACTCATCACAGTATTCAATTTTGCGTCACGTTTTTCAAGTACGATATCAAATGGTTTTGCACCTTCATCCAGTTCAGTCACGTTGATGTTTGGTGCAATAAAGTCATTTTGCATCATCAAGACTGAGTAAATGGCTTCATGTACACCCGCAGCACCCAGGCTGTGACCGGTCATAGACTTGGTTGAGCTGATAGGAGGAACCTGACCTTCACCGAATGCACGTTCCATCGCTTTCAGTTCAGTCACGTCACCTGCTGGAGTTGACGTACCATGCGTGTTGACATAGTCAATCTGTTCAACACCATGCTGTTTCGCTTCTTCAAGTGCCATCAGGATACAGCGTGTTGCGCCTTCACCGCTTGGTGCAACCATGTCTGCACCATCAGAGTTAGCTGCATAACCCACGATTTCTGCTAAAATCTTGGCACCACGCGCTTGAGCATGTTCAAGTGATTCAAGCACCACAAAACCGCCACCACCAGCAATCACGAAACCGTCACGGTCAGCTGAATATGGACGAGAGGCTTTTTCAGGGGTGTCATTGTATTTAGAGCAAAGCGCACCCATAGCATCAAACAGCAAGCTTTGAGACCAGTGATCTTCTTCACCGCCGCCTGCCAGCATTAAATCCTGTTTGCCCAATTGAATCAGGTTGTAAGCATAACCAATGGCATCGGCTGAAGTTGCACATGCACTGGTAATCGTATGCGCCACACCTTGTAATTTGAATGCCACACCTACGTTTGCGGTAATGGTATTGGTCATGTTGCGTGGAACAAAGAAGGGACCAACTTTACGCGCACCTTTGGTTTGCAATAATTCGTTCATTTCAATGACCGAGGCAGTTGAACCGCCACCTGAACCGCCCGCAATACCATAGCGTGGGTTACTCGCCAAATCATCAACGCTTAAACCTGCATGCTCCACTGCAGCAAGAGCCGAATTGTAGGCATACATTGCACACACGCCCATGAAGCGTTTCAATTTGCGGTCAATATGGTCAAAATCTTGTTCAGCCGCTGCACTGACATGGCTCTTAAAGTTTAATTCTGCATAAGTCGGGTTAAAACGTGTTCCAGAAACGCCGTTTTGTAAAGAATGAGTGACATCTTCTAAAGAGTTACCAATGCATGAGTTGATACCCATACCAGTGATTACAACACGCTTCATCTACAGATCCCTTATATGGTGATATTTTGAGTAAATGCAGCTGATTCAGGGAGAAAAACTAAAAACCTCAATCCAGCGCATTACTCATGTCTTTCGGTTGCATTCATCATAGCAGAAAGGTTTTTGAATTCTTATGGCAAATATTATGCCTATTTTGACAGTATGTATCTGTAATGTTTAGCCGGAATAATTAACTAAAAGATACACATTAATATTGAGATAAACTTAGACTACACCTAGTATTTATCAATAATTGTAAGAATAGAAGATGAGGGTAAAGAATGACAGATACCAATAATAAACATTCAGGTGGATTCTTCTCAAATGCTTTGGGAGTGGCTAAAAAGATCAGTGCAACAGGAATGAGTGCACTGAATCATGCAGCTGCCGAACGTGCTGGCAAGGCCAATGGAGCCTTGACCAATGGTCATGTTATTGAGGGAAGTTCGCGTTCTCAAAGCGTATTTGAATCCAGGAAATATGATAATCCTCAACAAATGATGCGCGAGTATTTACCCAATGTATCGAGACAATTGCTAGGTCGTCAGTACGGCAAGGTCAGTCGCGTGGCTAATTTTGTTTCACCGGATTTTTCAGACAAGGTATCGGACTATTTTTTTGAACATTTAAATCAATTTACTTCAAATCTAAGTTCTGTAGATGCCGTGCTGGATCAGGCCGGTGCAAAAGATTTACAAGAACTGACTCAAGATGTTGAACGTTCAAAACGGCTGAGCCAGGCTTTGGCTGAACAAAACAAATGGCTTGCCTCTATACAGGGTGCCGTGACGGGTGCTACAGGTGTAGTCGGTTCAGCGATTGATGTACCTTTGTCATTGATCATGTCATTGCGCATGATTTATCAGGTCGGACGTGCTTATGGTTTTGAGCTGAATAAAGACACGGAACAGGATATTGTTCAATTTGTATTTAAACAAATTGATTTGGGACAGATTGCTGAAAAACAGAGTGTACTGATGGCACTAAAAGCGCTGTCCAATATGCTGCAAACACATGACATCGCTCAATTACAAAACATACTGGGCTCCAGTAATGATACTCAGTCACTCAAAAAATGGCTAAGTAATGAAAATGGTGAAATGAAATGGAACTGGTTGAATCATCTGCCAAAAGTTTCATTGATCAGTAAGTTAACCCCGGTTGCAGGGGCGGGCATTGGCGCGGTTTATAGCTGGAAACTGGTTGAGGATGTCAATCAGAAAGCACAGCAAATATTTTCCCATGCCAGAGGTTATTTGCAGCAGCATCAAGGAGCGGAATTATCTCCTATTGCGGCTTATGAGAAATCTTTGGAGTTATTGGCACAGGCAACGCCAAGATTATTAAATCCCTTTACTAAAACTGATCTGAATGCCGAGCTTAAACTTGATCAAGACATACCAGTGGAAGGGCATGGCACGATTGCCAAAGTGACCATTAAGAAAAAAACTGAGGATGTTTTCGCAGACGACGATCGTAAAGGTCAGCGGGTAGAGCAAGGGTTAGGCTACTTGGCTGAACATATGGTGGAGCCACATGAACGGGTTGAACCACAAAAGCCGGCCATAACGCTAGATGAAGCGGAAATAGATGAATATGCTCAGGCAGAGGTTCAAGGAATTGATGCGGGCAGTGAGCAACTTGCTGCTTCCCAATCTGAACAAAATGAAGCACCTAAGCCAACCAAGAAAAAAGTTACAAAATAGAGTGCAAAAAAGCCTGGGGTAAAGTCTTTAAAAACGCAGCGACTGACCTACATATAAGGAAGCGGTCGATATTTGATATGGCCTCGAATATTGACCATTTTTCTATCTTCGCTTACAATTGTGTGCCCTCAAAAAGTGGTATTTTTTTGAGGCTTTTTATTAACGGGAGAATTGCCAAATGGCAACAACAAATCAGTTGATCCGTAAGGGTCGTACGACTTTGATTGAAAAATCAAAAGTTCCTGCGTTGAAGGCTTGTCCACAACGTCGTGGTGTTTGTACACGTGTTTACACAACTACACCTAAAAAACCTAACTCAGCAATGCGTAAAGTTTGCCGTGTTCGCTTAACTTCTGGCTTTGAAGTATCAAGCTACATCGGTGGTGAAGGCCATAACCTACAAGAGCACAGTGTTGTGCTTATCCGTGGTGGTCGTGTTAAAGACTTACCAGGTGTACGTTACCATACCGTTCGTGGTTCTTTAGACTGCGCTGGTGTTAAAGATCGTAACCAGTCTCGTTCTAAATACGGTACTAAACGTCCTAAGAAATAATCTTTTTAGATTAGCTTCTTAAAAACGTAGAACCGCAATCCTTTATCGTCTCGCTTGTCTGATTTCTGCATTTAATTTTGTGAAATTCAAGCGACGTGTAGTAAGGCCAGCGAACAGTACATGACACTTTGTACTCATGCTGGATAAACCTGAAGTGTCATATTTATAGGTGTATTAAAATGCCAAGACGTCGCGTAGTCGCTGCCCGTGAAATCCTTCCGGATCCTAAGTTCGGCAGCCAAACAATCGCTAAATTCATGAACCACGTAATGCAAGATGGTAAAAAATCTATTGCTGAAAGTATCGTTTACGGTGCTTTAGACCGCGTTCAAGAAAAATCTAAAGTAGACCCAGTTGAATTTTTCGAGACTACTCTTGAAAAAGTTCGTCCTATGGTCGAAGTAAAAGCACGCCGTGTTGGTGGTGCTACTTATCAAGTGCCTATGGAAGTACGCCCATCCCGTCGTACTGCCCTAGCTATGCGCTGGTTAGTAGACGCTGCTGCTAAGCGTTCTGAAAAAACAATGGCTTTACGTCTTGCTGGTGAGTTGCTTGATGCAGCTGAAGGTAAGGGTTCAGCGATTAAAAAACGTGAAGATGTGCACCGTATGGCTGAAGCCAACAAAGCCTTCTCTCACTACCGTTTCTAAGCGGATAAAACAGCCCCTATTCAGGAGGGTGGCAAACCAGTTTTCACTGTTTTGTCATCGAATCGCTTTAAGCTGCCTGGCAGCTTAGAGCGTCCTGTTTTAAACAACAAAATTTAGGAATGCAAGAAATCATGGCTCGTCAAACCCCAATTTCTCGTTACCGTAACATTGGTATCTCAGCTCACATCGATGCTGGTAAAACCACGACTTCAGAACGTATCTTGTTCTACACAGGTGTATCTCACAAGCTAGGTGAAGTACATGATGGTGCAGCAACTATGGACTGGATGGAACAAGAGCAAGAGCGCGGTATTACAATTACCTCTGCTGCTACAACTTGTTTCTGGTCTGGTATGGGTAAACAATTCCCAGAACACCGTATTAACGTAATTGACACCCCGGGACACGTAGACTTCACAATCGAAGTTGAACGTTCTATGCGTGTTCTTGACGGTGCGTGTATGGTTTACTGTGCTGTAGGTGGTGTACAACCTCAGTCAGAAACTGTATGGCGTCAAGCAAACAAATACCAAGTGCCTCGTTTGGCATTCGTGAACAAGATGGACCGTACAGGTGCCAACTTCTTCCGCGTTGTTGAACAAATGAAAACCCGTTTGGGCGCTCACCCTGTACCAGTAGTTATCCCAGTTGGTGCTGAAGATAACTTCCAAGGTGTTGTTGACCTTATCGAAATGAAAGCAATCATTTGGGATGATGCATCTCAAGGTATGCAATTCGAATATGGCGATATCCCTGCTGACCTAGTTGATACTGCTGAAGAATGGCGTACTAACATGGTTGAAGCTGCGGCTGAAGCATCTGAAGAATTGATGGACGAATACTTAAACAATGGCGATTTGACTAAAGAACAAATCGTTGCTGGTCTTCGTGCGCAAACTTTGGCTTGTGAAATTCAACCAATGCTTTGTGGTTCTGCGTTCAAAAACAAAGGTGTTCAACGTATGTTGGATGCTGTAATTGAATTCTTGCCATCACCAACTGAAGTTAAAGCAATCGAAGGTATTCTTGACGACAAAGCTGAAACTAAAGCTGTTCGTGAAGCATCTGACGAAGCTCCGTTCTCTGCGTTGGCGTTCAAAATCATGAACGACAAATTCGTAGGTAACTTGACTTTCGTACGTGTTTATTCTGGTGTGCTTAAACAAGGCGACCCAGTATATAACCCAGTGAAATCTAAACGTGAACGTATCGGCCGTATCGTGCAAATGCATGCGAACGAACGTCAAGACGTTGAAGAAATCCGCGCTGGTGATATCGCTGCATGTGTAGGTCTTAAAGACGTTACTACTGGTGATACACTTTGTGATGAGAAAAACATCATTACTCTAGAGCGTATGGAATTCCCTGAGCCAGTAATTTCTTTAGCTGTAGAGCCTAAGACTAAAGCTGACCAAGAAAAAATGTCTATCGCTTTAGGTCGTTTGGCTAAAGAAGATCCATCGTTCCGTGTACGCACAGACGAAGAATCTGGTCAAACAATCATCGCGGGTATGGGTGAGCTTCACCTTGACATCCTTGTTGACCGTATGAAACGTGAATTTAACGTTGAAGCGAACATTGGTAAACCAATGGTTGCTTACCGCGAAACGATTAAAAAATCTGTTGAGCAAGAAGGTAAGTTCGTACGTCAAACTGGTGGTAAAGGTAAATTCGGTCACGTATATGTTCGTTTAGAACCTATGGATGTCGAAGAAGCTGGTAAAGAATACCAATTCGTTGAAGAAGTTGTAGGTGGTGTTGTACCTAAAGAATTCTTCGGCGCGGTTGACAAAGGTATTCAAGAACGTATGAAGAATGGTGTATTGGCTGGTTACCCTGTTGTGGGTATCAAAGCGACACTATTTGATGGTTCTTACCATGATGTCGATTCTGACGAATTATCGTTCAAAATGGCAGGTTCTTATGCCTTCCGTGACGGTTTCATGAAAGCGGATCCTATCCTTCTTGAACCTATCATGAAAGTTGAAGTAGAAACTCCAGAAGACTACATGGGCGATATCATGGGTGACTTAAACCGTCGTCGTGGTATGGTTCAAGGTATGGACGATTTACCTGGTGGTACTAAAGCCATTCGTGCTGAAGTTCCATTGGCTGAGATGTTTGGTTACGCGACTCAAATGCGTTCTATGTCTCAAGGTCGTGCGACTTACTCTATGGAATTTGCTAAATATGCTGAAACTCCACGTAACGTGGCTGAAGGCATCATTTCTAAGTTCCAAACTGGTGGTAAAAAAGGTGACGACGAGTAATCTTTCGATTACTATAAGCCCAAACTAATTCATAGTTAAAAACCAAAATCACTTATGGAGCTAACCCTCCATAAGTAGTTTAATAAGGAAGATCTCATGGCTAAGGCTAAGTTCGAACGTAACAAACCACACGTAAACGTGGGCACAATTGGTCACGTCGACCATGGTAAAACAACTTTAACTGCTGCGATTGCAACTATTTGTGCAAAAACTTACGGCGGTGAAGCGAAAGATTACGCAGCAATTGACTCTGCACCAGAAGAAAAAGCACGTGGTATTACCATTAATACTTCACACGTAGAATACGATTCTCCAACTCGTCACTACGCTCACGTAGACTGCCCGGGTCACGCCGATTATGTTAAAAACATGATCACTGGTGCTGCTCAGATGGACGGCGCGATCCTTGTATGTGCTGCGACTGATGGTCCTATGCCACAGACTCGTGAACACATCCTTCTTTCTCGTCAGGTTGGTGTACCTTACATTCTTGTATTCCTTAACAAGTGTGACCTTGTTGATGACGAAGAATTACTTGAATTGGTAGAAATGGAAGTTCGTGAACTTCTTTCTACTTATGACTTCCCAGGTGATGACACTCCAATCATCCGTGGTTCAGCGCTTGCTGCACTTAATGGTGACCAAGGTCAATATGGCGAATCTGCTGTAATCGAATTGGTTGCTGCACTTGATTCTTACATTCCTGAACCAGAACGTGCGATCGACAAAGCATTCTTGATGCCAATCGAAGACGTATTCTCAATCTCAGGTCGTGGTACAGTAGTAACTGGCCGTGTTGAATCTGGTATCGTGAAAGTAGGCGAAGAAGTTGAAATCGTGGGTATCAAAGACACAGTTAAAACAACTGTAACTGGCGTAGAAATGTTCCGTAAATTGCTTGACGAAGGTCGTGCAGGCGAGAACTGTGGTGTTCTTCTACGTGGTACTAAACGTGAAGACGTTCAACGTGGTCAAGTACTTGCTAAACCAGGTACAATCAAACCGCACACTAAATTCGATGCAGAAGTATACGTACTTTCTAAAGAAGAAGGTGGTCGTCACACTCCATTCCTTAACGGTTACCGTCCACAATTCTATTTCCGTACAACTGACGTAACTGGTGCGATCCAATTACAAGAAGGCGTGGAAATGGTTATGCCTGGTGACAACGTAGAAATGTCAGTAGAATTGATCCACCCAATCGCAATGGACCCAGGTCTACGTTTTGCGATCCGTGAAGGCGGTCGTACAGTTGGTGCTGGTGTAGTTGCTAAAGTAACTGCATAATCGCTGATTGTGTGAAAAAAAAGCGTCCCTTTGGGGCGCTTTTTTTATGCGTGATAATTTTTGTATCTCGATTGTTTAGCTTATAAAGTGATCTCGCTATTGCAATTTACTTTTGTGTCGAAAAATGATTTCATTCATCATTTTTTTGCATTGAATTAAAGCGGTGCTTTATTCTCTTGCGCCAAAAAAAATAATTTCACTTATTAGTCTTTTCTCTTACGTCGAAAAAGCATTGTTATTATTTATTTCCCTTGTGTCGAAATAAAGCAGTGCTTTATTTCCTTACGTCGAAAAATAATTTCACTTATTGTTCTATTCTCTTGCGTCGAAATAAAACAGTGTTTTATTTCTCCTCATGTCCTTAACTGATATTTTCCTGACCTTATCTGCACTTATAGCCAGTTTTTAAACACGTAATATAACAATTAAGAAAAACAAAAGTGAATTTGGCAATTTCTTTGCTAGATAGGAGTAAAGCATCATGAATGCAAAGGTCAATATTAGTAATCGTGCGGGTGCAAGTTTTCCAGTCCGACGGATGAATTTTGATTTTGACAATGTTCCTGAATATTGGATGAATGGTTCAGCAGGCTTGACTCATTTTATGACTGCGCTATCTGCATTATTTCCAGCTGGTGAAAAGTTCTTTATTGATAGTGTGCGTGCTGTTCGCAATCATCCAGCGATTAAAGACAATCAGGCATTACAAAAAGAAATTAGTGCTTTTATTGGGCAAGAAGCCATGCATACTCAAGAGCATGTAGGCTTTAATGCTTCAGCACAAAAATATGGGCATGATGTTGCAAGCTTGGACGCGAAGACCGATACGGTTATCCAAACCACACGTAAACTATTCGCAAAAGTGGCTAAACCATTAGGAATTACCCAAGAAATGGTAGATTTAACCGCTACCACCGCACTGGAACATTTTACCGCCACCATCGCTTCTGAGCTTCTGCGTAATCAGCATATTCAAGACTTGATGACAGACAAGACCATGGCAACCATGTGGGCATGGCATGCGATAGAAGAAAATGAACACAAAGCTGTGGCTTATGATGTTTTTGAAGGTGTTTTTGGGCGAGGCATAAAAGCTTATGCATTACGTACCGGTTCATTAACACTGGCTATGGTCATTTTATTCATTACCCAATCTTATTTTTTAGCACGTTTATTAAATGAAGATAAGCAGTTTAATCTTGAATCGTTAAAAGATATTTATAGCTATGCCTATAGTCCATCTAAAGGCATTATCACTGGCATGGGCAAGGAAATGCTGGCCTATTTTAGACCGGGTTTTCATCCTAATGATTTAGATACAGTCAGTTTGTTGGCAACCTGGAAAGGCAAATTAGGTTTTTAAAAGCAGTTTGGCTCCTTGGGCAATTTCGATTGCCCATTTTTTTACTCGATTTTTTATGCAAACTTCATATAATGCGAAGTTTCTGTTATTTAAAAGATGAACGAAGATGATTCGTTTGATGCAGCATGCGGATGTGCAAACAGTCGCAAACATTGAAAAATTAGTACAAAGCCATCCGTGGACAGTAAAGCAGTTTGAAGAATCAATCGATTCTTATCACAGTACCGTGATTGAACAACAAGGACAGGTGGTCGGTTTTTGTATCTTGCAACCGGTTCTGGATGAAGCCAATTTATTACTGATGGCTATTCATCCCAGTCAGCAAGGCAAAGGTTTGGGTTATCAACTGCTTGAAGCCTCAATTGCCCAGCTGAAGAATAATCCGCTACAAATATTTCTGGAAGTAAGAGAAAGTAATCAGGCTGCCATAGCTTTGTATGAAAAATCTGGTTTTCATCAAATCGATTTACGCAAAAATTATTATCCCAAAGCCGATGGTTCGCGCGAGCATGCCATTATTATGGTGAAATCTTGTAGTGATGATTTTGCACAGCTTTTTAAATCATAAGTACAACATTATTTAATAATTGGGTTATTCCATCCTGAGGGCAGGGTCGTCATGAGGGAATTGCCCAATTGCTGAATTTCTTCCTGATTCAGCAAACGGTTTAAACGTCGCCATTGTCCATCAATCAACAGTTCCAAAGGCACATATTGCGATTTATAGTTCATTTTATCGGAATGCGGAACCCAATAGCCCAAATAGACATAAGGCAAACCTAAAGCTTTGGCATGTTCAATCTGTTTGAGTACAGCAAATACCCCAAGTGAACGTCGATTCTCATCGGGATCAAAAAAAGTATAAACTGCGGAAACCCCATCATCTAAAGGGTCACAGCTTGAAACGCAAATCAACTGGTCATCTTTCCAGAATTCAAGAAAAAAACTGTCGGTACAGCTATGCACCAAAAATTTTTCAAATTGATCGACGCTAGGGGGGAACATATCACCATCTGCATGGCGCTCGAAAATATAGCGTTCATATAAAGCATAATGAACTGGGGTGGCATCTGCAGTACGGATGATTTTAACAGTCAAATCCTGATTGCGTTTCCAGGCTTTTTTCTGTGAACTGTTCATCTGAAAGTCAGCAACAGGCACCCGGCAAGACAAACATTGGCGGCAGAGGTGGCATTCAGGGCGATAAACAAAATCGCCACTGCGACGAAATCCCAGACGTGAAAGTTCAGACAGGCTGACCACATCAATACGATGGGCAGGATCTAAAAAGACCATCCGTGCTGATTTCTGTTCCAGATAACTACAGCTATGCGGCGGCGTAATGTAATACTGTAAATCATTGAGCAGGGACTTTGGGTGATACGAATTCATGGCAAGATCCCTCTTTTATTTTCATTCAATTAACCGCGCTTTTTGCGCTATTGTTTTACTTGAAAATACACCCTCCTGATATTTTTTCCAATCAATAGCAGGCTGTTTTACAACATCTTGTAACGAATTAAGATAGGCTTGGCGAGAAAGTGTACAGGCACCCAGGCTTAAAAGATGATCATTGACCAATTGGCAGTCAATCCAGGGTAGATGATTTTCCTGTCCGATCAGCATTAAAGTATAAAATGCCATTTTTGAGACATCGGTTTGGGTGCTAAACATCGACTCACCAAAACAGCCATGTCCAATAGTCACGCCATATAAACCGCCCACCACTTTGCCTGCCTCCCATACTTCAATGCTATAGCCATAACCGGCTTCAAATAACTGGCAGTATCCATCAATAATATCTTCAGAAATCCAGGTATCTTCAGCATAACTACGCGGTAGAGCACAAGAGCGGATTACCCGTTCAAAGGCCTGGTTGACCGTGATTTGATAATCAAACTTTTTCATATTGCGAATTAAGGATTTACTAGGATGATAATCCTGTGGACGGATAATGCAGCGCGGTTCCGGACACCACCAGCAGATCGGGTCATCTTCGGAAAACCAGGGAAACAGCCCATGGGTATAGGCTTCAAACAGGGTAGAAGGGGAGAGGTCAGCACCTATGCAGATCAGCCCTTGCTGATCGGGATCAGCTTCGATGGGATCGGGAAAAATAAATTCTGAAGGTGCTAATGTATGCATAGGATTTAGCCTGAACTGGAAAATAACCGGCAATGAAAAGTTGGGTATTTTTATCATACAAAAAAAACCGCCCTAGATAGGACGGTTTTTATTGCAAGAAATGGATTTATTGCAATTAGTCAGCTAAGGCATCAAGGTATTTTTCAGCATCCAGTGCTGCCATACAGCCTGAACCTGCCGAAGTAATGGCTTGACGGTAAACACTGTCAGCAATATCACCCGCAGCAAATACACCCGCTACAGAGGCAGCAGTGGCATTACCTGCAGTACCGCTTTGTACTTGAATATAACCATCACGCAGGTTCAATTGACCTTCGAACATGCTGCTATTGGGTTTATGACCAATGGCAACAAATAGGCCAGTAACTTCTACATCTTGCGTAGAGCCATCTTGGGTAGACTGCAGACGAACAGCAGTTACGCCTGACTTGCTGTCACCGAGAACTTCATCGACCTGATGATTCCAGATGATGCTGATTTTGCCTTCTTTCTCTTTTTCGAACAGATGATCTTGCAAGATTTTTTCTGAACGTAATGAATCACGACGGTGAACCAGAGTCACATGCGAAGCAATATTGGAAAGATAAAGTGCTTCTTCAACTGCAGTATTACCACCACCAACAACCATGACTTTCTGGTTTTTATAGAAGAAGCCATCACACGTTGCACATGCACTTACGCCTTGACCCATGAATGCAGCTTCGGATTCAAGACCCAGGTATTGCGCGGTAGCACCGGTCGCAATGATGAGGGCATCACAAGTGAACTCTTCCATATCGCCTTTCAGCACAAATGGGCGAACGCTTAAATCAACTTCGTTGATATGGTCATAGACAATGTCGGTGCCAAAACGTTCCGCATGCGCTTGCATACGTTCCATCAGGGCAGGGCCGGTTAGACCTTCCGGATCACCTGGCCAGTTATCAACTTCGGTTGTGGTGGTCAATTGACCACCGAGCTGTAAACCGGCAATCAGGGTTGGCTTCAAGTTGGCACGTGCAGCATAAACAGCTGCGCTATAACCCGCAGGGCCTGAACCTAGAATAATCAAGCGTGAGTGACGAGCGCTCATTCGCAGCATCCTTTTTTTATTTAGAAATTTGTGGAATTATACGTGAAACTCTATAACAGTTGTGTGAGTTCGATGTCGATATTATTGATCATTCAAATCGATTTGAGCTATATACAAGAACGGCGCTGTACTAGATACTCAATCCAGCGGATTTGTTAGCAGCAGCTACTACATAATATTGCATCTTTTTTCTTTGAACAGGTGCATAATACCGAGTTTATTGTGAAACTATTTTGTCTTAGTTTCTTACAAAAACATGAATGAAAAATTGGTAACAGGACAGTATATGACTGCGGTGTCGAGTGTTTATGCACAGCGCTTAATAAAGACATTATTTTTAGTCTCATTTGGAATTTATTTATTCCTTGCAACAGTGACCTATACGCCTTTTGATCCGGGCTGGATGCATATTTCCAGTGATACCCAGCAGGTGTCAAATGCCAGCGGAGTTGCAGGGGCATGGATCGCAGATTTGCTGTTCGGTTTTCTAGGCTGGGCCAGCTTGCTCATCCCGATTTTTCTATTCGTGGAAGCCATTCAGGTATGGTGGCCTTATAGTTTTCTAAATAAGCCATTCCGCTATGCTGCACAATTCTTTATTTTGCTGGCAACAGCAAGTTTGCTGTATCTGTACTGGCAAGTGCCGGCAGATACCCTGGATAATTCGTCCGGCGGTATCATTGGTTATGAACTGGGGCAAAGCCTTTCGCAGATTTTAACCATTTATGGTGCAACCATTTTTCTGCTGCTGTTCTGGTTCGTTTTATTCACATTCGCGTTTGGCGTGAAGTGGAACAGAACCTGGGACACACTCAAAGCAACACCTGCTTATTTACAAGACTTATTTTATAAAAATGTGCCTGAAGCTGAGTCTGCATTTGATCGCACCACGCCTGAAGTTAAAAAATCACTTGTCGGTAGCAAACTAAAAGCAGCTGCAGAAAAACTCAGCCCGGTCTCCGAACATAAACAAGTAGAATTGTCGCCTATCGTTCGTGATCCGGCAGCAGAACGCCTGTTTGATGATATGGTTGAAAAAGAGCTATATGCGCAGCAACAGTTGGTGGATGATCAAGACGAGGCAGAATTCGAACAGGTTTTAGAAAAAGCCCATCGTCTGGAACAGAATACACAACGTGTAGTGGCAACAGGTGAAGTCTGGCGTGCACTCAACTCAGATGACAACCAGAACCATAATCAAGATATTGATGCCTTGCTCAAAGCGGCTGAAGAATCTGACCACCATACACCACATGAACATTTTCAGGCATTTGTTGATGAGCAGCCACCAGCATTGACTTCCCAGACTGCTAAACAAAATCTGGATTGGGATGATGATGAAATTTTTGATGAATTGCTTGCAGCTGTGCCGAGCGGAAAAATCGCCACGGATGTGCATACCCCATTTAATCACATTGACCCGGAACCTGCTGTAGTAAGCATCTCTGAAGAAAAGATCGTGACGGCGGCATCTGCGAGTATGGCTGCATCACCGCTGCTCAACACTACACCTAAAAATACCGCGTTGGATGACGAGTTTGATGAGCTGGATGATTTGCTGGTAGAGGACTTATTGGTAGAGGACATTGAGCCAGCTGCACCAGTACGTAGCACCAGTAATTATGCCCAATCACCGGCATTTGTACGTGCAGAAATTAATAGCCAGTTGCAGCAACAACCCAGCATTTCAGATGATGAAAAGGCGTTGATCGCGTCAAATAAAGATGTATTCCGTGAAGTTTGGCAGGAAACAGCAGGTAAGCCTGTTGCTGAAGCTGAGCCTGATGAAGATGATTTTGATCTGGATGCGCCTTTAACCGATGCCATGGGGCGGCCGATGTCACGTGCCATGCAAGTGGCACAAAAGCGTCGCGACTTACCTACTTTACCTGGGTTGGAACTGCTGGATAAAGTCGATCCAAACAAGAAAGTGAATTTCACCGCTGAACAGCTGGCACGTTTATCCGAGTTACTTGAAATTAAACTGCAAGAGTTTAATGTCAAAGCGCAAGTGGTTGAAGCACAACCAGGACCCGTGGTGACTCGTTTTGAACTTGATTTGGCACCGGGTGTGAAAGCATCGAAGGTGACAAACATTTCCCGAGATTTGGCCCGTTCTATGTCAATGGCATCGGTACGTGTGGTTGAGGTGATTCCGGGCAAACCGTATATCGGGATTGAAGTACCAAACAGCACCCGTGAAATGGTGCGATTAATCGAGTTATTAACCATTCCTGCTTTCACCGACCCAAATAGCATTCTTTCGATGGCAATGGGTAAGGATATTTCGGGGAATCCGGTGATTGCGGATTTGGGTAAAGCACCGCATATGCTGGTTGCAGGGACAACAGGTTCAGGTAAATCGGTTGCGGTAAACTCAATGATTCTATCGATGCTGTTGAAATATACTCCCGATCAATTGCGTTTAATTTTAATTGACCCGAAACAGCTGGAACTGGCCAATTATAACGATATTCCACATTTGCTTACCCCAGTCGTGACAGACATGAAAGATGCAGTCAATGCATTGAACTGGTGTGTCAATGAAATGGAACGCCGCTATAAGCTAATGTCTTATTTAAAGATTCGTAAACTCAGTGACTACAATCGCAAGGTCGAAGAAGCCATAGCCAATGGTGAGGACCTGATTGATCCAACCTGGAAAGCCAGCGATTCAGTGGTAGGAGAGCGTGCACCACGTTTAACGCCTTTACCATCCATTGTGATTGTGGCTGACGAATTTGCCGACATGATTATGCAGGTGGGTAAAAAAGCTGAAGAAATGATTACTCGTTTAGCACAAAAATCACGTGCTGCCGGTATTCACTTGCTGCTTGCGACCCAACGTCCATCGGTGGATGTGATCACCGGTTTGATTAAAGCCAATATTCCAACCCGTGTGGCTTTACGGGTAAACAGTAAAATTGACTCGCGTACCATTCTGGATGCCGGCGGGGCAGAAGACCTGTTGGGTCATGGTGATATGCTGTTTCTTGGGCCGGGCAAGATTGAACCTGAACGTGTGCATGGCGCATTTATTTCAGATGATGAAGTAAACAATATCTGTGACGCTTGGCGCGAACGTGGTGAGCCTAATTACGTGGATGAAATCTTGACCCCTTATGATGAAGAGCCGACTTCGCGTGGCTTTGAAGATGGTGATGGTGGCTCAGACCGCGATGCACTCTACGACCAATGCGTATCCTTTGTCTTGGAAACACGCAAGGCATCGACTTCATCGCTACAGCGTAAGTTTAGTCTGGGTTATAACCGTGCTGCACGTATTATTGACCAGATGGAAGAAAATGGCATTGTCAGCGGCATGGGTGCCAATGGTAAGCGCGATATTCTGGTTTAATCCCAGATTTAAAAAAGCCTGCTTCATGCAGTAATGCCAGTCAGTTAAGAAATTGATTGGCATTTTCTTTTTTAAATTCATGACTGTAGTTGATATGTGGAAAAGTCATCCGCAACTGTTTGAGGCAGGATTACATTAAAAAATGATTGTTTCTGCGATAAATTTGCTAGTTGATAGTGGCTGACGAGTTTTGCGGATGACATATGCCTTTGGTTACTTTGGGCGAAACCAAAGTAACAAATGAGCTGCAAGATTTTGATTTAAAACGGTAAGACTCCGCCATGACTTACTAAAAAATTAAAAATTTTATTTCGAAACTCCTTAACTGATCAGCATTACTGCTTCATGCAGGCTTTTTTCTTGCTTTATTTATTGAAATAAAACATGTCCTGAGCCAGTTCAATCAAGGCTTTTGTGGCAGGACTCATAAATTTCTTATTCGCTACAGCCAGCCCAATATGGCGCTGGGTATTCGGAGTGAGCGGTCTTTTTACCACATTCGGATGTAATGCTAACAGCTCGGGGGTAATGGCCATATCCGCGACTATAGACACGCCTTCGTTGATATTGACCATATTTAAAATGGTCAGTAGTTGTGACAACTGGTATTTAATGGTGGGCTGAATTTGATGCAGTTTGAATAAAAGTTCTACATGCGTCTGGCTACCGGCTTTGGTTAATATAAATGGATAATCCGCCAATTCTGCAATACTGACTTTAGTTTTGCAGGCAATTGGGTAACTTTTAGGAATAAGGGCAACAAAAATGTCCTGAATCACAGGGAATGTATCCAGCTCTTGTCGTGGTAACACGGCAAAACCGACATCAACCTGTTTAGCCATAATCCACTGCGAAACCTGTTCATCGGTACCTTCATCGACATAAATTTCAATATTGGGGTAGCGTTGCCGATATGCAGTTAATATTTCCGGTAATAAGTGGATGGAGGCAGAGGCTCCAAAAGAACCGATTCTTAAAGTACCTTGATGCACGCCATGTGCAGCCGCAGCTTCCTGCTGCATGCTTTGCGCAGTATTTAAAATACTTTGCGCATGTCGTAGCAACTGTATACCAATCGTGGTCAGTTCAATTTTGTGCTGATTGCGTGAAAATAAACATACCTTCCAATGCTGTTCCAGACTCTTTAGCGCATGTGAAACTGCAGACTGGGTAATGCCGAGTTGTTTTGCAGTTAGGGTAAAACTCTGGTTTTCTGCAACCAGAATAAAAATTTCAAGCTGGCTAAACGTCATGAGCGATATGAGTAAAAACTCATTTTATGATGAGGTTGAATGAGGATTATATTATCAGCCTGATGAAAGTTAAAGTGCAGTTAAGCTGCTGAAAATAGATAATTATGGATATTCTGATCGCCTTATTTCCACTGATCGTCATGATTGCTATGGGTTATCTACTCAAACGCAGTCAGTATCTTGCAACGGATTTTTGGGCTGGGGCAGAAAAATTTAACTACTTCATTCTATTTCCCACCCTTTTGTTTACCAATCTGGCCTATGTAGAGCTGGATCTGGATGCGGTCAAACTGGTGCTGGCGACCTTGTTTATCATCATTATTATTTCCAGTCTGTTACTTTGGTCATTCAAATTATGGCGTTACATTCCTGCAGCGCGCTTTGGCGTTTATATGCAAAGTCATATTCGCTTTAATACCTATATTGGCTTGTCACTAATGACACCATTGTTTGGTCCCAAAGGCATGCAGTTATTTGCCATGATTATAGTGGTCTCGATTCCCTTGGTGAATATTATCTCGGTATTGTCTTTTTCACAGGGACAAGGGGTATCTTTTAAGAATACGCTGCTGTCAGTATTCAAAAATCCCTTAATTTTAGGCTGTATTGTAGGCATGCTGTTTAATTTAAGTGGATTAAAACTATTTATTGGAATTGAAAATGCACTGAAACTATTGGCTGGAACGAGTTTGCCTTTGGGCTTGATTTGTGTGGGGGCGGGCTTGCAGTTTTCAGCTTTAAGTCGTTCTTTACCGCGTCTAGCCATCAATACTGTAGGCCGTTTAGTGCTGATGCCACTTCTAGCATATGCCATTTGTTCTATGATGCCCCTAAGTCAGCTGGAAAGGGCTGTATTGGTTGTATTTTTTTCCTTGCCTACCGCAACGGCATCTTATATGTTGACCAAATTTTGTCAGGGTGACAGTGAACTCATGGCGGGGGTGATTAGCCTGCAAACGCTATGTTTTGCCTTAAGTTTTCCTATGCTGATGTGGTTGTTGTTCTAACTCACATCCAAGAAAATAAAAAGCCTGCAACAAGCAGGCTTTTTATCGAAACGAGGAAATTATGCAAACTTGGCAAGAACTTCCAGAAAACCTTCGCTTTGACGTGGATATTGAACAATCACGTCATGAATGCGTTGACCTTCAGGATTGGTGGCATTGATATCACGGCCGTCGGCAATGAATTGAGTCAATAAACGTTCATAATCATTTGGGCGCATGTGCTTGAACGCATGATAAAGCACGTGAAAATCAGCATTCACGCCTGCAGGAGGAAGCTGGGTTAAATAGGCAAATACACGCTCATCTGACCATTCTTCATTGAACGTTGCTGGCTGAGATAATGCCATCGCAAACTCCTTGGTATACTGATTAAAATAAAAAAGGCAAAATATGAGTGCGCAAGTGACAAGGCATTTTCCATGACTTTGCCAATAGGAAACCTGGCTTCTCGTCTTGCGACTGGGCAAAGCGGAGCCAATGATTTGGCCACTTCGAAGCAAAGCTTCTCGTCTTGCGCCTAAACAAAGCGGTGCTTTGTTTAGGCTCATATTTTGCCTTGATTCAATTTGCTTGACTAATCAAAATTCAGATTATCGCTCTTCAGGCAAATTGATATTCATCTCTAACATTTCAATATTGGCTTCAGAACGTACCGACATTTGAATATGTTGTTCATCAACACCGCGGACATAACGGTTAACCACCTGCATGATTTCTTTTTTCATGAGGTCAATTTTGTCCTGGCTTAAGCGTTTACCTAAACCTTGCTCAGAAGCAACAATTACTTTTAAGCGGTCTTTAGCAGTTTGTGCGCTTGAAGGTTTATCATCGTTGCTGAATAATTTACTCCAGAATCCTGCCATTTCTTACGCTCCAAATAATCGTGCTAACCAACCCTTAGGTTTTACCGCGATGTGACGGTAAGGACGTTCTTCACCCAGGAAGCGCGCGACAAGGTCATCATAAGCCTGACCCGCTGACTCTTCAGTAAACAGAATCACAGGTTTACCTTCGTTCGATGCTTGTAATACGCTTGGACACTCAGGAATGACACCAAGAGTAGGTACACGTAAAATATCTTTAGAAATATCGTCAATCGTTAACATTTCCTGTTTATCAGCACGTTCTGGATTGAATCGTGTAATACACAAATGTTTACGGATGCGACCTTCGTTTTGTTCTACTTTTTTGGTTTTGCTGTCGAGCATTCCAATAATACGGTCAGAGTCACGTACAGAAGAAATTTCCGGATTGGTTACAATGATTGCTTCATCCGCATGATACATCGCCATGATTGCACCACGTTCGATCCCCGCAGGCGAATCACAAATAATGTAATCGAATTCTTGCGAAAGTTCATCCATTACACGTGCAACACCTTCATCAGTCAAGGCATCTTTATCACGGGTTTGTGAAGCAGGTAAAATGTACAGGTTTTCAATATCTTTATCACGAATGAGCGCTTGTTGAAGACGCGCTTCATTATTCAATACATTTACAAAATCATAAACAACGCGACGTTCACAACCCATAATTAAATCTAGGTTACGTAAACCCACGTCAAAATCGATCACAACAGTTTTGTGACCGCGAAGGGCTAAACCTGTTGCAAAAGATGCACTAGTCGTAGTTTTACCTACACCACCTTTGCCTGATGTTACGACAACAATTTTCGCCACCGAATCCACTCCTGTTATGGTTCAAACCCCTTTTTAAATATGGGGCTTTTGGTGTTTATTTATACATTAAAATTCGAGAACTTCAAAGACAAGTTCTTGATGATCATTCAAGTAAATATGGACAGCCTTTTTCAGGACATGCGGGGGAATATCATCCGCCACACAATATGTACCTGCAATGGATACCAATTCTGCTTCCAGAGAATGGCAGAAAATACGTGCTGCACCGTTTCCGCCTGCGCCGGCGATGACTCTACCACGTGCGCTACCATAAATATGTATATTTCCTGAAGCAATAACTTCAGAACCGCTGTTAATACCGGCATTGAGAATAATATCGCCGTGATCCTGAACCAGGCATTGGCCAGTGCGCAAAATTTCATCGTGATAAGAAGTCACATGACTAATGCCCCGAGCTGGTTTTGCTACCACTTCTTCAGCATCTGGAGTTTGGGTGGTATCAAGGTCAGGTTTGCTCTCAACCACTTGTTCTTTCGTGGCTTTAATGCGTTGTAAGGGTTTATTGTCTGCTGGCAGAACAGGAAATTGAATGGCACGGGCTTCAGCGGAAAGAATGCCGTCAATCACACCCAAAGGCTGTAAATCCAGACTGATCAATAACTGAATCAGTGCAATCAATTCTTGTTCTACAGTACTGTCAATAATCACCAGTGTGCCATGAGAAGCAGTTTCTTGAAGCATTTGAGTCAATTGCTGGCGGATTGCGTTGTGATCATTGGTGTCAAAAGTTAATCGGGTAAAATTAACCATTCTGCCTGTAATCCGTATATCAGCCATAATTATTCCTTAAGACTTCTGACTCATTAATTTTATGTCGAAGTTATGTTGTAAATAGAGCAAATCCTAGAACAAATTGCAGCTTTTCTCTAGCAGCGATTTCAATATTTTAAATCTTATGTTCATTCTTTAACTTGATCATGCTGTTCCAGAATTTGTTGCCATTGTTTTATTTTCACTTGCTGGCGAATGGCTTCTAAACTTTCAAAAACTGCCGACTCAACCAGTTTTTCCACATGGGTGTTATTTTCAAATTGTATTTGGCTGATTTTATTTGAAATTTCTAAATATGCCAGATTTTTTTCATTTTTATGATCGTGTGCAAAAGGTTCAATCAGCCCCAGAGTGATATTTTCTCCCAAGCGTTGGCCAATACTCTGGATCTGTTGCTCTATGCGGCCACCGACAATTGGAATCAGGCGTAACAACTGGGTCAGTTCAGGCGTATCTTCAATGGCGCGATTGACAATATCACCGACATTTTCGGCTATCATGATTTTTTGCGCTTGCAGCTCTTTGCCTAAAGATTCTTGCAAAATATCCGCTAGGGCAGTGGCAAACATTTCACGGTGGTGGGCAACCAGATCTTCAATCAGTTTTTTATGTGTGGTACTGGTAGAGAGTTCATGTTTTATGCTGTCTAAAACCGTAATCACGATACGACTGGTGAGTTCCTCTAATACCAGATGGTAATAAAAGTTCGCCCGTTGATACCAACTGGATGGAATGACTTTATAACCATGCTGATGCAGGTTATAGGCGATAGAACCGGCACGTAACAGGCGTAAGAAACGCAGTTGCGGAATAATCGATAGAATTTCGTACCAGTGAATAAAGGGGAAGAAAAACCAGCGCTTATGATGTTGTCCAATAATCGCAATGGCCCAGCGGACCAGCAGTTCAATCACCAGAAAACTGGTAAACCAGCTTTCGGTGATGATGACCCAAGGGCGTAATGCGGTACGGTAAAACTGCAACAGTTCCGGAAGATGAATGAAGTTAAATAGCCAGCCACCAAAATCACTCATCAGGAGTGCATTGCCACTTAAGCAGATCAAATTGATGATGATCAGAACCATCATGAAAATGTCATAGCCCAGTGCAACTTTCCATCCCCAAGTGCCTTTTTTTACAAAAGAAAAGGTCGGGGGCGTGATCTGGTCGTCTTGCTTCATTTTTTTCCTTGCGCGTTGTTAAGCTTTTGTAGCCAAGTCTTGCTGCATGCGTTCAATCAGTTGGTCTTTTTCAGTCCATAGCTCATCAACCCATTGCTGGAATTGTTCACGATATTCGGCATCATCTTCATAATTGCCGCCTAATACCCAGCCTGGAATTTCAATTTTACGCAAATTCACCGCAATGCGATTGACTTCGCCTAACCAGAAATCACCATAACCCGGCGCCCCATCCGGATAAACAATGGTCATATCGACCAAAGCATCAATTTTGTCACCTAAAATATTTAAGGCTAAAGCTAAACCGCCTGCTTTAGGTTTTAATAAATGCTTATAAGGTGACTTTTGTTGGTCGTGTTTTTCTGGGCTAAAGCGAGTGCCTTCTAGATAGTTTAGTAAGGTAAAAGGTTGACTCAGCAGCTGTTCACAGGCTTTACGTGATTCTTCCATGTCACGGGTTTTCAATTCCGGATTTTTGGCAATCTGTTCTTTGGTATGCCGTTTCATCATCGGGAAACCTAAAATTTTAAAGGCTTGTCCCACGAAAGGAATAAAGATCAGTTCCCATTTGGTAAAGAAACGGGTCAGGGGCATGCGGGTTAAACCAAAATATTGATTTACCGTAGTATCTACCCAACTTTGATGGTTGCAGGTCATCAGGTAACGACCTTGCATACTCAGATCTAAGCCTTCATCAATACTGATATCCCACTTTAAGTTGGGCAATACATGGTCAATCAGCCAATTATTGACACTGAGCCAGCTGTTGGTAATCTGAATGTTGGTTTCATCTACTTTACGTGATTTTTTAATTAGTTTAGTCAATCCCAATGCGAGTACAGGTGGACCATGAAAAAAAGTACTTCCGGTAATCACCGATCCGACAGTAAGCCCGCGAGATATTTTTTTTAATATCGGTTGCTTGGTATTTTGAGATGACATAATAAAAAACGGCCCTAAAAAGAAAATCATTGAATGTTTTTTGTCAGTATTTAATATAATTGCAGAATTTGAAATAAAAAAGTCTATTCATACAACTATGAAGAAATTGTGCTTAAGTTACTCGTCACACTCACATAAAATATTACAAAATGTAACGAATGGTTGTATTATTTACAAAAAATCAATGGTATGCCCATTTTTTTTAATTCATTATTCCACCATACGATAAAACACAAGAAGGAGGCATGCAATGCGTGCACTAGTAATTTCAGCAGCTGTAGCAGGGGCATTAGTACTTTCCGGTTGTCAAACTGCAGGTAGTACAGGCGGTATGGAATACGATAAAACAGCAATTGGCGCATTAGTGGGTGCAGCTGCTGGTTATGGTATTTCGAAAGGTAATGCAAATTCTAGCTCGCAAAACAACCGTGCAGCTGCGATTGGTGCAGTTGTAGGTGGTGCTGCTGGTGTTTATCTTGACAATAAAGAGAAAAAACTTCGTCAACAAATGGCGGGTACTGGTGTAGACGTAAACCGTAATCCAGATGGTTCGGTTGGTCTGGTTATGCCAGGTAGCATTACATTTGATACCAACAAATCAAATATCAAACCTAACTTCTACACAACTTTGAATAAAGTTGCGCAAACTTTAACTGAAGATAACAAGAGCGGTATTCTTGTAACGGGTTATACAGACAGCACTGGTAATGATTCTATTAACATTCCATTGTCTCAAGCGCGTGCTCAATCAGTAGCAAGCTACCTGGCTTCTAAAGGCGTTTCAACTTCACGTATTAACGCTCAAGGTCAAGGTTCAGCGAATCCAATCGCATCAAATTCAACCGCTCAAGGCCGTGAACAAAACCGTCGTGTAGAAATCAGCATTTACGCGGTTCAATAATTCTTTATGCGTTAATGATGAATTAAAAAAACCACCTTCGGGTGGTTTTTTTTATGAATGTCAAATTTGTATTTTAGGTTATGCAAGTTTGGTACAGATGACTATAATCGAGCTCCAATCAATACGAGGAAATACTATGTCGTCGGCAAGTCAACTCAATGACAAGCAACTTGAAGCCATGAAATACACTCAAGGACCCTTGTTAGTACTTGCAGGGGCAGGTTCAGGTAAAACCTCGGTTATTACTCGAAAAGTCGCACATCTGGTCAAAAATTGCGGGATTCCGGCACATCGTATTACGGCCATGACCTTTACCAATAAGGCGGCACGTGAGATGAAAGAGCGTGTTGGTAAATTATTGTCTCGTGAAGAAGCCAAAGGGCTGTCTGTATCAACATTCCATACTTTTGGTTTGAATTTGCTGCGACTGGAACTGAAACATACACCATTAAAAAACAATTTTTCTATTTTGGATGCCGATGATTGTAAGCGCATCCTGATGGATTTAATGCACCGCGATAATTTGTCGGGTGCGGAAAGTAAAGAGCTGATTGCCAAGGCAATGAAAATGATTTCGGACTGGAAAAATGACCTGATTCCACCGGAACAAGCTCACACTACTTGTGAAACCGCTGAAGATGTCCAGTTTGCGCATTTGTATCAACTTTATGAACGTAACCTGCGTGCCTATAACGCCGTAGATTTTGACGATCTGATTGTAATGCCAACCCGTTTACTCCAAGAAAATGCTGAAGTACGGGATAAGTGGCAAAATCGGGTGCGTTATCTCTTGGTCGACGAATATCAAGACACCAATACGGCGCAATATATTTTGGTGAAACTGCTGGTGGGCGTGATGGGACAATTCACCGCAGTAGGTGATGATGACCAATCCATTTATGCATGGCGTGGTGCAAAACCAGAAAACATGGCGTTATTAAAAGAGGATTTTCCGAATTTAAAAGTCATTAAGCTAGAGCAAAATTACCGTTCGACCAGCCGTATTTTGAAAGCGGCGAATACGGTCATTGGCAATAACCCGCATATTTTTGATAAAAAACTCTGGTCAGATAAAGGCCATGGTGAGGTAATTCGGGTGATTACCTGCCGTAATGATGATGATGAATCAGAACGCGTGGTCAAGGATCTGATTACCCATAAGCTCATGAATGGGAAAAACTGGAAAGATTACGCGATTTTATATCGGGGTAATTTTCAGGCACGCATTTTGGAAACACAGCTGCGTCAAATGCAGATTCCCTACAAGCTTTCTGGTGGTCAGTCTTTTTTTGCTCGCGCAGAAATTAAAGACATCATGAGTTACTTGCGTTTAATTATTAACCCTGAAGATGACAGTGCATTTTTACGGATTATTAATACCCCTAAACGTGCTATTGGTCCGGTGACATTGGAAAAATTAGGCTTGTTCGCTCAAGAAAATCATTTGTCGCTATTGTCGGCAGCTGGTGATCAGCGCTTGACTATGGTAATTCCGAAAAAAGCCACCACACAATTGGCTGAATTTGCCGATTTTATTGCTAACTTTACCCGTAATCTACTCGACGATGACGAGCCTGTGCCGATTATTCGCCAGATGATGCATGAAGCGGGATATATTGATTATCTTAAAGAAAATGCAGCAACACCGGCACAGGAAAAAACCAAGCTGGATAATATTGAAGTGCTGTATAGCAGTATTCAAAGCCTGATTAACCGTGCTGAAGATGTTGATGACAAGAATATTGAAAGTGTCATTCGTAAAATGGTGCTGCTGGATATGCTCGAGCAGCAGCAGGAAGCAGAAGATACCGACAAAGTCAATTTACTGACTTTACATGCATCGAAAGGTCTGGAATTTCCCTATGTGTATCTGATTGGTCTGGAAGAAGAAATCCTGCCGCATAAAAACTCGATTGCAGCTGATACGGTCGAAGAAGAACGCCGTCTGATGTATGTGGGTATTACCCGGGCACGTCAAGGTCTGACCATTACGTTGGCTGAGCAACGTAAAGCGGGTGGCCAGATGAAACAGATGACACCAAGCCGCTTCCTGGATGAATTGCCGCAGGATGAGCTGGAATGGCTGGGACGCAAGAAAAAATTGGCCGGCAATATTGATCCAAAACTGCAAGCTCAGCATTATCTGGAAAATTTACGTGCGCTGATTAAGCGTTAATTTACGATTTAAACCATGCAACATTTAAACCAAGCAATTAGGAAAAAACAAATGAAAGTTCAGGTGAAAGTACTCGATACACGTTTAGGCAACGAGTGGCCTATGCCAACTTATGCGACTTCGGGTTCAGCAGGTTTGGACTTGCGTGCTTGTGTAGACGAAGCGACTGTCATTGAACCGGGGCAAACGGTATTGGTTAAAACAGGTTTGGCCATTTATATTGAAGACACAAATTTTGCCGGCTTAATTTTACCACGTTCAGGTTTGGGACATAAACATGGGATTGTTCTAGGCAATCTGGTCGGCCTGATTGATTCAGATTATCAAGGTGAATTGATGGTATCGGTTTGGAACCGTAGCCAAACAGCATTTACTTTGCAGCCTGGTGAACGTTTAGCGCAGTACGTACTGGTTCCTGTTATTCAGGCGCAATTTGATATTGTGAATGAATTTGAAGCGACTGAACGTGGTGCAGGCGGTTTTGGCCATACGGGTAAAGGTTAAGCCCTGATTTAGTTTTAAAATTGAGAACCTGATGAACAAGCAGCTACATTTTGTTTATCAGGTTTCATTTTAGAAATAATTTTATTTAAAATATTAATCCCATTGATAATAAAATAAATTGCTTAAAATATTTTTTAGTACTGTATGGATTGAGATGTTTCTTATATTCGATACTAAGATTTTTTATTTTCATTAAGTTTATGTATTTTAAATACAATAGATCTTGTATCTTGGAGCATGTAGTGATTAGCTTCCACTATATGCAAATAGTAGAGTTTGTAATAGACCTAAGACTTCTAGTCTGTGAAAGAGATAAAACCTGCTATTTGCCCTAACCACTTGCACAACTCTGGACGGTAACTAAGCACTTTGATGCTGTATTCACAAGAAAAG
>NZ_NEGE01000005.1 GCF_002135355.1 Acinetobacter sp. ANC 4169 | reverse complement strand
CACCTAATTTCTGGGCGATTGCAGCTACAGACTCGTGTGAGTTTGAAAGTGCATAATCAATTGCTTGCTGTTTAAATTCTGGACTAAAGCGTTTAGCCATTTTTACATCTCCAAAGTTAACGTTACGTTATCTTTAGAGGGACTACATGTCCATTATTTTGGCTAGGATCAGGGAGGAGCTATGCTTCTTGAAAGACAATGAAATACATGGCAAGTCCCCCTTTGAAAAAGGGGAATTTAGGGGGGGAGATTCAAACCTTATTTAATTTACTTAACCCTGAATCGCCGTGCCATACGCAAACACTTCCACCATGCCGCCTTGCATCCCCATCTCTGTGGTACTTAGGCGTAAGCCCATAATATGGGTGGCGCCGATTTTCTCGGCTTCCAGTTTTAAACGGACAATGGCTTCACGGCGGGCACGTTCAACCACACTTTCATAGCTGGTTAAGCGACCACCAAAAAAATTCTGGATATTGGCAATCACATATTTAAAGTAATCATGGGAAATGACCACATTGCTGCTCACCAGTTGCCCCGGATATGGAGAGGTCGTAAAACGGTTATTGTCCAAGGTGATATAGGCCAAACGCTGTTCTTGTTCATCCAGTTCAGTTAAATGCTTTCTTTCAATATGGCGACCAAAGCCCCAGCCTATCGCAAATAAAATCACAAAAATGACGACTTTTAAAATTACGGCATCCATGGCTTAGCCTTGCGTCGGGAAGGGATCAGGCAATTTTTGAGCATTTGCTTCAACCACCACCGCAGTGCCATAAACAAATAGTTCCGAAGCACCTTGGGCAATATTTGAAGTTGAAAAACGGATCCCCACCACGGCATTTGCACCTAAAGATTTTGCTTTCTCAATCATACGGTTCATGGCTTCCTGACGTGATTCCTCCAGCAGTTCGGTATAGGCTGTCAGTTCACCACCGACAATATTTTTCAGACCTGCCAAAAGGTCACGTCCCACATGTTTACTACGCACAGTGCTGCCATAGACCACATCAATTTGACGGCGAATGGTATGTCCCGGAACAGTTTCTAAATTACTCAGCAGCATTTTTTGATATTCAAATGAAATAGACTCTAGTGAAGATAGAAAATCAGGCTTTAAAAAGCAATAAAAAAGCCTGCATGGTGCAGGCTTTTTTATCACACTTGAACATTACTGAGCGCTGTTTGCCGCTTTACGTTCAGCCGAAGAAGGTGACTGTTGAACGGCATCACCGGTGTTGGCTTTAAGACCGCCGCCCAGTGTTTTATACAATTCAACCTGGTTATTCATGTTGGCCTGTTCAAGCAACAATAAACCTTGTTCAGCTGCATAAGATGCACGTTGTGCATCCAGTACAGTCAGGTAACTGTCAATACCGGCACGGAAGCGGGCATTCGACAGTCGATAAGTAGTATTGGTTGCATCCACCAGACGGCGTTGCGCTGCTAAACGGTCACCAATATTTTGCCGTACTGCCAAGGCATCATTCACTTCGCGGAAAGCGGATTGAATAGATTTTTCATAATCAGACAAGGCAATTTGCTGATCTGTTTCTGAAATCTTGATGTTGGCCTTACGTGTGCCCCAATCGAAGATTGGCAGGTCAATACTTGGACCAATTGACCAGACAAAACCACCCGATTTAAACAGGTCGCTTAAGCTGGTTGACGCATAGCCTGCATTACCGGTCAAACTGATGGTCGGGAACATACGTGCCTTAGCTGCACCGATATTGGCACCTGCTGCAGAAAGTTTATATTCGGCAGCACGCAGGTCAGGACGGTTATTCAGCAAGTCACTTGGTAAGCCTGCACTCAGTGCATTGGATTTACTGATACGGGTTACGCGTTGGCTTGGCAACAGGTTCGCTGGAACCGCTTGACCGACCAGCAGATTCAACAAGTTTTGTGCCTGTGCAATCTGAGTCTTGTAATTAGCAACGTCGTTACGCGCTGTTTCGACAGAAATCTGTGCCTGACGAACAGGAACTTCACTGTCGATGCCGACATCAAAACGTTTTTTGTTGAGGTTATAAGACTCAAGTTGGGCTTTTAATGTTTGGTCTGCAAGTTTTAAATTTGCATTGGCAAACGAGTAGTTCAACCATGCCTGAGCCACTTGACCAATCAGCGCAATCTGAGTGGCATCACGTGCACTCGAAGTTGCCAGGTAAGTGTCTAAAGCATTATCTTTTAAGCTACGAACACGACCCCAGAAATCCAGCTCATAGGCAGTCACACCTAGACCGACATTGTAGCTGGTCATGGCGCCACTGGTGTTGAGCGTGTCTTGACGAAGTACGCTACCACTGGCACCAATGGTTGGAAGCTGGTTGTTTTGGGTGATTTGATACTGTTGCTGCGCACGTTGAATGTTTAAGGTCGAAGTACGCAAGTCACGGTTATTGGCTAGTGCCAGATCAAGCACTTGAAGCAAGCGCTGATCGGCAAAAAAGTCTTTATAACCTTGCTCAGCAATTGAAGGTCCAGAATTAGCAGTTAGATAACCTTGTTCTGGAATATTTGCTTGAGCTACGGGCTCTGGGCCACGCATGCTTTGACATGCAGTCAAAGCAAGCGCAAGTGCAGATACCGCAATGCTACGACCTGAAATAGACCATACCTTTTGCATCACGATGTTTGCTCCTGATCATTTCGTTTTTTAGGTTTGTATTTAAAGATACTTCGAATCCAGACGTAGAACACAGGAATAAAGAAGATACCCAATAAAGTTGAACTGATTACGCCACCCAGTACACCATAACCTACCGAGTGCTGGCTACCTGCGCCGGCACCTGAAGCAATGGCCAGTGGAAGTACACCAAAACCGAAGGCAAGGGTGGTCATAATGATTGGACGTAAACGCATTTTTGCTGCATGCAAGGTGGCTTCAAGTAAAGGCTCGCCTTTATCTTCTTGCAGTTCCTTCGCGAATTCTACAATCAGGATCGCATTCTTCGCGGCCAAACCAATGACGGCGATAATCGCGACCTGGAAGTAAATGTTATTCGACAAGTTTGGATCTTTCAGTAACACCATGCCGAGGAAAGTTAAGCCAATTGCACCGACAATACCTAGAGGAATCACCAACAGTACCGAGAATGGAATAGACCAGCTTTCATACAATGCAGCAAGACACAGGAACACGATTAACATAGAAAGTCCGTATAGACCCGCAGTTTGCGAACCTGCTTCACGTTCTTCTAAAGATAAACCTGTCCATTCATAGTCAAAACCACTCATGCCCATTTGCGGAAGTTTGGCAATGATTTCTTCCATTGCAAGCATCGCATCACCAGAGCTGACGCCCGGTGCAGGGGTACCCTGAATGTTCACCGATGCAATACCGTTATAACGTTCAAGGCGTGGCGAACCATAAGTCCATTCACCCGTTGCAAAAGCAGAGAACGGTACCATTTGTCCCAGGTTATTGCGTACGTACCACTTGTTTAAATCTTCCGGCATCATACGCGCATCAGGTACGGCTTGAACATAGACTTTTTTCACGCGACCGCGGTCAATAAAGTCATTAATGTATGAACCGCCCCAGGCAATACGCATGGTGTTGTTGATTTCAGCAATGCTTACGCCCATAGAGCTGGCTTTTTCGTTATCCACATACACTTTGTATTGTGGCGTATCTTCCTGACCGTTTGGACGTACACCGGCAAGGCGTTTGTCTTGCGCAGCCATACCCAAAATCATGTTACGTGCAGTAATCAGTTTTTCGTGACCGCTACCTGCAGCATCTTTCAACTGTAAGTTAAAGCCGGCAGAAACCCCCAGTTCTGGCATTGCAGGAAGCTGCAACGGCATCACATAAGAAGCATCTTTGGCAATCACGTTCAATGCCATACCACGCTGGATAATGGCACCGATTTGCGATTCAGGAGAGGTACGTTCGCTCCAGTCTTTCAACTTAATGAAGGCTAAACCGGCATTCTGACCGACACCGGTGAAAGAGAAACCTGCGACACTGAATACAGAATCGACATTGGCTTTTTCACCTTCCATAAAGAAGCCATTCATCTGATCAATGACTTTCTCAGTACGGTCAAGTGTGGCATTCGGCGGTAATTGAACCAGTGTCATCACCACACCCTGGTCTTCATTCGGCAGGAATGAGCTTGGCAGGTTCTTGAACATGAACAATAGACCCGCAATCACCACAGCATAAATAACGCCGGCAATCACTTTATGAATCAGCAGTTTGCCAACCCATTTCTGGTAACCGCCCGACATGCGGTCAAAGCTATGGTTAAACCAGCGGAAGAAGCGGGCGAACACACCATTACTTTCCGGCTTGTCTTTATCATGCTGTTTGAGCAAGGTTGCACAAAGGGCAGGGGTAAAAGTCAGGGCAATTGCCAATGACAAAATCATCGCGGTTACAAGCGTGATCGAGAACTGGCGATAAATTACACCGGTCGTCCCGCTAAAGAAGGCCATCGGTACGAATACCGCAGTCAATACTGTGGTAATCCCGACCAAGGCACCCGAAATCTGGCTCATCGACTTTTCAGTCGCACTCACCGGATCGAGATGTTCTTCGGCCATGACCCGTTCAACGTTTTCGACCACCACAATCGCATCATCCACCAGCAGACCAATGGCCAGTACCATGGCAAACATGGTGAGCGTGTTAATCGAGAAGCCAAACAGGTTGATGATGGCAAAAGTACCCAATACCACCACAGGAACTGCCATGGTTGGAATCAGGGTTGCACGCCAGTTCTGCAAGAACAGGAACATCACCAGGAATACCAGGATGATCGCTTCAACTAAAGTGTGAACCACACTTTCAATAGAGAGTTTGATAAATGGAGTAGTATCAAATGCCAGTTGGTCTTTCAGATCACTTGGATAGTTTTTGCGCAGTTGTTGCAAGCGTTCTTCGACAGCTGTTGCTGTGTCGAGTGCATTTGCACCGGTAGCCAACTTAATTGCTACACCACCTGCAGGTTTGCCGTTAAATTTAGAAGTGAACTGATAGTTGTCAGAACCCAATTCAACTTTAGCGACATCACCAACCGTCACTTTTGCACCGGAACCGACATTTTTCAAGAAAATAGAACGGAACTGTTCAGGTGTTTGTAACAGGCTTTGCGCGTTTACAGTCGCATTCAGTACTTGACCTTCAACAGCAGGTGCACCACCCAATTGACCTACGGCAACCTGTGCGTTTTGAGTACGCAGGGCAGCTACTACATCACTTGGAGTCAGTTGATAACTGCTGAGTTTTGCAGGATCCAACCAGATACGCATGGCATAAGAGCCACCAAACACCTGTACTTCACCCACACCTGCCACACGGCTCAGCGGTTCAGAAATATTGGAGTTTACATAGTCTTTAATGTCGGCGTCAGTCATTGAGCCATTCGGTGAATAGAATGCTAAAACTTGCAGGAAGCTGGCACCCGATTTAGTCACCTTGAGGCCCTGACGCTGTACATCTTCAGGCAGTAGCGCAGTTGCAGACTGCAATTTGTTTTGTACCTGAACTTGGGCAATATCGGGATCGATCCCTTGTTCAAAGTTCAAGGCAATCGATGCCTGACCGTTACCCGCACTATTTGAAGAAATATAGCGTAAACCGTCAAGACCGTTCATTTGCTGTTCAATAATTTGGGTCACTGTATTTTCTACAGTTTCAGCAGATGCACCTGGATAAGTCGCCGAAATGCTCACCGTTGGTGGCGCAATAGTCGGATATTGTGCAATGGGCATTTTGCTGAGGGTTAAAACACCCGCCAGCATAATCACCAAGGCAATCACCCATGCAAAGATCGGGCGATGAATAAAAAAGTGAGCCATTTAGTCTACCCCTTACGCATTTGAAGTAGCTTTTTGTTCAGTTTTAGGTTGTGCTTGACCGGCTGGCTGGCCTGCTTTATTTGCTTCTGCTGCAGGTTGACCTGCACCTTGAGGCGCAGCGGCTTGAGGCTGATAAGGCTTCGCAACCACAGTCGCACCTTCTTTCACCTTGGCAATACCATCAACAATCACTTTTTCACCAATTTGTAAGCCCTTGGTCACAATCCAGTCTTTAGCTTGAACGCCGGCAGTTTCTACAGGACGTGTTTCAACCACACCTTTGGCATTCACAACCATGGCAATGGCTTGACCTGTTGGTGTACGGGTAATCGCTGCCTGAGGAATCAGCATGGCATTCGGAATAACACCTTGCACGATTTGCGCAGTCGCATACATACCTGGAAGCAATAAATGATTCGGGTTCTGGAACACCGCGCGTAAAGTTACCGTACCGGTTTCCGGGTTTACACTGGCATCCGAGAATGCAAGACGGCCTTCAACCGGGTAATAGCTGCCATCTTCCAGTTTAAGCTTTACTTTAGTGTTGTTGCTGCTACCCAAGCTGCCTTGATTCAACTGCTGGCGCAAACGCAGTAATTCAGCACTCGACTGGTTAATGTCGACATAAATCGGGTCTAAACGCTGAATAGTCACCAATGGGTTTTCTTGGTTCATTGTTACCAAAGCGCCTGAAGTAACTGTTGAGCGGTTAGTCTGACCAGAAATCGGTGCACGTACAGTTGAGTAGCCCAAGTTGATTTCGGCATTTTTCAAGGTTGCACGGCTCGCATTCAAGGTTGCTTCAGCCAGTTTTACTTGCGCAGCGATATCGTCATATTCTTGTTTTGAAATGGCATTTGTACCGACCAATTGACGGTAACGGCCTTCTTTGACACGTAGAACATTCAGATTTGCTTCAGCGCTGGCAATAGAAGCACGGGCATTATCGACGTTCGCACGGTTTGTGCTGGAATCAATTTGATAAAGTGCCTGACCTTCACGTACATAGCTGCCTTCAGTGAATAGACGCTTAAGAATCACACCACTGGTTTGTGGACGGACTTCAGAAATTTCAAATGCCGTGGTGCGGCCTGAAAGTTCTACAGATTGCTCTACGCTTTGGGGTTGGGCAACAATGACACCAACTTCAGTAGGTGGCATTTTTTGGGCTGCTGCAGCTTGCTGCGCATCCTTAGGATCTTTGCTACAACCAACAAGTGCAATACTTGTTGCTAATGCGCAAGCGGTAAGGGCGGGCGCCCATAGCTTTGCAGACATCATTCTTCCACCTCGATTAGATTATTATCTAAAAACTAATTTGTTTTCGCCCTACTCAATTTGGCATACAGCAGATAAAGTAGTGTGATCCAAATAAAACTTATGCTCCAACCGGCTAAGACATCAGAGAAAAAATGCACGCCAAGGTAAACCCTGGAAATTCCCATAATCAACAACCACATAAAAGCAACAATAACAATGATGTGCTGTTTGGAATGTCGAAGGCTTAGATAAATTGCAAGACAACCCAAGCTAGCGGCATAAACACTATGAGCGCTGGGAAATGCAGCACCATAGCTGTTGACCAGATGATACATTTCGGGTGGGCGAGGTCTTGAAATTACATATTTGAGCAGCCAAACCGTGGCTATACTTCCTATCAGTCCTAAACTAATGAAAATAACATTTGCATATTTTTTATACCAGGCTTGGTGGAAACACCAGACTGTGGTTAAAAATAATACAAATGGCATACCGCCTATAGTCGAAAGTGTGATGAATATCCTATTTAAAGGCAGGCTACGATGCTGGCTCAGCCATTCCGTGATCACCCAGTCGAACTGGTTCAAGGATGGATTTACTAGCATTAAGATGCTGAAAATAAATAAGAAAAATCCTACACCAAGCAACAAGTAAGGCATGTAAGGAACCCGGGTTATGTTAGCCGATTGAAGTATGACTAATTCATGGTTAAAGTGTACTCATCAGTACACTTTATTTCAAGTGTGTGTAAATTATACTAATTTCTTTTTACCCATTTTTAACCAGGAAGTAAAACAAAAATAATAGATTACTTCTGTGAATATTTTTGTACCGGGCTAAGTTCATCGACTTCCAGTGGGGTCTTCGGTGGCCAGAAAAAGTCACTCGGACGGGTCAGGAAGTGCGTGAGTACCAGTTTGGCTAAGGGCTTCCATTGTTCAAAGCGAACACGCCGGGCACGTAATGCCACAATAATGGTCAGGCTAAAACTGACAAACAGGTTGGTGAGACCAATCAGCAGCACGCCTAAAAATGAAACAAAAATTAAACCAATTTCTGGGCTGCCATTCACACAGAGTGTGCCTTGGATAAAGTTGGCCGAAGCAAAGGCAATATGGCGAATATCTAAAGGCAGTCCTAAAATAAAACCAATGGTTCCCATGCTGCCGAGCATAATCCCAAACAAGAAATTCCCTGCCAAGGCACCTAAATTTCGTTCGATATAGGCAGAAAATCTGTTTAGGCGTTCTTGTCCCAACAGTTGCTTTAACTTGGCATGTGCTTTTAAACGTGGCCCAACTTTACGGTACACCGCCATATTGTCAAAGTAACCGGCGATCAGTCCAGAAAAGAACAAACATACACCGGCAATGGCAGCATGTGGAATGGCCAAGGATGTAAACGGATTCAGTGAATGTAAGGTCTTGGTGGCTTTGGCATAGCTTAAAAGAGGTTCATCCATGCCGTATTGCCAGAGCAGGGTAATCACTGCAGCAGTCGGAATGGCAATCGAGATATTGCCGAGAATGGCAATGAACTGGGTGCGGATAATATTAATAATCAGCGCTGCCAGTTCAGCAATCTGTGCATTTTTAGAACCTTTTTGATGCTGTACCGTGGCTGCCAGTGCCGCTGCCGTCATGGCAGGCTGTTTGGTGGCGACAGTGAAATGCAGGACATGAATTAACATGAAACCCAGCGAATAGTTCATGCTAAAGATAAATGCCTGCATCATCGGTGCCATGACCAGACGTGTAGCCAGAATTTTCAGGGTCGCCATGGTGGCAATAATCACACCCGCACCAGCGGCGGATTTGTACATCGACCAAAAGCCTTGCTTGTCGGTACTTACATAATGCTCACCGGTTTTACTGGCATTTTCGGTCACTTGCAAGGCAATTAATTCACTGTTATTTGCCAGTAAAGACCGCACACTCCGTTCACTATAAATGGCAGAGGTAATATCGACCAGCAAGGCACTGAGTGATTGATAACGAATTTGATCTTTTTCAACAATCAGGTTAATGAGCAGTTCGATCCGATCTAAACACTGTTCCAGCAATGACAATAAATAAGTCAGACTGATACTCACGCCAATCCGTTTGATGGCACGACGAATTTTTAACACTACATCACGACATTGCTCAATCATCACCAGCGCTTGTGAGGCATCGGGTAGGGCAATGATTGCCAGAGGATCGGTATTTTGATGCAGTAATTTATAATGCTGAATGAATTCATTAATTTCCCGGTTCTGAACCAGAAAAGGCGATTCATATTCGGTCAGATCAGGCTGTGCGTTAATAAATTCGGGATACAGCCCAATACCGCTAATCCGGTAAGATAAAACCGTAATGGCTTTAATCAGTTCACTTTTAATCTGCAACTTTTCTTGCTGATTGCTATGCCCCTGATTAATCAATGCAAAGAGTTTCTGCCAGTCTTCATCGGCAATACTGTCCAGCCAGTATTTGTCACTGCGTTGATAAAAAACCCGACGGACCAAATCTTGCAGCTGGTTTTCATCATTAATCAGGGGAAGAAAATGAGCACCCAGGCGCTGAGCGAGCTGATTCCAGAAACCATCCAGCGACAAAATACCGGTATCGGCATATAGACTGGTCTGTTTGTAGTGGCTGATTAATTTTAAGATGAAATTTTGCAGTGTGTTGACTGCATGGGGAGTAATTAATAAGGCTTGAATGAAAGCCTGAAATTTGCGGTTAATTTCTTCAACATCAGCCGGGTCATGAGGCCGAATACGGTTCACTAACTCAATCAGCAGTGAACCATCAAGCACAGCCTGATTGGACTCAAGCTGCTGCTGCATTTTTGAAAATAAATCATTAAAATTGATATGCATAGGCAAGGGGTAAATATCTTCTTTCTAATCCCGTCATTGAATTCGGTTTAAGGCCAGCTGGGTCAGGTTAATCAATGCCTGACGATATTCGCTATCAGGAAGTGCATCTAGTGCATTCAGCGCAAACTGGGTTTCTTCGGTTGCACGTTGGCGACAATAATCCAGAGCACCACAGGTTTGCACAATCTCGATCACGCGATCCAGCTGGTTAAGACCGCCGGTGGCAATACTTAAACGAACAATTTCATGTTCTTCATCAGTCGTTTTTTGCAAGGCAGAGATTAATGGCAAAGTCGGTTTGCCTTCCATTAAATCATCGCCAATATTTTTACCTAATGTTTCAGCATCGGAAGTATAGTCTAAAATATCATCAATAATTTGAAAGGCATTACCAAAGTGACCGGCAAAGACGCGCAAAGGTTCACGGTACTCTGGTGTACCCGATAAAATCGCAGCGCCTTCAGTGGCCAGTTCGAATAAACGTGAGGTTTTCCCGTGAATAATATCGAGATAAGTCTTTTCCGAGGTTTCTGGCTGATGCTGGGCTTGCAGCTGTAACACTTCACCTTCGGCAATTTCACAGGTGCCGGTAGAAAAGTCTTTCAGTAAGGTCATGTCGTTCAAGTCGACCAGCAAATCGAAAGCACGGGAAATCAGGAAATCACCCACCAGAACTGCGGTCTGGTTATTCCAGGTCGCATTGGCAGTAGGACGACCACGTCGCAAGCCTGATTCATCGACCACATCATCATGCACCAGTGTTGCGGTATGCAGCATTTCAATAATGGCAGCCAGTTTACGCTGACGCTCGATATTGTCTGCACCGCAGGCTTTTGCCGCCAATAAGCACATGATGGGGCGCATACGTTTGCCGCCAGCTTCAACCACGTGTTTACTCACGGCCATCACTAAGGCAACTTTTGAAGTGATCCCTTCATTAATGAAAGTGTCCATCGCAGCAAAGTCTGAAGCAACAGGAGCGAGAATGTCTTGCTTAAAGTCGATGGCCATATGAAGAGAAACCTCTAAAAATTGAATTGCTTATTATAGTGTAACAACTATAGTGGATATAAAGCTAAGATCTTAATATAGTTGTTTAAATCCTGACTAGGCAAATGGTTTTAAATTTGACTGGATTCTACTATTACACCAGATATGTGATCAAACTGGCATTGGGTGTTTTATAGTAGCGAATTGATTTTAAAAATCTATTACATTTTATAAAATGTCAGCTTCAAATCTTCATGGTTATTTTTAATCAGTCTTAATCGTTTATAAAATCAGCAACAGCTAGGTGCAAAAAAACGCTGAAATGGCTTGTTGTTTGATTTATTATCACTTAATATGTTTGCCCTTAGATATCCCCCCAGTGGCGTTCGTATTAAGATCGGTATATTCCTTTATCGGCACGACGACACGGGCATGTTTGGAGTACATTATGTACGCAGTAATCCAAAGCGGTGGTAAACAACACCGTGTTGTTGAGGGTGAAACCCTTAAAGTAGAATTGTTGAAAGCTGAAACTGGCTCAACCGTTACTTTTGATGACGTGTTGATGCTTGTAAACGGCGAAAGCATTCAAATTGGTGCTCCAGTTGTTGCTGGTGCTACAGTAACTGCTGAAGTAGTTAGCCACGGTCGTCACGACAAAATCCGTATTATTAAAATGCGTCGTCGTAAACATTACCGTAAACAACAAGGTCACCGTCAATGGTTTACCGAGTTGAAAATTACTGCTATTTCAGGCTAATTACGAGGAGTAAATAGACATGGCAACTAAAAAAGCCGGTGGTTCGACACGTAACGGTCGTGACTCAAACCCTAAAATGTTAGGTGTTAAAATGTACGGTGGTCAAGCTGTGACTGCTGGTAACATTATTGTTCGTCAACGTGGTACAGAATTCCACGCTGGTGTAAACGTAGGTATGGGCCGTGACCATACTTTATTTGCTACCGCTGATGGCGTGATCAAATTTGAAGTGAAAGGTCAATTTGGCCGTCGCTATGTATCTGTTGAAACTGCATAAGTTTTAATAATACGAAAAAGACCCACAGTTTCTGTGGGTTTTTTTATGGCTATAAATTAAACCGGAAAAGATTTAAGTTCTTCATCATGATGTAGAAATGGCTACATTGACTATTAATAACAATACAAATCTTCTTATTTTCTCTAATTTTAGCCACATTATTTGGTTTAAGATGGGAACATTGAAAAAATTGCGATACTGCAAATAAAAAAGGTGATGATATGAAAATGCTTCGTAAAACCCTGTGTGCGATGACCTTGGGTGCTGCAACGCTTGCACCGGTAATGAGTACAACTGTTTTTGCTGCACCTGTAGCAGCATCGGAGCAGCAAGCAACGAACAATCTGGTTAAGCAGTTAAGTAATATTCGGACGTTGTCAGCAAATTTTGAACAAACCACAAAAGCAACTTCGGGTAAAGCCCCACAGAAAAAAGGCTTGACCGGACAACACATGAATCAAACCTTTAAAGGGGCAATGAAAGTCGCTCGTCCGGGAAAATTCTTCTGGGAAACCACTAGTCCTTCAAAACAGACCATTGTGACTTCAGGTAAAACCGTATGGATTTACGATCCTGATTTACAACAGGCAGTCCGTCAAAGTCTAGATGAGCAAGTGGCTAATACCCCTGCATTATTATTGTCGGGTAATACCAGCCAGATTATGAAGTCTTATCGGGTGACTCAGCCGGATAAAGGCAAGACCTATTACACCTTGTATCCAAAAGTTAAAGATAGTGCATTTCAAAGTCTGACTATTAGTTTTGGCGCGAACAAGGCACCAAGTTTGATGATTTTGCAGGATTCATTGGGTCAAACCACCTATGTGCGCTTTAACAATGTGAAATTGAATCCGTCTATTGCTTCATCAACCTTTAATTTCGCACCGCCGAAAGGCACCGATATTATTGATCAATAATAAATTGATTGATCACTATTGAATTAAGTACTTATGTCATTTAAAAAGCAGTCCTAGGTGGCTAATGCCAGTCAGTTAAGAAATTGACTGGTATTTTCTTTTTTAAATTCATGACTGTAGTTGATATGTGGAAAAGTCATCCGCAACTGTTTGAGGCAGGACTACATTAAAAAATGATTGTTTCTGCGATAAATTTGCTAGTTGATAGTGGCTGACGAGTTTTGCGGTGAGGAGTATTACTCCGCAAGATGCCTTTCTTGCGAAGCTGTGCTTCTCATTTGGGCGAAACCAAAGTAACAAATGAGCTGCAAGACTTTGATTTAAAACGGTAAGACTCCGTCGTAAACTGCTAAAAAGCTAAAGAGTCTATTTCGAAACTCCTTAACTGATCAGCATTACCTCATGGGGTGGTTTTTTAAATTTTATTGGCTAAAAAATACGAGGCATTTCGGGTAAAGCCTAATTATGCAAAAAGTTATGCAAAAATAAACACAAGATGCCTGGTTAATATAGCCATATAGCTTATATAAAGATCAGTAGATAGGAATAAGCAGCAAAGGGCAAAATACAAAAAATAATTGTGACCTAAAACAAAGACAGAAGCTCAGAAGGAATAAAAAGTGGAAAATAACAATACAGGTGCCTCAGTCTTGGATTACCCCCGTTTCACCAAATTAAAATCTAAGTTCAATAGCTATCGTCAAAAAGTCATGGGGTTGGGCGTGACCTGGCTGCAAAGAAGATCAAAAAAATCAGTTCAAAACTCATCTAAAGCTAGGGGAGAAAATCCTTATCTGCATGGCATATTTGGCCCGGTAGAGGAGATAGAAAAGCATAAATTTCAGGTGATTGGTGAAATTCCACAGTACTTAACCGGACTGTTATTAAGAATAGGCCCTAATCCGACTCATGTGGAAAATCAAGATGCCTATCACTGGTTTACTGGTGATGGCATGCTGCACGCTTTAAAAATTGAACAGGGTCAAGCCACGTGGTTTAAGAGCCGCTATATCGCCACGGATTCTATTCAAAAGCAAAAGCACCAGCCTGTTAAAGCCGGTTTTCGCCGTGGTCCGGGAGATGTCGTGAATACCAATGCCTTTTATCATGCCAATAAAATCTGGGCCAGTGTAGAAGCGGGTACTTTGCCGGCACGGTTGGACTTAAATTTAAATACGGAAGAACACCGTCTTTTTAATACCGATGCAGACCTGCCTTTTAGCGCCCATCCGCATAAAGACAATAACACCGGGCATTTGCACGCTATCTGCTATGATGCGATGGATATTAAGCATGCTTATTATGAAGTGATTGATGAGCAGGGGCATTTAGTGCATTGGACTAAAATTCCGGTGCAGCATGGCCCCATGATTCATGACTGTGCCATTACAGCTCAAGATATCTTAATTTTTGATTTGCCGGTCACCTTCTCTTTGAAGCAACTCATCAAAGGAAATCCATTGCCTTATGAATGGAATGAAAAGCATGCGGCACGAATTGGCATTTTGCCTAAATATGGCCGTGCCGATGAAGTACAGTGGATTGCTATAGAACCGTGTTTTATTTTTCATGCCGCAAATGCTTATCGCAATGAGCAACAGATCATTATTCTGGATGTAGTCGTTCATCGCTCCATGTTTAAAAAGTCCCATCAAGGTCCGTTTGAGCAGCAAAATACCCAATTGGAACGCTGGACCATTGATCCGAAGAAACACATCGTAGATCGACAGGTATCAGATACACAGGCGCAGGAATTTCCACGAATCGATGAACGCTATACGGGTGAGCAGCATCGTTATATTTATAGTGTCAGTTTTGATCCTTTAAACATGACCAAAGCCAATCATTTGATTTGCCATGATATGCATACACAGGAAAAAACCACGTATGCCTATGGAGAACAATGGGTGACGGGAGAGGTGGTATTTATTCCAGAATCAGTTGATACGGCAGAAGGTGAGGGCTACCTGTTATCTTATGTGCATCATGTCGATAAAGAATCATCCAAAGTGGTGATTCTAAAAGCGCAAGGTTTAATGCTTCAGCCTCAAGCTGAAATTATCCTGGGTGTACATGTGCCCTTGGGCTTTCATGGCAATTGGGTAGATTTGTCTTAGCTCAAGCGAATTTCATCTTTGTATGTCTATCTCAGTCTATCTTTTTTGAAGATACATATTTTAAATTTCATTTAGTTACTGAGCTTTGTATAGTGAAGCCGCATGATAAAAGGCACTAGGTTGTTAAAATAAGATGAAAATACGCACGAATCAACAATGGCTCTGGGTTGTTCCAGTTTCTTTGGCTGTACTGGGCATGGCGGGTTGTCAGGAGCGACCAGCTCCAAAAACAGAACAGGTAAGTACTACAAAACAGGAAAACGTTCAGACAATTCCATTAATTCAAGCCAAGGTTGTTCCTGTGAAACTGAGCAAACCGGAAGCATGTGATGCAGAAGGATGTACCCAGTATGAAATTCAGACGGTAAAGAGCAACCTGAAATGGGTAGATGACTATTTTATCGATCGGGTTAAAAAGGCCGATCCGATTGCGTTTTCTACAGCTCCCAATCAAAAGGTCAATACCGCCGAAGGGGCCACACCCAATCTAAGTCAAAGCTCGACTTATATCCGCTTTGTCAGTCAGCAGTATGACCGGGCAACTTTTGCCATTCAGACTTATACCTATTCATCCGGTGCAGCACATGGCATGTATCATCAGGAATTTGTGAATTTTGATTTGAAAGACAAAAAGCGTCTGGCACTGCAAGATATTATGCTGAAGGGCACAGAACAGCAGTTGCTGAATGCCTTATATGATTCAAACAGCATCTGGCTGGAGCAGCACAGTATAGAAAGAGCAAAACTGAAATTAAGTGATAATTTTTATTATGGTGCCAATGGCATTGTATTTGTTTATCCCTTGTATGAGCTGGCTTCCTATGCAGAAGGCATGACTGAGCTGACCTTGCCTTATGTGGCCCTCAGTAAACTGATTAAAGCTGAATATCTGCCAAGTTTGCCCAAGTATCCAACCTCATAATTTCAGCTTAATTCGGGTAAATTTGCTCTAATAAGCCACAGCTGTCCGCTCGATCACTGTCTTTTTTAGTGTTTAGCGCTTACACTATAGCCAGTTTTTTTCTTTGTAAAAGATTGGCTATGATCGACCCGAAATTAATCAGAAATAATATTGAGGCTGTAAATTTAGCCTTAGCAAAACGTGGTGTACAGCTGAATGTAGAAGAGTGGGCTTCACTTGAAGCTCGCCGTAAAGAGCTTCAGTCGAATACAGAAGCTTTACAAGCAGAGCGTAATTCGGGTGCTAAACAAGTTGGCCAAATTAAAAAATCTGGTGGCGATGCATCTGAAATCATGGCGCGTATGTCAGCGATTGGTGATGAAATTAAAGCGGCTGAAGTTGCACTTGCAGAATTGCAAACTGAAATTGAAACCAAGTCTTTAACTATTCCAAACATGCCGCATGAATCTGTACCTGAAGGTAAAGATGAAGATGACAACGTAGAAATTTTAAAATGGGGCACACCACGTCAATTTGATTTTGAAATTAAAGATCATACTGACCTGGGTGAATGGATGGGCGGTTTGGAGTTCGAAACTGCGACCAAATTAACTGGTACGCGTTTTAGTGTTCTTAAAGGTCCGTTGGCGCGTTTACAACGTGCATTAACCCAGTTCATGCTGGATACGCATACGCTTAAAAATGGTTATACAGAAGCCTATGTACCGTATTTGGTCAATGCAGACTCTTTACGCGGTACGGGTCAATTACCTAAATTTGAAGAAGATTTATTCAAATTACAGGGTGAAAAAGAATATTACCTGATTCCGACAGCAGAAGTGCCAGTGACCAATTTCGTGCGTGATGAAATTGTTGATCCAGACCGTTTACCACTGAAATATGCCGCGCATACACCATGTTTCCGTAGTGAAGCAGGTTCCTATGGCCGTGATACTCGTGGCTTAATCCGTCAACATCAATTCGACAAAGTTGAGATGGTGCAGATTGTTAAACCTGAAGATTCTATGCAGGCTTTAGAAGAATTGACTGGCCATGCTGAAGGTATTTTGCAGGCGCTCGGTTTGCCATATCGTAAAATCATTCTGTGTGGTGGCGATATGGGCTTTGGTGCCATCAAGACTTACGATTTGGAAGTTTGGGTGCCAAGCCAAAATACTTATCGTGAAATTTCAAGCTGCTCATGCATGGGTGATTTCCAGGCACGCCGTATGAAAGCGCGTTACCGTGTAGACCAGAAGAAAACTGAATTTGTGCATACTTTGAATGGTTCAGGTTTGGCAGTCGGTCGTACCTTGCTTGCCGTGATGGAAAATTACCAGCGTGCAGACGGATCTATTGAAGTACCTGAAGCACTTCGTTCATATATGGGTGGTGCAGAATTTATTGATTAATCTTCGGATTGATCAATAAATCGATAAATGGCACAGTTTTGTGCATGAAAATTGCTTAAGACAATCAGATCTAAAATACTGAGGTAGTTCGTGGATATCTTTCCAATCTCTTTAAAGTTGCAACAGCAACCTTGTCTGATTGTCGGTGGTGGACATATTGCCTACCGGAAGGCAGTCCTTTTGGCAAAAGCAGGCGCAGTTATTCACGTGATTGCACCTGAAATTGAAAGTAATTTACTTGAGATTGTTGAATCAAGCCAAGGGCAATATGTCCAAGCCCCTTTTAGCCCAGATATTCCATTAGGCAATTACCGTTTGGTGATTGCGGCAACCAATGACAAAGCGACCAATATCCAAGTTTTTGAAGCTTGCGAAGCTGAAAAAATTCTGGTGAACAGTGTCGATGATCCACCGCATTGTCGTTTTATGGTTCCTGCGATTATTGACCGTTCACCCTTGGTGGTTTCGATTGCCACCAATGGCACATCACCTGTTTTATCACGTCAAATCCGAACCCAGCTGGAAGCTGCTATTCCTCATGGCATGGGCAAGCTGGCGGATTTTTCTGGAAAATGGCGTGCTGCGGTGAAGGCAAAAATTGAAAATCCAGATGAGCGCCGTATTTTTTGGGAAGACTTATATGCCAGTCCACTCAAAGAACAGGTGTTTAATGACAACATTGCGGAAGCGGATCGTTTAATTGAACAAGCTTTAATGGAATGGAAAGCGCCTAAAGGTGAAGTCTATTTGGTGGGTGCAGGTCCGGGTGATCCTGAGTTATTGACCTTAAAAGCACTGCGTTTGATGCAACAGGCGGATGTGATTATTTATGATCGTTTAGTTTCTCCTGCGATTATGGACTTATGCCGCCGTGATGCAGAAAAAATCTATGTGGGTAAAGCTCGTTCCAACCATAGTGTTCCTCAAGAAGGGATTAATGCATTGCTAGTGGAATATGCTGCCCAAGGTAAACGTGTCTGCCGTTTAAAAGGCGGTGATCCATTTATCTTTGGTCGTGGCGGTGAAGAAATTCAAGAGCTTTTCGCTGCCGGTGTGGCTTTTCAGGTCGTACCAGGCATTACCGCTGCTTCAGGCTGTTCAGCCTATGCTGGAATTCCTTTAACGCATCGTGATTATGCTCAAAGTGTGCGTTTTCTTACCGGGCATTTGAAGGAAGGTTCGCCTGAATTGCCTTGGAATGAACTGGTTTATGAAAACCAGACTTTGGTGCTGTATATGGGTCTGGTTGGATTGGAAAAAATATGTGCCAAGCTGATTGCACATGGCCAGCGTCCAGATATGCCGGTAGCATTGATTTCTAAAGGTACTACACCAGAGCAAAAAGTGGTGGTGGGAACTTTAGCCGATATCGCATCGAAAGTGACAGAACATCACATTCAAGCGCCGACCCTCACCATTATTGGTGAAGTGGTGAAATTGCGCGAACAATTACAGTGGCAAGGCTAATTCAGGCCTTGTTGCGTTGAAAGAGTAGAGAAATCCTGTGATTCATGTTGTTTTGTATGAGCCTGAAATTCCTGCAAATACTGGGAATATCATCCGTTTATGTGCCAATACCGGTGCACAGTTGCATCTGGTAAAACCGCTTGGTTTTGAGCTTGATGACAAGAAGCTCAGACGTGCGGGTCTGGACTATCATGAATGGGCGCATATGAAAGTTTGGGAAAATTTTGCAGATTGTCTGGCTCATTTAAAAGAGCAGGGTATTGATAATGATGCAATTTACCCTTTAACCACCAAGGGTTTTGAAACACCGCATACTTCAAATTTAAACCGTCCGGTTGCCTTGTTAATGGGGCCGGAAACCCGAGGTTTGCCTGAAGATGTGCGCATGATGTTCCCGAAAGAACACTGGATTCGTTTACCGATGGCAGCAAATTCGCGCAGTTTGAACTTATCCAATGCTACAGCAGTTATTTTGTATGAAGCTTGGCGTCAACAAGGCTTTCAAGAATTAAAATAAAGATTGAACTGATCATTAAAAACCACCTGAGGGTGGTTTTTTTATGTAAGTGTGACTCATTTTATCTTCTCCATTTCATCAATTTTAGTTATAAAAAGAGAATAAATAAGAACTAAAGTGAGTACACATTGAACTTGATATTGAATTGGATGAAGAAATATACATTTTTTATTACTGGGTTGGCTGCTCTTGCATTCGTTACAGCTATTATGCCGGTACCTTCTTTTGCAGAATCTCCAGCTGCTCATCAGGCAGCAACGGAAACAGTCAAACCCATTACTCAAGCCGAAATTCAGCAAGGCTTAAAAGACATGCAGCAACGGATGAATCAGCAAATTGAAGCATGGGGCAAGACTTTAACGAGTGATGATTTTGAATGGAGTTGGACAGGGCGGCAGCTTAAAAAAGAAAAACGTCAGCAAGTGTGCGGTATCTATCAAAATATCATTAATGACATCTATAGGCTGGCTGTTGAAAATAAAGCACGTTTGAGCGAGCCAGACCAAAAACTGTTGCAGGACCGGAATGCCTTTATTCAGGCGCTGGGCTATCGGGACAATCTGGTAGATAGCAGGATGGGATTTAATTGCCGGATTAAATAGCCGTTCAAGAGCTTAAAATATAAAAAAACCCACTCAAGGAAATAAGTGGGAAAAAAGAAAGATCGCGCTTATACATTTATATATTTTTAGAAATAGATGAAATAGAGCAATCCTCTATTTCCATATAAATGTATAAGAGATTAAATGGAGTAAGAAACCATGTTCATGATTCTTAAATCGCGATACTTTCAAACTGTTTTAAGCAGCAGATTCATGAATTAAAATTTATAACCAATTTTCATGCTATAACCCATAGCTGTGTTTTTTGTAAAGTCGGCATCGTAGCGTTCTGTTCCAAACCAGCTTGCAGACTGTGCTTTTGCGTCACCGAACCAGAAGTGACGTGCTCCAGCTTGAATGAAGGTAGATGGTGTCGGGCTAAATTGTGCACCGATTCCCGCACTCCAATAACCATCAATAGGACCTAAAGTTGATGCAAGTTCACCAGTGCCTGAATCCCAACCACCAATTAGCGAAATCGCCCATTGATCATTAAATTTTCGTGCAACACCGAAAGTTGCCGAGATTTGATCTTTATCATAAGAGATTAAGTCAAAACCACGAGGTGTACCTGCAACCTTTTGAGTAAGGGCGGAAGATAATTCACCAAATTTTTGTGGGCGAATGCTGAATTTAGACCAATCTACCCACCGTACATTCACATAAGCAATGGTGTTTTCCATAATACCAGATTGAAAATCAAGGTTTAAAGATTGTGGGGTTGTAATCTTGGTTTTGCCCTCTTTATATACATAATCCTTACCGAGTATTGGTAATCCTCCTAATGGAACAATAGAGAGGAGTGCTAAATTAGCATACGACATGTTCTCTTCAACATCGACTTTATAATCGATCTCTGAGCGATAAGTTAGAGATGTTTTTAAGGCAATTTTGGGAATCTGAAAAGCTAAGCCGGCTAAATAGCCAAATTCAAATTTTTCAGGAATAGAGGCATTATAACCATTGCTAATATTGCCAGTATCTAAATCTTTCATTTCGCTACAAATCGGGCGACCCACTGCTATGGTACAGATACCACCACCTAGAGGGCCATAGACGCTACCACGGAGTTGTACATCACCTTTTACGCTTTGATAAACAGGGCCACCGTAGATATTCCAATTTTCATTAGGTTGATAACCGACAATAAATGAAAGACTTTGACTGTCTACGGATACTTCAGTTGACTCGCCATTTCTGTGAAATGTGCCAGAATTTTCAAATGTTGTATCTCCAAGGCCAACACTACCTACAGCTGTCGGATGAATTTTATCTTGGTTTGAGTATTTTGCTTTAGCACCAAAAGGTTGATCATAAATAAGGCCGAGAGAAATATGTTGGTTGGCTTGATATTTAAGTGCAAAGCTTGGAATTAGAAAACTTTCTGCCATATCACCAAGGCTGGTGTTCGACATATCAGCTCCAGATTTAAATTGATCTGTTGATGGAACATTCCAGTTATCTCTCATATTTCCAGAAATATTGGCATCAAGTACAGAAACTCCTGCTTCAAAATAATTATTTGGTTGCAAGAATGCAGATATAGATTGTCCCGAACGATCCATTGCAGCTGCAAAAGCTCCAGAGCTTGATAGACCCATTAATAAAATGGCAGTTGTAAGAGTGTTTAATTTCATTTCCAGTCCTTTACTTTTTATTTATTAACACGAATCAATGTGTATAAAATGCGTAAATTTCGCATTTATTTTGCGCACAATAGCATAACCAAATTAAAAAGGGGAAGAGTTTAAAATTTAAATATGAAAAATTTCATGTTTTATAAAGTAAGATAATTAAAAAATAACTATTAAAAACAGTTGATTATAGATTTTAAATTAATATTAATTTTTTCTAAAAATAATTATTAATTCAGAGAAAAGGAACGTATTTGGGGATCTTTCGAAATTATTTTTTCTCGTCTTTTGAAAAAGAAAAATTTAAAAAATATCTAAATTTTTTTGAGAGTGAGAAAAGTACAAAAGTAATTATTGCTCCAATATTAAGAAGTCTGGTGCATGTAAGTTCTACTTAAAGGGGTGTGGCTAAGAATAAATTTTATAGATTTAAAATCTTATTTTCTTGTTAGAGGTTGAAAAGATTGAATGTAAATGGAGAAAGTTGTAGATTAATGCGAAAATTTCACTTTTATGTGTTGGGAAAATATTAGAAATATGAGTAATTTGCCAACCAACGATGCAGAATTTAACTTACAACAAGTTCTATTATTGATGAACCATTTAACTCAATGGCTTGTGCGTTCAGGGGTGGGCTATATGGAGTTTTCTGCTGCGTTAAAACCAATATTTTACCAACAAGCATTAACTGAACTTGAACGATTAGATCAAAAAACTACAGTCTCAGCCATTAGCTTATTGGCAGGTCTGCATCGTAAAGATGTAAGTGCCTATAAGGAGACTTCTGCTGCAGGAAAACCATTGACTGAGGCAACTGTGGCTGAACCCATTAGTGTGCCTGCACGGGTCATTGGCTTATGGATTGCTGAAGATTGTCCACCACGACTGCCTTTTAGTGATTCTGAACAGCCTAGTTTTGAGTTTTTAGTGAAAAAAATTTCATCTGAGAGACATCCGAGATCCGTACTGAATGAGTTAATTCGTTTGGGAATTGTGGATGAAGATTTGGGTGAAGTGGTTTTAAAGAAGGGAAGCTTTATTCCGGATCAATTACATCAAGAATCGCGAAAATTATTAAGTCATAATTTACAAAGTCATCTTGAAGCCGGACTGCATAATTTATTTGAAACGGATCAAATTACTCACTTAGAAGAAGCTGTACGTGCAGATGAGTTGACTGCTGAATCAGTGCAGCTTTTAACACAATATTCGATTGAATTATGGGAAGATTATTCAAAACAGCTTATGGAATACGCTGTTAAATGCTGTGCCTTGGATGAAGGAAAAGCAGAAGCCATACATACGTTTTGTTTAGGGATATATCAAAATGACACATAAAAACAGATTTTTATTTTATTTTACCTGTATGGCATTCCTTTCAGGATGTGGCGAAGAATTAAGTACCGGGGTGACCAAAGGTGGAACCGGGAATGGTGGAGATGGTAAACCTATAAACGTGGTAAATGGTCAAAAGTTAAATGATCATTACCAAATATGGTTATCTAAACCTGTTAGTGATTATTGTCATGGGGTCAAGCGGACCTTAAGTTTTATTCATCCTCTCAATTCTGAAATCGTTGCAGAAGATCAATTGATAAAGATTGGACCAAAAGATGAGCTTGATCAGCAAATTATTTTACAAGTTCGTTGGGAAAATCAGTCTGATCAAGCAAAAACTGTGGTTCGGTCAGCTTGTTCAGATTTAGTGAATATTGATGAGTTCTGGCGAAATGCATCCACGCCTGATGCTCGCTGTGATGTTAAGACGGTGACTTTAAATAAAAATGATGTGTATATAGCAGAGGAATATCCGTTTAATTTTAAATACACTGCTACTGGCATATTAAGCCACAATAAAAAGGTGCAATTCTTACCAGAAGAAACCGATATACCTGGCTGTAATATGCTAGAAATTCAATATGTACTACAAAATGAATAAAATCAAAAAGTAGACAATAATAAAAAAGACGCATTCAGCGTCTTTTTTATGCATGGAATCAATCCATTAATGCGTATTATCAAACTCGTTGTGTTGCGGCGCCGGGTGTTTGAAGCCTTTGGTTTTATAGCCCAGGTACAAAATACCGAACATTGCCCACCATAGACCGAATTTTAATGCGGTATCTTCAATCTCTAGCCACATCGCAAAAATGCTTAAGAAGCCCAGTAAAGGAATCACCACAAAGCTGATAATGTCTTTAATGTTTTTGGTGCGACCATCTCGTAGTGCATAACGTGAAATTACGGATAGATTTACAAAAGTAAATGCAGTTAAGGCACCAAAGCTGATCATCGAAATCACGATGTCCAAATCCATGAAACCAGCAGTTAAAGCCACCGCACCTACAATCAGAATGTTGTAAACCGGAGTGTAGCTTTTTGGACTGATATGACCAAAGATCTTTTTATTGATCACGCCATCACGACCCATCACATACATTAGGCGTGATACACCTGCATGCGCAGAAATACCTGATGCCATCACTGTGACAATTGCAAAGTAAAGCACTACAGTTTTGAACGCTACCCCGCCTACCGCTAAAAGAATATCTGGCTGGGTTGCAGCGACATCTTCAAAGTAAGTCTTTGGATCATTCGGAAAGTAGATTTGCATGAAATAGGTGCTGATAATGAAGATAATACCTGCAAGCAGTGCCGTAAGGAAAATCGCTTTAGGTAAGGTTTTTTCAGTATCTTTAGTTTCTTCTGCCAGTGAGCTGAGTGAGTCAAAACCGGTAAAAGAGAAACACAGTAATGTTGCACCGGTAATTAACGGACCTAAAGCCGTCATTTCATTCCAGAAGGGTTCAAGGCTCCACAACTGGTACTTGGCATTTGCTAATGTACCATCGGCATTGACCCCGCCTGCAAGCAGCGTGTAAACCATCCAGGTGAAGTAAGCGATGACTGCCAGCTGAACCAATACAATCAGACCGTTGAAGTTGGCAACAAATCTGGCACCACGTAAGTTTACCCCAGTCATAAATGCAGTCAGTACAACCACCCAAACCCAATGGTTAACTTCAGGGAAAAGTGCTTCCAGATAAATGACTGCCAAAATGATGTTGACCATTGGAGACAACAGGTAATCTAGCCATGATGACCAGCCCACCATAAAACCGACATTGGGATGAATCGATTTTTGCGCATAAGTATAGGCCGACCCAGATGACGGGTAACGGCGGATCATATGTCCGTAACTGATAGACGTAAACAGAATTGCAATTAAGGCAATAATGTACGAAGTTGGTACGTGATAATGGCTTTCTTCAGAAACCAGACCGAACGTATCAAATAATGTCATTGGTTGAATATAGGCTAAACCAATAATAATAATGTGCCAGAGTCCAAGCGTTTTTTGCAGTTTAGCTGCCGGTTGAGTCCCAGAGATATTTGTCAACGGCGTTATCCTCTTAATCGTTGATCAAGGATCAGTCATGATTACAAGGATCGTTTGAGACGAACGACCCCCCCTAAATGAATAAAACAAAAGTGCGCCAATCTACTCCAGTTTGGACCCTTTTGCCAATATCTTTATGATTTTTTAATGCAGAAAATATGCCATTTGATATAAAAAATTAGCTTTAATTTTCCACAAAGCAAAAGCCTGATGCTTAAAAAAACATCAGGCTAATTTTTAGCTATATTCGCTTAATTTTCAATATTTACCAAGCTTTTTCCAAAATCGCTTTTAAATCGCTCAAGGTAGCTTCTTTAGGATTATAAATAATGGAACCATCATTTAATGCTTTGTCTGCCACTTCATCCAGTTGTGCTTCTGAAACCTTACCGGTTTCACGTAAAGTACGTGGCAACTTGGTTAAGGCATATAAGCGATCGCGCATGGTCAGAATGGTGGCAATCGCTTTGTCGGCCCGTAAATGTGCAGGAGTCTGCGCATAAATGTCTGGTCCAGCTAAAGGTAGTAACAATTCGGCAATTTTGTCACCATTCACTTCCTTGTTGTACTCAAGTACATAAGGCAGGAACAGGTTCATGCATAGACCATGGGGCAAATGAGCCACCGCACCTAAGGCATGTCCTAATGAATGCACTAAACCAACCATTGAATTGGAAAATGCAATCCCGGCCATAGTCGAAGCTTGTGCCAGTTCCAGGCGCCCAAACTCATCTGTTGGGTTATCCAGAACATTGAACAGGCTGTTGCTGACTTTTTTAATGGCAGCCGTTGCATAGGCATCACTGATTGGATTTGCTGCCATACAGGTATAGGCTTCAACCGCATGAGTAAGGGCATCCATGGCAGTCATGGCGGTCAAATGCGGTGGCAAGGTCTGCGTCATGCGAGGATCAAGAATTGCAGCATGCGGCATCAGGTAATACGATGCAAACGGCATTTTGACATTTTTTTCAAGATCAGAAACCACAGCAACCATAGTCACTTCTGAACCTGTACCTGATGTAGTCGGAATAACGAAGAATGGTTTTAATGGTTTTGGCAGGTTATGCGCGCCTGAATATTTATGCAGGTCATCACCACCTTCAGTCACCAAAATGTTGGTTGCCTTGGAGGTATCAATCACTGAACCGCCACCTACGGCAATAATCGCATCACAACCATTGTCGCGGTAGGCTTGTGCTGCCTTACGTACGGTTTCTACGCTTGAATCGGGTGGTACATCATCAAAAATAGCACCAATCACCGCCTCTGTAGATTCAAAAGCAGCTTCAATCGGTGCAAGCAGGTTATTGCTGCGTACACCTTTATCGGTAATGATGAGCGGGCGTTTGGCACCTAAAGTAGCAAGTTCAAACGGAATATGTTCTAATGCGGCATGACCTGCGATAACTTTTACTGGACAGAAAAATTCGTAATAAGGCTTAGCCATGTTATGCACTCCGTTTAAAATAGGATTGAGCTAGTTTCAAATAAATATTTGCAGCTCCAGTCAGTTTTTCTTTTAGGCTCAATTCAGTTGGATATTGTTTTACAGCAAGCTCGGCCAAAAGTTTAGGTAAAATCAGCGCTTCCATTTTATTTAAGCAACGCACCAGGCGAATCGCGAAAGAAATATCCCCATCGGCAATCATACGGTCGTGAGCAAAAGCCTGTGCAGTACTTTCCTGGAAAGAAAAGACTAAAAAAGCATGACTTAAGTGCTTAAAGGTAATGGTTAGATCAGGCTTGATATCTACAGATTGAAGTAATTGTAATTGATGGTCTTCCGTGACTTTTGCAATAAAAGCAGGACCATTGGGAAATACTTTCATCGATAGAACGAAACCCACAGGGAATTTTGCAACTTCCTGTTTGACTTCGGTGTCGACTTGACTCGCCATTACCAGACCTCTGCCAATCACATCCATCATGAGTTTGACATAGATCAGTTGTAAAGCGGGCTTAACGGATTTGGTTGAAATCACTCGTGTATCCCTTATCTAAAAAATATTTTATTAGTTTAGAGTAAATACTCTAATTTATTTTTATGTCAAAAGCAAAGTTATTGTTGCATGACTTTAACTTCATTAAAGTAACCGCTGTTGTGTAAAGTTTCAATGATATCGACGCATAAGTTCTCGAATTTAGGATAGTTCTGGACTAAATCCTGAATACGGACCATTTCCAGACCGGCATAACCACATGGGTTAATGGTATGGAAACCAAACAGGTCACAATCAATATTCAGTGCCAAACCGTGATAGCTGCGCCCTTTACGGATTTTAAAGCCCAATGAGCCAATTTTGCGATCGGCTACATAAACGCCAGGTGCATCCGGTTTGGCATAGGCTTCAATGCCGTATTTCTTAAGCAAACCAATCATTAAATTTTCGGCATAGGACACTAAAGTACGTACATTCCAGCCCAGACGGTTTAAATCAAGCATAAAGTAGGCCACCAGCTGACCTGGGCCATGCCATGTCACTTGTCCACCACGATCCGTTTGAACGACTGGAATATTACTCGGCAGCAGAATGTGTTCCGGTTTACCTGCCTGTCCTTGGGTCAGCACATCATGATGCTGCAAAATCCACAGTTCATCGGGCGTGTTTTCATCGCGGTTTTCAGTCAGATTTTTCATGTCCTGAAAACGCTCGAGATAAGGCGTAAGCTGGTTAAATTGGCGAATAATCAGTGTTGGTTTTAGAACAGCATCAGTCACGTGAAGTGCGTCCTTAAAAGTTTAAATGGAATGTAAGGATTATAAAGAAATCGTCAGGAGATGGGGCAGTCCGAGCATAGGATTTGCAGTTTTCTTTGGAAAAGCCAATTTTGTTGGTCTAAACAAGGCTTAAATAAAAAACACGCAGATCGCGTGTTTTTTAGGATTAAAGGGCTGTCTTAATCAGTGGGCAGGCCGCCAAGTCAGCATATAATGCATGAACCTGTTCCAGTTCCACAAAGACAATCTGAGCAGTCAAAGAATGATATTTTCCAGTACGTGAAGGTTGTACCTTAATGCTGGTACCATCGAAGTCTGGAAAATGTTTTACCAGGATTTCTACAACGGCAATATGTAATTCTGTGCTGGCTTCACCAATCAGTTTAATTGGATAATCCATTGGGAAAACCCAAAGATGCTCTTGAAGTTCGCGAGATGGCGTACGGTCTAACATGGTCATAGTAGTCCCCCTTATATCAAACGCCTGCGTAAATGCAGGCGTTATGTGTTACTGAATACTAAATGGGGTTATTGAAATTTTTTTCAACTCCCCAGCAGTATCACTATGGCTTAGTCATTTTCCAAGAATGAACGTAAGTGTTCAGAGCGGGAAGGGTGACGTAATTTGCGTAATGCTTTGGCTTCAATCTGACGGATACGTTCACGTGTTACGTCAAACTGTTTCCCGACTTCTTCCAAAGTATGGTCGGTTGGCATATCAATACCAAAACGCATTTTCAAGACTTTCGCTTCACGTTCAGTCAAGTTTTCAAGCACTTCGCGAGTCGCTTCTTTCAGACCTTCTGAAGTTGCTGCATCTACCGGAGAGGTGATGTTGCCATCTTCAATAAAGTCACCAAGATGCGAATCTTCATCATCACCAATTGGCGTTTCCATAGAAATCGGTTCTTTGGCAATTTTAAGTACTTTACGTACTTTGACTTCATCCATTTCCAGACGTTCGCCTAATTCTTCAGGAGTCGGTTCACGCCCCATTTCTTGAAGCAATTGACGTGATACACGGTTGATCTTGTTAATGGTTTCGATCATGTGTACTGGAATACGAATGGTACGTGCCTGATCCGCGATTGAACGGGTAATCGCCTGGCGAATCCACCAAGTTGCATAGGTCGAGAATTTATAACCACGACGGTATTCAAATTTGTCCACGGCTTTCATCAAGCCGATGTTACCTTCTTGAATCAAGTCAAGGAATTGCAAACCACGGTTGGTGTATTTTTTCGCAATCGAAATTACCAGACGCAAGTTGGCTTCAACCATTTCTTTTTTCGCACGACGGGCTTTGGCTTCACCAATCGACATACGTTTAGAAATGTCTTTAATGTCCTTAACATTCAAGCCCAATTCTTTTTCGATGTCGGCAATCTTTTGCTGGAATGCCAGTACATCTGGACGTACTTTTTCTAAATAAGCTTTTTGCTCGGCAGGTGCCTTGGCAATTTGCTCATCTAACCAGGCTGGATTCGACTCCTGACCCGGGAAAGAAGTACGGAACTGGGTACGGTCCATACGGCCACGACGTACCGCATAACGCATCACTTCACGTTCAGAAGTACGAATCTGTTCATGGGTGCCACGAATCATTTCAGAAATAATGTCAAATAAACGCGGGGTAAATTTGAACATCATAAACACGGTTGCCAATGCTTCAAGCGCTTCTTCTGCCTGCTTGCTATTGCGGCCATGCTTTTCAATCGCAGCTTTAGTTAGTTTCCATGCATCTTCCAATTCGGTGAAACGAATACGGGCAATTTCTGGATCAGGACCTGATTCGCCTTCAGAATCGTCATCACTTTCAGACTCTTCTTCGTCATCATCGTCCAGTTTTACATCTTTGGTTGTTTTAGAACTTGCTTCTTCATCTTCATCGATTTCAGCTTCCTCTTCTAAAACTTCTGGAATTTCTTCATCAGATTCCGGGTCTAAATAACCCGATAAAATATCAGCAAGACGACGTTCACCTTCAGTGACATCGTTATATTCTTTTAATACAACTTCAACTGCATTTGGCCAATACGCAATAGAGTGAAGAACGTCACGAATACCTTCTTCAATGCGTTTAGCAATGCTGATTTCGCCTTCACGCGTTAATAGTTCAACCGTTCCCATTTCACGCATGTACATACGTACTGGATCGGTCGTGCGACCAGGTTCGCTTTCAACTGACGCAAGAACAGCGGCCGCTTCTTCTTCAGCAACTTCATCGGTTGTTTCAGTATTCGAGCCATCGAACATGGTGTCATCAGATTCAGGCGCACGTTCATGTACAGGAATGCCGACGTCTTGAAGCATTTGAATAATGTCTTCAATCTGTTCGCTTTCCGTGATCGAGTCCGGGAGATGATCGTTAACCTCAGCGTAAGTTAAGTAACCTTGCTCTTTGCCTCGGCTAATCAGAGCCGCTACTTGCGAAGTAGGGGAAGTCATATCGCTCATCTTTGCTTACTCTTCGTTGAATCTGTGGCAGTGAAAAACCGTGCATGATAGCACAATTCGATTAAAATTGTTTTGAATATTGATTGCTCAAGTCTCATTTAAAAAATATGAATTTGATTTAACAATTGTTTTCAATATGGGGCTGAAATTTTTTTTTTCAAGGCCGGGTAAGGGATCGCCTACAAAATATTTTGAGTTTGCTTTATCCGGCGTAATAAAATTCTCGGTGTTCATAAATACACAATTTTAGAGGTAAAAAACAAGATAAAATGGTGTTTCTGAGATAAAAAAATAAAAATACTTGACAAAATTACATAAGCACGATAAATAGCGCCTAGACCCATTCACTTTTTTTCACCATGAGGTAGTTTTAGTGTCTTCTACAGATTTTGAACTAGATGATAGCTACAGTGATGATGATGTTAGTTTTGATGAAGTATCAAGCAAAATTAGTGCTAAAGAGTCGTTAGAAAAACGTCGTCTCATTGATGACCTTCTCGCACAACGTCGTTTAGAGCGTGAACTGAAAGATTTTGATTATGATCTTGATGACGACGACGATTTTGATGATGAAGAAGACTAAAATAGGATTCTGCACAGCCGGCTAAAATGCTATGCTATGCCGTAGTTATTTTACAAACCTGGATTTTAAATGAGTGCTTTAGATTTAGACCTTTTGAGCGATTATCTAGATGGCGACCAAAATGAATATGGTCTGGATTTTGCGGCAACTCATGGTTTTCTGTGTGCAATTGCAGTTGGCCCTGCTTTTGATAAGTGGCTAGATGAACTCTTTGACAACAATCAAAAGAAAGTTCCCAGTGAAATTATTGCACAAGTAAAAGCCTGGTTAGAATCGATTCGTCAAAACTTGGCGAACGAAGAAGGAATTGAATTTCCTTTTGAAATTGAAGAAGCAGATGTGGATTCGAGTTTAGGCGACTGGAGCGTTGGTTTTGTCGATGCCATGTTCTTAAACGAAGATGCTTGGTTTACGCCAGAACATGAAGAGCAACTGGTAGATTTAACTTTACCGATGATGGTCTTCAGTGGTGTAGATGAAGAAGATCCACAAATGGAATCTTTCCGCCGCAATGGTCAGCTCATGGATGAAATTGCTGAAGAAATTCCCGAGAACTTAAATGAAATTTATTTAATGTACCACACGCCAGCGTGATGTTACATCTTGCGCCGCTACAATCGCGGCTCATGTATCACACACCAAACTAATTCAGACAAGTTTTAAAAAAGCACCTTGGGGTGCTTTTTTTATTTAACGAATTTCCATTTTTATAGTGGATAGAGAAAATTCCTCAGCAAAAGCTATTTATATTTATTCAAAGTGTATCGGGCATAACCATTATAAGCGATATGAAAGATCAGCCCATGTAGGGCAATGGCAGCTGCGACCAGCAATGAATTTCGGGCTCTCCTCGCATAACCCATAGTCATCAGAATTTCCTCAGCACGTGGATGCATAAAAATCAGTATAGACATCACGATAAAGCCCATGGTCATGGCGATGATTGTTGATCCCCAGACCAGAGTGTTTTTTTCTTTAGGATTCGGTAAGCGCTGTTCTTTTTTGACAAAATGTCTGGCGCTCAGAAAAGCACAAGCGATCAAGCCAGGCAGCAGGGTGATGACACCGAGCTTTAGCGCATAAATCAAGATGCTGACCAACAGGATTAAGGCAATACTATAAACGGCTGCAAAATATTTAAGATAATGCGACATCGTTTTAGTCTCTCTCGGCTAACCTTCATTCAGGATGGGCGATTTTTACGCTGCTATCTACGGTATACAATCCAGCCAATAATGAGCACTACAAAGACAATAATCACATCACTGACTTTACTGAAAATTTGCTGCATGAGCTGCTGATTTTCGCCAAAATAAAATCCGACACAGGCCAGAAAAGTGGTCCAGATGATGGTTCCCAAACTGCTATAAAACATAAATTTCCAAAAGGGCATGTGGCTCATGCCTGCGGGAATACTAATCAGGGAACGTACGGCGGGAATCATGCGGCCAAAGAATACGATGCGATGTCCATAATGCTCAAACCAGCCCAGTGACTTTTTCACATCTTCAGATTTGATAAACAGATATTTGCCATAACGGTCTATAAATCGAAAAATGCCTTCATGCTTGAACTGATAGCCAATCCAATACAGAAAAGCTGCAGCGAGCAGTGAGCCGAAACAGCCTGCGATAATGACTCCAAGGAGGGTGAGCTGACCTTGTGAGGCTGAGTAACCTGCGGAAGGCATAATAATTTCAGAAGGAATCGGAGGAAATACATTGTCGAGAAACATGAGCAGGGCAATACCGAGGTAGCCCAGTTGTTCCATAATGGAAATAATCCACTCAGTCAGATTCATATGGTTGTAAAAATAATAATGATATTTCAACCATCCTAAATATTATTCAGCTCAGGGTAAAGTATCCTTCTAAATACAGCAGATTATTCTTGGCTATGGATTAAGGTATGGATATAAACTTTTCTTAAACTATAGGCGAGTGCAAAAGGAATCGCACTGAGTAGGGCGTATTCTATAAAGTTAGGGGTAAGGTGATAGGCAATGAATATAGACAAGATACTGCCGATCATGGCACCTAATACCACAATAAAAAGATGTGATTCTTGCTCTAAAATCTGTTTTTGTTGTTCTATTTTTAGGTGATTTTTTTCTCGAACCTGGTGAAAACGACGGGTATAATCAATTGAACGGCTAATTGCTCTAGGCATAATTTTTATCCTTTTCACGTTAAATATGAATAAGTTAGCTCTTATTGTGTGTTGCAGTTCTCAGATTAACAGATTGTTGATGATTAGATATATATTATTTGTGTGTCTTGGTATCTTTTTTTATCTTTTGTTTTTTTTAGTAAATAAAAAAGCCCTCTACAGAGGACTTTTTGAGAAGATTTTCTTGGCCTGAATTACAGACGTTTACGTTTGGCCGCAGCAATCTGCGATTGACGCATACGGAATCCGGCTTTCTGTTGTTCTGTCGTTTTGTCGATGCAGTATTTGCATGATACGCCATGTTCATAACTTGGAAGTTCAACTTCTTGAGGAAGTAGCGGCCAGCCACAAGCATGGCACTTAACGTTCTGGCCTTCTTCTACACCGTGGGTAACAGCGGTACGGCCATCAAATACGAAACATTCACCTTCCCACAGACTTTCTTCAGCAGGGGTTTCTTCCAGGTATTTTAAGATACCGCCTTTTAAATGATAGACCTCATTGAAGCCTTCTTGCAGCAATAATGAAGTTGATTTTTCACAGCGAATACCACCGGTACAGAACATGGCAATTTTCTTGTCTTTGTGCTGTTCAAGGTTCTGTTTAACGTATTCCGGAAATTCACGGAAGGTTTCAGTTTTAGGATCAACCGCGCCTTTGAACGTACCGGCTTTGTATTCGTAGTCGTTACGCGTATCAATCAAGATCACGTCGTCACGTGCAATCAGTTCATTCCATTCTTTAGGATCAAGATAGTGACCGACTAAGTCGCGCGGTTTTACTTCTACGCCTAAAGTCACAATTTCAGTTTTTAGTTTAATTTTCATTTTACGGAATGGCTTGTCAGAGCTGTGAGACTCTTTGTATTCCATTGCGTTAAAACCTTCATTCAGCAGAAATTGATGGATGGTATCAATCGCCGCACGGTCGCCCGCTACAGTTCCGTTAATGCCTTCACCAGCCACAATTAGAGTTCCACAAAGATTGATGGTTTTTACCAAATCAAGTAGGCGTTGTTGAAGATCGGCAGGATCTTGAACTTCTTTGAATTGATAAAGTGCTGCAACAACCCATTCAGTGGTCGCTTGCTGTTCTACAGGTGCAAGCTGTTCTACAGTAGCGTTCATGGAAAACTCCAAATGTATTTAAGATTGGACAAAATTTAAGGCGCATATTCTAACGTGAATTGTCTAAATTAGCGAGAAAACCATGTACGAAATATGGTTTTTAATTTGCTGTTTGGAGATGTATGATGCCTGTGCAAATTGAATGTTAAATATAAAGTGGTCTTCATCTGTCAGACCTGAATGTTATTGAATTTCGGAGTTTATTTTGAATACTGATCGTCGAATTGCCTCTTTGACTCCATGTGCAGGGCGCTGCTCTACGGTGTTTGGCGATTCGGTATGTCGTGGTTGCCGTCGTTTTAATCATGAAGTGATTAAATGGAATACCTATACAGCAGAACAGCATACAGCTGTCTGGAAACGTCTTGATGCCCAGTTGGATCAAATTTTAGTGCCGATGTTGCCATTTGCCGATATTCGGCATGTGGAGGGCTTTGTATTATCTAAACGGGTTCGTTTACGTGATGATGCCTCGAAAGGTCGTAAGCTGTATCACGCTTTAAAAATCTGTGAAAAGAATCGACATTTTACTGATGATAGTGGTTTAGGCATTCATTACAAAGATGTACGTCCTTTGTGGCAGGAATTTGAGCGTCGTGTACTGGCTTTAGCAACTGCCAGTTATGATTTTGCCTTTTTGCGTGCTGACGGTATTAGTCACCATTTATTACGTGAAGTGGAAGAGGATGACTAAGTCCTCTTTTTTATGTGGGTTTAAAAATAATAAAAGATTAAATCAAGCGAGTTAGCCTGTGAATATTGGAGAATTCCTGCTGTATGTAGTTGCAGTCATTATTATGATTGCAACCCCAGGGCCGGTAATGTTACTGGTAGCAAGTGCTGGACTAAAAGGCGGCTATCGCAAAGCATTAAAAACCATTTTTGGAACCAATTTCGCTTCATTGATCCTGATCACTATTTCTATTTTAATATTAAAAGGTTTTCTGGAGCTTAATCAGCAATGGTTGAACAGCATTAAAATTTTAGGCTGTATTTATATTGCTTATCTGGGTTTTCAGATTTTAACAGAAGCCTTCTCAAGCTCAATAAAAGGTCATTCAGCCCAATTAAAAACAGTGGATGGCGGTTTTAAACAGGGTTTTCTAGTGGGTATCTCCAACCCTAAAGATATTATTTTCTTTGCATCCTTTTTTCCGCAGTTTATCAATATCACTGCCGATCTGGATTTCAGTTTAATGCTTTTAACACTGAGCTGGATTATTTTGGATTTCACTACATTATCGGTTATCTATTTGGCTTTTAACCGTTTAGCTCGGTCGAAAATCTATCATCACTTACTGGCAGGATGTGGAGCGATTCTCGTATTGGTCGCAGTCTATGGAATTTATTCCGTATTATTTTAAAAATAAGAATGACTTAAATTCTGAGATGAAGTAGTAAAAAAGCCCCAGATAGCGGGGCTTTTTTATTTTTATCGTGAATTAGACATTATGCGCCAATCGGTATTGCACCAGTTCTTCAATGGTAATCACAGTTAAATGGTGGGTTTGCGCATAGGACAATACCTGGATGCCTGATGCCATAGTGCCATCCGGATTGGTCAATTCACATAAAACACCAGCAGGTTTTAAGCCGGCCAAACGTGCCAAATCAATTGTACCTTCGGTATGACCGCGACGGGTGAGTACACCACCTTCACGAGCACGCAAGGGGAATACATGGCCCGGGCGGTTGAGGTCGCTGGCTACGGCACCATCTTTAATTGCTGTTTTAATGGTCGTGGTGCGGTCTTTGGCGGAAACACCAGTAGTTACACCTATCGCAGCTTCAATCGTCACCGTAAAGGCAGTTTTAAACTGGCTAGAGTTATCAGCCACCATCGGAGGTAGTTCTAGATGATTAGCCAATTCATCGGTTAGACATAGGCAGACAATACCTGAACCGTCACGAATCATGCGTGCCATGGTTTCTACAGTTAGGGTATCTGCAGCAACGATGAGATCGGCTTCATTTTCTCGGTCAAAGTCATCCATGACCAAAACAGGGTTGCCTTGGCGGATGTCTTCTAATGCTTTTTGAATACGTTGTTCAGCTGGGGGAAGGGCTGAAAAGAAAATTTCGGGTTGAATTAAACTAGACATTGAAACGCTCTCGTAAAATAAACATACGGTTGAACATTTCAGGACTGATGCAGAAATGGGGTCGCAGCGATATATCAAATATAAATATCCGTTACGTCGTCTTCTTTCATCCGGACTATACCGTCGGCTTTGGTTTTTCACCAAATCTGCGAGTAAACCATTTTTAGTTTACAGGCTCGTGGGCTGATTAAATGCTATAAAAATATAGTTTTAATTTACCACCGGTGGGGAATTACACCCCGCCCTGAAGCGATGTGCAATAAGTATAGACCTGTTTTGCAAGGATGACTTAAGTTTCTATAGATGAATCAGTCATATGTTTAGTCAAACTAGGCATAAATTAAAATGTGAAAAGTCGCGCATAAAAAAGCCCGCATGATTGCGGGCTTTTTATATCTTTAAATCTTAAGCCACTTGAACAGGAATACAGTTCGCAGTGTGATTTACAGTATTATTCGGGTTGGCATAAACAAGGCGTGGTTTATGGGCATTTGCTTCAGCTTCGGTGAAATCACCAAATGTAGCAATGATCATCAGATCACCCACATCAGCTTGCAGGGCTGCACCACCATTCACAGAAATGATGCCTGAATTGTCTTCACCACGGATGGCATAAGTGGTAAAACGCTTACCATTAGTCACGTTCCACATATGAATTTCTTCATATTCGCGGATACCAGCTAAATCCATTAACACGCCGTCAATTGCACAAGAACCTTCATAATGTAATTCTGCTTGTGTAACGACACAACGGTGAATTTTAGCTTTTAATAAACGAGAAAGCATGGCTAGCGTCTCCTTAGTTGACCTAAGATTTTGTCTTAGTTAAATCAAATCACTTCTTACTGGATCAGTAATCCGCAGAAAGCGCATTTTGCTCCGAAAAAAGCAACATGGCAAGAAGGAAAATTCAATTATTTGTAGAATGATCAGTTCGGTTTGTGGGCATTAATTTGATTCATGGCTTGCTGTATGTCACCGTTTACCAGCAATTTAATGCGAGATAAAGCGTGGGTAATGGCATCATCCATTAAATCTTGTTCGCTGCTCGGTGCTTTGCTGAGTACATGACCCGATACCCGCTCTTTGGAACCAGGATGACCAATACCGATACGCAAGCGATGGAAATTAGGGCCTGTATGCGGAACGATATCGCGTAAACCGTTATGTCCACCGTGACCACCGCCAGTTTTCAGGCGGATGACACCCGGATTCATATCCAGTTCATCATGTGCGATCAGCATTGCTTCGGGAGCAACTTGATAGAATTTGGCGAAGGGAACAACACTTTTGCCTGAGGCATTCATAAAGGTTGTGGGTAACAGCAGACGGACGTCTTGACCTTCAATATTACCTCGACCACTGATTCCGTAGAATTTAGGATCGGCTTTGAGAGAAATGCCATATTGTTCTGCAAGGCGTTCAACGAACCAGAAGCCTGCATTATGGCGGGTTTGGGCGTATTCCTTACCAGGATTGCCCAAACCAACAATTAGCGAAAGTTTTGACACTAATTTACACCATCAACACTTATGCGCGTTTGAAGTCAGCGTGCATTGGAGTGTTTTTAGCTGGGTGACGTTGTAAAGCTTGGATTTTAACGCTTTCAACTTTACCGTCGATGTTGATTTCAACAACTTCTTCAAAGAAAGCATTGTTTTCTAAAGCTTTAACAAGCTGGCGAAGTTCAATAGTTACAGCTACAGGTTCACCTGAACCGTAGATGATTGCTGGAACTTTGTTTTGAAGACGAAGGCGGCGGCTCGAACCTTTCCCTTGTACTGCTTCTTCACGTGCTACTGCATTTAATACGAAGTTTGCCATGATAGACATTCCTAATTTAAGTTTAATTGACTAGGCCTTCGACCAGCCTAGTGATAGAAAACCCTGCCACAGGGCAGGGTTTTGAAAATTCAGCGCTATATTATAGATAAGAATCGAACATTGCGCTAATAGATTCTTCGTTGTTAATACGACGAATTGTTTCAGCAACCATGCTAGCTACTGAAACTTGGCGAATCTTACCAAGTTCTTGGGCTTCTTGAGAAAGCGGAATAGTATCTGTTACCACAAGTTCGTCGATTACAGAGTTTTTCAAGTTCTCAATAGCTTTACCAGAAAGTACTGGGTGAGTTGCATAAGCAACAACGCGGCGAGCACCAAATTGTTTGAGTGCATCAGCTGCTTTACACAAAGTACCTGCAGTATCCACCATGTCATCTACGATGACGCAGTCACGATCTTTCACATCGCCAATCAAATGCATCACTTGTGATTCATTTGCTTTTTGACGACGTTTGTCGATGATTGCAAGATCGATATCACCCATTTGTTTCGCTACAGCACGGGCACGAACTACACCACCTACGTCTGGAGAAACAACCATAAGGTTATGGTGTTGCTGTTGACGAAGGTCAGCAAGTAATGCAGGAGTACCGTAGATGTTGTCTACAGGGATATCGAAGAAACCTTGAATCTGGTCGGCATGAAGGTCGATCATTACAACGCGGTCAATACCTACAGTAGTGAGCATGTCTGCTACAACTTTTGCAGTGATTGGCACACGGCTTGAACGAGGACGACGGTCTTGACGAGCATATCCGAAGTAAGGAATAACAGCGGTAATACGACCTGCACTTGCACGACGTAAAGCGTCAGCCATAACAAGGACTTCCATCAGGTTGTCATTGGTTGGCGCACAAGTAGGCTGTACAACGAATACGTCTTTACCACGAACATTTTCAGTAATTTCGACAGCGATTTCACCGTCAGAAAATTGACCTACAGATGCTGCACCTAAAGGAATGTGCAGGTGGCTTACGACTTTTTGGGCGAATTGTGGATGTGCAGTTCCACTAAAAACGACAAGATTGGGCATGAAGCACCCTTGGCGGTTGGAATGTTTGAAAATAGATGGCAGGGGCGGCTGGATTCGAACCAACGGATGCCGAGATCAAAACCCGGTGCCTTACCACTTGGCGACGCCCCTAATGCGGCAGAACTTTAATATTTTTGCTGGTCTATGTCAAGGTGAATTAACAAATGAACAAGCAAATACTGTACTGTCTTTTTTGAGAAAATGGCAGGGGCGGCTGGATTCGAACCAACGGATGCCGAGATCAAAACCCGGTGCCTTACCACTTGGCGACGCCCCTAAATTCGATCACTGTAATATTAATTTAAACGACTGGTTTAAATGGCAGGGGCGGCTGGATTCGAACCAACGGATGCCGAGATCAAAACCCGGTGCCTTACCACTTGGCGACGCCCCTAATACAGTAATCTACAGATGAAAATGATGGCAGGGGCGGCTGGATTCGAACCAACGGATGCCGAGATCAAAACCCGGTGCCTTACCACTTGGCGACGCCCCTATCATATAACCTTGAAATGACGTAATGGCGATTCTTTTAAACTATTAACCAAGTAAGCTTTACAAGGTGAATGAGCTAAAATCTCATCAATATTCATATCGGCAGTTACTTCAGTAAAAACACAAGCACCTGTACCTGTAAGTTTTGCAATACCGAACTGGTCTAAATACTGCATCGCTTCATTGACTTCTGGATACAAGCTTCTTGCCAATGGCTCAAAGTTATTTCCGAAGTTAAATGGCTTTAACTGATAGGCGCAAAATTTAGTAGGCTTCGTGTCTCTTGTCAACGTTTTTTGTGAAAAAAGCAGTTGAGTGCTGATAAAACAGTCAGGTTTTAACACGATGTATTGTTTTTGATCTAAGTCTATGAATGTTAAGTGTTCACCAATGCCTTCTGCCCAAGCATTACGGCCATGAACAAAAATCGGAACATCGGCACCAAGTTTTAGACCTAACTCAGCCAATTGCTCAATACTTAAGCCACATTGCCATAACTGGTTAACCACAATCAGGGTAGTAGCCGCATTTGAGGAGCCCCCGCCCAGTCCTGCACCCATGGGAATGTTTTTTTCAATGCTGATATTTAAGCCCGAATACGTTTTCGCATGCGGTTTTAAAATCTGCGTGGCCTTGAAAATAAGGTTTTGTTCCAAATCGACGCTGCTTAATCCATCAATACTAATTTCAGGACTGACTGTTTGGTTGAATTCTAGCCAGTCACACAAGTCAATCAGCTGAAAAATGCTTTGCAATTCGTGATAGCCGTTGTCACGGCGACCGGTGATATGTAAAAAAAGATTGAGCTTGGCAGGAGAGGGAACACGAATCATAGAATTTTGAACTTTTAAATAGACTTAACGATTTTGAATGACCATTGTAATACGGTTTTCCTGACCGGACTCAAGTGTCTGTTTCAAAATCAGCTTGTTCGGTAACTGGGCTTGCGCGTTATAACTCAGGTCAACAGTCCAGCCATCTTCCAAGAACTGAATGGGACGGTTTTGTTCATCTTTACTGATTTTTGCCTGTGTGGTTGCCGGTCGGGCTTGCACCCAGTCGACCAAATGTGTGATTGGCGCTTGCCAGCCAGTGGCACGTTCCAGTAATTCTTCAGGCGTACCCGCTTGAATCAGACCTGTTTTTGCACTGTTGAGGCTGACATTACCCGGTTGACCTGAAATCTGGGTTTTACCGACGCCCAAAATTCCGCTTAACTCGATGTCAAATTCATCCTGCTCTTGTACCCAGGTGAAAAAAGCACTCCCTGATTGTCCGGGTGTTTTTACCCCAATTTTACCTTGCAGATTGAAATGATTGGCGGCTACCGGAGGTTGCGAAACGCCGGGTGCCTGAGGCTGGGTATATTGCTGGCAACCGCTTAGGATCAAGGTGCTGGTGGCAATCAGGCTTAAGCTCAATTTTGAAAAAATGTGCATACAGATAATTAACTCTTTTTCATTTGTTGCGGTAACAGTAACGATTTCAATTGTTCTAATTGCGGATCATTCGGATGATTTTTTTGTAATTGTTGTAACACTTTACTAAATTTTGTCAGATCACCTTGCATGTACAGCGATTTTGCATAGCGCACCCCAATTTTCACACTTTGACTCAATTGATAAGCCTGTTCTAACACCTGAGCCGAGGTTTTAAAGTCGTTTTGTAAAAAGGTGATATAGCCTAGGGTATCTAAAATAGACGCTTGTTCTGGAGCAAATTCCAAGGCATGTTCGACATACTTGCGGGCTTCATCCAGACGCCGGTTTTGCAGCGCAAGGGTGTAGGCATAGGCATTCAGATAGGTTGGGCTATTAGGCTCAATTTCCAGCAATTTTTGTAATAATTTATCAAGTTTGTCCCGATCTTGATAAGGATCGAGTAATAGCACTTCTGAGTAAATCAGTTCCGGATCATCAGGGACATTTTTGATGGCTTCATCGAGCAGGCGTATGGCTGCCTTTTTATTGTCCATACGTTTTAAAATATCGGCCTGCGCCTGATATAAAAAACTGGCATATTGCGGATAATTGACCCGTTCTTGGGTCAAGAAACGCAGGGCATCGGCCAGCTGATTTTGGGCAGAAAAAATATTAATCATGTTGCGGCGTGAAACCGTGTACAGGCTACCATCTACCAGCCGGTAATAGGCTTTTGCCGTTTCAAAATGCTGCTTTCTTTCGGCATTGACGGCCAGATAGTAATAGGCTTCATTCTGGTATTGGTTGGAAGAACGCAGTTCTACCAAATATTTTTCAGCATGCTCATATTCTTTTAAGTCAATACTGGTCAAGCCGGCAATAAACAGCGCTTCTTCTTCATGGGGCCATTTTTTTAGCAGGCTTTGCAGTTTAGTGAGTGCTTTTTCCGACTGATTGAGTTTAATCAGATATTTAATTTCGGCCAAACGCACTTCTAAATTGTTCTTATGTTTACGGCTGGCTTTGTCATACCATTTTAAGGTTTCTTCTTCATTTCCTAGGGCACTGAGTAAATTGGCCTTCATTAAAATGAAGGCTGTGACATTAGAACGCTTTTTTAATGCGTGATTAATGGTGGTAAGTGCCTGTTCCAGCTGTCCGTTTTGTGCTTCTAGACCTGCAACCAGCACCAGTATAGAAGGATTGTCCCGTTCTTTGCTTTTACGCAAAGCTTCAATCAACACTTCACGATCTTCTGGCTGTTCCGGGGCAATACCCACCAGAATCTTTTCCAGGTCTGCATCTGGGTCGATGTTTAAAATCTTGTCCAGCGTGTCCGCAGCCAGTTCATACTCATGTGATTTCAGTGCAATATGTGAAAGATAAAATAAAGCTGGAACGTCGGTTGGTTCTTGAACCACCCAATGGGTGGCAATATCCAGTGCCGCCTTCAAGTCATTTTGCTCTAAAGCAATATTTAATGCGCGCTGTTTAACCGTGCTTGAATTGCTTTTAATTGCGAGCACGGTGTAGTTATGTAATGCTGTGGGAATGTCATGATAGGTCAATGCAAATTCAGCAATCATGCTTTGTTTTATGGCATTATAGTTTGAATTGGCATGATAAATTTCTCCAGATGCTCTAATATGAGCACTGGAAGCCATGCTACCCACAAGTAAGAATGTGGTAGAATATTGCTTAATTGTCATGCCGTTGATCCGGCTATTTGTTTGACGCAATTTTTCTTGATCCAAGTAATGCTTTTTATGACACCAATACCGCACAATAGCATAAATTTAGCGAAATGATGATCTGATATGTCTTTCTTTGCATTGGGTGTCAACCATCAAACCGCTTCTGTAGAACTGCGTGAGCAGATTGCATTTAATCCTGAAAAATTAATGCAATTGCTTAGCCTACAAAGCCAAAAACATGACCTGAACGATATGGTCGTGGTGTCTACCTGTAACCGTACCGAAGTTTATGCCATGTCTGAAAACGCAGACATGGTAATGAATTGGCTCGCCCAAGCAAATGGCATAGATGCTAAACAATTGTTTAATCATGTATATCGCTATGAAAATGCACAGGCTGTAACGCATCTGATGCGGGTGGCCAGTGGACTTGATTCCTTGATGCTGGGTGAACCGCAAATTTTAGGACAAGTAAAGTCTGCACTTTCTCTGGCTAAAGATGCAAATACTGTTTCTGCAAACTTGAACGGTATTTTTGAATATGCCTTTTATGCAGCGAAACGTGTGCGCTCGGAAACTGCTGTGGGTAGTCATGCGGTTTCTATGGGCTACGCGGTTGCCCAGTTGGCCTTGCAGGTATTTAGCAAACCTGAAAAACTGACCGTGATGGTGGTGGCTGCAGGCGAGATGAATAGTCTGGTGGCGAAACATCTGGCGGAAATGGGCGTGGCTAAAGTTTTGATTTGCAATCGTACCCGTGCTCGTGCTGAAACATTGGCACAAGAAATTGCGCATCGTGTAGATGTAGAAATTATTGAATTTTCTGCACTGGCTGCCAATTTGCACCGCGCAGACGTCATTTCAAGCTGTACCGGAAGTTTGCATCAGGTCATTTCATATCCAGATGTCAAGACGGCTTTAAAAAAACGTCGCTATCAACAAATGCTGTTGGTCGATTTGGCTGTTCCTCGCGATATCGATCCTAAAGTTGAATCCTTGGATGGCGTTTATCTTTATGGCGTCGATGATTTACAGAGCGTAATTGATAACAATTTAGCTCAGCGTCGCCAAGCTGCGGTTGAAGCCGAGGTAATGGTCAATCAGTTAGCCACAGAGTTGCTCACTCAGCAAAAAATCAAAAAAGCTGGCAGTACTATTCAGGCTTACCGTGAACAGGGTGAAGCGCTCAGACAAGAAGAACTGGCTTTGGCGATGTCTCGTATGGCTAGTGGTGACAATCCGGAGCAGGTTTTACAGGAATTGTCGTATCGCCTGACACAAAAATTACTGCATCCGACTTCTATCTTATTACGACAAGCAGCCAAGGCTGAAGATCCGGGTTATTTTGAATCGCTGCGTGATCAATTAGAAGATGTATTTGCCAAACGGCGTAACACCAAGCATGGATCATAAGCCGTAAATGACTACTGCTCGCTTATTCTTCAAGCAGGGTCAGCGAGCGTTTTTTATCAATCTCATAAATTTTCTGTTTCAGATTGCGCATTTCGGCAATGCTGGAAAATTTTTTCGATTTAAGTTTTTGTTGCAGACATTGGTATTGCAGTTTGGTGGAAAAATCTTCCGCCAGCTTATCGGCCTGCTCAGGTGAAGAGGTGTAATCGCTGATATTGGCTTGCAGTAAAATATGTTGTAAGTCATGGTGATAAGCTGCGCATGCCCCTAATACGTAATACTGTGACAGCTCGATATCATCAGGTAAATCATCAAAAATAATATTGAAGATATTTAAAATTTTAAACAGCAATTGATCGTGCGAAATCAAGGCGCGTAGCGGTTCAAAATGAATGTACAGATAGGGATGATTCATTAAAATCGCAATCACATATTCTTCAGCATCAATTTTGGTACTAAAGCTTAAAGATGCGTCATTGTTGACTTGTGGTTGCCATTTGCGGCTATAACCGAGCTTTTCACGGAAATATTGCTGTAGTAAATAACGATAAGAGCCGTGTTTGGGTAGCAGTTCAGTGAGCTGTTTTAACTCACCCATGACCTGACTTTTACCTTCAGGTGATGTGCTGTTATGATTTTGAGTTAAATGCGCAAAAACAAACTCGGACAATAACGGCGCCTGCTGTAACAGGCGGTGAAAGCTTTCTAAGCCTTCACGACGAATCAACGAGTCTGGATCGTGATCATTGGGCAGCACAAAAAACTTCAGCTCACGGCCATCATTCAGCAGCGGCAGGGCAATTTCGAGTGTACGACGGGCAGCTTTTTGTCCGGCAGCATCGCCATCAAAAGCAATCGTGATACGGTTATTCTGCTTGAATAAAATATTCAGGTGTTCGGTGTTACTTGCAGTACCGAGTGTTGCGACAGCTCCAGCAATACCATATTGCTGCAAGGCAATCACATCCATATAGCCTTCAACCATCAGCCAGTCTTGGGCTTTCTGTTTGCGGCCTTCATATAAACCATAGAGTAACTGGTTTTTATGAAACACTTCAGAGTCTGGTGAGTTGATGTACTTGGGCTTAATTTCGTCATTTAAGGCCCGACCACCAAAACCGACCACACGGCCTTTAGCATCACGGATCGGGAAAATTACCCGGTCACGCAGCAGGTCAAAATCACGGCCATTGTCACTGGTACGAATCAGACCAAGCAGTTTTAAACCTTCGAGATCTTGTGGAAAGGCCTTTTCAAGGTGTTGCCAATCTTCTGGGGCATAGCCTAAGCGCCAATAGTCAATGGTCTCTGCGCTTAAGCCACGCTGCTTAAAATACTGCTGTGCACTGGCACTTTGCGGTAATTGACGTTGGTAATATTGGGCAATATTTTCCAGCAGATCAAACAGGTTGCCGTCTTGTGCTGTTTCCTGCATAGGCATCTGTTCAAAGGATGCAAACGGGTCGCCATAGTATTCGGTTTCTTGGGCCTGAAATTCTGCAAAAGGATCAAAATGTGCTACAGGTGCTGCATTTACTGTTTGATCGGGGCTGCCTTTCGGCTTCTCTTGCACCGGTGCTGTGGGAGCAGGTTTTACTGCTTCACGTTTATATTTGATTTTATTGCTATCGTTATTGTCTTTCGGCAGTTCAATACCGGTGCGGCTCGACAGGTCCTTCATCACGTCGATAAAGTTACGACCGTCAATGTCCATTAAAAAGCGGATGGCGTTGCCGTTGGCCTGGCAGCCAAAACAATGAAAATATTGCTTGTCACGATAGACATGGAAAGATGGCGATTTTTCCTGATGAAAAGGGCAGCAACCTGAATAGGTGCGACCAGTTTTCTTGAGTTTCACGCGCTGACCAATCAGATCGACAATATCGGTGCGATCCAGGATTTGATCAATCGTGTGTTGAGGAATAGCCATAGGTATGCAATCGGGTTGTGATCTATCTATAAATGACTGACAGATAAGCTGTCAGAATTTACGCAAGTTAAAATTGTGTGATTCGGTTAAAAGTTAATTTGTATACCTTTTGCCCAAAATGATCAATATGATGCATTGAAATAACAAAAGGGCAAGTATGATAACTTGCCCTTCATGAAAATGCGAACAATAAGCCGAGCTTATTCTGAGGCTGGTGCTTCTGTCGGTGTTTCTGGTTGAGGCTGTTGTTCTGGTGCAGGAGGAATGCTGCTTTCAGTTTTAGGACGATCCAGCAAGCCAAAACTTAAACGATTGGTGAGACTGCGCTTTTCAGACTGTTCTGAAATTTGCTGTTGTTCTGCCTCGGTAGAGCTTTGCGCTTCACGACCAAAAATACCTAAAGTAGCGCGGTTAAACCAGCTACCTTCACCATGCGCGGCACGCATATTCACGCTACCATCTGCTTTAACCAGATGAGGATAATTCAGCTTTAACACTTCAATGTATTGCTGTGAAGTTTGCGTATCGCCTAACTTGTCATAGCCATAAGCCATGGTCGCTAAAGCTTCAGGAACTTGAGGGGTTTGTGGATAGTGTTCGACTACCCATTGTGAGCGTTCAATAGCCGCTAGCCATGCTTTACGTTTAATATTAAAACGTGCTGCATTCATTTCACTTTCAGCCAGCTCGTTACCAATAAACTTCATACGCTGTGCTGCATCTACCGCATAGGTGCTGGAAGGGTAGCGGCGAATGAAATCGACAAAGTTCTGATAAGCCACTTTTAAATAGCTGACATCGCGATGTGCCTGCTTTAATGAGGTATAACGCAATAAACCATCATAGTTCTGTTCCATATTCGCCACGCCACGAACATAGTAGGCATAGTCCACATTTGGATGTTGCGGATTTAAACGAATGAAACGGTCGGCAAGGGCAATTGCACCTTCATAATCTTTTTGTTGAAATTTAACGTACAACAATTCTAATTGTGCTTGTTGCGCATAGTCACCTGTAGGGTAATAGGTGTCTATGGCTTCTAAATGTTTGGCCGCGTCAGTATATTGACCACGTTCAAGGGCTTTTTCAGCTTTTTGAATATAAACTTGCTCGCTAGACTGCGGTCCTGTGTCCACCACATCTTTCTTTGGATTACTGCTACAGCCCACTATTGCCGACGCAACGCCTAAAGATAAAGCAAGCATTGTCATTTTATAACGTGGTAACGACATAAAAATTCCTCTGTTAATACGGGCAATGAGCTACAATTGCACTATTAAACCACTTTTGTCTGAATGAGCAAATGAGTCAAGCACAATCTTCTAATTCTAATGTCCCTGAAACTGATTTCAATTTACTTGAAGATTCTGAGGATGCAGATAACCATACTTCAGACTCAACTGCAACACGTTTATCGTTGCAATTTCAATTGGATGAAAGCTATTTGGGGCAACGTATCGATCAGGTTGCAGCGTTAATCTGGAATGATTTTTCCCGTGAAAAATTAAAGCAGTGGCTGAAAGATGGTCATTTGTTGGTAAATGGTAACACCGTTAAACCCAAGTATAAATGTGAAGGCAATGAGCTGTTAACGCTCGATGTAGAGCTGGAAGTTCAAACCACAAGCCAGCCGGAAAATATTCCCTTAAATGTGGTGTATGAAGATGACGATATTATTGTCATTAACAAACCGGTCGGCATGGTGGTTCATCCGGGGGCTGGAAACAGCTCGGGTACCTTGGTCAATGCCTTGCTTTATCATTATCCAAAATCTGCCGAATTGTCCCGCGCAGGTTTGGTACACCGTATTGATAAAGACACCAGCGGTTTGCTGGTAGTAGCAAAAAATCTGGAAGCGCAATTTTCTTTAAGTAAGCAATTGGCGAAGAAATCAGTTTACCGGGTTTATGACCTGATTGTTTACGGCAATATCATTGCTGGCGGTACCATTGATGAGCCAATCAAACGCCATCCGGTAGATCGCGTGAAAATGGCAGTATTGCCCGGTGGTCGAGATGCGGTTACCCATTACAACGTCAAAGAGCGTTTCCAGCATTTCACCCGTGTGCAGGCGCGACTGGAAACCGGTCGTACCCATCAGATTCGTGTGCATTTTAGTTATCTGGGCTTTGGTCTGGTCGGCGATCAGGTTTATATGAATCGTGTTCGTGTACCGGCAGGTGCTTCAGAATTGCTAGGTGATACTTTACGTAACTTTAGACGTCAGGCCTTGCATGCAGCAAAACTTGGGCTGATTCACCCACGTAGCGGTGAAGAAATGATGTTTGAAGCACCATGGTCAGATGACTTCGCGCAACTGGTTGAGGTATTGCGCAGTGAAAATAAAGCCTACTAAGCTGTTTTAAGGCTGGGTATGAATCATAGGGAAAAGCACAAGGAAATAGACATGCAATTTGTTCAAGGGCTTCCACAAGGTGTATATGTTGGGCAGACCCGCGTGCATCATGAAAAAACGCTGGTCTCAGCTCAACCTGAACTTGCAGGATTTAACCTGGCATTGCATGTCCATGATGATGCAAAACGTGTACAACAGCACCGTATGGCATTGTTGCAACAGTTTGCCGAGTTTGGGGTCGATAAAGTCACCTGGATGACGCAAACGCACAGTACCATCTGCCATAGCATCAATGACGATATTCCATTTCTGGCTTTGGAAGGGGATGGTCTGGTCACACAGCGTAAAGCACATGCTTTAATGATGATGACGGCCGACTGTTTGCCTGTCGTGCTTGGCAATGCAGATGGCACGGAAATCGCGAATCTGCATGCCGGCTGGCGTGGTCTGGCGGGTGGTATAGTTGAAAATACTATTGCGGCCATGCAAACTCAGCCGACGTGGGCATGGTTAGGCGCTGCGATCAGTCAGCCTTGTTTTGAGATTGGAGAAGAAGTTAAAACGGCTTTTTGCTCCAAATATCCTGAACTGGACAGTGCTTTTAAAGCCGGTGAAAAAGCGGGCAAGTTTTATGCAGACTTATACGCCATTGCACGGTTTATCTTAAAGCAACACGGTGTTGGGCTTGTGCTGGGAGGCGATCAATGCAGCTATCAGCAGGCAGACGAATATTTTTCCTATCGCCGTGAAGCCAAAACAGGACGCATGGCGACATTCGTGTTTATGGCTTGAAACTGTTAAACTTGATTAAAATTTATTGTTTTTATTGATATGCCTTTATCTTCTAAATCTCTTGCCATCGTTTATCACAGCCCATATGGACATACCGCAAAGGTTGCTTCTTTTATTACACAAGGTGCCAAGCAAGCGGGTATTCATGTGCACTGCATGAACATTGAACAGGTGGATTGGGATGTGCTGGATCAGGCCGATGCGATCATGTTGGGTTGTCCTACCTATATGGGCAGCATTACCTCTGGCTTGAAACAGTTTATGGAGCAATCTTCTAAACGCTGGTTGGCACGCACCTGGCAAGGCAAGATCGCGGCCGGTTTTACCAATGGTGGCGGTTTAAGCGGAGATAAGCTGGCAGTATTACAACAGATAAACCTGTTTGCCATGCAGCATGGCATGTTGTGGACAGGTTTACCGTTGATGCCGACTGGACGTGGTTCGCAGGATCTAAACCGAATGTCGGGCTTTTTGGGACTCATGACCCAGTCCGATAATGCACCGGTTGAAGTGACTCCTCCACAAGGCGACCTGGATACGGCAATCTGGTTTGGTGAATACATTGCCTTGTTGTTGAATAGACTGAAATAATTTAAGGCTACTCGCTAACTCAATTTGGTACTAGATCAGCATAAAATTCATATAAATTGAAATAATGTTCATTAAAAGCAGTTAAGCAATCAAGAAAAACTTTCGCTTAAATTGTTATTTAAAATATTTTTGTTGGACATCAATTGTCCAGCAAACTTGATATGCTGATACATATTGATAAAGAATATGGATAGCATAATGAACAATACACAAGCCAACTTGATCAGGAGGTTATTGACTTTATATAAGGCCTTGCCTCGTTCACCTAAATCTCCAATATCAATAGTAGAATTAAAAGAAAGTGTCCGAAGTAATTATTCAGAATGCATTGATGAACAGTCTTTAATAAAAGCTATTCGAAGGGATTTAGAATTATTGCCAGAACTTCTTATTTCCGGTGAATTAACATCTATCGAAGGAAAAGGTAATAAACCAAGGAAATACCAATTAAGTCAGGATGCTTGGATGGAGGCATTGAGTGCAGAATTAGCGCTTGTATTGGTTATGGCGAATGAATATTTAAATCAACATCTACCTGATGAAATTTATTCTAAAGTAGAAGGATTTTTTAGATCCGCAGAATTACAGCTTCAATCCAACACTAAACTTAAGGATTGGAATTATAGATTTCGATTTGTACCTGACGGGTATGCACAAATTCAAAAAACACAACATCATGCCGAAATTCAAAAGCTCATTTATAAAGCCCTATTAAATGGAAATGTTTGGCTTCAAGGAAAATATCGTAAAGAAGGTACACAGAACATCACAAGTTATCTTTTAAAGCCTCAAGGTGTTATCCAATATGGGCAAAAGCCTTACTTGATTGCAAGTAAAATAATAGCAAATAAAAGTATATTAAGAACTTTTAATATCCTTCATTTTGAAGAACTTAAGATTATTCCAGAGAAAATTACAATTGATGTTGAGGCTTATGATTTAGAAGATTTGGTTGAAAATAGAGAATTTGAGTACGCATTTTTTAATCGAGAAAAGCTGGATGTTTTTTTTGTTTTTGAAGAGGAATTGTTGGATGAGTTAACAAGCAATCCGATTGGAGATTTTCAAACGATTAAAAAAATCGACGAAGGATATTATGAACTACGGGCATCTTGTATGCTTACAAATAGCCGTATGAATTGGTTAACTGAGAAGGCTGAATATTTACAAATTGTAGCGCCAGATTGCTTATTCGAAGAAATTCAATGCCGTATAACAAAAGCAGGTGAAAAATACCAAATTTTCAATGAATTTAATTCTTAGGAATTATAAAAATGCGTAAAAATATGAGTGTACATAGAGCTTTAGAGCATTTACCGCTTTTAGTAAAAACATGCAATTTGATTGAAGATGTGTTAAGTGAAGAACTTTATCAGGCTATTGAACAACTAATCCGAAACAGTCAAAGTGAGCTAACTCCTGATTTGAGATGGCAAACTGTAAGATGGGATGTATGTGCAAATTTTGAATATAAAGAAATTTGGTTTGCACCATCTATATGGAATATTAATCAAACAGATAGTTCACATTTGAATATCGAGCAATGTTATGCGTATTTTAAGTTGACTATACAAAATCACAATGAAAGAGCAATTTCTATAGATGATGATTTTGCAAATAACGGAAATCGTTTGCCAACAGTTAATTTTTTTAATCATGCGAATGGCTTTGTTAGTATTCAATTTCATTTAAATAAAAGCATGATCAAAAATATTGGAGATAAAGAAACGCACTATTCAGTATTAAGTAATTGGGGTAAGCGAAGAAATCAGTTAATCCAACAGTATAATGAGTTGGCATATCACGGTTTTAAATTGTCGGAAATGGGAAGCTTTTGGTATTTACCTATTCCTGTCTTAGATGGCTGCCAAGTGGCTAGTGATTTTGATAGAAAATATTTTGATCAGTCACTCGATCCTATAAGGGATGCTTTGAAAACAATATATCCTGTTTTAGATATATTTGATTTAATTCAAAAACAAGCAAAATTATATAAATAATTTAAAAATGAGACATAACTAAGGGGGATGTAAGTGAATTTAGGAAATACAGATGATAATTTATCTTCTCTGCTTTATGAATTTTTTCATCAATGGCAAAACTTGAATGAGAGCGAAAGTAATGCAGGATCAGAGCTTAATTTTACGGGTCAGTTAGCTCAATTTTTTAAATCTTGGGCCGACTTATCCATTGCAGAACTTGAACCAGAAAAAAGCTGATTGTTGATTCGGAGCGCTTAAGTGTATTTTTTGAGTCTTTTCAACCTGCCACAGAGCCAATGCGAAAAGCGAAAGCAAATGGTTTGATGCTTAATGTTTGGAAAACTGCAAGTTTAAAAACAGATGAAGTTCGAAATAGCAAGGTTTTAAAATGGTTTCTTGATTGTTATGGTGATCATGGGCAGAAAAATGCGATTTTATTAAAGTTTTTGCAGTTGCTTCCCGAGCCGTTTAGTAAATTTCAGTCCGAAAATTATAAAACAATAGAAGAATGTTGCCCTCTGGGTGGTCAGGAAAGCCGGGTCGATATTGAAATTGATTCACGGGAATTTTTAATTTTTATTGAAATAAAAATTAATGCTATGGAAGGGCAGAATCAGTTGCAGCGATATATAGATATTGCAAGAGCAAAAGCTGGCAATAGACAATGGCTAATTGTATATCTGACAAAAGATGGAAAACTACCTCAGCGGTATCAAAATAACGAAGGATTATTTGGTCTTTCTTGGTCTATAGTTGCGAAACAATTTAAGAGTCATACAAAATCAGCAGATATGAATAATCGTGGGATATGGCTATTAAGCCAGTTTGCAGATCATATTAAAAGTTTTAAATAATTATCAAAGGGGGAAAGTCATGAGTAACAAACAGGCAGCATGTTTAATTGTTGAAAATATTCAATACTTAGAACAGGCAAAAAAATTATTAGAAGGTGAAATTACTGAAAATTTGCATAATGCTGTTGATACTAAAATACGTGATTATATAGAGGGTGTTGACAACCAATGGAGTGGAGTATTTAATTTTTACGAAGAAAATAATACTCAGTTTGCACCGGAAAGTTGGCGGGCGAAAGATGGGACGGAATTTAAACATCAATATTTTTACGCTCGATACTTTTTAGGATGTGAAAGCGATGCAATTGGTGGTGATGGTACTGAGTGGTGGTTAAGTACTTTTTTAAAGAATGATGTAGATCATATGGTTTTTAATTTTTATCCATGGATTGATAATTATCTAAAATGTACGAAAAAAGACTGGAAAATTTTTGCAAATGAAAAAAATCAGATACATCCAGAAATAGAGCAATTAGGTTTTAAATATAATGCTACAGAAGGGGCATGGTATTTAATTATTGAAGGAATTGACCCAGTAGTTTTTATTGAAAATTATGAAAATGATAGTTTGGAAGATGCCCTAGCTCCAATTATAGATGCCTTAAATAAGTTAGAAAAAGTTCATCCATTCTTTAATGAAATTGTTCAGAAAGCAATTACAAAATTTGGACGTATTGAAAACGAAGAATAGTGATTCTATTTTTCTATAAAAATGCTCGGAAGAATCCGAGCATTCTTTTATTTATGCATAATGCGGGCCTTATCGCGCTGCCAGTCCCGATCTTTTTCAGTCGCACGCTTGTCGTGTAACTGTTTACCTTTCACCAAGGCAATTTCCAGCTTGGCATTTGGACCCTTCCAATAACATGCCAATGGCACACATGAATAACCTTTCTGGTTAATCGCACCCATCAGCTTTTCAATTTCACGGCGGTTCAGCAATAGTTTACGGGTACGTGTTGCTTCAGGAAAGACATGTGTGGATGCGCTCAGCAAAGGCTGAACTTGCGCACCAAACAGGAAGGCCTCACCATTTTTAAAGGTAATATAGCTTTCTACGATGGTCATGCGACCTGCACGCATTGATTTGACTTCCCAACCTTGTAAAGAAAGCCCTGCTTCAAATTTTTCTTCAATAAAATAATCGTGGCGTGCACGTTTGTTAAGTGCAATCGTGCCGCCGTTATTTTTTTTAACTACAATACTTGCTTTCGCCATAATCTGATACTTCCAAACTTACTGCTATTGTACCGCAACTCGAACCAAGATGAAGTTTTTTAAATTTATGAGGATTATTCACTAAAAAAACAAGTTTTTGTTAAAATAAGCATCTACACAATAAACTAGAGTACAAATGGATGTCTAAAACTCGCGTTATTTATCCGGGCACCTTCGATCCAATCACCAACGGTCATATTGACCTTGTGACACGTGCATCAAAAATGTTTGATGAAGTCGTGGTTGCGATTGCCATTGGTCATCATAAAAACCCGGTGTTTAGTTTGGAAGAACGCGTAGAGTTGGCAAAAGTATCGCTTAGCCATTTGGACAATGTTGAATTTGTAGGCTTTGATGGTTTGTTGGTCAATTTCTTTAATGAACAAAAAGCCACTGCGGTGCTACGTGGTTTGCGCGCCGTCTCTGACTTTGAGTACGAATTTCAATTGGCTAACATGAACCGTCGACTGGATTCAAATTTTGAAGCGGTGTTTTTAACCCCTTCAGAACAATATTCATTTATTTCATCTACATTAGTACGTGAAATTGCACGTTTAAATGGTGATGTGACCCAGTTTGTACCGCAGGCTGTAGTCGAAGCTTTTAAACGGAAACAACAGCAAGGTTGGTAGCGTGTCTTTATATATTACCGATGAATGCATCAATTGTGATGTCTGTGAGCCGGTGTGCCCGAATGAGGCAATATTTATGGGTGAAGTCATTTATGAAATTCACCCTGATTTATGTACCGAATGTGTCGGGCATCATGATCAACCGCAGTGTCAATTATTTTGTCCAGTCGACTGTATTCCGCTTGATCCCCAGCATGTGGAATCGCAAGATGAGCTGATGGAAAAATATAAAAAGCTGATTGCACAAAAAAGCACCAGTAATTAGTGCTGAAATTTGTTAGCATACGCCCCGAAGTGAGCCAGACGATCGCTGCTGTGGAGATCTCCGTGATTGAAGCAGGGGAGGAAAGTCCGGGCTTCGTAGGGCAGGGTGCCAGGTAACACCTGGGCGGTGAAAGCCGACGGCAAGTGCAGCAGAGAGTAGACCGCCATCTTTGCAATCTCCTTTCGAGGAGACCAAGAGAGATGGTAAGGGTGAAAGGGTGCGGTAAGAGCGCACCGCGTGTCTGGTAACAGTTCACGGCAAGGTAAACCCCACCAGAAGCAAGACCAAATAGGAATCCTTCAGGCACGGCCCGTGCTGGATTCGGGTAGGTCGCTTGAGCGTACGAGTGATTGTGCGCCTAGAGGAATGATCGTTCACGACAGAACCCGGCTTATCGGCTCACTTCACCAGATTTTTTTACAATTATTGCGTGATATTTCTTGACATAAGATTGCTTGAAATAGATAATATGCGCACAGTTTTGGCTATGTAGCTCAGTTGGTTAGAGCACCGCACTCATAATGCGGGGGTCACAGGTTCAAGTCCCGTCATAGCCACCATTTTCATAGACCACGTTTCTAAAAGCGTGGTCTTTTTTTATGTCTAAAATTTATCTTAAAAACATTATTCACATTGAATTGCACTGGCATCGAGTTTTACTTTAGGAAATTCTTGCTCATATTTTTCCAGAATCTGTTGCTTTTTATCTTTCCCGAATACGATCAGTTGCAGTTGATTTATTTTATGTTCTGAAACATGAAGCTGGGCGCAATGTAAGGCAATCTGGTTTTGCGTGGTAATGGCTAATTTCTGATCTTGTGGAATCTGTTCGATTCGATAAAGTTTTTGGTGTGCTTTACTTAACTGGGCAAGACTACGTTTTTGTTGCATGCTCAGGAGTTGTTGGTTGTTAATCCAGTGTGCTACATCCATGCGTACCCCATTGTAGTTCACAAACAAGGGTGAAATCAGTTGGCAGGCTGTGGTAGTCAGGGCAATTAAACTGATAGCGATGAATTTGAATTGAGGCATTTTTATCTCGGTTTTTAAATGCTTTATTGAAGAGGTTAAAGATAAAATAGCATGAATAAATGGGGGTTTTGTTTAAATATTAACTGAAAAGAAATAAAGTGCTTAAACTCTGAACACTTGTGGGATAAAGGGCTTGACGCTAATCGCTGAAATTTAGATAATGCGCGCACAGTTTACGGCTATGTAGCTCAGTTGGTTAGAGCACCGCACTCATAATGCGGGGGTCACAAGTTCAAGTCTCGTCATAGCCACCATTTTTATAGACCATGCTCTCAGCATGGTCTCTTTTTTTGTGGGTCAAAAAAGTCAAACTGAGTCTCAGAAGCAAAAAAGTCTGTTGACCATCCATTTATGAAATGCCAACAGACCTGTATAAGAAATTAAAACTTTTCTTGAAGATATTGATCAATGAATTGATGGGTAGTTTCGCTGGCATAAAAAGGTGAAATCAGTGCCTGAATAATCCCGTCTAGCAATCCTTGTTGTTCTAACGCTTGAAGGGTATAGGGTAGGAAGCGATGTGCTTCTTGATGTAAATCCTCTTCATCTAGTCCTACCGATTGTAATAATTCTTGCAGGTTGTAGTCGGCAAAATAATCATAAAAACCGGCAACCACGTCCAAAACCACCTGTTGCAAGTATTCAGACTGCCTTAACTGACGCCAGGTTTCGTAAACTAGAATAAAAAAGTCTTCAAAGTCGATCGCCTGGAACTGTGAGAAGGTTTCTTTAAGTGTTCTTTGCTTTACATCTTCCCACAAATGCAGCGCAATATCAGCAAGTTCTTCATTAGGAAGCAAGATGATATGACCAAGTTGTTTGACCAGTGCCTGAGCCAGTTGCTGCTCCAGTTTAAGTTCAATATGCTGCTGCTGGTCTTGAATGAAACTCAGAATTTTTGAACCCACTCCGTGTTCATGTGTATTGAGCTTGCGTAGATGATCCAGCCATGGGGTATTGCTTTCAAGAATCTGGTTTGCTAGCTGTAAACTGACATGTTTGACTTGCGGATTGTGCTGCAAGTTGTCATGGATGTAATGACGCAATTGATTCAGTTCGAGGATTTTATACATCCATAATTCAAAAGATTCATCCGACAACAGCTGATTAACTTGAGTATGGCTGTTGATGGCAAGATGATGAATTCTTTGAGCAATAACACCAATAAATTCTAAAATTTCCGCGCCTAAATTTAATTCAAACGCATATTTTTGAACCACATCCTGTAATGATTCAAGTTGAATAAATTGTTTTAATAGAATTTGATCGGAATGGCTATAAAGATGATGAACAAATTTTTCGATGTATGGATTATTTTGTTCTGCTAATAATTGTTTTTTTATAAAACGGGTTTGCTCAAGCATAAGTGCTTGAGCAAACTGTTGAGCTAGGTCATGCTTAGACACCTGGTGCCCATCCATTCATGATTGGATAGCGGCGTTCGCGGCCAAATGTACGTGGACTAATACGTGGACCAATCGCAGCTTGACGGCGTTTATATTCGTTACGATCTACCAAGCGAATCACTTTCTTCACGACTTCTGCATCAAAACCTTTGGCAATGATGTCATCCTGACTAATGTCTTCTTCAATATAAGCATAAAGAATGGCATCAAGCACTTCATAAGCCGGTAAAGAATCCTGGTCTTTCTGGTCAGGACGAAGTTCTGCTGAAGGTGGACGGGTAATCACACGTTCCGGAATGACTGGTGCATCGGCAATGCTGTTACGGTATTTGGCCAGTTCAAACACAATAGTTTTATACACATCTTTAAGAACTGCATAACCACCGACCATATCGCCATACAGGGTGCAGTAACCGACAGAAAGTTCAGATTTGTTGCCAGTAGACAGTACCATATTGCCAAACTTGTTCGACAAGCCCATCAACAAAGTGCCACGCGCGCGCGCTTGAAGGTTTTCTTCAGTTGCATCAGCAGGGCTGTTGCCAAAGAATGGATACAGGGTTTGCATGAAGCTGTTCACAATCGGATTGATTTCGGCAATACCAAAAGTCACACCCATAGTTTTGGCCTGTGCTGCTGCATCTTCCACACTGATTTGCGCAGTATAGGTATAAGGCATCATTACCGCTTGGACTTTATCTGCACCAATGGCATCTACGGCAATCGCCAAGGTTAATGCAGAGTCGATCCCACCGGATAAGCCGAGAATAACCCCAGGAAAACCAGAGCGTTGAACATAATCACGTGTTGCCAAAACCAGACCTTGATAGATTTCAGCCATGGTATCCAGCACAGGTGTAACTTGTCCGACCTTAAAGGCTTTTTGTTCAGCTTCGTATTCTGCGTAATAAAGATCTTCTTTAAAGCTTGGTGCCTGTAAAGCGATGCTGCCATCTTTATTGATCACGAAACTGGTACCGTCAAAGATCAGGTCATCTTGACCGCCAACCTGGTTGGTATAAACCAGATTAATGTTCAATTGTTTAGCTAGCTCACTCATGGTGCTCAGACGGTGCTGAGGTTTGCCGACTTCATAAGGTGAAGCATTTAACACTAAAGCAGTTTCAACATTGAGCTGAGACAATTGATGTACGGTGTTGAGTGACCAGATATCTTCACAAATCAGCACACCAAACTTATGACCTAGGTATTCAAATACCAGGTGTTGATGTCCTTCATTAAAATAGCGTTTTTCATCAAATACACTGTAGTTTGGCAAGTTTTGCTTGTTATAGATTCCAAGAACTTGACCATCTTTCATTACGGCAGCCGCATTATAGCGCTGACCATCTTCAGTTTGATTAACGAAACCAAACACCATCACAATATCTTTGACTTGGCTTAATTGTTCAAATGCTTTCTGCGTACGTTTCACCAAACTAGGGCGAAGTAACAAGTCTTCTGCAGGGTAGCCTAATGTTGAAAGCTCTGGGAAGATAATTAAATCAGCTTTTTGTTTTTTGGCTTCATTTACCTGTTCAAGCATTTTTTGAGCATTTGCTTCGATATTGCCAATATGCGGAGAGAATTGTGCAAGGGCAATTTTAAAACTTTTCATTCCAACTTAATCCTAAACCTATAGGGATGTATACACAGACTGATGATTGTTTATGGTTGTTGATTCAACGCTGTGTATGTGATGACAAACAAAACAAAAAGAAGAATTAATCAATAATTAGCAATCCGATACTATATACGAATTGAGTCATTTGTAGAGAAAAAAACAAAAAAAAATCCGAATTTAGACAAAAAGCTACAGCGATCATGAGAAAATGAACAAGCGGTTCATTTGTATTGGTGACGAGGCACAATGACATTTTTATGAAAGCTATTTTGCAAACATTTAATCGCTTGTTTGAAATTAAAAGCCGAAAGCTGAGCGCAGGTGAGAGAAGGCTTGCGGAATCTGTTTTTGGACATCATTTGCAGCTAGATGTCATTCGCATCGTGTCACATCGGGCTGTTTTGAAGAATTATGCAATAAGCCCGAACGGGCATATTTATTTCAATCCGAAGAACTGGTGTGAAGATTTTTCCAAAATGCCGCTGGGGAAACAATCCTGGTTTATTCATGAGTTAACCCATGTTTGGCAAATTCAGCAAGGTTTGGCGGTGGTGCGTAAAGCGCTATTTGACCGTAAATATCATTATGTTTTGGAGCAGGGTAAGCAGTTTTTGCAATATGGGGTAGAGCAGCAGGCGCAGATGGTGCAGGACTATTTTATTAAAAAAACGCGTGGCGAAGAGTGCAGTGCATATGAAGCCTGTATTCCATTTTTGATGCAAAAAGCCTGATTTTTATCTGGTTTATCAAATACTTTAAATTATTTTATTTCAGGCATTAAAAAACCACCCGAAAGGGTGGTTTTTTAAATCATCAATTCTTGAAGAATTAACGACCTTGGATGTCACGTTGAACTTCACCAGTGTAAAGCTGACGTGGACGACCGATTTTGTAAGGGCCGCTATGCATTTCTAACCAGTGGCTGATCCAGCCAACAGTACGTGCAAGAGCGAAGATTACAGTAAACATTTCAGTCGGGATACCAATCGCTTTAAGGATGATACCTGAGTAGAAGTCTACGTTAGGGTATAAGTTACGTTTGATGAAGTATTCGTCAGAAAGCGCGATACGTTCAAGTTCCATAGCCAAAGCAAGTTGTGGATCGTTGATGCCAAGAGCAGCAAGAACTTCATCACAAGTTTCTTTCATTACTTTCGCACGTGGATCGAAGTTTTTATAAACTCGGTGACCGAAGCCCATAAGTTTAACTTCTTTAGTTTTCACTTTTTCCATGAAGCCAGCAACGTTTTCTACAGTGCCGATTTCATCAAGCATCTTAAGAACAGCTTCGTTCGCGCCACCGTGAGCAGGACCCCAAAGTGCAGAAATACCTGCAGCGATACATGCATAAGGGTTAGCGCCAGTAGAACCAGCTAAACGTACTGTAGAAGTAGACGCGTTTTGTTCGTGGTCAGCATGAAGCGTAAAGATACGGTCCATTGCTTTAGCAAGAATAGGGTCAACTTTGTAATCACGGTCTGCAGGAGTAGCAAACATCATGTACAAGAAGTTTTCAGCGTAGCTCAAGTCGTTACGTGGGTAAACGAACGGTTGACCAACTGTGTATTTGTAGCTCCAAGCTGCAAGCGTAGGAACTTTCGCAATCAAGCGGATTGCTGTAATTTCACGGTGATCAACATTTTCGATGTCTAAGTTGTTGTGATAGAACGCAGAAAGCGCACCAACTACACCAACCATAATAGCCATCGGGTGAGCATCACGACGGAAACCATTGAAGAAACGGCTAACTTGATCGTGAACCATAGTGTGGTTACGAACTTTAGCGTCAAATTCTACTTTTTGTTCAGCGTTTGGAAGTTCGCCATTTAACAGTAAGTAGCAAGTTTCTAGGTAGTCTGCTTTAGTCGCTAACTGGTCGATAGGGTAGCCACGGTGTAAAAGAACACCTTTACCACCATCGATGAATGTGATTTTAGATTCACATGCAGCTGTTGCCATAAAACCAGGATCAAAAGTAAAGTGACCTGAGGCCAACACATCTTTAACGTCGATTACATCTGGGCCCAATGTGCCGCTGTAAATTGGTAATTCAATTTCTTTGCCATCAAGCTGTAAAACGGCTTTTTTGCCAGTTGCTTCAGACATTCAATAGATCTCCTGTCCTGGTGAATGTTTTATCTGACTCGTAGTACTAATCTTTTAATGCGCGAATCAGATGGATCAAAAATTTGCTATAAGATTAGTGAGTACTGAAATTTTGTCAATTATACTTATGGATAAAAAGAGACGCTCTCACAGGGATTTGGTCAAAAATAATCCAGCAGCCATAAGGAAAATATCAGTATCGACGCAGTATAATATGTCAAATGAAAATAAGTTGCAGAAAAAAATATGCATGCTGTTTGAATTGTAAGCAATTTTTAATTCTTAAAAACTCTGATTAATCCCAGTTGTTTATTGGACTTAATATTCTAAATGATTAGAATTTTCGTAACTTACATCTTTTTGGTGTTTTTGTTGCTGTTTTCTTAGTCATAATTAAAAGCGATAAGTGAAGCGTAAAATAAAGTTTGTTTGGCTAAAAAATAGCTGCTGAATATGTGCTGAAAAGCTGCTTATTTGTTCAAAAGATGAAAAATATCCCATAATTTTGCTGAATAATTAAGCGTGATTTTGCTATGTAGGGAAGTTATGCACAGACTAAGTAGTTATTTCGGTTCATGATGTTTTATGAATATAATTTTAGTAAATGCTATATATTTATATTAAAAATAAAAGCTATTATAGAGAATGTAAATATAGCTAAGAGTATTGTAAAATATAACAATTGCTCGTTCATCTTTAGTCTAAATAAATTATTTAAATTATTAAAGTAAAAAACGATCAGTAAATTTAAACTTTAATTAATAAAAACCAACTATATAGGTCAATTTTGTTAGATTTATTTTGTCTGCATATATTGAACAATTAATGTTAATGATTCTTATTTAAAGGTTTTTTATGGAAAAGCTAAATGTGACTGTTTGTGTTTTGATAGTTCACGTTTTATAATTCAGTGTCGTTTTAAATTTAGGTATTGCTAGATATAGTAATAGCCTAAAAATGCTAGCTTTCCTTCGAATTAATTCCAACAAACTCCGGATGGAGTTTTTACTTACAGGATGCCCGCTGTGAAAAGCAACAGACCTGTCAATTTGTCCATGGGTCAAGTTTTAGAAGTAAACTTAAAATCCCCTGTGGCTATTGCATCAATTCTACACCGTCTTTCTGGTGTCATCGTATTTTTACTTGTACCGGTACTTTTGTGGCTTTTAGACAAATCATTGTCTTCTGCTGAAGGTTTTGCTGAAGTTCAGGCAATCTTTGGCGGCTTCATTGTACGTTTTATCGTATGGGTATTTGTAGCCGGCTTACTTTTCCATTTCATTATGGGTATTAAGCATTTACTTGCTGACCTTGGTTTTGCTGAAGAACTGCAAAGTGGTCGTGTAGCAGCTACTATTTCATTGATCTTGGCTGCGATTTCAATTGTCGCATCATTTGTATGGATTGTTCTCTAATGAAAAGTGCTACAGGTTTAACGGGTTCAGGTTCTCGCGATTGGTATATCCAACGTGTAAGTGCTGTTGTATTAGCTGTTTATACTGTTGTGGTATTGGGTTGGATCCTTTTTCATGGTGGATTCAATTACGAACAATGGTACGGCTTCATGATGACATTACCAATGAAGATTTTATCTTTATTGGCAGTCTTATCTCTTGTCACACACGCTTGGATCGGCATGTGGCAGGTATTCACTGACTATGTGACTACTCGTCAAATGGGTCCTTCAGCTTCAGGCTTGCGTTTGGTGCTGACTTCAGCAGTGATCATTGCTGTATTTGCATATGCAATCTGGGCGATCCAGATTTTTTGGGCGAATTGATAGGAAACAATCATGGGCGCTATAACCCCTAAAGAAGATTACACAAATATTCCACATCAAACTTTCGATGCAGTCATCGTAGGTGGTGGTGGTTCAGGCATGCGCGCTTCTTACCAACTTGCTCAAGCGGGTTTGAAAGTTGCGGTACTGACTAAAGTATTCCCAACACGTTCACACACTGTTGCGGCACAGGGTGGTATTGGTGCATCTCTTGGTAATATGCAAGAAGATAACTGGCACTATCACTTCTATGACACAGTGAAAGGTTCTGACTGGTTAGGTGACCAAGACGCGATCGAATTCATGACGCGTGAAGCGCCTCAAGTTGTTTATGAACTTGAACACCTGGGTATGCCATTTGACCGTAATGCGGACGGTACAATTTATCAACGTCCATTCGGTGGTCACTCTGCGAACTACGGTGAAAAAGCTGTTCCTCGCGCATGTGCTGCTGCCGACCGTACCGGTCACGCGCTTCTTCACACGCTTTATCAAAGCAACGTGAAAATGGGTACTCAATTCTTCGTTGAATGGATCGCGCTTGATCTAATCCGTAATGAAGCAGGCGATGTACTTGGTGTAACTGCAATTGACCAGGAAACTGGTAAAATCGCAGTATTCCAAGCCAAAGCAACATTATTCGCTACTGGTGGTGCTGGTCGTGTTTACCGTGCATCTACCAACGCATATATCAACACTGGTGACGGTCTTGGTATGGCAGCTCGTGCAGGTATTCCATTACAAGATATGGAATTCTGGCAGTTCCACCCTACAGGTGTTGCGGGCGCAGGCGTATTGTTGACTGAAGGTTGTCGTGGTGAAGGTGCGATCCTTCGTAACAAAGACGGCGAACCGTTCATGGAACGTTATGCTCCAACTTTGAAAGACTTGGCGCCACGTGACTTCGTATCACGTTCTATGGACCAAGAAATCAAAGAAGGTCGCGGTTGTGGTCCTAAAGGTGATTATATCCTTCTTGATATGACTCACTTAGGTGCTGATACGATCATGAAACGTCTTCCATCTGTATTCGAGATTGGTAAGAAATTCGCGAACGTTGACATCACTAAAGAGCCAATTCCTGTAGTACCAACAATCCATTACCAAATGGGTGGTATTCCAACGAATATTCATGGTCAGGTTGTTGTACCTGAAAGCCGCGAAACTGCGCCGCTTGAAGCACATTACAACAAAGAAACCGATGTTTATTCTACCAATGCTGAAGGTCGTAACTTCACTAAACCTGTAAAAGGTTTCTATGCAATTGGTGAATGTTCATGTGTATCTGTACACGGTGCAAACCGTTTAGGTACCAACTCACTGCTTGACTTGGTTGTATTTGGTAAGGCTGCTGGTGAACACATCATCGACTACGTGACTAAACACCACGGTGATGAATATGCACCGCTTCCAACGACTGTACTTGAGCAAACTGTTGCCCGTATTCGTAAACTTGACGATTCTGCTACAGGTGAAAACGCTCAAGAAGTTGCTGATGCAATCCGTGATATCGTTCAAGACCATGCTGGTGTATTCCGTACATCTGCGCTTCTTGATGAAGGTGTTAAGCAAATTCTTGCGATCGAGCCACGTGTTCGTAACATTCATTTGAAAGACAAATCTAAAGTATTCAACACTGCGCGTATTGAAGCTCTAGAAGTTGAAAACTTGTATGAAGTTGCTAAAGCGACCTTGATTTCAGCCGCTGCTCGTAAAGAGTGTCGTGGTGCGCATACGGTGGTAGACTTTGAATTGTCACCTGACCATGCTGACTACCCATATGGTCGTCGTGATGATGAGTGGATGAAGCACACATTATGGTTCTCAACAGATAACCATCTTGAGTACAAGCCAGTGCGTTACCGTCCATTGTCGGTTGATGCTATTCCACCTAAACCACGTACGTTCTAATTAGGAGAAGTAAGATGAGTAGAGGTACTCGTACATTTAATATCTACCGCTACGATCCTGATAAGGATAAAGCACCGTACATGCAAACTTTTAAACTTGAGTTGACTGACAAGCACCGTATGTTGCTTGATGCTCTTCTTGCGTTGAAAGTACAAGACGAATCTTTGACATTCCGTCGTTCTTGCCGCGAAGGTATTTGTGGTTCTGATGGCGTGAACATCAATGGTAAAAATGGTTTAGCGTGTCTTTGGAACCTGAACGATTTACCGGAAGTGATTACCGTTCGTCCTTTACCTGGTTTACCAGTGGTAAAAGATTTAGTTGTGGATATGAATCAGTTCTACGATCAGTACAACAAGATTCATCCGTTCTTGATCAACAACCAGCCTGCGCCAGCGAAAGAGCGTTTACAATCTCCTGAAGAACGTGAACACTTAGATGGTTTGTATGAATGTATTCTTTGTGCATGTTGTTCAACTGCATGCCCATCATTCTGGTGGAACCCGGACAAGTTCTTGGGGCCTTCAGCATTGTTGAATGCATACCGCTTCATCATTGACTCTCGCGATACCGCAACTCAAGATCGTTTGGCTCGTCTTGACGACCCATTCAGCTTGTTCCGTTGTAAAGGTATCATGAACTGTGTATCGGTTTGTCCTAAAGGTCTTAACCCAACTAAAGCAATCGGTCATATCCGTAGCATGTTGTTAGACCAAGCAGGTTAATCTGTACCTAGTAAAAAAAGCACACCTTTGGGTGTGCTTTTTTTATGCTGATCATTGTTGCATGGTATGAATGCAATATGAAATATCTATGTAAATAACTTGGGGAGGGCTGATAATGCTTTTCTTAAAGCGATATGGCTGATTAAAATAAAAGCGAAAATGTACTTAAGAATGATCTGTTTGTTGTGAGATTGTTTTATTCGACGATTAAAGCGCTAATTGCAAGTTTGAATCTGCAAAGTTGAGATTAAGATGTTATCATATAACGTATATAAAGAGGGCCAGTGTAAAAATTGTGCTCTCTTTTGTTATATGTGGTGGTGAGGCTAGGACTATGGTCTAGATTGAATCTAATTTTTAGATAAAGCACCATATATTAGAGGAAAATGATGTCTATGTATTTCGCTAAGTTATGGGAGGTATATGTCAAAAAAATCAATTGTAACTGGAGAACATGTTACGATTTGACACAAAGCTATATTTAAAAAAAGCCCTGTATTTACGTACATTTTTTCAACATTTGAAATTATGTATAAGGTTTATAAATAGATATAAATCGCTTTAGAAAAATTAAGTCGCGCAGTTATTTTTTCTAAGTCGATTTGCAAAAAATTGCTCGGTTTTGGTCGAGTATTTAAATGAGTGATGATGCCAAAGGGCGTTATGATTCATTATTCACATTGGGTTATTCCTAATGTAGTGATAACGCCTCATGGCTTATGCCTGATGGGGACTAATGTCATGTTACCAATTTGGCATTATTAATCATGGGTTCGCTTAAAAAGCATCCTGAAAATGTTTTTGCAATAGGAAATGGGTCCACAAATGCAAGAAGTTGCTGACGCACTGCGTCTTGACACTGAACTAAGCGCTGACAGTGCAGCGTATATTGAAGAACTTTATGAGCAGTATTTAACGTCACCAGACTCAGTTGGAGCTGACTGGCAGGAATACTTCGGTAAATTCCCTAAAGGTGATCAACCCCACAGCAATGTACGTGAGCAATTCCTTTTATTAGGTCGCAATTCAAGTCGCGTGCAACCTGTTGTGCAAAGTGCTGTAAGTTCTGAGCATGAACGTCGTCAAATTGGCGTTTTACAACTGATTGCTGCTTATCGTAACCGTGGTCACCAAAAAGCAAAATTAGATCCACTTGGTTTGGCTAAGCGTGAAATCGTGCCTGATCTAGATCTTGCTGCGCATGGTTTGACTCAATCTGACCTAGACACAGTATTTAACACGGGTAACCTTGCAATCGGTAAGACTGAAGCGACTTTAGGTGAAATGGTCAATGCCATGGAAGCAACTTATTGTGCTTCTATTGGTGCGGAATACATGCACATTGTTGATACCAAAGAAAAACGCTGGATTCAACAACGTCTAGAAGGCGCTAAAGGCCAATTCGGTTTCTCTGCTGAGCAAAAGAAACACGTATTAGAGCGTTTAACTGCAGCTGAAGGCCTAGAAAAATTCCTCGGTAACAAATATGTAGGTGCAAAACGCTTTGGTGTTGAAGGTGGTGAATCTTTCATTCCGATGGTAAACGAACTGATTCAACGTGCAGGTTCTGTAGGTTGTAAAGAAGTTGTGATCGGTATGCCTCACCGCGGCCGTTTAAACCTTCTTGTCAACATCATGGGTAAAAACCCGGCTGACCTGTTCGGTGAGTTTGAAGGTAAATCACTGACCAAAAAAGGTTCTGGCGACGTTAAATATCACCAAGGTTTCTCATCTAACGTGATGACTCCGGGTGGCGAAGTTCACTTGGCATTGGCATTTAACCCATCGCACCTGGAAATTGTTGGACCTGTAGTAGAAGGTTCGGTACGTGCTCGTCAAGTACGTCGTCGCGATATTGGTGGTGATGATGTATTGCCAGTCATCGTTCACGGTGATGCTGCATTTGCAGGTCAAGGTGTAAACCAAGAAACCTTCCAGATGTCACAAACTCGTGGTTATACCGTGGGTGGTACGGTTCATATCGTTGTCAACAACCAGGTAGGTTTCACAACATCTGATCCTCGTGATGCGCGTTCTACAGAATACTGTACTGACATTGCGAAAATGATTCAGGCACCAATCTTCCATGTGAATGGTGATGATCCTGAAGCTGTATTATTTGTTTCTCAATTGGCTCATGATTTCCGTCATACATTCCGTAAGGATGTTGTGATTGACATGTTCTGCTACCGTCGTCGTGGTCATAACGAAGCGGATGAGCCAGCTGCAACTCAACCAATGATGTACCAAGTCATCAACAAGAAAGCGACAACGCGTACGCTTTATGCTGATCAACTTGTACAACAAAATGTGTTGGATCGTGCTGCTGCAGATGCAATGGTTGAACAGTACCGTTCAGACCTTGAAGCGGGTAAACACGTTGCCAATGCACTTGTATTGGAACCAAACACCAAAATGTTTGTAGACTGGACTCCATACTTGGGCCATGACTACACTGACATTTGGGATACGACTTTCCCTATCGAGCGTTTAAAAGAACTTGGCACTAAAATGCGCGAGCTTCCAGAAGGCTTCGTAATGCAACGCCAAGTGGCTAAAGTGATTGATGATCGCTTGAAAATGCAAACTGGTGAAATGCCGCTGAACTGGGGTGCTGCAGAAACTTTAGCCTATGCAACCATTCTTGATGAAGGCTTCCTGGTACGTTTAACGGGTGAAGACGTGGGTCGTGGTACTTTCTCACACCGTCACGCGAAACTACATAACCAGGTAGATGGTTCAACTTACATTCCATTATGTAACTTGAAAGAAAACCAGCCGCGGACTGCAATTTATGACTCCTTATTGTCAGAAATGGCGGTGCTTGCGTTTGAATACGGTTATGCAACCACATTACCGAAAAGCTTGGTGATTTGGGAAGCTCAGTTCGGTGACTTCGCAAACTGTGCGCAAGTGGTGATTGACCAGTTCATCTCATCTGGTGAAACCAAATGGGAACGTGTATGTGGTTTAACACTGCTTCTTCCACACGGTTTTGAAGGTCAGGGTCCAGAGCATTCATCTGCACGTTTAGAACGTTTCTTGCAGCTATGTGCTGAAGACAACATGCAAGTGATTACGCCAACTACACCGGCTCAGATTTTCCATGCGATGCGTCGTCAGGCAATCCGTCCAATTCGTAAACCAATGATCGTGACTTCACCGAAGTCATTGCTTCGTCACAAACTTGCAACTTCTACATTAGAAGAACTTGCAACTGGTACATTCCAGACTGTGATTGATGAAATCGATCAAATCAATAAAGCAGACGTTACTCGTCTGGTACTTTGTGGTGGTAAGGTTTATTACGATTTGCTTGAAAAACGTCGCGAGCAAGAATTAAACAATACTGCAATCGTTCGTATTGAACAATTGTATCCATATCCAGAACAACGTATTGCTGAAGTACTTGCTTCTTATCCAAATGTTAAAGAAGTAGTTTGGACTCAAGAAGAACCGAAAAACCAAGGTGCTTGGTTGTTCATTGCGCCTCGTTTGTATGACGATGTAATGAAGACAGGTAAACAAGTACGTATTAGCTTCGCAGGCCGTCCAGCTTCTGCTGCGCCAGCTTGTGGTTCACCATATTTGCATGCAAAACAACAAGCTCAGCTGGTAAATGACGCATTAGCGATTGCAGCTGAACAATCAGGAGATTCTAAATAATGGCAACCGAAATTAAAGCACCGGTATTCCCAGAGTCAGTTGCAGACGGTACGATCGCAACTTGGCACAAACAACCAGGTGAAGCTGTATCACGCGATGAAGTGATCTGCGATATCGAAACTGATAAAGTTGTTTTAGAGGTTGTTGCTCCTGCTGACGGTACAATTGCGTCAATTATCAAAAATGAAGGCGAGACTGTTCTTTCTAGCGAAGTGATTGCACAGTTTGAAGAGGGTGCTGTTTCTGGCGCTGCTCAAACTCAAGCAGTTCAATCTGAAGGTCAGGTAGAACAAGCCGCTGCTCAAACTGAAGCGGGTGCTGCACCTGTAGTTGAACGTAGCCAACCTGTTCAAGATCAAGCGCCTGCAGTTCGTAAGGCGTTGGCTGAAACTGGTATTGCTGCAAGCGATGTTGCTGGTACAGGCCGTGGTGGTCGCATCACTAAAGAAGATGTTGCAAGTCATCAAGCTAAACCAGCTGCTCCTGCTGCTGCGCCTTTAAGCGTTGCTGTAGGTGAGCGTATTGAAAAACGCGTTCCAATGACTCGTTTACGTAAACGTGTTGCTGAACGTCTACTTGCTGCTACTCAATCAACAGCAATGTTAACGACGTTCAACGAAGTGAACATGAAACCAATCATGGAAATGCGTGCTCAATACAAAGACGCATTCGAGAAACGTCATGGTGCACGTCTTGGCTTTATGTCATTCTTCGTTAAAGCAGCGACTGAAGCACTTAAACGCTACCCAGCTGTAAACGCTTCTATCGATGGCGACGATATCGTGTATCACGGTTACTATGACATCGGTGTAGCTGTATCAAGCGACCGTGGTCTTGTAGTACCTGTATTACGTGATACAGACCGTATGAACTACGCTGAAGTAGAAAACGGCATTCGCGCTTATGCGGGTAAAGCACGTGACGGTAAGTTAGGTATTGAAGACATGACTGGTGGTACTTTCACCATTACCAACGGTGGTACTTTCGGTTCATTGCTTTCTACTCCAATCTTGAACACACCACAAACTGCAATTTTGGGTATGCACAAAATCCAAGAGCGTCCGATGGCTGTAAATGGTCAAGTAGAAATCTTGCCAATGATGTATTTAGCGCTTTCTTATGACCATCGTTTAATCGACGGTAAAGAAGCGGTAGGTTTCCTTGTAGCGATCAAAGAATTGTTAGAAGAACCTGCTCGTCTTATCCTTGATCTTTAATTCTAAAGAATAAATCCATGGGCTTAGGGCAAAACTCTAAGCCCATTTTTTGGAGATAAACATGTCTCAACAGTTTGACTTAGTTGTTATTGGTGGTGGACCAGGTGGTTATGAAGCGGCGATTCGTGCGGCTCAACTTGGTTTTAAAGTTGCTTGTATCGAAAAACGTATTCATAAAGGTAAACCATCTTTAGGTGGTACTTGCTTAAACGTGGGTTGTATCCCATCTAAAGCACTTTTAGATTCTTCACACCGTTATGAAGATACTGTTCATCATTTAGATGATCACGGTATTGCAACTGGTGAAGTGAAATTCGACCTTGCAAAAATGCTTGCTCGTAAAGACAAAATTGTAAACCAATTAACAATGGGTATTGATGGCCTTCTAAAAGGTAACGGTATCGAATGGTTAAAAGGTACTGGTAAATTACTTGCTGGTAAAAAAGTTGAATTTGTATCTCACGAAGGTGAAACTCAAATTCTTGAACCTAAATATGTCATTCTTGCGACAGGTTCAGTACCTGTAAACATTCCAGTAGCTCCTGTTGATCAAGACATCATTGTTGATTCAACTGGCGCACTTGAATTCCAAGAAGTACCTAAACGTCTAGGCGTAATTGGTGCAGGCGTAATCGGTCTTGAACTTGGTTCAGTATGGCGTCGTCTTGGTGCAGAAGTTGTTGTATTTGAAGCAATGGATGCATTCTTACCAATGGCTGATAAAGCTTTGGCGAAAGACTACCAAAAACTTTTAACCAAGCAAGGTATGGATATCCGTATCGGTGCGAAAGTTTCTGGTACTGAAATTAACGGTTCTGAAGTGACTGTTAAATATAGCCAAGGCGGCGAAGACAAAACTCAAACTTTCGACAAGTTGATCGTTTGTGTAGGCCGTCGTGCTTATGCTGAAGGTTTATTGGCGGAAGATTCAGGCATTAAGTTAACTGAACGCGGTCTGGTTGAAGTAAATGACTGGTGTGCGACTTCTGTTGAAGGCGTATATGCAATTGGTGACTTGGTACGTGGTCCAATGCTTGCTCATAAAGCAATGGAAGAAGGCGTAATGGCAGTTGAACGTATTCACGGTCATGCTTCTCAAGTGAACTATGACACCATTATTTCTGTAATTTACACACACCCTGAAGCGGCGTGGGTAGGTTTAACAGAAGAGCAAGCGAAAGAAAAAGGCGTTGAGGTAAAAACTGGTCAATTTGGCTTCGCTGCAAATGGTCGTGCAATGGCAGCTGGTGAAAACGCTGGTTTCGTGAAGTTTGTTGCTGATGCAAAAACTGATCGTCTTCTTGGTATGCACGTGATCGGACCTGCTGCGTCTGATATCGTACACCAAGGTATGATTGCACTTGAGTTTGTATCTTCAGTTGAAGATCTTCAGTTGATGACATTTGGTCATCCAACATTCTCTGAAGTGGTTCATGAAGCTGCACTTGCAGTGGATGGACGTGCGATTCACGCGATTCAGCGTAAGCGTAAGTAAGATAAAAAGAGCGGCTTAAGCCGCTCTTTTTGTATTTGATGGTTGTTTTTGTATGAATAATCATCTAAAAATAAAGATAAGAAAGATTTTAAAAAATGCCAATGCTGCATTGACGGATGTCTGGGTATTGGTTGGCTATAACAAAGTAAAAAGTAGTAAAAGGTTGTTCAATGAATTTACATGAGTATCAAGCAAAAACGTTACTAAAAAAATATGGTATGCCGGTTCAAGAGGGCATCCTGGCAACAAATGCAGAAGAAACCGTAAAAGCTTTTGAGCAGCTTGGAGGGAAGTTTGCAGTACTCAAAGCCCAAGTACATGCAGGGGGACGCGGTAAAGCCGGTGGGGTAAAAGTGGTCAAGTCTGCGCAAGAAGCCGCAGATTATGCAAATCAAATCATTGGTACTCGTTTAGTTACTTATCAAACTGATGCCAATGGACAGCCAGTCAACAGCATTTTAGTTTCTGAAGATGTTTATCCGGTTGAACGTGAGTTGTATCTCGGTGCAGTAGTTGATCGTTCTAGCCGTCGAGTGACTTTTATGGCATCCACAGAAGGTGGTGTCGAAATTGAAAAAGTGGCTGAAGAAACCCCGGAAAAAATTATAAAAGTTGAAGTTGATCCACTGGTGGGGCTATTGCCATTTCAGGCGCGTGAAGTTGCTTTCGCACTTAATTTGAAAGATGGACAGATTAATCAGTTTGTCAAAATCATGACTGCAGCTTATCAGGCATTCATTGAAAATGATTTTGCCCTATTTGAGATTAACCCGCTTTCGGTTCGTGAAAATGGTGACATCTTATGTGTTGATGCCAAAGTAGGGATCGACTCTAACGCATTGTACCGTTTACCAGAGATTGCAGCGATGCGCGACAAGTCTCAGGAAAATGAACGTGAATTGAAAGCTTCAGAACATGACCTGAATTATGTAGCCCTAGAAGGTAACATCGGTTGTATGGTCAATGGAGCCGGTCTTGCGATGGCAACCATGGACATTATCAAACTGTATGGTGGTCAGCCTGCAAACTTCCTGGATGTGGGCGGTGGTGCCACCAAGGAACGTGTGATTGAAGCCTTTAAAATTATTTTGGCAGACAGTTCGGTACAAGGGGTTTTAATTAATATTTTTGGTGGAATTGTACGTTGTGACATGATTGCTGAAGCCATTATTGCAGCGGTTCAGGAAGTTCACGTAGCTGTGCCGGTTGTTGTGCGTTTGGAAGGAAATAATGCAGAACTGGGCGCCAAGCTATTGGATGAATCTGGACTAACGTTAATTTCTGCATCAGGTTTGGCTGATGCTGCAGAAAAAATTGTTGCTGCTGTAAAAGCTTAAGGGAGTATCAAACATGAGCGTATTAATCAATAAAGACACCACTGTATTGGTACAAGGCTTTACCGGTAAAAATGGTACTTTCCATTCAGAACAATCCATTGCTTATGGCACCAAAGTAGTCGGTGGCGTAACGCCAGGTAAAGGTGGGCAGCAGCATTTAGGGCTTCCGGTTTTTAATACCATGAAAGAAGCTGTTAAAGAAACAGGTGCAACAGCAACTTCCATTTATGTGCCTGCACCTTTTGTTTTAGATTCGATTATTGAATCAATTGATTCAGGAATTGAGTTAATTGTGGTGATTACTGAAGGTGTCCCAACCTTGGACATGCTGAAAGCAAAACGCTATCTTGAGACCTATGGTAATAATGCACGTTTAATTGGGCCAAACTGTCCAGGCATTATTACACCGGGTGAATGTAAGATCGGCATTATGCCAGGGCATATTCATCAACCCGGTAAAATTGGCATTATTTCTCGTTCAGGCACATTGACCTATGAAGCAGTCGCGCAAACGACTAAATTAGGTTTGGGCCAGTCAACCTGTATTGGTATTGGGGGTGACCCGATTCCAGGCATGAACCAGATTGATTGCTTGAAGTTATTCCAGGAAGATCCGCAAACCGAAGCCATTATCATGATTGGTGAGATTGGTGGTACCGCAGAAGAAGAAGCAGCTGAATATATTCAGTCGCATGTGACTAAGCCGGTTGTGGGCTATATTGCAGGCGTGACTGCGCCGAAAGGCAAGCGTATGGGACATGCGGGTGCGATTATTTCTGGCGGTAAAGGCACAGCAGAAGAAAAATTCGCAGCCTTTGAAAAAGCGGGTATGGCATATACCCGTAGCCCGGCAGAACTTGGCTCAACCATGTTCGAAGTATTAAAGAGTAAAGGTCTGGCTTAACACAAACCTAGCAGATGTAATAAGAAGCCCTCGATAGAGGTAATGCCAGTCAGTTAAGAAATTGACTGGCATTTTCTTTTTTAAATTCATGACTGTAGTTGATATGTGGAAAAGTCATCCGCAACTGTTTGAGGCAAGACTACATAAAAAAATGATTGTTTCTGCGACAAATTTGCTAGTTGATAGTGGCTGACGAGTTTTGCGGATGACAAATGCCTTTGGTTACTTTGGGCGAAACCAAAGTAACAACTGAGCTGCAAGGGTTTGATTAAAAAGGTAAGACTCCGCCATGAATTACTAAAAAGTTAAAGAGTCTATTTCGAAACCCCTTAACTGATCAGCATTACTCAATAGAGAGTTTTTTATTGAGTGCTATTGGATGGCTTGGCCATGATTGGCCATTAAAAAATTCAATATTGAAAAATGATCGAGTGTAATAGATAAATTTGTGTGGTAAAAATTAAAAAAATGAACAAAAAATATACATATTAAATAAAGAAAATATCATAATTAAAGTAAAGCAATAAGATAAAAACAATATAGTTTATTATTAAAATAACGTGATATATATCACATAAAATAATAAAAATACAAAACGAAACACAATATTGTGTTAATCCGGTCTTTTATGCAGATATTGTAGATTACAATATGACCATTAATAACAATGAATAAAGAATATTTTAATTATGAACTTTAAGCTAACTCTACTCTCGCTATCTTGTGGAACTTTACTGTTTTCTACATTGTCATATGCAGAATTGATCTATAAGGACGTTGTCGATCAACAACGTGAAAAGATTGTACCTTTAATTAAACAGGGCCAGGTGGATAGTGGCTTACAAAAACTCAGACAATTATTGGTCCGTTATCCCAATAATCAGAAATTGATCGCTGATTTTGTGGTGCTAGCCTATGAAAATAAAAAATTTACAGCATCAGATATTCAGTACCTTAAGGGTATAAAAAGCCAACAATTTCCAGATTATGCAAAGGTGAATGTGCTTAAGGCCTTGCGTGATTTAAAAAAATTTGAATTAGGAGAATTTTGGGCAAAAAAATTCGCCCAAACAGATCAAAATCAGATGTGGACAGTATGGACGGGTGTCTTGCAAGCGGAAGCAGGCAAAACTGCTCAAGCAAAAAATACTCTAAAGTCGATTGATATCAACTATGTAGAAGCCGATTATTTGGCACAACTTGCATATACCTATCGACTTTTAAACATGCCGATCGAGGCAATCAATGCAGCGACTCTGGCCATTGAGAAAAATAAAGATTTAAGTACCGATGAACAATATGTACTGGCACTTATGGCAAATTCAAATTATGCCAAAGCTGAACAGTACCTGAGCCGTAATGAAATAAGTCAAAAACAGCCGCAACTGGGAACCACGGTAAAAATCAGTGAATTTACCCAACGTATTCAAAATGCGGAGCAATATATTAAATCAGCAAATTATCGTGCTCGTGGCAGTAACCCTTATCAACCTCTAGATCGTGTTCTTGCGGATATGGAAAGCTATGAAGGCCAGATCCCAAATAATGACATCAATTTAAAACGTCAATTTTACTATGAATATATATATGCATTAAATATAAGAAATCGATCAAAAAAAGTTATTGAGCAGATACCCAAAGTTGGTTTGCCGGTTGAGCAAATGCCAGCTTATGTACGTCAAGCGATTGCAGAAGCATATTTGAGTGATCATCAACCTAAAGTGGCTGAAGTGTATTATAAAAATTTGCTCAAGGATAAAAAGAATGCAAATTATAAAATTTATGCAGGTTTATATTACGCTTTAATTGAACAGGAAAAATATAAGGAAGCGGATCAATACCTTAAGAGTTTGGATAAATTGTTGCCGACTTTTTTCTATAGTAATGCCAAAGGGGTAGATAAAGTTACCCATGATGACCGCGCTGAATATTTGGGGCTTGTTGGGCTCAATTATCTGTATCGCAATGAAGATGCGAAAGCAGAAAAATATTTTGATGAGTTAGTGGCGAAAGCACCCAATAACGTAGTGTATCAAGCTAATCGTGCACAAGTGCAACGCGCGCGTGAAAATCCTCAGCGAGCTGAAATGATATTGTCGCAGTGGGATAGTATGACCCCAGTAGATAGTAGTGTAAAAATCAATCATATGCTGAATATGCAGGCCTTGGGTGATATTCAACAATGGCGTGCTCAAAATGCTGAGCTCATGCGAACCTTACCTGAAGATACCGGGGTGGTAAAAAGTAAAAAAGAACTTGATGATCGTGATCGTGCATCTATTCAGCACCAAAGTCTTTTTTCAAAAAGTGAATCAGACAATGCAGCTTTGCTGGATCGTTTGAAGGGTAGTCGTGAGCAGGAAAACTGGACACGTATAAATGCGCCTTGGTTTTATGACAATTTCCGTGCTTATGTCGATCATAGTATTCGATCTGCTGATTACGATGACGGCAAGGTAGATGATCAACGCGTAGGCTTGGGCCTGGAATGGGAGTCGCGTCGTAAAGCCGCAAATATCATGCTGTCCCAAAGCATAGATGATGCACTGGGAAATGACCGCTTTGGCGTACTGGTGAATTGGTCACAATGGTTAAACGATCATTGGCAGTACGCTTTAGGCTATAACAGTCAAGCCAATATTCCCTTGCAAGCGGTGAAAAATGGTAATGAAGGTCAGTCTTATAGTTTAGGCCTAAATTGGCAGCAGCATGAATCTCGCGAAGCTGGGATGAACTATCAACTGACCGATATCGATGATAACAATACCCGTCATGAAGCGACGGCCTATTTCAAACAGCGGATTTTAAAAGGCCCTCACCATATTACCAGTTTGTCTTTAGGTGGCTATTACAGTCAAAACGATCAGGTGGCGGTGAATTATTTTAATCCTAAAGAAAGCTATAGTGCGGAACTGACCTTACAGCATGACTGGAATACATGGCGTAACTATGATGCATATTTCAACCAGCACTTTGAAGTCAGTGGTGGAGCTTTTGGGCAATCCGGATTTTCCTCAAAGGCTATATATAACGTTTTTTATCAACATAATTGGCAGTTTTCTCGTACTTGGAGTTTGAACTATGGCATAGGCTGGGGAGTCCATCCTTATGACGGGGAAGATGAAAAAAGAACTTATGGATCAGTCGGTCTAAAGGGGAGTTTTTAATGAATAAAATTGTAAAATTTTTACTTGCTATCTTGTTTATTACTGCTTGGTCTATACCCACGATGAGCATGGCACAAAATGCGACAAACACTAAAACTGAACTACCCGATAATTTATTTGTAACGATTACCTTTCATGATGTGCGCGATGATGTCATTAATGGCGACCGCGATCTTTATGCAATTAGTACTAAAAATTTGGCCCAATATTTTGCATGGTTACAGCAAGAAGGATGGGTGCCCATCCGTTTACAAGATGTCTGGCTGGCACGGCAAAAGAAAAAACGCTTACCGCCAAAATCGGTATTGTTGACCTTCGATGATGGTGCACTCAGCAGTTATACCCGGGTTTTCCCTTTATTGAAACAATATAACTTTCCTGCGGTATTTGCTATTCCTACGAGCTGGATTAATGGGAATACCAAAGATGCCTATGAAGCTTATGGCGAAAACAATTTGATGAATTGGGATCAGATGCGTGAAATGCAACAATCTGGCTTAGCCGAGTTTGGTTCCCATTCAGATAATATGCACAAAGGTATAGTTGCCAACCCTCAACAGAGTATGCAACCCGCTGCAATTACCCGTACATATTTACCCAAATTAAAACGTTATGAAACAGATGCAGCCTATCAAAAACGGATCATAGAAGATTTAAAGAAATCGAAGGAAACTTTAGATTTTCAATTGGGTATAAAAACTTTAGCTGTTTTTTGGCCTTATGGGGCAGTGACCAAAGAAAGTGAAGAGCTTGCATTGAAGGCAGGATTACCTATGTCATTTAGTTTAGGTAGCATGTCGACTCTTGCAGATGCGGGTACCACATATCAACGTGCGTTAGTCATGGGTAATCCTACCCCTGAAATGCTACATACAGAAATGCTGGATTTTTTAACTTTCGCCAATGAACAATACAAAAAACGTAAGAACTTTGTCGGTTTTGATCTGACTGAAATGGTTAGTGCCAATAATAAAATTTTTAACCAGAAACTTGGGCAGTTGCTGGACCAAATTAATGCATTAAAAAGTAATACACTGCTATTAAAAGTTGTAGCTGATGAGAATGGTGATGGAAAAATAGATGTTGCTTATTTTCCGAACTCGCAATTAGCTATGCGACGAGATTTGCTCAACCGTACGGTTTGGCAAGCGCGTACCCGCATTGATAACCGCGTATATGCAGAGCTGCCGATTAGTATAGAAACGAAACAAGGCTTGAATCTGGCTACATTAACCGGAGAACTGGTTAAGAACAATACTTCTATTGAAGGCTTGATGATTGAAGTTGGAGATGAATTCTCGTGTGCTGTAGAAAATACAAGCTGGGATACGGCATGTGCTCAAAAAGTGAAGCGCGTTTTACAAATCAAAGAACGGACTAAACAACAAGCAAAGTATTACGCCAATATTAGTAATAATTATCAAACTGCTTTGAAAATAGGTTTAAAGAATAAACATATTGGGGGGCTAAAACCTTTAATTGAGCAGAGTTTGGCGTACAGCGACTTCCTTTATATTGAATTTGATCCTGTTGAACATCCTGAAATATTTAGGGCTGTGCAAAAACAGTTGAAAAAATTAAATGCTGAACAAAAGCAGCGTCTGATTTTTAGTTTTACCGTTAATCCAAATTCCAGTAAACGTGAATGGAAACATTATCAAGAAAATTATGAAACTTTACAAAATCTAGCGATACAAAAAGTTGGAATTAATAACTATCAATTAAAAGCAGGACAGCAGATTCAGGAACATCTTTATAAGGAATTAAGCAGCAATGATAGTCCTTTAACTTATCGCAATCCTTATGACAATAATACTGCGAAAAGGAGGTAATAATGGGGGAATTCAGTTTGATGAGTGTGAGTGATTTATACTTTGGTTTTGCTTTTTTCTATCCATTATTTATGGCTTGGATTTGGATTGCAGGAGGAATCTGGTTTTATCTAAAACATGAATACAAGAAACCGTCATTGCCTCATCCTAGTGAACACGGATGCAGTATCGTTATTCCTTGTTTTAATGAGGCAGCACAGGTTAGAGATACTATAAAATTTGTCATGCAAACTCAGTATCCGGATTTTGAAGTCATTGCAGTGAATGACGGTAGTCAGGATAAAACTGCTGAAATTCTGGATGAGCTTTTGCAAAAATATCCGAAACTCAGAGTTGTCCATTTGGCTGAAAACCAAGGTAAGGCCTATGCCTTACGTGCCGGGGCAATGGTGAGTCAAAATGAATATCTGGTTTGTATAGATGGGGATGCTTTAATACATCCACATGCAGTTTTATGGATGATCCATCATTTAACCCGTTATCCACGGGTTGGGGCAGTCACCGGGAATCCACGTATTTTGAACCGTTCCAGTATGCTGGGCAAAATTCAGGTCGGCGAATTCTCTTCTATTATTGGATTAATTAAACGTGCACAACGCACCTATGGACGAATCTTTACTGTTTCAGGCGCAATAGTCGGTTTTCGTAAAACGGCACTCGACCGGATTGGATATTGGCGTGATGACATGATCACAGAGGATATCGATGTATCATGGCGTTTACAGTTCGATCATTGGGATTTGCAATATGTCCCACAAGCATTGTGTTACATCTATATGCCTGAAACCTTCAAAGGCTTGTGGAAACAGCGTTTACGTTGGGCACAAGGAGGAGTAGAGGTTTTATTTGCTTATTTACCGAGCTTATTTAAGTGGAATCGACGCCGTATGTGGCCTATTGCACTGGAGTCTATTGTCAGTGTGGTTTGGGCATATGTGATGTTTGGTATTATTATCTTATATCTATATGGTCTGTTTTTTTCTTTACCAGGAGAGTGGGCGATTCAATCTCTCTTTCCACAATGGTACGGGATTATTTTGGGTTTAACTTGCCTGATCCAATTCTTTGTCAGTTTATGTATCGATAAACCCTATGATAAAGCCCGAATCTTCAGGAACTATTTTTGGGTCATTTGGTATCCACTGTTCTTCTGGATTCTGACCATGTTGACGACAGTGGTTGCATTACCTAAAACGATTTTCAAGACTCAAAAACGTGCGCGATGGGTAAGCCCAGATCGTGGATTTAGAGGAGAGCCAGAAAATGACTAAAGTATATAAATTTTATTTAATTGAAGATGAGTCAAAATTGGAGCTGCCAGAATATATTGATCAACCTGAATATGTACGTAATAAAAGCATGGGTTACAGTTTGCAAATCGTAGGTTGGTTTATGTTTATGTGGTTATTTATGCCAGCATTGACCGTGCTGTTTTGGTGGTTTGAAGGTGAAACCATTTATCAGCAACTGGTCACAGAGGCTCAACCAGATAGCCAATTAAGTTTAATGAATATTATTGTAATGATTTTAAGCTTTATTAGTGTGCTATTTCTTTGGGCAACGTATAACTGGGTCCGTTTTTCAGGTAAGGAGCGTAGAAATACCCCATTAGCAATTGCGGTACCCCAACTTGCCAGTAGCTTTAAGGTGAATACGGCAGATATTATCAATATGCAACAAGCCAGGAATTTAACCCTTTATTATAACAATAAAGGGCTACTGGAGTTTTTTGAGACTAATCACCAGTTAAAAAAGCGGATTTCAGCTTAGAAGGCTGAGGATGTTCATGGACAAAATCATCGGGGTAATAACCAATATGTTTTACCCCGTTTTTTTCTAAAAACTTGATGGTATCCACAATTTCTTCGGTGGAAAGCTTCTGATCGTTTATCCAATTCAATGCTTGAAGTTCAAAGATCGTATGACTCAAATCTGGGTCGTATTTTTTTGACTGTCGTATCAGGTCTAAATAAAACTGTTGATGGTCATCCGCTTCTTCCATATAAGGCATGGCCATAATGGCATTGTAGTCATAATATTGATAAGTACTAGGCATGGATTGGCTAAACCAGTTTTCACTATGTGGCTCTAATACTACCGGTGCATACATATTGCGTGCAGTTAGCAAATTAGGCTGTTGCTGTTTAATGATTTTGGTAATGCCTGCAGCAAACTGATCCAGATAGGCTGTTTTGAATTTTGCAAATTCCAACTGTTTAGATTGCCGAGGTTGTTTTAATAATTGATCTGCACCGAATCCCCAAGTTCGGTACATACTTTGTGCCGGAGCAGAGCTATCTTCATAATCGTTGAGCGTGACATCATCGTGATAGAGCACGCCATCCACCGCATTTGATTTTATAAAGTCTAAATAAATTTCGGAAACATATTTGAGATTTTTAGGATCAAAGGGTGAAACCCGAATATAGCCTTGTTTTCCGCCTTGGTTGTGTGAAACATAGGTCAGTTTGTAACTTTTGGGAAACTCCCAAGCCATTAACGGTAGCCAGGCATAAATATGCTTAACCTGGGTCTTGCTACGAATCTGGCTGACCAGAACAGGGAAAAGATTATCTCTGGTCGGGATATGGCGGTTTTTAAAGTACACCTGATCGGTTGAACCATTGGCATCGGGGTCGGCAAAGGCTTGCAAGAAAATGGTATTCGGTTGTATCTGGATAATCCGTTGGATTAAATCTTGAAGATTTCGTTGCTGCTGTTTCTTATCTTTATCATAAACGTAGTCAATATCGATATGCATGATACGCATCTGATCGATTTTTCCGGTTTTTTTTAAGGGCGGCGCGACTGATTTTTGCGTCATATTTTGCTGCACAATTGCATCAATAGGATGTTGTTTGATTTGCACAATATCGGCAGAATATGCAGACAAGGGTAGACAGCTTAAGCTCCAATAAAGACAATGGCTCAACCTGTTCTGGTATAAATTTTTAAAATTATTCATTGTTATACTCGCTTTATCATTTATTGAATTTTTCAAAAATCTCAATTCATTCATCATTGTTTTATTATGCTGTGGCCTGGTTGTAGAACGATCAGGCATGAAGTAAATCATCAATCAACAGTTTTTTCATTTTAAACACCGCTGCCTGCGCACGAGGGTTTTGCCTGAGTATTTCACTCAAATTTTCAGGATGAATTTGCCAGCTCACTCCAAACTGGTCCTTACACCAACTACATTGGCCCTCAAAACCTTTTAGCGTGATGCTATTCCAGTAATAATCAATTTCGGCTTGGTCTTCGCATTCAATGATCAAGGATACAGCCTCATTAAATTCAAACGGTTGCGGAACGCCACTGTCCATGGCCATCAGGGTGAAGTGATTGGCGATCACCTGGGCATGTTTTATTTGTCCGGCATATTCGCCCTCGCTATATTTTAAAATGCCTTGGGTGCGAAAATGATGAAATAGGCTTTGGTAAAAATTTAACGCAGCCAGGCATTGTCCCTGATATGCGCCACAATACATCAGCGTTGGGACAATTTTTTGCTGATTGGTATCGGATAATTTTCCCAAATAAAGTTGCCAGCTAAAACCGTATTGATCTTGCAGCCAGCCATAATAATCACTCCATGCATATTGTCCCAATGCCATTTGTGCAGAACCCCCTTCAATCAATTGATTCCAATAGCAATCTATCTCGGTTCGATTTTCACAAATCACCATAAAAGAAATTGAAGGATTGGGATGAAAAGTAGGTCCGTCATTAATTGCTAAAAACCGTATGCCCGCCAATTGTGCTTTTACCGCATATTGATTTTCTTCGATCAGGTGGCTATTTGGAAAAATAGAGCAATACCATTCAAATGCAGCTTTGGCATTTTTTTCAAACCACAGGCAAGGGTAGATAGAGTGAGTCATTATTATGTGCTCTATGTCTGCAATATCAGCAGATAATGCAGTCTTCTAGAGCCGTAACACAAGTAAGTTTATAGAGCGTAATTGTATAAAAATTATTCGGCTGAAAATGAAAAATACTGCCTTAACATGGCATCTTTCCAGCATTTAAAAACCCATTCAAATACTGTAACTTCAGCCTATATTTGTTGGCATCAACAACAGCACTTTCCGTATACGGTTGTGGGTGGAGTGGGAGAATAGGGGATGATAAATAGACCTTAAAAATGATCAGGGCGATGTCTTGATCACTTCCGACGACCCACTTAAAACATAACCCGTTGCTCAATGCCCAACAGCTGCATTGGGCAACGGGTCATGCAGAAAATCCGCTAGGTGATGAATAACGACTTCCTACTTTGGTTTTTTATCTAAATGAACGCTATCCCTAGCTAAAATCATCAATACAGACAGGTTTGAATACGGACTTTCATCTCTAGGGCTTGTTGCACAATAAAGTTCTTCATCCAGTTCACCTGTTGTCCCATGGGATTCGTCTTAATGGCTGTACTCAAGAAGTCTAATTGCGGCTGGCTGAACAACTGAGTTTCAATGGCATCTGCAAGCTGAGCGCTATTGGCGGTCAGTGGCAGGCTTACCAGATAAAATGCCTTGGGATAGTTATAAAAGGCATAGAGCAAGTTAAAGGCTTTCTGATCGGCCTTTAAGTTTCCTGCACCAATTTCATAGCTGCGATCCTGATTGCTATGGGTGACCCCAATCAAAAAGTCTAAATGCTTATCCGAAAGTCTTAGTCCGAATTGCAGCCCAATCTGGTCGGCACTCAGTTCATGTTGCACAAAATTATTCAGGATCGAGCCATCATCATTCAAGGGTTCTTGCAATACCAGTAACTGTGCATTGTGCTGATAGATATGACCTGCAAGCTGCGCCTGTTCCAGGCGGGATTTAACGGATTCAAGAGTACGGTCTAGCGTATGCATAATTCAAAAAATACAGGAGATGGGAGAAAGTCTAAGTACTCTATGCAATTTTCAGCAAGAATGACATAGATGTGTTAGATGAATTAACAATCAGATTAGATTTTGTACATTTTAATGTTGGCTTGTGGTAAAGGGCGCATCTGGATAAAATAATAGAACATCATTTAAGTGAATCATTAATAAAAACTTATACTCTTTATTAGTTAAGCTTTATATGACAAATATGCATATCAATATAATAAAACAAGCAATAGATGTGATAACTAAATCTCTATAATGAATATATATATTTTTAAAAGTGTAATAAGTACACGTTGATCTGAGCTGGTGTTGTCAATGTCCATAACTGAGGAAAGACTTACTCATCTTAAACAGCTTGAAGCTGAGAGTATTCACATTATCCGTGAAGTGGCTGCCGAATTTGAAAATCCGGTCATGTTGTATTCTATTGGTAAAGATTCTGCAGTAATGCTGCATCTTGCTTTAAAAGCATTCTATCCTGCAAAACTTCCATTCCCGCTACTGCATGTAGACACGGGCTGGAAGTTCAAAGATATGATCAAATTCCGCGACAATATGGCGAAAACCCATGGTTTCGATTTGATCGTGCATCAAAACAAAGAAGGTAAAGACGCTGGAATCAACCCGTTTGATCACGGTAGTTCTAAATATACCGACATCATGAAAACCCAGGGCTTAAAACAGGCTTTGGATAAATACAAGTTCGATGCCGCTTTTGGTGGCGCGCGCCGTGATGAAGAAAAGTCACGTGCCAAAGAACGTGTATATTCATTCCGTGATACGAAGCACCGTTGGGATCCTAAAAACCAGCGTCCTGAACTTTGGAATCTTTACAACGGTAAAGTGAACAAAGGCGAAAGTATTCGTGTATTCCCGTTGTCAAACTGGACTGAGCTTGATATCTGGCAATATATCTACTTGGAAAGTATTCCATTAGTACCACTGTATTTGGCTGCAGAACGTCCTGTGGTTGAACGTAGTGGCACACTGATTATGGTTGATGATGAACGTATGCCTTTAAAAGAAGGTGAAGTTCCACAAATGAAATCGGTACGTTTCCGTACTTTAGGTTGTTACCCATTAACGGGTGCGGTTGAATCAACTGCCAATACCTTGCCGGAAATTATCCAGGAAATGCTTTTAGCCACCAGTTCTGAACGTCAAGGTCGTATGATTGACCATGATGAAGCAGGCTCGATGGAAAAGAAAAAGCAGGAAGGTTACTTCTAATTTAATCTCCCCCTAAAAATCTCCTTGCGTAGCAGTGCTACTCACCCTCTTTTCCAAAGAGGGGCTTAATAAAGGCGGAGCAAAGTCTCCCTTAACAAAGGGAGATTTAGAGGGATTAAGAAAGATTAAAAACCGATTTCAACGAATTTGTGGAGCTTTGAGCGATGTCTCATCAATCAGAATTGATTAGCCAGGATATCCTGGCGTATTTAAAACAACATGAAAATAAAGACCTGCTACGTTTTCTGACTTGCGGTAACGTGGATGACGGTAAATCGACTTTAATTGGTCGTTTGCTTTACGATTCAAAATTGATTTATGAAGATCAATTGCAAGCGGTAACCCGTGACTCTAAAAAAGTGGGTACAACAGGTGATGCGCCTGACTTGGCGCTTCTTGTAGATGGTTTGCAAGCTGAACGTGAGCAGGGGATTACCATTGATGTAGCTTACCGTTATTTCTCTACGGAAAAACGCAAGTTCATCATTGCCGATACTCCGGGACATGAGCAATATACCCGTAACATGGCGACAGGTGCTTCAACTTGTGACCTTGCGATCATCCTGATTGATGCGCGTTATGGTGTGCAAACTCAGACTCGTCGTCATACCTATATTGCAAGCTTGCTGGGTATTAAGAACATTATTGTTGCGATCAACAAAATGGACCTGGTTGAATTCTCTGAAGCGCGCTTCAATGAAATTCAAGCGGATTATGCTAACTTCGTGAGCCAATTGGGCGACCGTAAGCCAAGCAACATCATCTTTACGCCTATTTCTGCATTGAATGGCGATAACGTGGTGAACAAGTCTGAGAATACGCCTTGGTACACTGGCGAAACCTTAATGGGTACGCTTGAGTCTGTTGAAATTAACCGTGATACCGCGAAACGTGATTTCCGTTTCCCTGTGCAGTATGTCAACCGTCCTAACCTCGACTTCCGTGGTTTCGCAGGTACGATTGCGCTGGGTGAAATTAACGTAGGCGATAAAGTTGTTGCGTTACCATCGGGTAAATCTTCAACCGTTAAAGAAATCGTCACTTTTGATGGCAACCTTGAACATGCATTTGCGGGTCAAGCGGTGACATTAACGCTGAACGATGAAATTGACGTATCACGCGGTAATATGTTGATCCGTGCAGATCAGGGTATTCCTGCTATTTCACGTTCGGTTAAAGCGACTGTGGTCTGGATGGCGGATCAACCGCTAGTGATTGGCAAGCTGTATAATATCAAGATTGGTACGCAAACGGTGCCTGCCAAAGTGACTGGTATTAACTTCCGTACCAATGTGAATACGCTTGAGCAAATGCAAGTGGATCACCTTGAGTTGAATGCGATTGCCAATGTGACTGTTGAATTTGATGCGCCAGTGGTATTTGACCGTTATCAAGACAGCCGTTACACAGGTTCGTTTATCTTCATTGATCGTTTGAACAACGTAACGATTGGTGCTGGTATGGTGGAAGAGTCAGTTGAATGGACTGCACATAGCAACCCTGTAACTGCGGAAGACCGTGCGGCACGTTTGGGTCAAAAACCTGCGTCAATTACTGTGTCTGCTAAAGCATTGGAAAATGCGCAAGCGCTTGAAAACTTGTTATTGCAACAAGGTATTGTGGCGATTGCGAAAGCTGATCTTGATGCTGCTCAAGTTGCACTTCTTCGTGAAACTGGTATTGCAGTTATTACTACTGTTGCGGAAGGTACAGATGTAAGCTTCGCGCAAGAGTCGGTTGAAGAATTGGCTGAGAAAATTGTGGAATTGGTTCGTCTTTAATAGATTAAACTGATTTAAAAAACCTGCCGAAAGGCGGGTTTTTTATGTAGAATATTAAAATTAAATTTTTGATAATCATAATAATGAATGAATTCTTAGTCTTTTTGAAAACTAATCAAAGTTTAATTGCATTATGCACAGTATTAGTGACTATAGTATTCAGTTTATTAACGGTCAGACATAATAGAAAAAGTCGAGAACTCCAGCTTAAACTTAATATTTTCATGAATTTGGCAGAGAATATTGATTCAGCATTGTATAAGTTGAAACATCCAATTTATGTAGCAATTAATGAAAATATTGAATTACCTATTGAATTTTTTCAGAGTCTTACAAAAGTAAAAATGGTTTTGCATCTTGACTCTTTGGAGATAGTGAATAGATGGGAGAATACCTATATATCTATTTATTTCCAAATGATTGAGTTGGGTTACGCAATTATTGATATAAAAAGTGAGATTTCTGCAATTGACCCTATAATTAATAATTTTGAAAATGAAATAATTTTTTTACAGCAAAAATATTATGATGCATTTGTTAAAGGGGACATGAATGCTACACAACGAGCTTTGGAACACAAAAAAGCTGTTAGTAATTTAAAAAAAGAATATGTAGATGAAAGGCTAAAGTTAATTTTAAAAAGATGTGAATTGGAAGATATAGCAAATATTAAACTTTTTGAATTAAAAGGAGAGATGGCCAAAGTTAATATAGATTTACTTAATGCTTTTCGTTCAGAATTAGGATTAAAAAGTGTGAAGTTCAATGAAGCAGAACATAATAAGGTTATCAATGAATGGAGAGATAAGCTTAAAGATTTGATAAAGCTTAGTAAAGAAGCATTATAAATATGAAAGTTCTTCTTTAATGTAAAACTTTTCTAAAATTCTTAAATGGAATGGAAGGATCAAAACACTTTGAGTTTATATAATTAATATTAACTGAATTCTTAAAATAGCTTCATAACAATTTAAAAAATTCAAAATTGAAATATTAAACATAAATTTTTTTTAATAATTTTGATATGTTATTAGAAAATATACATAAAAAGTCTCATTATTATATTGGAGTAGGATAAAAATTGAAGGAATTTAGAGGTCATCTAAATCTAAAATAATTAAAAAATAGAGGTGACTAAAATTTTAAAAATATATTAAGATATATCTTAATGGTTTTTGAGGTATGTCTTAGCTATGCCAAATTCAGACCTTCTCGCAGTTAGCGAAAGTCCTGTTAAAATCCGAAAACGCCTGTTTGAAGCAGGCGAAATGAAGCTCTTGGTGCTGCACTTTATTGCCCAATCCCCAAAGTTTAGCTATGACATTATTAAAGATGTGGCATCACTGGTCGGGGGGAACTATAAGCCGAGTACAGGTACCATCTGCCCGACCATCAACTATCTTGAAGAACATCACTACGCAGAAGTAAAGCTGAGTGTGGATGATCGTAAGCAATACCGTATTACGACTACAGGTCTTCAATATCTTGAAGAGAATCAAGAAACAGTAAAAAAAATTCTCGACCGCTTTAACACACGAAAAAAAATCCAGAACGATGAACAGTATGTCGATATCAAACGTGCGATGGAAAATCTAAAAACTTCCTTACGCCTGAAAATTCAGCATAGTGAAATCACGTCTGAACAGGTCCGCGAAATTGCAGAAAAGATCGATCAGGCCGCTGTAAACATCGCTCGAATGTAATCACCGACATTTGAAAAGACTCCAATCATCTGTAAAAAAGCCAACCTCAGAACGAAGTATATAGGTCAATTATGCAAAACCATCTTCCAAAATTTCACCCCAAACATTTAGCGTGGCTGATGCCTCTGTTTTTATCTGGCATCATGAGCGGCGCGATTTCATGCTTTAACATGATTATTAATAAAGGTTTGGTGGATGGCTTCTTTTCCCTGTGGCTACATGCATGGAGCTTGTCATGGCTAATGGCATTTCCACTGATTCTGGTCGTGTTGCCATTAGTACGTAAATTTCTGATGCAATTTGTAGAAATGCCAAACCAATCTTCCGATTAAGATGTATTTATTGCTGTGATGGTACAAGTTCAGACATAAGTTTGAGTTGGCTTCAAACCATGAATTATCTATGTTCAAATAGAGCGGTAAATTTAAAAAGTAATGAATTAGATCAGGAAGAAACTATGTCACAAGCGACTATGCAACAAGTCATCATCACAGAACCGGGCGGCGTGGATAAACTCGCTTACGAAACTGTTGCAGTACCTGAAGCTAAAGCAGATGAAGTCTTGGTAAAAGTGCATGCCTTTGGCATTAACCGTCCCGACATTTTGCAGCGCCAAGGTTTATATCCAATGCCTAAAGGGGTAACGCCTGTGCCGGGTCTGGAAGTGGCAGGTGAAGTGGTAGCCATTGGTGCCGATGTTACCCAGTTTAAAGTCGGCGACAAGGTTTGCGGTTTAACCAATGGCGGTGGATATGCGGAATATTGTGTGGTGCCAGAAAGCCAGACTTTGAATATCCCAGATGGCGTGAGCTTTGTGCAGGCTGCGGCCATTCCTGAAACTTTCTTTACCGTATGGGCGAATGTATTCCAGATGGGTCAAGCTAAAGCAGGGGAAACTGTACTGGTACATGGCGGAACCAGCGGGATCGGGACTACTGCTTTAATGCTGTGTAAATCGCTTGGCATCAAAACTTTTGCCACTGTGGGTTCAGATGAAAAAGTTGCAGCGATTTCTGATTTAACCACGGCTATTAATTATAAAACTCAAGATTTCGAGCAAGTGATTAACGAGCAAACCGACAATGGCGGTGTCGATGTGATTTTAGATATGGTGGGTGCGCCATATCTGGAAAAAAACCTGAACTTGTTGCGTCGTGATGGTCGTCTGGTCTATATCGCTTTCTTGGGTGGGGCAAAAGCCAAAGAGGTGAAACTGGGTCAAATTATGATGAAACGTTTGACCATTACCGGTTCAACCATGCGTGCGCGTAACACTGCGGAAAAAGCTGAAATTGCTCAAGGCTTACAAGCAACGGTTGCGCCGCTATGGGCAAAAGGTGAATGCTTGCCTATGATTTATAAAACTTTCAAGTTTGACCAGATTCAGGATGCACATGCGCTGATGGATACTGGTGAACATATCGGTAAAGTCGTGGTGGAAATCATCTAACCATTCCAGCTTCAAATAAAATAAAAGCCAACAGATGTTGGCTTTTATTTTGCATGTAATAAAAAATGATAAGTAATTTAAATTAATGTATAGAAAAAACGTCATAAAGTTTAAAAAATGGTAAAAAATGTCGATTGTTCGACACAACCTGTCAGAACCAGAAGGTAGATTAAACTTTAAAATAATCCGACTGAAGTGATTGGTATTAATTTAAATGTCATGTAATAAAAGGAAGTCTATTATGAAAATAGTTTCAGCTCCTTATACATCTGAACATGGTTTACGTGCCTTGAAAAGATTGCATAAGGCCATTATTTGCAATCAGGTATTGCCTTCTAATTTGCATCAGTTTTATAAAGCTATGCTGCATCTGGAACGTTATGTTGAACGCCTAAATGGTAAAGGCAAAAAAAGCCGTCGGAGACGTGCGGTTAAATAACCGTTTCAAGCAAATCTATTAGCCTTAAGTTGGAGAAAATAGCCAGAAACACGTTTTTAATTGACGGTATAATTTTTTCATAATTGAATAATTTTACGCGATTTAAGCGTTGTGCTGCAAAGTACAAAGAGGGGTTTTATGAAGGGTAATCCTTCAACACATGAGCGTCTTGCAGAACGTTTGGCCCGTATATTGACGAAGCTTAATGTAGGACATCAGCTGAGCGTACACGAATTGGCGCTTGAATTTCGGGTCAGTAGCCGAACCATAGAGCGTGATTTTGATCGTTTAAATTCTTATCTTCCACTTATTCATGACACTAAAACCAAAAAGTTTTACCTGGATTCTTCCTATTTAGGACGCTTTAAATTACAGGATATTCAAAATTTTGCCCAGTTGTCTGGCATTCAGAATCTTTATCCCTCTTTAGATATCTCTTTTTTAAGAGAACTGTTCGATAATCGGTCCAGTCTGGTTTTTTCTGCCAAAGGCTACAATTTTGAAGATAACACGCAGTATGCGGAACATTTCAAGTTGCTCACTGGCAGTATTCAAAAAAGACAGCAAATTGCTTTGTTTTACAGGGATCAAATGCGGGTGGTAAAACCGTATCGCTTAATTCATCACATGGGCAACTGGTATCTGGCGGCTGTACGCAAGCAGGAACTGCGTGTTTACCGTCTAGGACGTATTGAAAAAATTATCTGTAGTCATCAACTTGCACGGTTTGAACATGATCAGGCTGTACTACAGCAATTAAAAGATGAGGATGGTATTTGGTTTCAGCACCAAAAACAGGAAGTGGTTTTATCTGTGCATCCAGATGCTGCGATTTATTTTAAGCAACGCCGAATTTTTCCGGAACAAATGATTTTAGAGGAATCGCAAACAGGGGAATTGCTGATTAGCTGTCAGATTCGGCATCAGAAAGAATTGCATCCATTGGTGCGTTATTGGGTGCCCTATCTGAAAATTTTACAGCCGGCACATTTGCAACAAGAGCTGGATGCAGGTTTGCAAGGCTATTTGCAACGCAATGCTTAAACTGAGGCAAGGATGATTTTTTTGATCATTCTGAGAGGGTTGTCTGCCTAAACTAAATTTCAGGCATAAAAAAACCAGCTTAACGCTGGGTTCTTTATTGCACCATTTCAAGAAGTATTAAAATGGTGCCCGAGGCCAGACTCGAACTGGCACGCTTTGTGGGCGGGGGATTTTAAATCCCCTGTGTCTACCGATTTCACCACTCGGGCTTTACAAGATTGGAGGCGGAGGTCGGAATCGAACCGGCGTACACGGAGTTGCAGTCCGCTGCATGACCACTCTGCCACCCCGCCATCTCTTGTTGCTGCGTATATTATCAAGCCCTGAAAAAAAAACAATAGTAGATTTATGCAGATGTGCAGAAAAGCAGCATATAACGGAAAATATTTAAAATATTCATGTAGAATGTGCGAAATTGATTCATATCAACACTTGGGAGAAGTGCCGTGGCATTAGTTTTAGATGGTCGTGCATTGGCAAAGCAAATTGAAGCTGATTTGTTAACTCGCGTAGAAGCGTTAAAGGCAAAATCAGGTCGTACTCCAATCCTTGCGACTATTTTGGTGGGTGACGATGGCGCATCTGCAACTTATGTACGTATGAAAGGAAATGCTTGCCGTCGTGTCGGTATGGATTCATTAAAAGTTGAGTTAGGCAAAGAAACCACAACTGAACAGCTGCTGGCTGAAATTGAAAAATTAAATGCCAATCCTGATGTTCACGGTATTTTGCTTCAGCACCCAGTTCCAGCGCAAATTGATGAGCGTGCATGCTTTGATGCCATTTCACTGGCAAAAGACGTTGATGGCGTAACTTGCTTAGGTTTCGGCCGTATGGCAATGGGCGAAGCAGCATATGGTTCTGCGACTCCTGCAGGCATCATGACTATTTTGAAAGAAAACAACATCGAAATCGCAGGTAAAAATGCGGTAGTTGTGGGTCGTTCTGCGATTTTGGGTAAACCAATGGCTGCAATGCTGCTTGAAGCAAATGCGACTGTGACCATCTGTCATTCACGTACACAAGATCTTGCAAGCTTTGTTAAACAAGCAGACATTATTGTCGGTGCAGTAGGTAAAGCTGAACTGATTCAAAAAGACTGGATTAAACCAGGTGCTGTGGTTGTTGATGCTGGTTTCCACCCACGTGATGGCGGCGGTGTCGGTGATATCCAATTGGTAGGTATTGAAGAAGTGGCTTCTGCGTATACACCTGTTCCAGGTGGTGTAGGCCCTATGACCATTACCACTTTGATTCGTCAAACGGTTGAAGCTGCTGAGAAGGCTTTAGGTTAATGCCTATATCTCCTTCTCTTGCGCCGTATACGGCTCAGGGAGAAGGCTGGGATGAGGGGCTTTTTAACCTCTCCCTAACCCTCTCCTTGAAGGAGAGGGGATTTTCACTGTGAATTAATATTTATGTTTGAAAAAAAAGTATTTCTTCACTTCAGAAATCTAAAACGAATAAAAATTCAATGAGCTGTACTTTCCAATTTCCCAAAGCGCCAGAACATCTTATTCAAGCCTTACATGAGGTGATCCCCGGTTGTGACTTAATGGCGCAGCAATTGCCTGAAACCCCAATTTCACTGTGGCTGATTCCTCCTGTATTTCCCACCGATCGCTTGGATGATGAGGTGATTCGCCGTATCTGGAACGATACGCCATACTGGATTTTCTGCTGGGCCTCTGGTTTGGCGATGGCACAGTGGCTCTTAGCTGAACCGCATCATGTTAAAGACAAGGTTGTTCTGGACTTTGGTGCTGGATCGGGCGTGGTCGCAATTGCCGCAAAAATGGCAGGCGCTAAGCGGGTGATCTGTTGTGATATAGATCAAGTCAGTCTGGATGCCTGTCGTGCCAATGCAGAATTGAATGATGTCGAACTGGAATATCTGGATGATCTGTATAAAGCAGAACAGGTTGATGTACTGTTAGCTGCAGATGTTTTATATGACCAATGTAATCGTTTTTTTCTGGATGAATTCCTAAAATTTGCACCAGAAGTGTGGGTGGCAGACAGCCGGGTGAAAAACTTTAGTCATCCAAAATATGAAAAACTGGATGAACGTAGTGCCACGACTTGGCCAGACTTAGATGAGTCGCCAGAATTCCGTAATGTCAGTTTCTATAAGACGCTATAAATAGCGTCTTATTTATTTTTAGCGGTAGTTTTAAATTTTAAGAACAGGTGTAGCGAACCACACTTAATGTACTTGGACGTGCATCTAAAGATTGACGCATTGCCATATTTTCACTGTTATATAAATCTGGGGTATTGCTGAGACTCACGCTGGTACGGCTTTGTCCCAGTTGTCGACCATATTGGGGTGTTTGTATTTCCGGATTGGCGATTTCACTAATGCTTAAAATAGTTAATTTATATTGTTTATTTAAGCCCAATACTTTTTGGCAGGCGCGTTGTAATTTCTGCTCATCGATTTTCTGGTTTTGACGAACAGCCAAAGTATAAGCCAGTGTTGCACGATCCGCCGACTGGCTTTCAATCTGATAGCCGACACTACCATTGTATTGGCGCGGAGTACTTTGACAAGCACTAAGTCCAAGTGCGATCAAACCTAAACCTAGCAATTTATATCTCTTGTTCATCTTCAAAAGTTCCCGGCGTTATTATTCCATTCAGTATGCCATAAGCCCGTTTTTTTAACGATCTTGGCGTGCTGTATATCCCATAAAAAAGCTTTCCAAATGTGACCATCTGAAAAGCTTGTGAGCTGCTGCTTGAACTGGATTAAATCGACTTAATCATCGGTAATCATGCTGTGTTTTTTGGTGTCTTTCATAAAGATATAAGTAATTAAAGACAAGCCAATCATGAAGGTAATGTAGTAGAAGAAGTAGTTTTCATGACCTGCATTTTTAAAGCTGAGCGCAACCAGTTCTGCAGTACCACCAAACAATGTATTGGCAATCGCATAAGGAAGCGCTACACCCAAGGCACGAATATGTGGCGGGAACAATTCGGCTTTGACTACAGCATTAATTGCAGTATAGCCAGTCACAATCACCATACCACTCATACATAGCATGAAGGCTGTAGTTGGATTGGTAGTCGAACCTAAACCATTGAAGATTGGAATGGTGAACAATACGCCCAGAATACCAAAAGTAATCATAATTGGCTTACGGCCAATTTTATCTGACAATGCACCAACAGCCGGTTGTAACAGCATAAAGATAAAGATCGCTGCTGTGGTAATTTCAGTGGCTGTAGTTTTTTCGAAGCCTGAAGTATTGACCAGATATTTTTGCAAATAGGTGGTAAATGTATTGAAAGCAAGCGTACCACCAGCAGTCAACATAATCACGGTAAAGGCTTGTTTAGGATATTTGGTAAATAATGCTAAAGCACTCGATTTAGGACCACCTGTTTTCGCCTGTTCTTGAGCCTGTTTGGAAGATTGAGTTTCAACCAGACCGCGACGAATCCAGAATACCACAACGGCAAGCAATGCGCCAATCAAAAAGGGAATACGCCAGCCCCATTCAGTCAGCTGGGCTTCAGTTAAAGTGCGTTGCAGAATGATCAGTACGCAAAGCGCAATCAGCTGACCTGAAATTAAAGTTACATACTGGAAACTTGAGAAGAAACCACGGTGATTTTTACCTGCCATTTCGGTGAGGTAAGTTGCACTTGAACCATATTCACCACCGACACTTAAACCTTGCAATAAGCGAGCGAATAACAGTAAAGCTGGAGCCAGCATGCCTACAGACGAGTATGTGGGTGCACAGGCAATGATCAGTGAGCCTACACACATTAAAGATACAGACAGGGTTAAACCTGCTTTACGGCCTTTGCGGTCAGCGTAAATCCCCATAATCCATGCGCCAATGGGACGCATAAGAAAACCCAGCGCAAATACTGCAGCTGCCTGTAGCAGTTTTACAGTGTCATCACCTTCGGGGAAGAACTGAGAAGCAAAATATAAAGTGAATGCGGCATAGACATACCAGTCATACCATTCAACCAGGTTACCTGCAGAGCCACCGAGGATAGATTTAAAACGAGTTTTTCTATCAAGTTGCGAAGCTGCAACCTGAGGAGATGAATCTGTCACAACAATTCTCCAAAAATTGTTGGCAAAACACATCCTTTTAAATTCTTCGAGGTGAAAAATTTAAAAACATATATTTTAATGTGGAAGATAGAAATAAATTTTTACAAGTACGTTATACGCTGATGTTTGCGCTTCTTCATTCGACTTTAGTCGAGTGGGTGTTTTGATTTTGACCGTTTAGTACTAACTAACTGCTTATTTTTATTCAAAAGTATAGGTAAATAAAAAAGCCTTTCTGTCTAGGAAAGGCTTTTAAAAAATGACTTTGGATTAGTGTTCCTTAATTTCGGAATGGTGTTTGGTATCTTTCATAAAGATATAAACCATCAATGAGATCGAAATTAAAATGGTCACATAAATAAAGAACCAGGACTCATGTCCTGCTTCCTTAAAGCTGAGTGCGAAAAATTCGGCTGTACCCCCAAACAGTGTATTGGCAAGGGCATAGGGCAGTGCTACCCCTAAGGCACGAATATGCGCAGGAAATAATTCTGCTTTGACGACTGCATTAATAGAGGTATAACCAGTGACAATAATTAGCCCTGCCAGACACAGCCAAAAGGCTGTCCAGTAGTCATGGGTCTGGCCTAATCGATCAAATAAAAAGTAGGTAAATAAGACACCCAATACCCCAAAGGCAATCATCAGCGGTTTGCGTCCAATTTTATCCGATAAAGCTCCGGCAAAAGGTTGTAAACACATGAAAATAAACAGGGCGAGGGTGGTAATCTGAGTGGCTTCAGGTTTGCTAAAGCCAGAAGTATTTACCAGGTATTTTTGCAGATAGGTGGTATAGGTATAGAAGGCCACCGTACCGCCTGCAGTTAAAAATAGCACCGTAAAGGCCTGTTTGGGATAATGTTTGAACAGGGCAAACATACTGGATTGGGGCTGGTTTTGATCTTTTTGTGCATTTTTAAAAGATTGGGTCTCTAACAGCCCGCGGCGGATATAAAACACCACAATGGCCAAGCAGGCACCAATAAAGAAAGGAATACGCCAGCCCCAGTCATGCAGCTGTTCTTCAGTCAGTACAAACTGCAAAATCAGCAGTACGCAGAGTGCTGTCAGCTGACCTGCAATCAGGGTCACATACTGAAAACTGGAGAAAAAACCGCGCCGGTTTCTTTCAGCCATTTCACTTAAATAAGTGGCGCTGGCACCGTATTCGCCACCCACACTCAGGCCTTGAATTAAGCGTGCCACCACTAGAATGATAGGGGCAAATATTCCAATCTGGTCATGGGTGGGAGATATCGCAATCATCAGAGAACCAATACACATCAGGGTCACAGAAAGCGTCAGACCGGATTTTCGTCCTTTTTTATCCGAGTAAATCCCCATAATCCAGGCACCAATCGGCCGCATTAAAAAGCCGACTGCGAAGATGGCCGCGGCTTGGAGGAGTTGTGCTGTTTGACTGCCTTTGGGGAAGAATGCATGGGCAAAATATAAGGTAAACGCGGCATAGACATACCAGTCATACCATTCCACCAGATTACCCGCTGAACCGCCAAGAATGGATTTGACCCGGGTTTTGGTATCTAAATTTACTTGAGCAATATTTGGTTCAATCATGTCTGCAAGTCCATTTTGTTATTGTTTTTTAATATTAGAACAATTGTGTTAGCGACATAAGCCGATGATTTTTTTGTTTTGTATGAAAAGTGTGCGGAATTTAAGTACTTGAAAATGAAGTAGTTGATGGGGATGGCTAAATTGAGGATTTATGGGCGTAGTTTATTTTTTGATATGACAACCCCATTGTTATTTTATATTCATGCTCTTGATCAGGGATTTCTAAGTGTCATTTCAGTTTAAATGGTGTTAAGTTGCTTGGAACAAGAAGAACTTTAAGTATGCTGTTTTAACCAGATTAGAGGAGGTGATCATGCAAAATAATCATCCGGTCTATGATGTTGTTGTGGTGGGTGGTGGTATCAATGGTGTGGGTATTGCTGTGGATGCTGCCGGACGAGGATTGTCTGTCTTTTTATGTGAAAAAGATGATTTAGCCAGCCATACTTCCTCTGCAAGCAGTAAGCTTATTCATGGCGGTTTACGTTATCTTGAACATAAAGAATTTCGTCTGGTACATGAGGCTTTAGCTGAACGGGAAATTCTGTTGGCCAAAGCACCGCATATTATTCGTCCCTTGCGTTTTATCATGCCCCATCAACCGCATTTACGTCCTGCATGGCTGATTCGGACCGGTTTATTTTTTTATGATCATCTGGGAAAAAGACAAAAATTAGCCAGTTCCCGGCATATTCATTTTGATCCGGTCAGCAGTCCTCTAAAAGATGAGATGATGCAGGGTTTTGAATATTCTGATTGTGCGGTGGATGATGCACGTCTGGTGGTTTTAAATGCCGTGCAGGCCCATGAGCTGGGTGCCAAGATTGCCACACAAACACGCTGCATCGCAGCGTACCGTGAACAAGGATTATGGAATGTTCACCTGGAAAATGCGCAGGGTAATTATCAGGTACAGGCAAAAGCCTTGGTCAATGCAGCCGGACCTTGGGTGACTCAGTTTATTGAACACAATTTAAAACAAAAATCGCCGCATGGTCTTCGCCTTATTCAAGGCAGTCACATTATTGTGCCAAGAATTTATGATGGTGATAAAGCTTTTATCCTGCAAAATGATGATCACCGCATTGTTTTTGCCATTCCTTATCTGGAGCAATATACCTTAATTGGTACCACAGATCATGAATACAAAGGTGATCTGGATCAGGTCAAAATTACCCAGCCAGAAGCAGATTATTTGCTGGATGTTTATAATGATCACTTTAAGCATCAGTTAGGACCTGAAGATATTTTGCATACCTATTCAGGTGTACGGTCGTTGTGTGATGACGAGTCGGATAATCCATCGGCCATTACCCGCGATTATACTTTGGCAATATCCCATCAGCAGCAAAACGACGTGCCTTTACTTTCAGTGTTTGGTGGCAAGCTCACCACGTATAGAAAACTGGCTGAGTCGGCAATGCAGCATTTGGCTCCGAACTTCCCCGACATGAACAAGCCTTGGACTGAAAAAGCGTTATTACCGGGAGCGGAAAACCTGGTTTCAGTCGAGTTTTTAATTCAGCAGATTATGCAAAATATTGAAAATATTCCTTTAAACTTAGCCTCTCGATGGGCGCATGCCTATGGTTCACGGGTCTGGCGGTTTTTAAATCACATTTCAAACCTGTATGATCTTGGAGAAAATTTTGGCCATGACTTGTATAGCAAAGAAGTGGATTATCTGGTCGACCAGGAGTGGGCAAGAACCAGTCAGGATATTTTATGGCGTAGAACCAAACTGGGTTTTCAATTTAGCGCCAATGAAATAGGGCGCTTGGATCAATATCTTTTAAAGTTACTGCTTAAAAGATCAAGTGACACTGCGGCTTAAACCGTTAAACAAAAAAAGACCGCTTGAGCGGTCTTTTTTTGAATCCAATTGCAAAGTTGATCTGCAATAAAATTACAGCCTAGATTGCAACTATGTGTCTATTTATAGGTTTAAATTTCAACGCCGCCCAATGATGCACAGTTCACAGGTGTATTCCATTGAACTGCGGTTCCATAAATTACAGGGCGTACAATACGCCAAGGCCAGAAACCGAATCTTTGACTTGCATTATAGTTGATCACCACATTACCACCTACTTGATGAGCACGCTCAGCAAAGCGTGGATATAGTTCTTCTACGCTGCCGTAAGTACCTTTAGCCACTTTAATGCGTTTTTTGATCTGGAACTGGCTGGAATCTGGTGTGCCTTTGATGGCGCATATATGAAGACCACGTTGTTCTGTGGTCGCTTGAGCCATGGCTAGACCAGATAAACCAAACAGGCAAGTTGTAAGTGTTAATGTTTTTAACATGAAATTTCCTTTTTTTATTAGTAGTGAAATAATTAGCGCCGTTATTCTAATATAAAAAGGCCACCGTAGTGACCTTTTTATGACTTAATTACTGATTATAAACATCAGAGTTAAGCAGATTTTTTCACAGCTTCTATAAGCTCAGCTTGACGTTTTTTCAACGCTTCTGGTAAACGATCACCAAGTTTGTTGAACAATTCAGTATGGCTTTCAAGCTCTTTGATCCATTGATCTTTGTCTTGAGAAGTTACCAGGTCAAATTGTTCTTTAGTGAAGTCAGAACCAGTCCAGTTCAACTGTTCGTAAGTTGGAACGCGGCCAATTGGTGTATCAATAGCAGTTGCACGACCTTCACAACGGTCAATGATCCACTCAAGAACACGCATGTTTTGACCGAAACCAGGCCATACGAAGTTACCTTCAGCATCACGACGGAACCAGTTCACGTTGTAGATACCAGGGAGCTTGTTGCCAGCAGCAGCAGCTTTCGCACCAACTTCTTCGCCCATTTCTAACCAGTGAGAGAAGTAGTCAGCCATGTTGTAACCAGCAAATGGAAGCATCGCAAATGGGTCGCGACGTACAACACCTTGTTGACCAACAGCAGCAGCAGTGGTTTCAGAGCCCATAGTCGCAGCTTTATAAACACCGTCAACCCAGTCAAATGCTTCTGAAATAAGAGGCACTGTGTCTGCACGGCGACCACCAAAGATGAACGCAGAAATTGGAACACCTGCTGGATTTTCCCAGTCAGCGTCAATAGAAGGGCATTGACCAGCAGCAACAGTGAAACGTGCGTTTGGATGCGCAGCTTTTTCACCAGCAACGTGTGGTTGACCTTTCCAGTTAGTCAGGTTGGCAGGCGCTTCTTTAGTCAGACCTTCCCACCAAACTTCACCGTTGTCAGTTACAGCAACGTTTGTATAAATTACATCTTTAGTTAATGTCGCCATACAGTTCGGGTTGGTCTTGGTATTTGTACCAGGCGCTACACCGAAGAAACCAGCTTCAGGGTTGATTGCATATAAGCGGCCATCTTCACCTGGTTTGATCCAGGCAATATCGTCACCTACAGTTTCAATTTTCCAACCTTCGTAACCTGCTGGTGGAATCAACATCGCGAAGTTTGTTTTACCACAAGCAGATGGGAATGCAGCTGCGATGTAGTGTTTTTCGCCTTGTGGGTTAGTCACGCCAAGGATCAGCATGTGTTCAGCTAACCAGCCTTGTTGACGACCCATATATGATGCAATACGTAAAGCCAGGCATTTTTTACCAAGCAATGCGTTACCGCCGTAACCAGAACCGTAAGACCAGATTTCACGCGTTTCTGGGTAATGCACGATGTATTTTTCAGGGTTGCAAGGCCAAGCAACGTCTTTTTGACCTTCTTCCAATGGTGCACCTACAGTGTGTACACATGGAACAAATTCGCCATCAGTGCCAAGAACGTCATAAACAGCTTTACCCATACGAGCCATTTTAGACATGCTGACTGCTACATAAGGAGAGTCAGTCAATTCGATACCGATGTGTGCAATATGAGAACCTAAAGGACCCATAGAGAAAGGAACCACGTACAAAGTACGGCCTTTCATTGAACCGTCGAATAAACCGTTCAAGCGAGCACGCATTTCAGCAGGCGCTTCCCAGTTATTTGTCGCACCAGCGTCTTCTTTGTTTTCTGAACAGATATAAGTACGACCTTCAACACGAGCAACGTCAGAAGGATCAGAATTTGCAAGGTAAGAACCAGGATGAGTTTCTTGGTTAAGCGCTTGCATTGTGCCGTTAGCGATCATCAAGTCGATATAACGTTGATATTCTTCTGCGCTACCGTCACACCATTCAATTTTTGCCGGTTTTGTTAATTTAGCAATTTCTTCCACCCAAGCAATAAGCTTAGGGTGACGAACGAATTCTGGTGCGTTCACTTGGGTCATGGTGAGGCCTATCTCAAATGTGTACAAATTAGATGTACAAAGTACAATCCGAACAATAAATTTACTGCTCAGATGAAATATGAAAAAAAGTGGCTGTATTAAAGCATAAAATCATAAAAAAAATAAGACTAAAGAAGTACCTGAATTAGTTTGGAATATTCTATGTTTTCATTTTTTAATTAATAAAAAACAATAGGTTAAAATTTAATAAGTTTTCCATTTAATTCATTTATTAAATTTATGAGTAATATTTATTTAATTTATTATTTTTAGAAACAATATCTTATTAATAATATTTTGATGGGAATCATTATTGATTTAATAAATGCTGGTAATTCGAATTTTACATAAAGATGCTTTCAATTGTCGATAATTTGGACAAAATTAGAGCAATTACTTCAAAAAAGTATAGAAAATGTCAGTCTCTGTAAAGCCTTTGTCGCTTATTTATAATGAAAAATCAGGATTTCATGCAGCCAATAAAGATGAAATCTATGAACAACTTATGACAAATTTAACGGCTTATGGCTATGAAATTCAGACCTTTGAAATCAGTGCTGAGTCAGATTTTAACAGTTTGATGGAGAAAATTATTTCACGCCATCAACAGGCTGAAGAGATTGGCATTGTGGTGGCAGCGGGTGGAGACGGTACTTTGAATACGGTGGCAACCAAATTGATGACTACCGATATTCCGATAGGAATTTTACCATTGGGAACCTTTAATTATGTCGCTCGCTTGCTGCATATTCCGCTTGATCTGCTCGAAGCCGCTGAAGTTATTGCCAAAGGGCAGATCCGTAAAGTGCACGTGGCTCAAATTAATGATCATATCTACTTAAACAATGCCAGCTTGGGACTGTATCCTTTATTTATACAAAGACGTGAACTCTATAACCGGCGTTTTGGCCGCTTTACTTTACATGCCTACACTTCAGCATTAGATGTGCTGATTCGTGATCGTAAAGAACTGAAACTTGAAGTGCAGATTGATGGTAAAAAATATCCGGTCAAAACCCCGCTAATTTTCTTTGGCAATAATCAGCTGCAACTTGCAGAGATGAATTTGCGCATTGCCAAATGTGCTGAATTGGGAAAGGTCGCAGGGGTAGTGGTGGCGAAAAGCGATAAACGCACCTTATTTAAAATTTTATGGCAATTGATTCGAGGCAAGCTTGATCATGCGCCAGATGTGTATAGCTTTTCTGCTGACAATGTGCAAATACATTCCAAAGCCAAAAAACTGACGCTGGCACTGGATGGTGAAATTGTAGAAATGCAGCCCCCGCTTCATATTTCCGTGCGTAAGCATGCACTCAAAATAATGGTCCCTCATGATTCTACATCTGTCTGATTTGCATTTTGGTACGGAAAAATTAGCCTGCATGGCTGCAATCCGTCTATTTTGTCAGCAACACCCTTTAGAAGCTGTAGTTGTCAGTGGGGATTTAACTCAACGTGCCCGTTATACGCAGTTTTATGACTGCAAACAGTTTCTGGAAAGTTTGAATCTGCCTTATCTGGTGGTGCCCGGGAATCATGATATTCCACTGTATCATGTCTGGAATCGAATCTTCAGTCCTTTTACCCGCTATAAAATTTTCTTCGGTCATATGGAAACCGTGCTGGAAACTGCGCATTTTTATTTGATTGGCGTGAATAGTATAAGGCGGCGTTATCATACCCGAGGGCACATTTCTTTAGAGCAAATTCAGCAAATTGATCAAAGGCTGATGATGGCACCCAAGCATAAAATCAAACTTATCGTTGCACACCAGCCATTTTATACCCCGCCAAATGATCCACATGGCATCAAGGACTGTCCAATGCTGGGACGTATTGCCCTGGAATCATGGAGTCAAAGTGGTTTAAACGGCCTGTTACATGGTCATCTGCATCAATCGGCCGTATATGACCTGAACCAGATTTATCATTTGGGAGCAGCCCATCCTGTGCTGGACATTCATGCCGGAACAGCTACTTCTTACCGCTTACATCGTGGCTTACCCAACAGCTTTAATGTGATTGATTGCAATGCCGATGTGCAACATTATTATTTTGATGAGCAACGTAAAGAATTTGTTTTAGATGAAAAAAATGCCGATTAAATGCGGAAACACACAGGTTTGAATAAAAAAAATACAAAAAACAGGACTTTTTTTTGGCTTGCCCCTTGAAGCGTTTTTTTCCATCCCCACAAAAGTGTCATCGAAATTATTTGATGATGACCGAGGGAATAACAAAGTCATCATTACTTCACTATAAAAGACTTAGTCTGATGGAGTTTCCAATGAGCAACATTCGTCCATTACATGATCGCGTAGTTATTCGTCGTGTTGAAGAAGAAACTAAAACTGCTGGCGGTATTTTACTTCCAGGTTCTGCTGCTGAAAAACCTGCTCAAGGTGAAATCATTGCAGTGGGTAATGGTCAAATCACTGATAACGGTGTACGTGCGTTAGACGTAAAAGTTGGCGACAAAGTATTGTTCGGTACTTATGCAGGTACGACTGTGAAAGTACAAGGCGAAGAACTTCTAATTATGAAAGAGTCTGACATTTTAGCTGTTTTAGAAGGCTAATTCAGACCTGTTTCATTCAGTCAGATTTTTGAAAATTAAAAATATTTGGAGTAAACCATGTCAGCTAAAGACGTAAAATTTGGTGATTCAGCGCGCAGTAAAATGATTGCAGGCGTAAACGTACTTGCAGATGCTGTAAAAGTAACTTTAGGTCCTAAAGGCCGTAACGTGGTGATCGACCGTTCTTTCGGTGCACCACACATTACTAAAGATGGTGTAACTGTAGCGAAAGAAATTTCACTTGCAGACAAATTTGAAAACATGGGCGCACAACTGGTTCGTGAAGTATCTTCAAAAACCAATGACATCGCAGGTGACGGTACAACAACTGCAACTGTACTTGCTCAAGCAATTTTGAACGAAGGGATCAAATCAGTGACTGCGGGTATGAACCCAATGGACTTGAAACGCGGTATCGACCTTGCGGTTCGTGCTGTAGTTGAAAACATTAAAGCCACTGCTAAACCTGCTTCTGATACGAAAGCGATTGAACAAGTCGGTTCAATCTCTGCAAACTCTGATACCACTGTAGGTAAACTGATTGCGCAAGCCATGGAACGTGTGGGTAAAGAAGGCGTAATTACTGTAGAAGAAGGTTCAGGCTTTGAAGATGCTTTGGACGTTGTTGAAGGTATGCAGTTTGACCGTGGTTATATCAGCCCTTACTTTGCAAACAAACAAGACACTTTAACGGCTGAACTTGAAAATCCGTTCATTCTGCTTGTTGATAAAAAAATCAGCAACATCCGTGAATTGATTACTGTGCTTGAAGCAGTGGCTAAAACAGGTAAACCGCTTCTCATCATCGCTGAAGATGTTGAAGGCGAAGCGTTGGCTACGCTTGTAGTAAACAACATGCGCGGCATCATTAAAGTATGTGCAGTGAAAGCGCCTGGTTTTGGTGACCGTCGTAAAGCAATGCTTCAAGATATCGCAATCTTGACTGGCGGTACTGTAATTTCTGAAGAAGTGGGTATGTCTTTAGAACAAGCAACGCTTCAAGATTTAGGTACTGCGCATAAAATCACGGTTTCTAAAGAAAACACAGTAATTGTGGATGGTGCTGGCGATGCAAACCAAATTGCTGAACGTGTTCAACAAATCCGTGCGCAAATTGAAGAATCTACTTCTGAATACGACAAAGAAAAACTTCAAGAACGTGTAGCTAAATTGGCTGGCGGTGTGGCAGTGATCAAAATTGGTGCTGCAACTGAAGTTGAAATGAAAGAGAAGAAAGACCGTGTGGATGATGCGCTTCACGCAACTCGTGCTGCGGTTGAAGAGGGTGTAGTTGCGGGTGGTGGTGTTGCGCTTGTACGTGCAGCTTCTGCGCTTAATGGTGTTACTGGTGCAAACGATGACCAAAATGTAGGTATCAACATTTTACGTCGTGCGATTGAAGCGCCACTTCGTCAAATCGTAGCCAATGCGGGCGATGAGCCTTCAGTTGTGATCAATGCGGTGAAGAATGGCGAAGGTAACTTTGGTTACAATGCTGCAACTGGCGAATATGGCGATATGCTTGAAATGGGTATTCTTGACCCTGCAAAAGTAACTCGTTCTGCACTTGAACATGCTGCTTCTGTTGCTGCCTTGATGCTTACAACTGAGTGCATGATCACTGATATCCCTGAAGACAAAGCTGCTATGCCTGACATGGGCGGCATGGGTGGTATGGGCGGTATGATGTAATTCATACAGCTCTCCGATCTTAAAAAATCCCCGCTTTTTGCGGGGATTTTTTTAACGCTTTTTCATATTATTTATACCCTTTGTTTGACTAATCACCTCAGTTCTCTATGCTTTAAGGTAAATAATTACTCAGTTTTTATCTGTTTAGGACCGGTGAAAATGATGCAAGAGGAGCTGGAAAATAAAATTATTGGACAAATCTATGATGCTGCCTTGAATGCCAGTTTATGGCCTAAAGTGATTCAGCAAATTGTTCAATACACTGAAAGTCAGGCAGCCATGTTCACTGCTTTAGATCAATTGAACCCTGCCTATAACTTTGTGCACACGTATAATATTCCAGCCTGCAGTTTAGAAACCTATCAGCAGGAAAAAATAAAAACGATGAATCAGAAGTTGCATTTGCCATTCTGGCTTGAAGTAGGTGTGGGAAATGCACTATGTCAGAATTTATCGCAATATGGTCAGCTATTTGCTACAGATGAATATGTTTTTTATGAAAAATGTTTAAAAGCGACTGGCGTGGGTTTTATTGCCAGTCTATTACTGGATCATGGTGATCATCAATGGTCGGTACTTGGGATTCATCGCGGCAAGCAAGATCAACCCTTTACCCAATATGAACTGGATATTCTAAAAAGATTGGGTCTGCATTTACGCAGGGCATTACAGATTCACAAACAATTAAGTTTAGCCCGATTCAAAAACAGGAATTTATACCGAATTCTAAATGCCATTAAAACAGGCATTTTACTCATTGATATGAATCGAGAATTGTATTATATCAACCAAAAAGCACAGTATTTTTTTGAACAATCCAAGTTATTTGAACTCGATAAAAATAACCAGATTAATATAAGCAAGCCATATCAATCAGATTTAGAACAATTAATATCCAGCATCAAGCCAGAGGCTAATTATGCTAAAAAACAGGTAGGAGGAGTGTTGGCCCTAGAAGATCAGCATGGACAAAAATTTATGCTGACTATTGCACCTTTTAGCAGTCCACGACATTTTACCGATTTAAAAGATCATCTAAAACCGTATGTCATGCTATTTATTACTGAAACTGAACAGCATTATAAGCTGGCTTCGTCTTATTTAAAACAAGTGTATGGTTTATCCAACAGGGAATGTGAATTGTGTGAATTATTTGTGAATGGTTATAACCTGGAACAGATTGCTGCCCATTACCAATTAGCATTAAGTTCTGTACGAACCTATCTGAAAAATATTTATGCAAAAATGCAATGTAAATCACAGGCAGAATTTTTGTATAAACTTATGGGCGTTACCATCGATTTTGAGCATGTGAGTTAATCTATCCAGAACCCAATTCTGGATAGATTAATTTTGATCATTATTGAGTAGCACCTGTACCTGTAGTACCAGTACCAGTATCGGTATCAGTAGAAGCGGTTAGGAAATTTTTATTGAAAGTATATGAAATCTCACCGCTGACAAGAGTTAAAGATCCAGTAGCAAGAGTGTAGGTGAACGCAGGATAAAGTGTTGTTCCATTTACAAGTCCTGAACAGCCAGTTGTATCTACTATAATTTGACTGGCAACCACAGTTCCATTGGTCGTGGTGTATTTACCGTATTCAACCCCAGGTGTTGGTGTTTCACAATCATCACTTGCTAAACTGTCAATATACATATAATAACCGTCACTAAAGAATGTAAGTGCATTCGTATCATTGAACCAGTTATCCTGAATATTGTTTGTAGTGGTGCTAATCCGTTTTAATTTATTTACACCATTAGTTACCCCAGATTCGGTCAAAGTTACATTGGTTCGATCATAACTTAGGGTAAATGGTACTCCTCCGTTCGGATTAGACAGACCCAGATCGCCATTGGTGTCAACCTCAATCACTGGATTAATTTGTCCCGTACCTGGATTCCATTCCAAGCTACCAGTTTCCACACCGCTACCAGTTAGGTTAGCTGAATCTACTTCACCTAATATATATTGTCCGGTAGGACTTATATGAATCACAATGGCACCTTGTCCTGTACGGTTTAATTCCCAACTTCCTGCAATATCTTTATAGAAGGCATTTTTGGAATTAGTGAGTGCAGTTTCTAATGCAATTGGAGTTTTATTAAGTTCGGTAAAAGCAGGATCGGTAATAAATTGAGCATAAGTCTGGTTAAAGTTGATGGTATTGTCAGCCAATGCCGTGAAAACGGCATTACTAATCTGAATGCCGTCATCGTGATTTGCATTGTCATCCAGTGTTTGCAAGAAAACGATAATATTTTCACGAACATTTTGAAGTGTAGATAATTCCAGTGGAGTGATGCGAGCAGAAGCTGGAACTGAGTCACCTATTTGTACACCGCCAATAAAAAATTTAATGGTGTCGCCAGCCTTATAATCAAAATAACCCTCTGCATCTGTTTTAGCTTTGATCCCACTACTGGTTTGATATTCAACCCCAGATACTGGGCCATCAACCAGTTGTCCGCGTTGAGTGGTGGTGGTTGGTGGTGGGGTAAAATCATCATCGTCGTCATCGTTACATGCTGTAAGTAAGCCTGCAATTGCAAATGCCAAGAGCAATTTTTTCATTTTCGACTCCATTATCATCTTTGATTATAGTGACTAAAAGCATAGTCAAGCCTGTACTCAGGAAATATCCTCAAATGAGGATAAACAGGTAAATTTGAGACTTTATTTGTTATTTTTTATAACAGTGTATTGGACCATAACCCTGTCATGAGTAGGGCTGGGTTTTGATGAAAAAAAGAAGTGTACGCTTTGGTAAATAGGAAAGAAAAAAGAAGGGGATATAAAAAATTCCCATATTTCATGAAGATTCTTTTTATAGATCAAGATGCTTGCTATTTAATTTTGATATAAAGCGGTGACGATGATTCAGAGTGAATAAATGAGACCAGATGGTAATCGGTTTTATTGGGCTGAATTGGGGGAACTGGACTGTTGTCAATGCTGGCCGGATATTCATTGTTTTTATCATCGACCAGCACAATATCACTGTCACGTATTTTTAGGGCACGGTCTGATTGATTATTAATTTCAAAAAAATAAGTCAGCTTTGTGCTTTCTAGCTTATTGGACTGTATTTTTTCAGTTTTAAATAGATCTGCCTGTATATCTACATGTTTCAGGGCATTATTCACTTCTATCTTTTGTATTTTAGGAATTTGATATTTTTCAAAATCATTGCGTTGATTTTTATGTCGATCCCGAAGTTCTAAAAATTGATCATGCCATGAAAGATAACGCATTTTATTGCTTTTATCTTCTGTAAGCTGAATTAGTCTAGAATCTTGAGGATCAAAATTGAATGTACCAGAAGACTGTTTTTGTCTGGTTTTCTGTTTAAAGAACTGAATTTCTTTGAGGGTATAAGTTTGGTTGGGATGAAGCTGTATTGAAAAAAGTTTCTTATCGCAGTCCTTACAGGGAATAAAGGCTTTGTAATGTCCTGTCCAGTCCGGAATCTGCTGGTTCTGAGGCTTGGACAGATGATCCTTGGGTTTAGCATGGTCTTGAATTAAAGGAGAATTGGGCTTATCGCAGCCACTTAAACAGAGTAAGGAGCAAAAACTGAGGGTTATCATTGTTTTTTTCATTATGATCATCAAATGAGAAAAATATTATTTAACCATAATCATAACGGCATGATCAGGCTAGTAGGGCAAGATGAAATAGGTCATTTATTTGTTGCAAATCATGACGATTACGCAAAGCAATGCAAATAAAAAAAGTCAGATTTTAGTCTTTTTAATGAATTAAGAGTGATATTCAAACAGGGCAATTAATTAGCATCTTTCTGTAATTTGTAATTCATTTTGGAATCAATCACTTTTCCTGATGTTATATTGCGTGCTTCAACAAAATTTTCACCAATAAAGAATTTACGATTTTCTCCTGCTTGGTCTAGGCTAATCATGGCGGGATTGTCTGCATCAAAACTAAAAGTTCCCTTGACCCTGAATTCACTGTTTTTTCCCTTACCTAGGTATTCCTGTTTCAACTCATAGGTTTTATCAGCTTTTAATTCCAGTTCGGTCTCAATACCCTGGCAGTCAGCACAGGGGAAAACCCCTTTATATTCACCTGGCCAATCCAGTGAGGTTTCGGCAGTATCGCCCAAAATTGCTGCTGGTTGAGCTGTGGTGGCTTGTGTCATGGGTTGACCAGGGGCTGTATTGCTTTCATGAGTATTGGTATCTGGTTTGCTACACGCAGTGAAAACCAAGCTGCTCAGTGACAGGATGAATATTATTTTTTTCACGATATTGTTCCTTTTAGCCAAATATAGCTTTAAAAACTACGTAAAAATGCAGCTGGGTTAAATATCGATCTTGTTGGTGCTTTGTTATGCCTTTTTTTGTGCGAATTTTAATGTGAAATTAGAAAGTCTAAGCTAATGAGGAAGAAATTTCGAAAAAACCAAACTGCAGCTTTACATATTTTATTTGAACTCTAAAGTTATACATTTATATATTAATTGATTATTTATTGGGCGTATTGCACTTTTATATTTCAGCAACGTTGTTAAAATCTGCGCACTTTATATAGGTGTCGGTGCGGCAAGTGTTTGAAAAATTAGCTGAACAAAGTTTAAAAATGATGGGCTGGGAAATCGATAATCATTGGCCGCTTGATTTGGATCAATGCGTGATGATTGCAGCGCCACACACCAGTAATTGGGATGCCTTATATGCACGCCTGGCACTCAAGGCATTAGGGGTGCATGTTCGTTTAACCATTAAAGACAGTTATATGAAATTTCCTTTTGGCCCATTTGTACGGGCAATGGGCGGAATTGGAATTGACCGTACAGCGAAGAAGGCAGGAGAGCCACGCCCAAGTATGGTTCAGCTAATGTCAGATTTATTTAAAACCCATCCAAAACTGGTGATGTTGGTGACTCCAGAAGCAACCCGTGCCAAACAGGAACAATGGAAAACCGGGTTCTATCATGTGGCGATCAATGCAGATGTGCCAATTGCATTGGCTTATATGGATTATGCCAAGAAGAAAACCGGGGTCGGTAAAATTGTTTATCCGAGCGGTGACTATGAAAAAGATATGGCTGAAATTATGGCTTTTTATGCACAAATTCATGCCAAATTTCCAGAACAGTTTAGCGTAGATACACGTTATTGCCAGGAACCGAACTAAGAAATACAGGCATTCTTGTCTGTATGCAAGCGAAGCCAAGAGGGAAAATGACAAAATCTTGGCTCGCTGAGCATAATTTATGGGGCAGCATAGGGCTGTCCTTTACTTAATGGAACTATGGCGCTTGCGTTGGACGAATGCCGCCTAAATGCTGACACGCTTCCTGATAAATAAAATATTGTTCCTCAATCACTTCCGTTAACGGCACATCAAATAACTTGTCCCCATCTTTATAGCTTTGTACATAAGATTCGGCTTTTTGGCGGCTAGAAGCCAGTGATTGTTCATGATATGACGTAATAGAACTATGTGCCATTTGCGCGGTTTCAATATTATTGCATTGAAAATAGCTGAGCATTTTTTCTGCATGTTTGATATCGCGGGAAGTGCTTAGGGAACAGCCAGTCAGGACAATTATTGCTGCTAGCAAAATCAAGGTTTTCATTGCTGAGGAAAGATTAAATGGGGGATAAGCTATTGTATAAAGTTTTTCCTCGGATAAATTTGATCAGCCTCACTGATTGGATATTTTTTGTTTAAATGAGACTTATGGTAGTTTTGTTTGGCGCTGATAGAAAAATAAAGCTGTAATATTTCAATATATGAATTTTCTTGCTTTCAACAAGCAATAAGAATTACAGCACCGTATTGAAAACCAAGAAACAGCCGGAAGCAAATAAAAGGCTTAATACCGTATGTTTAAATTGTTTTTCCGAAATTTTATAAAATAATTTTGCCCCTAAAATGGCGGGAAAACTGACACTGATCAGCAAGATAACGATATAAGGCCAGAGCTGGATTTCAAGCGTGCCTTGCAGTAAATAGGCCAGTAGTGTAAACAGCTGAATGCCAAAATTAAAATGCCGTAAAATATAACGCTGTTGCTGTTTTGATAGATTTTTCAGCATGACCCAGGCAGATGGCAATGAACCACAAAACCCGCCTAATCCCCCTAGGATTCCACCGATAAATCCAATCAGGCTATCGGCCAGTTTTCCCGATTGTTGCAGTCGTGGAAATGCCGGATTGAAAAACATCACCGGACACCACAACAGCAAAAATACGCCTAAAACGATCTTAAAGGTTTCGGGTTGAATAATATGCAGTAAATAGGTGCCCAAAGGCACGCCAATCAGCCCGGCAATTAAATAAGGTAATACCAGTGTTTTGTTCAGGTGGGGATGCTTTTGTTCATTGGATAATGAAATGATATGGCTCCATACCGAAGCAAAAACCACCAAGGGTGCAGCAATTTTCGGGGGCAGTGCCCAGACCCAGAATGACATGGCAATTAATGCAAAGGCAAAGCCGGTGAGTCCTTGTACAAAACCTGCGACCATTGCCCCAAGAATAAATAACAACCAAGTCATAGAGATAAGTACAGATGGAAAGGCAGTAGTATTCAAAAAATACCTAAAAAAGCCAAGCTTATATTTAGCAGTAATTCTGCAAATCTAAGGAGAACTTTGTATAAAACTGCTTTGGAGTCCGCTATTGGCGTTCTGCTTATGAATAAAAAATGGATAAATGACTACAAGAATTCAACACAGACTCCCATCGCTCTTCATTAAATCATTTGATACTGATGCTATGCGGTAAAAGAGGTGATGAACATGATGAAAAAAGTGATCTTACTTTCTATATTGGCAGTGTCATTAACGGGCTGTGTGCTTGATCCTTTTTATGATGACGATTATCGTGATCATCGGGACCGCAACGGACATTATGACCGAGACCATGGCGACCGAGACTGGAAAAATAAAGACCATCGGGACTGGAAGCATGACAGAAGTGATCGGGATTGGCGCTATGGGCGTTAACAGATCTATCCCCCCGATCTTAAATTGATAGACTACATTTGACAAAAAGGATTCCATATAGGAATCCTTTTTTTATTGTCTTTTATCAATAGAAGGTAGAATAGGGATTAGCAGACATTGTTCTGATATAGCCCGGCTCGAACTGTACCGGCTTTGGTCTGTTTAACCTGATGCCAGGAAGCGGGAAGTTTAAGCTGATTTAAATCACGATCGGCTTCTACATAAATAAAAGCATTGTCCTTGATTAAAGGATCGGCAAGCTGGGCCAGTTCTTCCCATAAATCCAGGCTGTAAGGGGGATCTAAAAACACCAGATCAAAGCTTTGTTTCAGGGTGGGGAGCGTTTGTTGAGCCGTGGCTACTTTCAGTTTGGCGTGTTGACTGGTGACTTTCAGCAATTGCAAATTATCGGTTAAAAAAGCAGCTTGCGTGCAATTCGGTTCAATCATCACCACCTGTGCTGCACCACGTGATAAAGCTTCAAAACTTAAAGCACCTGAACCGGCACAAATGTCCAGAACCTGTGCGTTTTGAATATCCCACATCAGCCAGTTAAACAGGGTTTCACGTACCCGGTCTGGTGTAGGGCGTAAGCCTTCAATACTGGCAAAAGGAAGCTGGCGGCGTTTCCATTCACCGCCAATAATACGGAGTTGGTTTTTCATAGATCAGTCACCTTCAACTTCTGCGGGTTGTGCGCCTGATGCGGCTTGAGTAGCGTGCTGTGTCGTTGCTGCTGTTGTATTGGCCTGAGTATTGTCAGTCGTGTTTACAGGTGTCGAACCACTTGGCAATTCACCCGGTTTGATGCCTGCGGTCATGAGGCCGCCACTAATTTGATGGCCTGCAGGACGGATCGGATTCTTTTTACGGGTGTATAGCCAATAGTCAAACAGAGGACGAGCCAGCTGTGCTGCCGAACCACCGTGTTTACCATTTTCCCAAACAATCGCAACTGCAATCTCAGGATTTTCAGCTGGGGCAAAACCAATAAATAAACCATGGTCAAGCTGACGTTCACTTAATAACGCTTCGTTGTATTTCTTACCCTGGGCAATACTTTTGACCTGTGCAGTTCCGGTTTTCCCTGCAATATGATACAGCGGGGTACGGATACCACGACCTGTACCGGTCTCAATGACATCGATCATGGCATCACGCATTTTGATCCAGTCTTCAGGTTTGCCATTAAACTGAATTTTGCCATCTGGCGCATTATGGGCTGTATAAGGTTTGGCACCATGACTTTCACGCAGTACATGAGGAGTAATGTGCGCACCCTGGTTTGCAGTAATTGCAGTGGCCATCGCCAGTTGTAGCGGTGTTGCAGTAAAGGCACCTTGTCCAATACTTACGGAAATGGTTTCACCTTTCAGCCATTTACTTTTGCGGGTCCGCATTTTCCAGTCCGGGCTTGGATACAAGCCGGTACTTTCACTCGGTAAATCGACGCCAGTTTTTTGACTAAAGCCGAATTGGCGCATCCAGGCATTCATTTTTTCAATACCCATGCGGTAAGACAGGATATAAAAATAAGTATCGCAAGATATCACCTGAGCTTTATGCAGGTTTACCACACCATGGCCGGATTTGCGCCAATCACGGAATCTATGCGAATCGCCAGGTAAAGAGAAATAACCGGGATCTAAAATAGCGGTGTTCCAATCGACAATATTATAGTGTAAACCGCCTAAGCCAAACATCGGTTTAATGGTTGAACCTGGAGGATAGGCACCTTGTACAGCCCGGTTATAAAGTGGCTGGTCAATATTGTCACGAAGTGCACTATAGTCGGTACTGCTAATACCGGTCACAAATAAATTCGGGTTAAAACTCGGGCTGGAAACCAGAGCTAAAATTTCACCAGTTTTAGGATTTAGCGCAACAATGGCACCACGACGACCTGCCAATTGCTCAGTGGCTGTGACCTGTAAGCCATAGTCAATTGAAAGGTATAAATCATTTCCACGAACAGGCTCTTTACGGCCTAAATTACGTAATACATTACCGTGAGCATCGGCTTCTACCGACTCATTGCCGGGCAAGCCGTGTAACAGGTCTTCATAGGATTTCTCCACCCCGATTTTTCCAATCAGGTTGGTGCCGGCATACAAGTCTTTGTCAATCGATTTTAATTCTTTGTCGTTAATACGCCCCACATAACCAATCACATGGGCAAACAGCTCGCCATGCGGATAGTAGCGGGTCATCTGGGTTTCTATATTTACCCCGGGAAACTGGAATTTGACTTCGCTAAATTTGGCAATATCGGTTTCGGTTAAATTTAATTTTAATGATACGCGTTCGGTTTTTTTAGACGTTTTAATCCGGCTGCTAAAACGGTCGATGTCTTCTTGGGTCAGGCTTAAGATGGGAGTTAAACGCTGTACGGTTCCATCAATATCTTGCACATCGGCCCGTGACATAGTTGCGGAAAATACCGGATAGTTATCTGCCAGCAAAATGCCGTTACGGTCATAAATATAGCCACGCGCAGGTGCCAAAGGTTGTAGCCGAATACGGTTCTGGTCTGAGGCGGTTGAAAATTCATTAAAATGCGCGAGTTGCAAATAGGCATAACGGGCAACAAGCAGGAGCAGAAAGAACGCCACAATCCCGATGGAGATAAAAACCCGATTGCGATAAATGCGCTTTTCTTGTTGAACGTTTTTTAAAGGAAAGTGCTGCTTCATACGCGATCGACTTACATCATACAGGGGAGTGAAAAATCCAGTGGCACATTCTAACGCAAGTCAGCTTTTTTTGATATTTGTTCTGGAGAACAGTTGAATCGGTTTAGCTTAAACTTTGACTTTACAGACATTAAAATTGTAAAGTGCAGTATATAAGAGTTCTAATAATTCTGCTAAAGTCAAAATTCAAAAAAGGACTGTATTAAAAAATAAAATTTAGGGACAACGATGAAAATAATCACAAAAGTGTATCCTTTGCTGGCTTTTTTTGCGCTGGCAAATGTTGCTCATGCACAAGACAACCCATATTTACCTGAAGCGAAATTGACATCAGACAGTGCTAAAACATGGAATGTTGGGGCGGGATTTACCAAAAAACTCCTTCATTTAAATGCAGAATGGGTTAATCCTTATGGAATCGCCTATGCGAAAGCAGGGGTGTTTTATAATGATGACTATAATGCCGGTGCTCAGGTCGGGTTCCGCTATCCCTACTACCTCACCGGTAAAGATAAAAATGGTTACTATATTGGTGTCTATGCCGGGCATCTTGAAAGTAAACGGATTGATAATGAATATGAAGCCAGACTGGGTGCTGGTGTAGATTTATCTTATGTATTGCTCAGTAAAGAACGGATCAGCAGTTTTAGTATCGGGATCGGCGCTGGTGAAGAGATGAAGAATCAATATGGCAAAGTGGTTGAAGAAACAGAACCGATGCTACAATTTTCCTATACTCTAAGTATCGGTTTATAGTGAAAATAGTTGGTTTTTACCATTTAGTATACTGTGATTAAAAAATTAAATATGGATATCGTGCATGTTTGAGTACGTCAACGAATTGTGGCAAACCTTCTTGAATCGCCCTGATTTCTGGGCAGTACTTAGCATCATTCCTGTGACAGCTTTTGTAACTTGGGCGCATGTGTGGATGGCGCTAAAAATGGTATTTTATCCCCTGACGTTTTGGGGATTTCATTTAGGACCATTACCTGTCGGTTGGCAGGGGATTGTGCCACGTAAAGCTGGTCGCATTTCAGGAATTATTACAGATAATACCTTGTCGAAACTGGGTTCATTGCGTGAATTTTTAGACGCCATGGATCCAGAAGATATGGCACGGATCATCGGTGAACAGGTCGGTTTTGAACTTGAACATCTGATTGATGAAATGATGATTGACCGTAATGCGGTACTTTGGGAAAACTTGCCCTATTCAATTAAACGCCGTATCTATTCGCAAGCGCATAAACAGCTGCCAGGTATTTTAAGAGAATTGGTGACCGAGCTGACCATGAACGTCGAGTCACTTGTGGATATGCGTGAAATGGTGGTTCGCCAGATGGAAGGTGATCGCCGTTTAATGGTGAATATGTTTCTGAAAGTGGGTCAGAAAGAAATCAACTTTATTTGGCATATTAGTGCGTTAATCGGGATGTTTTTTGGGGTATTCCAGATGATCGTCTGGTTTGTCGTGCCTTGGCACTGGACGGTTCCTTTCTGGGCGTCTGTCTGGGGTTTCCTGACCAACTGGATTGCCATCTGGATGGTATTCAATCCGCTTGAACCACACTATATTCGCTATCCACAGTTTTTTGCACGCACAGACAGTCGCAAGTTTCCATGGCTAAAACCGGTCATTCCGCGTATAGGTACCTATAATATTCAGGGTGCGTTTATGAAACGTCAGGATGAAGTTTCCGATGTTTTTGCGCGAGTAGTCACAGAAGACCTAATTACGTTAAAATCCATCATGACTGAAATGATGTATGGCGGGAAGAAAGATAAAACTCGCCGTATCGTTAAACGCCATATTAATGAAATTATGGAAACTCCGATTGTTCGGACCTCTTTGCAGTTGTCTTTAGGTCCAAAAGAGTATGCAAAACTCAAGACGGACTTGATCGATCGCTCGATTGAAATTACGATGGTGCCTGTATGCGACCCGGCCTTCAATGCGAGCCGTGCACAGAAAATCTATCAAATGTTTAGAGACCGTATTCGCGAGTTGACGCCAAGAGAGTTTCAGAATTTATTACGTCCTGCCTTTCAGGAAGATGAATGGATTTTGATTGTCTTGGGTGGCGTAACCGGATTTATAGCGGGTACAATACATTTGTTTGTGGCTTTCTTATAATTAGATGCTGGACTACATGGTGAATAGATCGGTTCGCCATGCCAACGCATCACATATATTTGTTAAATGAGGATGTTTTTTTATGCGCATTATATTACTCGGACCACCTGGAGCAGGTAAAGGTACACAAGCTCAGTTGATCTGTAAGCGCTACAATGTCCCACAAATTTCAACCGGTGATATGCTCCGTGCTGCAATTCGTGAAGGTACTGAATTAGGTCTTAAAGCTAAAAGCGTGATGGAAAGTGGTGGTCTCGTATCTGACGAGTTAATCATCGGCTTGGTAAAAGAACGTATTGCTCAACCTGATTGTGTAAACGGTTGCATTTTTGATGGTTTCCCTCGCACAATTCCACAAGCGGAAGCTTTGGAAAATGAAGGTATCAACATTGATCACGTGATTGAAATTGATGTTCCAGACGAAGAAATCGTTAAACGTCTTTCTGGTCGCCGTCAGCATCCAGCTTCTGGCCGTGTTTATCATGTGGTTTACAATCCACCTAAAGTGGAAGGTAAAGATGATGAAACGGGTGAAGACCTGGTTCAACGTCCAGATGACCTAGAAGAAACCATTCGTAAACGTTTGGGTTCATATCACACTGAAACTGAACAATTGGTAGGTTTCTACCAAGGCCGTGCAGCATCAGGTGAAAATGCACCGACTTATGACAAGTTGAACGGTCTTCGTCCAATTGACGAAGTTCAAACTGATTTGTTTGCCATTTTAGATCAAGCAAAATAATTCATATGCCCGCATAAGGCTGAATGTTTTGACATTAAAAGAGTCCTAAGTCATATTAGGGCTCTTTTTTATTTGTCTTGTTGACGGGAACTGCCACTGTGAAAATGGGTGTTTTGGTTTTAATGCTGCTGTTTCTGGTAGTTTTGATCGCTTTGTTCTATATGAGCTTTAAAATACTGGGCAAAGTGCGCCAACAAGAACGTGCAGAAAATGCAGCTAAAGCCCCACAGCGTCAATTGCATCCGAAGTTACAGGCGCAACGCGATCAACAAAAACGCGACCAAGAAAAAGCTGAGCAAGAAAAAAAATAGGGTCTGTTGACATTTCATAAATGGCTTGCGTTGTAGGCTAAAATTGAGCAGACAAGGAACGAAATGCAAAGAATGGTGGTTCCATTTTTAAATTTCATGACGCAGTCTGAGATAATTTTAGCCACAACCTGAGCCAGAACAAAGCACTGCTTTGTTTGCAGCGCAAGGCGCAGCTGGGGACTAGAGTATTTTTGACGCTACATCGTTGTGAACTACGCATTTAGAATGACTAAATTTTATAGTTCTCGCCTCGTATCGCCTAAAAAATACTCACAGTCGCAAACATAGACGAATTGTCAACAGACCCTAAACTGCGTATAAAAAAGCTGAACTTAAAGTTCAGCTTCAATATTTTTTACAGCAATGCTACGTGCTGCACCGAATTCGAAACGGTCTGGCCAGTTGCAGACATCTGAGACCACACATTCATAACATTTGGGCTTGCGGGCAATACAACAATAACGACCGTGCAAGATCAGCCAGTGATGGGCATCGACAATAAATTCCTTTGGAATGACTTTCACTAGTCGATATTCAACCTCAAGCACATTTTTACCCACCGCCAGACCGGTTCGATTGCCTACGCGAAAAATATGGGTATCGACCGCCATGGTCGGATGGCCAAAGGCGGTATTAAGTACTACATTTGCAGTTTTACGTCCCACACCGGGTAATGCTTCCAGATCGGCACGATTATTGGGTACCACGCTGTTGTGTTTCTCAATCAGCATCTTGCAGGCTTTAATCACGTTCTCGGCTTTGGCATTATATAAGCCAATGGTCTTGATATATTCTTTTAATCCCTCAACGCCCAAGGCATAAATGGCTTTAGGAGTATTTGCCACCGGAAACAGCTTATCCGTAGCTTTGTTGACACTGACATCTGTAGCTTGGGCTGATAAGGTCACGGCCACTAAAAGTTCAAAAGGGTTGTTATAATTCAGTTCGGTTTTGGGGCTGGGCCTTTGCTCACGTAAACGCTCAAAAAACACCTGAATCTGCTTTCTGGTCATGTTTTTAACCGCCATCATGATGCTCCCAAAGCACTCAGCTGCTGTTGTAAATCATCAAGCAGGGCACGTTTTTTTATGTCTTCCCGAACATTAAGCTGTTTTTCTAATTTTTTGATTTGTGTGCGAATTTTGGCAAGCTGAATGGTTGTTGCCGCATCCTGGCTAATGACAGGTTTATCTATTTTCGCTACCAACTGGATTTCTTGAACCACATCGCTTTGCGCTGAAAATTGGGCAAATAATGCGGTGTCAATATTGGCACGCACCACCGGACCTTTACGGTTGATACGGCGTTTTTCTTCACGTTGAATATGGGCATAATAGCGATTGCGCAGGTCATTCTGTTCAGCAATACGCGCCTCTTCGGAGGGTACGGCTTGCAGATCTTCAATCAGGTCAATGCAGTCGACCGGGCAGGGTGGAATACAGAGTTCACAACCCGTGCACAGGTCAGTCAAAATGCTATGCATGAGTTTGCCTGAGCCAATAATGGCATCGACTGGGCAGGCGCTGATACATTTGGTGCAACCAATACATTCATCTTCACGAATAATCGCTTTCATGCGTTGCGGACGACCATCACTTTGAATCGGCCAAACACTTTCTTCCGCTTGCAGTGGAGGGCGACCCAGCAATTCAGCCAAAGCATTGGCAATCGGTTGTCCGCCTGGTACACATTTATTGGCCTCTTCACCTTCACTTATGGCTTTTGCATAAGGCAGGCATCCATCTCGATGACCGCAAAGTCCGCATTGTGTTTGCGGCAACAGGGCGTCAATTTTTTGAATCAAGCTAATTTGAGTGTTCATGTATAACCGGGAGTGCTGGGCAAGCAGTGTGAAACAATGTGCTGGAGAGCAATACTAGCATGTTTTTACATAGAATTCTTGTGCGCAAAAATGGAACCATGAATGCATTAATATTGGGCAAATTATTACATCAATACATATATAAAAGTTATGTCATATATAACTAAAAAGACTGAATAATTAAATTAAATATATGTTCTATATAGGTAATTGAAGTTTTTTTTAAAAAACTATTGCTGAATAGGTGCAAGTGATATTTAATGTTTTGCGCCAAAATATATCATTGATTGAAATTTTGACCAATTTTGATCCATAAATCTGCTGAGGATTAAGCGTTGAAATACAACAGCCTTAACGACTTCCTAAATTACGTTAAATCACGTGACCAACATCAACCAGAGTTTCTACAAGCTGTAGAAGAAGTAATGACCAGCCTTTGGCCTTTCATTGAAAAGAATCCAGAATATGCTGATCATGGATTACTTGAACGCCTGGTAGAACCTGAACGTGCGATTCAATTCCGCGTTTCTTGGGTAGATGACAAAGGTCAAACTCATGTGAACCGTGCTTTCCGCGTACAGTACAACTCAGCTATTGGTCCATTCAAAGGTGGTATGCGTTTCCACCCTTCAGTGAACCTTTCAATTCTTAAGTTCTTAGGTTTTGAACAAACTTTCAAAAATGCCTTGACTACATTGCCTATGGGCGGTGGTAAAGGTGGTTCAGACTTCGACCCTAAAGGTAAGTCTGAAGGCGAAATCATGCGTTTCTGCCAAGCATTAATCATCGAGTTGTACCGTCACCTTGGTTCTAATACTGATATTCCTGCGGGCGATATCGGTGTAGGTGGCCGTGAAGTGGGTTACATGGCTGGTATGATGAAGAAACTCAGCAATGACACTTCATGTGTATTCACTGGTAAAGGCTTAACTTTCGGTGGTTCATTGGCTCGTCCTGAAGCAACTGGTTACGGTACTGTGTATTTCGCTGAGGAAATGCTGAAAACTCGTGGCGACAGCTTTAAAGATAAAGTCGTGACTATTTCTGGTTCGGGTAACGTTGCTCAATACGCTGCTGAAAAAGCAATGTTCTTGGGTGCGAAAGTCGTTTCACTTTCTGACTCTGCTGGTACTGTTTTTGTTAAAGATGGTTTCACTGAGGAACTTCTTGCAGAAGTAATGGAACTTAAAAACGTTAAACGTGGCCGTATTTCCGAGTTCGCTTCTAAACACGGTTTTGAATATCTTGAAGGTCAACGTCCTTGGGGTATCAAGTGTGATATCGCGCTTCCGTGTGCAACTCAAAACGAATTAGATGCTGATGATGCTGCTAAACTTTTAGCAAACGGTGCAATCTGTGTTGCTGAAGGTGCAAACATGCCTTCTACGCTTGAAGCGGTTGAGAAATTCGTTGAAGCGAAAATTCTTTATGCTCCAGGTAAAGCATCGAATGCCGGTGGTGTAGCAACTTCTGGTCTTGAAATGTCTCAAAATGCATTGCGTTTAGGCTGGACTTTCGAAGAAGTTGATGAGCGTTTACACGCGATCATGAAAGAAATTCACCGTAACTGCGTGAAATACGGTACTAAAGAAGATGGTACTGTGAACTATGTTGACGGTGCGAACATTGCCGGCTTCGTAAAAGTTGCCGATGCAATGCTTGCTCAAGGCGTATTCTAAGTTTGACTTAGTTTAAGCTTTAAAAAACCGATGCTTTGGCATCGGTTTTTTATGTCTTGAATAAACTATTTATTTCACTGTTGAGCGTTCAACGGTCATGTCATGGATATAAGCATATTTCGACTGATCTGCAGCAGGATGCTTGATTTCATAACGTTTGACACGAATGATTTGTCGCTCGTTGGGGTTATGGGTAAAACCTTCGATCTGGTCGTAGAATAAAGTCCAGTCTTTATCGACCTGGGTTTTTATCCCGCTTTCACTATATTTAACTTCCCGAATCTGTAAACAGGTTTGTGGAGCAACACCGCTACATGGTTTAGTTTCAGGTGAAATTTCCAGAAAAATAGTTTCAGCTTGGCTTTGATATTTAGTTTCAGCTGTCATTTTTCCTGTAAAAATATATTTCTCACCTGTCGCTGAAATGATGGTCAATGTAGGTTGCTGGGTATCTTTTAAATCTAAAATAAATGGAGCTTTGCGGTCGTTAAACAAATCTTTAGCGACACTTTCTTGTTGCATGGCTTTTGGTTCACATGCCATTAGGGTGCCCATTAGAGGCCCTGTCACAATCTGGTTATGTTCCACTTTCCAGCTGCTGCCCATACCATTACAGCTGGTAGCAATGCTCAAGCGGCCTTTATCATCAAAATTCAGTACCAATGGTTTAGGTGCAGTACCGGTACTGGTACTCCATTGATAGGAAGCTAAAGTCTGATCGGCTTTTTGTTGATGTAACACTGACACGGCAACATCCCCAGCTTTTTGAATATCGCCAGACTGACATGCAACAAGCATGAGAGGGAAAAGGGCTATCGCTAAAAGTTTAAGTTTCATTTTAAAAGTACTTGGTTTTGAAGAATTTTTATTAGAATAAAGCATGAGTATTCAAAAAATATGGATACATTCTGGTGAATTTAGTATCAAAATGTATCCATAACTATAATTTTGTTAATAATTAATAAAAAGTTATGAATTAATCAAAACGGTAAATATCCATACCCAGCGAGCCCATGCTGAAACTGCTATGCACAATGCTAAAGCGCGAGCCTGTACCCATCGCAAAGAACAGTGGCGCAAAATGTTCCAGAGTCGGATGATTACGCTCTACATAAGGGATATTTTGCCAGTCCAGCACAGCGTCATAGTCGCCATGGTTTAGCTTGCTTACCACATAGTTACGGAAAGTCGAGGCCCATTCGGGTACAGCAGCAGCTTCACCATGCCATGCCAGTTCACGCAAGTTATGGGTAATACTGCCTGAACCAATTATCAATACTTGTCTTTCTCGAAGTGGTGCAAGGGTTTGACCGATTTTATAAATCTCTTCAGCAGACATGTTCATGGGTAAAGAAATTTCTACCACCGGAATATCAGCAGCAGGATACATATGCAGCAATGGCATCCATACGCCATGATCACGTGGACGGGTGCTATTGGCATGAGCAGCCAAGCCGGCACTGGCTAAAAGGTGCAGGATTTCTTCTGCAAGTTCCGGCTGACCTGGTGCAGGGTAGCGCATTTCATACAGCTCAGGCGGAAAACCGCGAAAGTCGTGCCAGGTTTCGGGGCGAACACTGCTACTCACTTCAAGGGCATTACTTTCCCAGTGGGCTGACATCACAATAATGGCTTGTGGTTGAGGCAGATTTAAACTCAATCGCTCCAAAGCCGGGCCAACCTGTTCCGGATTAAGCGCCAACATGGGTGATCCATGTGAAATAAATAAACCGGGTAAAGTTTGTAAATTCATGATGACGCGCCTAATTCAAATAATATCGATTGAGGATATGATGCCAAATAAAGAGAAATAGAATAAATACAATTTATATCAACATATTGTTTCGTTTATAGAACAATAGAGCAGGACTCAATTAAATGTATGATTTAGGTTTAGAAATACACGAGCTGTAAAACGATTTAGCCAAACTCAAAACATCCGCTGTGCGCCTGCTTAACCTGCCCGATGATAAGGATGATTATTGTTGATACTCATGGCACGGTATAACTGCTCGATCAGCATGACCCGAACCATAGGGTGAGGCAGAGTCAGCTTGGAGAGTGACCAGTGCCATGCAGCGGCTTTACGTACCGCTTCGGAGTGACCATCCGGGCCACCAATGGCCAGAACCACATCATTGCCTTCAAGCATCCATTGTTTCATGGTTTCGGCCAGTTTTTCAGTACTGAATTCTTTACCGCCAACTTCCAGTGCAATTAAGGTTTCATTCTGTTTAAGTGCATTTAAAATGCTGTCTCCCTCAATATTGCGGTATTTCAGAATATCGGCCTCAGAATCATTTTTGCCGCGTTTGGCCATCGGCAATTCAATAATCTGGGTTTGCACAAAAGGCTGAATGCGTTTGAAGTAATCTTCAAAACCAGTGAGTACCCAGGCTGGCATTTTTTGACCGATGGTAATAATTCGGATTTTCATAAGATTCGGTGATTTGAAAGTCAGCACCATTATAAACGCTAAAATGGTTTTTACTTATTTAGCGCAACAAATTGAAATTGAAAATGAGCTTGAGATGTTGTTTTAATCTTCATTCATGGATCAAAACCAATAATAAGAGTGGATTAGCAATTAATGAGATTTAAACATCATCAAAATTTAAGCTGCTTATTGGGTAGCTTCTTTGTTGCTATTTTTTTCAGTGCTTCGACATGGGCATTACCCAGTGCATCACCGGCCAGTACCGATAATTTACAGGTTTATCTGGAACAAATTATGGGTGAGCAGGGCAATCGTCATTATAAAAATATAGAAGAATTGCAACGTGTTTCTGCATGGATTAAAGAGCAAATGCGCCTGTTTGGTATTCCGTGCCAGTATCAGAATTATTCGGTCAATGGCTCGGGTTATCGCAATGTGGTGTGTACGCTCACTGCAGGCCATGCGGACAAGGTGATTGTCGGTGCGCATTATGATGTGTTTGGGGAAACTCAGGGCGCAGATGACAATGCTTCGGGTGTGGCGGGAGTGATTGAAACGGCGCGGATACTGGCGCAGCAGAAATCCCAACTGGCACATAATGTGGATTTTGTATTTTATACTTTGGCTGAGCCGCCATTTTTTAAGACTGAGCAGATGGGGAGTTTTGTGCATGCGAAATCTGTACAGGCGCAAAAGGAGCAGATTCAGGGCGTTTATATATTAGAGATGATTGGTTACTTTGATGAAAAACTGGTACAGGAATATCCGGCGGGTTTGAAATGGGTGTATCCACAGCATGGTAATTTTATTGCTGCGGTGAGTAATTTACAGTCTTATGATCTGGGGGCGAAATACTGTCAAGCGATGCGTATGCTCGATCGTTTGGAGTGCCAAAGACTGGTGGCTCCTTCTTTTATTAGTGCTATGGAGGTTTCTGATCATTTGAATTACTGGAAGTTTGGTATTCCGGCCATGATGATTACAGATACGGCTTTTTTCCGTAACAAGCATTATCATACTGCGGCCGATACGCTGAAGACACTCAATATTGGAAAAATGGCCAACGTGATTGATGGTCTGGTTTATAGTTTATTGCTGCAAGCTGATGAATAAAAAACGCAGCCCCTTAAGTGAAAACTGGGACTGCGATCAAAAGGCCATCTACCTGGAGATGTAGATGACCATTCACATAACTTATTAATTAGAAATTTAACTAGAAATCAATTAGAAACGAACAGCGCATTTAGGGTCTCTATACTATTAGATAAGGGTGAGAAGTAGATTTTTCAAGTCCTTTTCTATTTATATAGTAAAACTTATGCACATAAAAAAAGAGAGCCGAAGCTCTCTTTTTTGTAGCGAATTGCAATTAATGACGGGCTGCTTTGCCTTCTGCAATTGGCTTCACAATTGGTGCTTTCACCAACGGTTTTGGCGCTTCAATCAAGGCAAATGGCAAGATCTCATCGATGTTTTTCACTGCCTTAATTTCCAGACCGGCTTTAACATTTTCTGGAATTTCCACCAAGTCACGAACGTTTTCTTGAGGGATGAATACCAGTTTAATGCCACCGCGATGAGCTGCCAAAAGTTTCTCTTTTAAGCCACCAATACGCATTGCACGACCGCCAAGGTTGGTTTCACCGGTCATGGCAATATCAGCACGAACCGGGATGCCAGTGAAGGCAGAAACCAGGGCAGTGGTGAGTGCCAAGCCTGCAGACGGACCATCTTTCGGGGTTGCACCTTCAGGTAAATGCACATGGATATCGGTTTCTTCAAATCTTGAAGCTTCAATACCTAGTGCATCTGCACGGGTACGAACCACCGTCATTGCAGCGGTAATGGATTCTTTCATGACATCACCGAGTGAACCGGTAGTAATGAATTTTCCTTTACCTTTCATGGCTGCAACTTCAATGGTCAACAATTCGCCACCGACCGAAGTCCAAGCCAAGCCATTGACACGACCGACTTGTGCTTCTTCTTCCACCATACCGTAGTCGAACTTATGTACGCCCAGGTAATCCGGCAAGTTTTCTGCAGTAATATCAAGATGCAAGTTCTTGGCTTTTTTGCTGACCGCTTCTTTTACCACTTTACGCGCAATTTTTGATACTTCACGTTCCAGACTACGCACACCGGCTTCGCGTGTATAACGACGCACGATGTCACGGATCGCTTGTTCATGAATAGTCAGTTCTTTGCTACGTAAACCGTTGTCCTTAATGGCTTTAGGAACCAAGTAGCGTTCAGCAATATTAACTTTTTCCTCTTCGGTATAACCCGGTAGACGAATCACTTCCATACGGTCCAGCAAGGCTTCAGGAATATTCATGCTGTTTGCAGTACAGATGAACATCACTTCAGAAAGGTCAAGATCAAGATCGAGGTAGTGATCGTTGAACTTGCTGTTTTGTGATGGATCGAGTACTTCAAGTAATGCTGAAGCCGGATCGCCACGGTAGTCTTGTGCCATCTTGTCAATTTCGTCGAGCAAGAACAGCGGGTTCTTCACGCCGACTTTGGTCAAAGACTGCACCACTTTACCTGGCATCGCACCAATATAAGTACGACGGTGACCACGGATTTCCGCTTCGTCACGCACGCCACCTAAGGCCATACGCACAAATTCACGACCTGTGGCTTTGGCAATCGATTCACCCAGTGAGGTTTTACCTACCCCTGGAGGACCAACCAGACAAAGAATTGGACCTTTGAGTTTTTTCACGCGAGATTGAACAGCCAAGTATTCAACAATACGTTGTTTCACTTCATCTAGACCATAATGGTCAGCATCCAGAATCTCTTGTGCCTTGTTCAGGTTAATGCTGACTTTGCTGGCTTTATTCCAAGGCGTATCTAAAATCGCCTCGATATAATTGCGCACCACGGCAGCTTCACTTGAAGCAGGTTGCATTGCTTTTAACTTACGGAATTCAGATTCCGCTTTTTTACGCACGTGTTCAGGTAAGTCAGCTTCTTCAAGACGACGCTCAATTTCAGCTACATCATCTTCAGCACCGCCGTTCATGTCGGAAAGCTCGCGCTGAATCACCTTCATTTTTTCATTCAGGAAGTATTCGCGCTGGTTTTTCTCCATCTGGCGTTTTACCGAGTCATGCAAGGTTTGCTCAATCTGCTGTTCTTCAGATTGTTGCAACAAATAAGTCATGAGCTCAGTCAAATGTGCTTCAAAGTCATCATGTTCCAGGAACTTTTGTTTGACATCGATGTTCAATGGCACACGAGTGGCCACGAAGAACAACAGTTGCAATAAATCATCGATTTTATTTGCAGCAGTAATCAATTCACGTGCATTACGTAATTTTGCTTCTGCATATTGGGCAAATAAAGTTCGCAGTTCTTGTACACGTGTTTCTTGAGAGTCGGCTTCAATATTCACTGTCATTGGGCTAAGTGCATGTTCGGCTGATAAATATGCATCGTTGTCGATGATTTTGACCAGTTTCGAACGGTGTAAGCCCTCAATGAGTACTTTTATACAGTTTTCATCATTTTCATGATTCACAACTTGCACAATCTTCGCGACAGTACCGTATTGATATAAGTTGTCGTGATCAATTTCTTCTGTAAGAGAATCTTGTTGTGCAACTACAAATACCAGATTGTCACTGTTACGGGCCACGTCAACTGCATTGATCGATTTTTCACGACCTACAAATAACGCAATTTGCATGTGTGGATAAACCACCACATCTCGTAGCGCTAAAAGCGGTAATACGCTTGGAACCTGTGTAGCTAAGGTTTCTTGATTCATAATAATTTCAGACATGGGCACTCCTAATGAGTAACAACAGCGTTGCCATATTTTTATAGTGAAGTGTATTTTAAAAATTACAAGGGCAGGGCAAATGAAAATGTATAAAAAATGAGTAAATATGTGATTTTGAAGTATTCCTATCGGTCAAAAATACCAATTCAACGTTTAAAGTGTAGATATTTTGAAGGGGTCAGTAAGGCATCGAGGGGTTGATCCCAGACTTCACGATGTAAACGCTGCTGAATCAGCTGAAAGTCATGCGCAAGACCAAGCCGATAGGGTTTGTTCGGTGCAGTGGCCAGGGTTTTGTCATAAAAACCGCCTCCCATCCCAATGCGGGTACCGTAACTATCACAAGCCAGCAAAGGCATGATTAAAAAATCCAGAATCGAGACATGCAGTCCACGCTGCGCCATAGGCTCTTTCATGCCTAAAGGGTGATATGAAAATTGATTGTTTCGGTATTGTTTTTGGCTAATTCGCACCCAATGCAATTGCTGGTTCATGCTGCAAATCATGGGAAGATAAACTTCTTTACCCAGTTTGAAACAATATTCAATGATGTGTTGGGTATGGATTTCACCAAAGGCATTCAGATAGATGCCGATCTTTTGGGCTTGCTGAAAAGCCTTGATTCGAAGCAGTCGGTTCAGTACCTGTTGCTGTGACTGTTTGTGTTGAAAGCTGGAAACTTTTCTGCGTTGATGTCGAAGCTGTTTACGTAAAGTTTTTAAATCCACTGACATCACCAAAATATTCCTGAAAATAGAACCGCATTCAAAAAAAGAGTTTAAAGGAAAATAGAGTTTAACGGTTTTTAAGTTCTTTCAAAATTGGACAACCCTGTTCATGTGAACTTTTACATTCATCCACCCAGCTGGAAAGGCGTTGTTTGAGGCTGTTTAATTCCTGAATGCGCTGATCAATTTTATCCAGACGCTGTTGAATGACATGACGGACCTGTTCACGGTCATCCAGCCGAAGCTGAAGTAATTCCTGAATTTCGCTGAGTTGCAAGCCGGCATCTTTACCTTTTTGAATAAAGTTCAAGGTTTCGATATCTTTGTCATTGTAATAACGATAACTCTGCGTGGTTTCAGGCACGCGCATTAAACCGATGCGTTGATAATAACGAATGGTTTCGACATTTACATGACACTGTTTGGCCAGTTTTCCGATGGTGAGCATAAAATATCCTCAAATGACTTGACTCTGTACCTGGGTACAGACTTTATGCTAACACAATGCAAGAATAAAACAGGTGAGTCGGATGAATGAGCAACAAAAATCTTCCTGCTGTGCAAAACAGAATTCAGTCCTTGAATTAGTGAAAGTTGATCCGGTCTGTGGAATGAACGTTTCGGAAAGTTCAGAACATTATTTTGAATATCTGGGGAAAAAATATTTATTTTGTTGTGATGGCTGCAAACAAAAGTTTATTGAAAATCCTGAAGCTTACCTTCAACAAACCAAGCTTAAATCAGGCTGTGGCTGTGCAAATAAAGCCAAAGTGGCAGCGCCATCATCTTCATGTTGTGGTGGTCAAAAAGCTGCGTCACAACAGTATATTGATCCGGTCTGCGGCATGATGGTGACAGATTTGTCCAAACCGCATGCTGAATATTCAGGGCAAAGTTATTATTTTTGCGGTCAGGGCTGTTTAAATAAGTTTGAGGTCAATCCAGAACAGTATTTAGAAAAACATAAACCTAAAACTTCGGGCTGCAGTTGTGCATCTAAACCAAAAGCAGATGAAAAAAAGTCTTGCTGTGGTTCGCAAAATCAACCACCAGTAGCGCAATCATCAGGCTGTTGTGCGGGAAATAAAGCGCAAACCGTAGCGCAGGTGAGTGAAACAACTATTGATCCCGTCTGTGGCATGCAGGTGAAAACCGATTCTAAATGGCACAGCCAGTTTGAATCACAAGATTATTATTTCTGTTCAGAACGCTGTTTGACTCAATTTAACCAGCAATCTGAACAATATGTGCAAAGTAATCAGAAAACATCATCCTGCTGTGCTTCACTAGCAAAAGCAGCAGTTGAAGAAAAGAAATCCAGTTGTTGTGGCGGAGCGCATTCTTCATCAGTACAGAGTTCAGAGATCGATCCTGTATGTGGCATGTCGGTGGATATGGCAACCGATTTAAAAATTGATTATTCTGGTAAAACTTACTATTTTTGTAACCCGTCTTGCCTGGGGAAATTTAAAGACGACCCGGAGTTTTATCTGATTCCGGCAGATCAGCGACCTGTACCGGAAGGTGCTGCGGACATGGATTATACCTGTCCCATGGATCCTGAAATTGTGCAGAAGGGACCGGGAACCTGTCCCATCTGTGGTATGGCTTTGGAACCGATGCAACCCAGTTTAAATGATGCACCGAATCCTGAGCTGGTCGATTTCAGTCATCGTTTCTGGATGACTTTGCCACTGACTTTAATTGTATTTGTACTGGCCATGGGTTCGCATATTCATGCCTTTATTCCACAGCATATTCAGCCGTGGATTGAACTGGTTTTATCCATTCCCGTCATCCTTTGGGCGGGTAAGCCATTCATCGAGCGTTGCTGGATCTCTTATAGAACTCGCAACCTGAATATGTGGAGCCTGATTGGTGTTGGGGTGCTGGCGGCATTTATTTACAGTGTCGTGGCGACAGTTTTCCCATCTCTGATTCCTATGCAGGCCAAAACCGGTCATGGGGTTGCCGTGTATTATGAAGCGGCTTGCATGATTGTGTCCTTGAGTTTGCTTGGGCAGATTATGGAGCTGAAAGCCCGTGCCAAAACCGCAGACGCACTAAAATCCTTGCTGAAACTGCAACCGCATACTGCAAAACTGGTGCAGCATGATCAGGTGGTAGAAGTCGATATCGGTATGGTGAAACAGGGCGATATCTTGCAGATTTCTTCAGGTGATCAAATTCCACTGGATGGCATTGTGGTGGAAGGCAAGACCTATGTCGATGAAGCGATGATGACGGGTGAACCGGTTCCTGTAAAAAAAGAAGTTGATGACCGGGTGATTGGCGGTACGGTGAACCAGCAGGGCAGTATTCGTATTCAAACCACGGCAGTGGGCGCAAATACCACCTTGGCGAAAATGATTCAGACCGTCGCCGAAGCACAGCGTTCCAAAGCGCCGTTGCAACGGCTTGCCGATGTGTTTGCCAAATATTTTGTGGTGATTGTTTTAGCAATTAGTGTGCTGACCTTTATTGCCTGGATGGTGTTGGGTAAAGCGCAATTTGACTTGGCACTGATGTGTGCAGTGGCTGTACTCATTATCGCCTGTCCATGTGCCTTGGGTCTGGCAACTCCAATGTCGGTGATGGCAACCACAGGTCGGGCAGCGCAAAAAGGCGTGCTGTTTAAAGATGCAGAAGCGATTGAAGCTTTAAGCAAAGTCACCACTTTAATTGTTGATAAAACCGGCACTTTGACAGAAGGTAAACCCAGCCTGAAAGAGATTAAACTGCTTGCAGATATTGTACAGCAAGCGCAAGTGGAACAATGGATTGCCTCGATTGAACAGTATTCAACCCATCCGATTGCCCAGACTTTAACCAAGCTGGTTCCGAATAATGAACTGATTAAAGTCAATGATTTTGAAGATGTCACCGGTTTTGGGGTGAAAGGGCAGATTGACAATCAAACACTCTATGTAGGCAGTCAAAAACTGCTGGAGCAACTTGGCTTAGAACTGGATGAAAAGATTCAGGCACAGTTGGATCAGCAGCGCTTGAAAGGCAATGTGATTAGCTTTCTGGCCAATCAGCAGCAGGTATTGGCCTATATCGCTATTCATGATGCGATTAAACACAATGCACACCAGGTAATCGACCAGCTGATTGCTGATGGCATAGAGGTGGTGATGGCCACAGGTGATCATGAGCAAAATGCCAAACTGGTGGCTGCTGAACTCGGCATACAGCAGGTCTATGGTAACTGTAGCCCGAATGAAAAATTAGACATCGTGAAAAAATATCAGGCTCAAGGAAAAGTTGTGGCCATGGCAGGCGATGGTATTAATGATGCACCGGCACTTGCCCAAGCCAATGTGGGTGTGGCAATGGGCAATGGTACCGATATTGCCAAACAGACGGCCCAAGTGACTTTGGTGAAAGGGGATATTCGTGGCGTGGCAGATGCCATTCATATGGCAAAACTGGGCGTGAAAAACATGAAGCAGAATCTGGCATTTTCCTTTGTTTATAATGGCTTGGGTGTGCCAGTTGCTGCGGGTATTTTTTATCCTTTAACAGGTTTGTTACTCACTCCGATGCTTGCTGCGCTGGCCATGTCACTCAGTTCTTTGTCTGTCGTGATTAATGCACTACGTTTGCAAAAGTCTGAATAGTACTGGAAAGTGTAGGCCTTGATATAACTTACCCAAGATGCAAATCTTGGGTATTTTTTTGCATAAAAGATATTAGGGTCTGTTGACATTTCATAAATGGCTTGCGTTATAGGCTAAAATTGAGCATGAGACATATACGTCGCAAGAATGAAAGGCAAAGAATGGTGGTTCCATTTTTAAATTTCATGACGCAGTTTGAGATAATTTTAGCCACAACCTGAGCAAAAACAAAGCACTGCTTTGTTTGCAGCGCAAGGCGCAGCTGGGGACTAGAGTATTTTTTGATGCTACGTCGTTGTGAACTACACATTTAGAATGGCTAAATTTCGTAGTTCATGCCTAGTATCCTCTAAAAAATACTCGTCGTCGCAAACATAGATGAATTGTTAACAGACCCTAATAAAAGATAAGTGGAAGATGGAATTGAATTTAAATGCAGAATTTATTTAAAGCTAAGAAATATGAAAAATTGTTGTAATAAAAGATTATTAGAATATTAAGAAAAACACTCCGAAGATGCCGCTGCATGTCGTTACCCTGAACCCGAAGAAGTTCAAGGTGGACGCGACGCATACTTGCTGGGTTTCCCATACGAAGATGGGCATACACTCTAAATATGCAGAACACAATCCGTAGATTTAAGTATCGGCAGGGATATAGACTCGCTGGCGAACACCTCAGAGATGAAGTAAGTATAACTAATAATGAGATATTGGCAAATCTTCAGTGTTCAGGAACTGTAAACTTAGTTTTCAACTGTCGATACTTTAGTCAATTTAAATGAAAATTAAACTAACTCATCCACTTCTTCTAAAATTGTCGTCAATAATCGTTCACAGTGTGAGTATTCCTGCAAGGATTTGTTCATAGCCAGCACTTCCTGCATCAGTTCCAGTGCCACCATAATAATCAGCTTGCTCGGTTCAACCCGCGGTGCTTTACGACGAAAATCATCATATTTTTCATTTAATAATTCAGCTGCACGCTCTAAATCAGCTTTCTCTGCTTCTGTCGTCGCTAAACGGAAATTATGCCCCAGTACACGCAATTCCACCGCAATTTGTTCACTCATGATTAAATGTCCTCATTTGCATCGGTTGGGTGAGCAAGCTGTTGAATTTCTTGCGCGTGTTGATCTTGAGCAGTACCTAAAATAGAAAGACGCTGAATAATGGCTTCTACCTTGGCTTTGGCATGTTCATTTTTTTGTAACAATCTTTCACGTTCCTGTTGCAAGCTTTGAATTTCCTGCTGGGCAAGGCGCTGTTCATTTTGCATCTTTTCTTTAATGATGCGTAATTCATTACGTTCAGCCAGAATTTCCTGAAAGCGGTTTTTAAGATCGGTACAACTCTTTTCCAAACGGCTATAACGGTCAGCTAAAGAGGCCGCATCGGTATTCAATTGCTTGAATTGCGATTGGGTTTCGTTTAATTGCTCGCTTAGATTATCTATTTCTTCTTGTTTCTGGGTAATAATGCCATTTTTTTGCACAATTTGGGCATGATGGTGCTCATTGGAATCTGCTTTTGCAGCATTCAGTGCATCATTTTCACTTTTAAAATGCGCAAGTCGCGTTTTTAAAACGCCAATATGCGCCTGTAGACGCTGTAATTCTTCTAACATATCGTAGTCGCACAGTATCGCAAACAAAGGTAATATATAAGAAGTATAGAGATTGGATAAACGAATGCAAGACGATATTTCAGGTTGGTCGGAATGGCACCACAATTTTTCAAAAATTGAAGAGATTTCAAGCCCAAGTGAGTTACATGGACTACTAACGGGTATTGTTTGTGTTACTCAGGCACCGACAAGTGAGGAATGGCAACAAATTTTAGCCACCCTTGAAATTCCGGCGTTAGAACAGCAGGTTTTAGAGATATTAGCCGATGAAGCAGAAGATATTGCCCACGCGCTATCTGAAGATGAGCTCGACTATCTTCCTTTACTTCCTGATGATGAACATGTGCTTGCAGACCGTGTACAAGCCTTGGCAGACTGGTGTGCCGGTGTGGTTCTAGGTTTTGGTTTGGCTTCAGGACATATCCGTCAAGATGAAATGGAACTGATCGAACATCTGCAAGATGTAGCAGCAGTCGAGTTTGATGAGTCGGATGATGACGAAGAAGGCGAAGAAAGCTATCAAGAACTTTATGAGTTTGTGCGCCTGATTCCAGTTAGCCTGTCTTTGGGACGCAAGAAAGTAGAAGTTGCAGAAACGCCGTTGTTGCAAAATATTCAGCCGCAATTGCAAAAAAATAGTGCGACTACAGAAGCCAGCAACGTAGTAGAAATGTTTACCCCACATCGTCCGAGCTAATTCGGGCGATGGTGTTCAAGAACAGATGATTTAAAAGTTATAACCTATTCATAAAAGATAAAAGTAAATTCAATGATGAAACTGACTCAAGCCGATTTTCAGGAACGTCGCGACCGCCTAGCAGAAGAAATGGGTCCGCACAGTATAGCGATTATTGCCACCAGTCCGGTGGCTATGCGTAACCGTGATGCAGATTATAAATTTCGTGCAGATAGCAGTTTTTTCTACCTGACGGGATTTGCAGAACCTGAAGCTGTGGCGGTGATTGAAACTTTTGAGTCGATTGATGAAGGTTATACCTATAGCTTGTTCTGCCGCGAACGTGACCGTGAAATGGAAATATGGCACGGTTATCGTGCCGGTGTCGACGGGGCAGTAGATGATTATGAGGCGGACGAGGCTTATGCGATTGACCTGCTGGATGAAGAAATTATCGAGAAACTGTTCGATAAACAAAAATTGTTCTATCGGATTGGGCAGCAGGCTGATTTTGATGCCCGTGTAGCAAAATGGCTTACTCAGGCCAATGGCGAATCACGTAAAGGTACTTCTGCACCTGCGCATGTGATTCAGCTGGACCGCATTCTGGATGAAATGCGTTTACACAAATCCGAAAAAGAAATCAAGTTGATGCAACTTGCATCGAATATCAGTGCTGAAGCGCATACTCGCGCCATGCAAACCGTGAAACCGGGCATGATGGAATATGCGCTGGAAGCAGAATTGAATTATGTGTTCGGTAAAAATGGCTGCCTACCTTCCTACAATAGTATTGTGGGTGGAGGTAAAAATGGCTGTATCTTGCATTATGTGGAAAATGACCAAGAGCTAAAGGATGGTGATTTGGTGCTGATAGATGCGGCATGTGAATATCAGTTATATGCCTCAGACATCACCCGTACTTTCCCGGTCAACGGCAAGTTTAGTCCTGAACAAAGAGCCTTATATAACGTGGTACTCGATTCGCAAATTGCTGCAATTGATGCGGTGCGTATTGGTAACTCGTATAAAGAACCGCACAATGTGGCGGTACGCATTCTGGTTCAAGGCTTATTAGACCTCGGCATTATGCAAGGTGATCTTGAAGAAATTATCGAAAAAGAAACTTTCCGCCAGTTCTATATGCATGGTACCGGTCATTGGCTGGGCATGGACGTGCATGATGTCGGTTCATATAAACAGGATGGTGAATGGCGTGCCTATGAAGACGGCATGGTGGTTACTGTAGAACCGGGGTTATACATTGCACCCGATGATGAAACTGTTGATGCCAAATGGCGTGGTATTGGTATCCGTATTGAAGACGATGTGGTGGCTACCGAAAATGGCCCACTGGTGCTCACTAAAAATGTAGTAAAAACCGTAGCAGATATTGAAGCATTGATGGCAAAAGCGAAAGTAGCCTAAGCGAAAGTGTATGTTAAAAGCCGGTCAGATGATCGGCTTTTTTACTTACGCGTTTCGCGAATAACTTAAATAAAACTAACCAGATTAAAAATTACGACTTATAAAATCACATTAATTCAACACAAGAAATCGGTTTTTTGCATCAAAGCAACATATTCAATGGGCTTTCTTTTCCATAATTTCTCTGATCCTTAAATAAACTAAAGAAGAGTGGGAGAAAAATTATGAGATTAAATACTATAGACTGGATTGCCTATGCTTTAGCGATTATTGGCGGCCTAAATTGGGGCTTAATTGGTGCATTCGATTTCAATTTGGTCGCTGCAATCTTTGGTGAAATGAGCACCTTATCTCGAATTGTGTATGTCCTGGTGGGTTTATCTGCACTTTATTTAATCTATACAGGCACGAAATTAGGCAGAACAGTACATCATACTGATACACATACAAATATTGTGCGTTAACAGCCAAGCTTTGAATGTATAGATTAACTTGAACCCTGATGAAGTCGATGGTTGCATCATTTATATTATCGGCTTATTTGGCTGAACTCATTTCCCTAAACAAAAACGGAGCCTAAGCTCCGTTTTTTTATGCGAATAAGTCGAGAACTATATTTTTTTATGCGGGAAGTTCTAATCGATATAGAACCGAGAGCTCAACGTTTCAACATATTTTACTATGTTGGAAATTTTAAAATTATTCCTGCAATTCGGGTAAAAGGAAAAATTCCTTGTATGGCGAAAAGCTAGCAATGTATGAGCAGCTGTATAGCTGAAATTTACCCACACTCCCATATCAAGAACAAGCAAAGCTCTAATTCATTATAAAAATGAAAATCTTTGATGTAATATAAAATCCATTACAGCTTATACGTATTTCGATAAATCTCCTGAATTCGAATACCTGATAAAAAAGGATGAAAGCATGCAGCAAGAAGTCATCATTGTTGGCGGCGGTATGGTCGGACTCAGTCTGGCTTTAATGTTGGCAAAGGCTAATATCGGGGTGAAGCTGCTCGAAGCCATCAAATACCCAAATTATGATGATGCCCATCTTGCACCTTATCACTCCAGTTTTGATGCACGAAACAGTGCCTTGTCACGCCGTAGTGTACAGATTTATCAGGAACTGGGCTTATGGAATGCCTTGCAAGAACATGCTACTCCTATTTTAGAAGTGCATATTACCGAACAGGGCAGCTTTGGTAAGGCACGTTTAAAAGCAGAACAGGAAAAAGTCGAAAGCTTTGGTCAAGTGATTGAAAATGCATGGCTGGGGCGTGTGCTGCTTACTGAAGTACGTCAACAGCCTTTAATTGAATTGATTGATGGTGTACAAGTCACTTCACTGAAACAAGATTCTGATCAAGCTTTTATCGAAGCACAACGTGGCGAAGAAACATTATCTTTACAAGCAAAACTGCTGATCGCTGCCGATGGCCGTGATTCTTTTTGCCGTAAAGCCCTAGGGATTGGCGCATCAGAACATGATTATGATCAGGTCGCCATCGTAACTACGGTGCAAACCTCAAAACCGCATAACCATGTCGGCTTTGAACGTTTTAGCCCGCTTGGACCATTGGCATTATTGCCATTACCGGGTGAATACCGCCGTTCAGTGGTCTGGCCGGTGAAAAAAGGCACAGAAGGGGAATGGTTAGGCGAAGAAAACGATCAACACTTTTTAGATGCCTTACAGGAAACTTATGGTGACCGTGCCGGAAAATTCCAGAAAACAGGTCGCCGTTTTAGCTTCCCACTTTCACAAGTGTTAGCTGAAAAACAGGCGGTCGGTCGTGTAGTCCTGATGGGGAATGCAGCGCATACCATTCACCCGGTAGCAGGTCAGGGCTTTAACCTGTGTATGCGTGATGCCTATGTGTTGGTACGCTATTTAACCGAACAACTGGCACAAGCAGCCGACTTGGGGGATGCAGCCATGTTGCTGGATTATGAAAAATCACGTCTGACCGATCAACAACGGGTGATTAAGTTCTGTGACAGTGTGGTGCGTGGTTTTAGTAACCAGAATCCGATGCTGAAATTAATACGCAATACCGGACTGGTGGCTTTTGATACCATTCCCGGCATTAAGCCGCTGGTGGCCAACTATGCCATGGGGTTAAAAGCATGACACTTAACCAAAATAGCAACATTCGTGATGTAGTAATTGTGGGTGGCGGTCTGGTTGGCGGTCTGACTGCATTGTTGCTTGCTCAAGGCGGTGTGCAGGCAACCGTACTGGATGCGGCTCCCATTCTAGATGCAGAAAAAACCAAGGCCATTGCCAATCCGCGGGTATTGGCCTTAAGTCAGGCGACCATTCATTTGCTGAAAACGGTCGGGGTCTGGGAAAAGCTGGCACGCCAGATGCCTTATAGCGGCATGCAGGTGTGGAATAAAAATGGCTATGGTGAAATCAATTTCGGTCAGCTATCCATAAAAACACCAACGGCTGAACAGGCATTGGGTTCAATGGTCGAGCCGAGTATCCTCAATCTGGCGATTCAGCAACACATGCTGCAACAGCTTGAAGATTACCGCACTCAGGTCAAGGTAACAGCTATAGAGCAGGGTATAGCAGGCATTTGGCATATTCATCTGGCGGATGGAACCCAGTTGAAAACCAAGCTGCTGATTGGTGCAGATGGCGCCAATTCTTTTGTCCGTGAACAGGCCTTTATTGATCTGGATATCCTCGATTACAAGCAGGCTGGCCTGACTTGCGCGATTCGTACCGCCCAACCGCATCAGCATGTGGCCCGACAAATTTTTCTGGAAACGGGACCGTTGGCCTTTTTACCGATGGCCAGTTTAAAGCCGGAACAGGATGGCTATTGGCAATCGATTGTCTGGACCTTGCCAGACGATTATGCAGAAGAATATGCGGCATTGAATGATAGTGATTTTACTGCGTTGCTCACACGTGAAAGCCATCATATGTTGGGCGAAGTTTTAGAGGCAACGCCACGAGCACAGTTCCCACTGAAAGCGCGTGCTGCACAGCAGTATGTCAAAGCCGGTTTAGCCTTGATTGGAGATGCTGCACATGTGATTCACCCGCTTGCCGGTCAGGGGGTGAATATTGGTTGCTTGGATGCCGCCATTTTATGTGATGCACTGCTGCATGATCTAAAACGTGGGGTATGGGCACATGAACAGACTTTGCAACGCTATGAACACCGCCGCAAAGGTCAAAATGATGCCATGATGCATAGCATGTCTGCGATTGGATGGATGGAAACCACCCAGCTTTTCCCGGTGGTTTGGGCCCGAAATTTTGGCTTAAAACAGGTGGAACAACATGCGGCATTAAAAGATGCCTTTATGTCACAAGCCAACGGATTACAAACCTTAAAAGATACTTGTTATGCCGTTTGAAACTGAAGAACCATTTTTTGTACAAATATTTATACAAGTTTACTTTTTTGATTAAAAAAGATACGATTTTTTTAAAATTGACCCTATGCGAAACGTGCAGAGATTGTTAAATTTCTTCCTAATTCGCAATCAATTTAAACTGGATTGATAGAAGTCATTTGTGGGGAGAAAGAAAGATGACAGATATGAATGACTACGATGATGTAGAAGAAACTGCAGTCGATGAAGATGAAGCAAAAGCTGCTGAAAAAGGTGCGTCTGACAGTGATACAACTGCAACTGATGGTGATGTTGCTGAAGCTGAAACACTTACAGTGACTGCCAAACTGAAACAGCGTCAAGCTTTGGAAGATGAAGTTGCTGCTTTCCTTGCTCGTGGTGGTCGTATCACTGAAGTACCTGCAGATGAGTCAGCAAAAGATTAATTGAATCTTTTGCCGGGTTTCGCTACAGAATAAAAAAGCATCACTAAAGTGATGCTTTTTGTTTTGAGCTGACAGCCGCTCAGATTTTATTGCTGAGTTCCAACGCACGTTGATAAGCCACTTTCTTTTTAATTCCGGTCAAGTCTGCAGCCAGTTGCGAAGCGGCCTTTACTGATAAGTCCTGTAATAAACGGCTCAATAACTGGTCCAGTTTTTCCTGTTCCAGATCCTTTTCTTCAGTTGCACCGCCAATCACCAGCACAATTTCACCTTTTTGCTGGTTGTGGTCAGCTTCAATAAACTGCACCAGTTCTGCCAAGGTCATCTTTTTGATGGTTTCAAAGGTCTTGGTAATTTCACGGGCAAAACCCACTGGGCGATCGGCACCAAACACCTGTGCCATATCTTTCACTGATTCCAGAATACGATGCGGTGCTTCATAAAAAATCAGGGTTTGGGTTTCATCTTTCAGCTTTTCTAACTGGCTAAGCCGCTGGCTTTGGCGAGAAGGCAAAAAACCTTCAAAACTAAAACGGTCACTCGGTAAACCGACTGAACTGAGCGCGGCAATGGCTGCACATGCACCAGGTACCGGAACCACACGGATATTGTGCTGCTGAGCTGCACGAACCAGTTTAAAACCCGGATCGCTAATCAGCGGCGTTCCTGCATCACTAATCAGCGCCATGTTCTCGCCGTTTAGTAGTCTTTGAATCAATACATCAATTTTATTGCTTTCATTATGTTCGTGACAGGCAGTAAGCGGAGTTGTAATATTAAAGTGCTTTAATAATTGAGCAGAAGTGCGCGTATCTTCTGCCGCGATGATACTTACAGACTTTAGAATATCAATAGCACGATAAGTAATGTCATCTAAGTGCCCAATTGGGGTCGCTACAACAAATAACTGAGCACTCATAAGGTTTCTCCAATGTTGAATAATAAAAAAATATTGATGAGCTTCATCCTGTATTGCATTTTGAATCACGCCCAAGCTGAAGTGCTGGTCATTTTACCCGAATCGGGACCTTTGGCGCGAGCCGGATTAAGTATCAAACAGGGTTTTATGAGTGCTTATCAGGCATCAGACCTGAAAACGCCAATTAGATTTGTAAACTCGGACAAAAAACAAATCGCGCAGTTGCTTAAACAAAATGTCAATAAAAAAACCCAACTGGTGATTGGACCCTTGGCACGTCAAGATGTGGAAGCTGTAATCAAGACACAGCCGAAGGTTCGGGTTTTGGCTTTGAATGAGGTGTCATCGCAGTTTGCCAATGTGGGACAATTTAGTTTGTCCAAGCAGGATGATGCGGTGGCGCTAGATCAGGTATTACAAAATGACAAAATCAAAGAGCTATATGTTTTGCAGCAAAAGGATTCTGAAATTGACAATGAACTGTTTTTGATTTCTTTGCTTACCCAGACAGATTATCCGCTAAATTTAATTGAGGAAGCCCCGAAAAAATTAAATAAACAAACCGGTTTATTGTTACTGGGCAATAATAGCTGGCTAAATAAGCTGGCAAAGCTGCCACATAAAAATATCTATATCTTAGCCAATGCCATTGAACAAGATCAGGCATTACCCGTAGGGGTGAAGTTTTGTGATGCTCCGGCTTTATATGGCACTGAATGGCCAGATGTCATGCAAGCCAATCAGCAAAACAGCGTTTCCATGGCCTATCAGCGCCTGATCGCCTTTGGTGGTGATGCCTGGCATATTGCAAGCCAGTATTTAGTAGAGCCCCATTTAAAAAACCTACAGTTTCAGGGACGTACTGGCTTGATTCAAATCAATAATAACCTAATTCACCGGATTCCCCATTGTTATGAAAATACCAAAAAAGGGATCAGGGCATTGTGATGTCAAATCTTCCAGCGCATTTAAATTTGGGGCAATGGGCTGAACAGCAAGCTTTAAAGTTAGTAAGGGAACACGGTTTTCAGTTGATTGTAGCAAATTACCATTGTCGTTATGGGGAAATTGATTTAATTGTACATAAAGCTCAGGAACTGATTTTTGTCGAAGTGAAAGCGCGTTCAGTGACCCAATATGCCCAGTCCTGTGAAAGCATTTCTTTTTCTAAACAGCGCAAGATTATGAAATCGGCACTGTGCTTTTTGCATGCTTATCCGGAATATCAAACTTGTTATTGTCGCTTTGATGTGATTTGTTTTGATTTTCTTCAACAATTTGCAAAAACCATACAGCAAGATTTTTCCAAATTCACTTATGATCAACAATGGATTGAAAATGCTTTTACTTTTGATCAAGAGTTTATTAATCTTTGAACAAAATCAGAGCATAAATGCTGAAATAAAATAGAACTGAATAATGAGGAGTCTTGCTGAGTGTTTAACCGTATTGCAATGACGTTACTGTGTGTAGCAAGTTTATCTGGTTGTGCAAGTTTTATCTCGAGTGGCACAGGATCGGCCCCGGTAGGGACAGAAAGTGGCGCCCGTTCTCTGGGACAGGTATTTATCGATTCCTCTATAGAACGTACCGCTAAAATCAATTTATATAAATTAGACAGCCGCTTTAAACAATCTCGCGTCAATATAGAAAGTTTTCATGGCAATGTATTATTAACCGGTCAAGTGCCGGATGCACACTTAAAGCAGTTGGCTGAAGATAATGTCCGTGCCATGAGTGATGTTAAAACCGTGCATAATTACATTACTGTCGGTAACCAGATTGGTTATGGCACGATCATGCAAGATACCACCGTGACTGCGAATACCCGTGGCCTGATTATGAAAGCCGTAGTGGTATCTGACAGTAAAGTACGCATTCACACCGAAGATGGTGTTTTATATGTGATGGGGCGTTTAAATACCGCAGAAATTAATGATCTGAATCAAGTGCTGCAGCAAGTTGGCAATGTCACTAAAATCATTACCCTGATTGATAATGTTGAACAGTCTAGAGCGGTGACTTCAAGCTTGAGTAGTGCCCTTGTGAATGCACAACCGGTGGAACAGACACCAGTGGCCATTGATCCCGATCAAGCAGAGCCAACCTATGCTCAATAAGGTTGTACAAGCAGTTAGAAAGGGAATTCAGCCAAAACTCGAAAAAGCGAAAATACTCTACAAAGATTTTCGCCTTTACGATTTTGGCAGTTATGCCCTTAACCGTTTAACCCCACGCAAAGGTTATACGCTGCATGAAAATATTGCTTATGGTTTAAAAGCACGTCAGCGGTTTGATATTTTCTCCGCTGCATCTCCGCTTGAGCAGCGGCCTTTAATCGTGTTTGTCCACGGTGGGGCATGGTTGCATGGTGATAAAAAAGATTATCGTTTTGTCGGTGAAGCCTTTGCCAAAGAAGGTTATGACGTTGCGGTGATTAATTATCATCTTGCACCAGAACATGTGTTTCCAAGTTATATTGATGACCTGAGTTTGGCGCTGAATTATTTGACTCAGCATCAATCCAGACTAAATATTCGGACTGAAAAAATAGTACTGATGGGGCATTCAGCCGGTGCCTTTAATGTGATGTCGGCGCTCTATCATCCCCATCCTTATAGTCTGCAATGCCGTTCTCAGATCCGTGCCATTATTGGTCTGTCGGGACCATATCATTTTGATTATAAAGATGATCCGCTATGTGCAGAGGCCTTTGATCAGAGCGTGCCTTATCAACAGGTGATGCCTTACTATTTTGTTGAATCCAATCAGGTGCGGCATTACCTGTTTTTGGCCGCAAATGATCAAGTGGTAGGACATAGTAATTCGCAGGATTTGCACCGTATTTTGCAGGAAAAGGGCAATTACAGCCAAATGATTACCATTCCCGGAACAGGGCATGTTTCTATTATGGGTTCGGTATCGAGTCTGTTTAGCCGTTATTTTCAGACCAAGCAACAAATTTTAATAGTGCTGGAAGAAGCCTTAAAAACTTGACTTACAGCCACTCACGGGTGTCATCTGCAACCGGATGACCGTCGGTGATGTGTTTAATCATGGCATAAGCAATACTGCCTTTAAATGGAATTTCAGGCAGTTGATCAAATTTAAAAAATTGTGCATCGCTAATTTCTTCCTCTTGTAGCTGGATGTCACCAGAAGCATATTCAGCACGGAAGGCGAGCATCAAATTACTTGGAAATGGCCAGGGTTGGCTGGCAAGATATTGCACATTTTTTACTTTTAAACCCACTTCTTCAAAAGTTTCACGGCGTACTGCTTCTTCTAAAGTTTCTCCAACTTCGACAAAACCGGCAATAAGTCCATACATATTGCTTTTGTTTTTCGCATTTTTTGCCAGCAGGATTTCATCATCACCCCGAGTAATGACCGTGATCACGCAAGGTTGTACCCGCGGATACTGGTGATAACGGCATGCAGGGCAAACCATGGCATATTCAGTCGGATGAACTTCGGTTTTATGACCACAATGACTACAGAACTGATGATTTCTGCGCCATTCTAAAAGCTGGATGGCACGACTGGCTGTTTCAAACTGTTTGGTATCCCACAGCGTTAATAACTGGCGGATGGGAACCAGTTGCAGGCCACTAGGAATAGGTTCGTTTTCAAGAAGATCACGGGCAATCACTTGATCACCCGTGCTGAAGTGAAGGTCACTTGCTACACGTTCTACTCGGGGAAGTTGAAAGTTTTCATCGACTAAAATTTGATGTTGATGAAAGATATAAGCAAGTGACAATTCAGACATTAGGCAACAGTTTTCAGTTTTTCGCTACTTTGCAATGCTACATCAAACATGGACTGCAGGACAGGCTGTTTCGATTTTAAATTGTCAATCAGCATATCGGCACTGGCTAAAGTATCGAGAGCATGATTGATCTGTTCAGCACTGATGGTTGCAGAATTTTCCAATTGTTGCTGAATAAACGCTGCCGCAGTATTTAATGAAGTCTGACCTGATTCAGCATTTAAGAACAGCAGGGCGCCACCAATTTCACGTAATTGGGTTGGGATGTTTTCCAAGCCTGCCAGATTCTGATCTTGTAGATATTGCATTAAAGATTCGCTGGTCTGTCCAACTGCTGCTTTAGTTTCGTTGAGTAAAGCATCGTGTGCTTCATCTAAACGGTCTAAAGAGATGTTCATGTTGTGGACGCGAAGCTGTAAACGGCTTGAAGTATGATGACGTTCCAGAACGCCAATCGAATTCATGGCCGATAAAATACAATTCATCAATTGTTGTGCGAAACTTTCATCTTTAAGCACTTCAGTCTTTTCCAGCAAGCTGGCTTGACGGGATAAATCATTGAAAGCTTCATTCAGATTGAGCACTTTGAAAATGTTGGCAAGACTAATCAGTTTGTCTTGTAGTTCCCGCGTTTTCTCAGGAGTCATGTTTTGATAGTTGAATTCAATATCATTACGAATTTGTGCCATTTCTGTGGTCACAAGTTCACTAATGGTATGCATGGTATCAAAATCTGGGCCATACAGATGACGGCTAAATACCTGCAATTGAGTATCGGTTAAATGATCTTCAGCTACGTTTAACTGGCTACGGATATGCTGCGCAGTATCATCTTCCTGACTAATACACAAACTTAAGATGTTGGCTAAATCGACCAGACTTGGCTTGAAGCGATCTGAAGCATTGAAATATTGCGCCATATTTCGCTCAATACTGACCAGCGTGCGTAAACGCGGATCATTCAGCAGCAAATGATCGATTTGATTAAATGCGACGTGCACCAGATTCCAATATTGCTTGCTTGGCGTATTTTCAGCCAGACCTGCTAAATATGCACCGACCAATTTAATCGCCTGTAGATCAAATTCAGTTTCTTCCTGCTTAATCAGCTTGTGTAAAGACAGTTTATACAGGCGGTGGATGTACTGGGATTTTTCCAGACTCGGTGCTTGAGGCAGCTGAAAATCAGGAGTAATACAGTCCAGCAATGACTCGATATGCTGACCTTCATGAGTAATAGGTTTACCCAGCACAATTTCCAGACGGTTCAAGGTGTCGAGCAGGAACTGGGGAATTTTAACTTCGCGTAAGCAAATAAATTCGATATAGCGTTTCAACATGGTGGTCCCTTCACTTAAGGCCACCACTTCCTGTGTGTTAATTTGCGCAGGATTCCCCATAATTTTGCGCATCAACTCTGCTGAATATTGAGCAATTTTAGCCAAACTTTGCATATCGATGAGTGCAAGAACCTGAGCACATTGCTCAAATTGATTCAACGCATCATCAATACCAAAAGGTAAAGTCTGGTCTTCTGCTAGGGAACTAACCGCTGATTCAACTAATTTAATTGAATTATCAACCTCATTTTTTATTATCAGCAATGCAGTTGGATCAAAATGAATTGAGGTTTGGTAAGACATGGATCTGCACCTTTCCTAGTGTTTTATCTGTTTATGAGTCGCCTGTTCAAGGCGAAACTTCTTTACATTTAACTATAACTTAACTGTTAAACGTTTAAATACAAAAAACCACTAGAAATGTAGATTTTATTTTGTAAAAAGACAAGCTGTTCCATGTTTTTCTTCAAATTGTTTGACCCAATTCTCATGTGCGTGCAGTTCTTCGGCTGAAGGTAAAATCACAGGCAGGTCTATTTGTACTGTGCTACGTGCAGTTTGGCCTTGCTGTTGCTCGGCTTCAGTCAGGGTATCCATATCAAAGGAAACCTGACCACCGGTCATGGCCAGATAGACATCCGATAAAATTTCGGCATCCAGTAACGCACCATGGAAAGTACGGTCACGTTGCGGAATTTCATAACGGCGCACCAAAGCATCGAGGGAGTTTTTTTGTCCCGGGTGTTTGCTCTTGGCCATGGCCAGGGTATCGGTCACTGCACACACTTCCGATAATGCAACAAAGCCTGCGCGCTTGAACTCCATATCGAGGAAGTTCATATCGAAGGTCGCATTATGCGCGATAATTTCTGCGCCTTTTAAATAGTCAAACAGCACATCGGCAATGTCTGCATAAAGCGGTTTGTCTTTCAAGAACTCATCTGAAATACCATGGATGTTTTCAGATTCACCAACAGGTTTTTGCGGATTGATATAAATGTGAATGGAGCTGCCGGTCAGTTTGCGGTTGACCATTTCAATTGCCCCGACCTCAATAATGCGGTCAGTGTCCTGAAAGTAGAAACCGGTGGTTTCTGTATCCAGAATCAGTTGGCGTGGGCCATGAACTTCTTTGGTTCGTGGGGTAATCACGATATGAGGGTGCAGCGGTTTTGCGGAAGCAGGTGTTGCACTTTCTAAAACAGGTTCTGGAATTTCTGCTTGGTGTTGCAAGCTCTCTGCCTGATGGTTTTCCTGTTCTGCATTTTCTAAAGCTTTGTTGTCTAGGGCTTGGTTTTCTAAAGCTGCACTATCCAAAACTTCGCTCTCATCTTGCAGCTCGGCTTCCATCAGGTCGAAACCAAAGGGGTCATCTAGTAACCAGTCCTTTTCAGCTTTTTTTTTATCCAGCGTATCGGCCTGTTCTGGTCCAGTTCCGGCTGATGCTAAGGGATTTTTCATGGTTTTTAAGGTTTGATCGGCACCCTGGTTGGCCAGCTGATCGGCCATTTCGTTGCCTGGATGTCCGGCATGGCCTTTAATCCAGTTCCACTCGATTTCACGACCCTGACAAGTCGCATCCAGCAATTTCCACAGGTCCGGATTTTTGACATCCTTCCAGTTTTTCTTTTTCCAGCCATGAATCCATTCGGTAATGCCTTGTTTGACATATTTGGAGTCGGTCCAGATGATCAGTTTGGCATCTTGTGGGCAAAATTTAATGCCTTCAATTGCCGCGGTGAGTTCCATGCGGTTATTGGTGGTTTCTGCTTCTCCGCCATAAATTTTATGCTTTTCTGATTCGGTAATGATATATGCACCCCAACCGCCTAAACCAGGATTGCCACGACAAGCGCCATCGACATAGAGAGTGATTGTTTGAGTCATATAAACCAAATCCGAACGCTAAAATAAGAGTCAAGTTAAACCAAGTGATTGGCATATTGTATAACGCAATTCCACTTTAAAAGTGTATTACATGGTTATTTTTTAAATTCTTGTAACATTTATAGTGAAATCGCGCTAAATTAATCCCTTGTGTCTACCCCATGCTTCACTACAATGGCAGATCTAAAAAATAAATTTTATACGAGTTGTTTGGATTTTTTTATGTATAAACCAACCGCGATTTTGTGGCAGCCTACATTACCCAATTTTTTAAAAATAACTGTACTGGGTTCAGCTTTAGCTGCTTTGGGGCTGACAGGATGTTCCTCCAGCCAGAGTGCAACACATGGCTCAAAATCGAAAATGGTCGGTTCATCCGGATATCTGGATGCCAACAGCCTGGATTCATTAGAAGATTTATTGTCTGCAACCGATATGAGGGCGGTAGAAGGTGACCGCTTGCTGATCTTGAAACATGGTGATGTGTGGAAGCGTATGACCGTCGGTTTCAAGATGGATCAGACTCATTGGGACTCTCGTATTGAAGCCCAGCGCGGCTGGTTTATTTCCCGACAACCTTATCTGGACCGGTTAAGTGCCCGTGCATCCCGTTATCTTTATCATACGGTAAAAGAAGCGGAACGTCGTGGTTTACCGACAGAATTGGCTTTATTGCCGATTATTGAAAGTTCATATGACCCTGCAGCGACCAGTAGCGCAGCTGCAGCCGGGATGTGGCAATTTATTCCAAGTACCGGACGTATTTATGGTTTAAGACAAACCAGTTTGTATGATGGCCGTCGTGATGTGGTGGAATCGACCCGTGCAGCCTATGAGTTTTTAGGTGGCTTGTATAACCAGTTTGGGTCATGGGAATTGGCTTTGGCGGCGTATAATGCAGGCCCGGGACGTATCCAGCAAGCCATTAACCGTAATAAGGCGGCAGGTTTACCGACTGATTACTGGTCACTGAAACTGCCTCAGGAAACCATGAACTATGTGCCACGTTTCCTGGCAGTGGCGCAAATTATTAAAAATCCAAATGCTTATGGTGTGTCTTTACCACCGATTGCCAACCGACCACACTTTAGGGAAGTGTCGGTAGGGCCGGTGAGTTTAAATGAAGTGGCATCCGTGACCGGTTTAAGCCGTGCCGAGCTATATCAGCTCAATCCAGGTCATCGTGGCGATTGGATTGATGATCAAAGCCCAATGAAGATCATTATTCCTGCAGATTTAAGTCCTGCTATTGATGCCCGGCTTAAAAAGCTCTCGCCAAATTCAGGTGCGCTATGGGCAAGCACGGCAAAACCATTTACTCCGGAAAGAAGCAATCCACCTGAGTTAAATACTCAAGTAATTAATCCGGTAAAAACGGCGCCACCCGTATTAACGACTACTACTAAAAGTTCTCAGCCAGCCACCACTGCGCCAGTTAAAGCAGCTAACCCTGTAACGGGAACAAAGCCTTCAACAACCGCACGTATAGCTACGCCTCAAGGCTCTGATGCCTTGGCATCTTTTGCTGCAAATAGTGATATTCCAAGTGCACCACGTATTCCTGTTGCGGTGAGTCAGGGAGCCAATGTCAAGCCAGTGACTATAGAACCGCCATTGTCTGCGGCTGAGCGTGAGCAAATTATGGCGGCGGTAAAAGCAGAAGGTGAAAATAAAACCGTAGAACAGGTGCTTCAGCCTGTAGCAAGTAAAGCTGAACAGGAAAAAGTGGTGGCAGAAATTAAAGCCATTGCACCGCAAGGCACCGAAATTGTCGATCCATTTGACGGCAAAATTAAGTTAACTGCCATTCAAACCAGTCTGTCAGTGGCTGAGCAGCAAGGTAAGGAATTAACCAAAGGTTTTGCTTATCCAAAAGGTGTGGCGGAAAGTACCAAGGCGGACTCTGATGAAGCTAAACGCAACCAGGGTAAAAACTACGTTAAGACCGATTCAGAAGTTGTTGTTACCGCACCTAAAGGAAAACGTACTACTTATACCGTTCTGCCGGGTGATACTTTGGCGGTCATTGCCATGAAAAATGGCTTAAACTGGCGCGATGTAGCGAAATGGAACCAGATTGATCCAAACTCGCCGCTGTATGTGGGAACCAGTATTTATTTGTACGATGCCAAACCACAAACTACAGAAACCTCTGCATCGTCTAAGTCTAAAGCACAGCCTGAAACTTATGTGGTTCAAGCCAATGATAGTCTGACCGGTGTGGCTAGCCAATTTGGCTTGTCGGTGAAACAGCTGGCCGATTACAACAATTTGTCGGTTAGCAGTGGTTTGCGTGTAGGGCAAAAATTATCGTTAAAAGAAACTGCGCAAAGTAATTCCGATACTGCTGAAACCAAGACCAATAATTCAAAATCCACTGCCAAAGTGAAAACCAAGTCCTATGTAGTTAAACGTGGCGAATATCTCAAGCTGATTGCAGACCGTTATGCCTTGTCCAATCAGGAGCTGGCTGATTTAACCAGTGGCTTGACTGCGGGCAGCAGCTTAAGGGTGGGACAAAAAATTAATGTGCCATTAAATGAAGTTGACACCAATCCAGAAACCAAGCAGGAAGAAAAAGCCAATTCTGTGAAAGCAGAAAATGCTACTGGGGAATCTTCGTATAAAACTGAAATTTATCTCGTTCAACGTGGCGATACCCTGTCGAGCATTGCAGCCAAATCGAAAATTTCAGTCACTGAATTGGCACAGCTGAACAAAATATCCCATACGCATGGTTTACAAGTGGGTCAAAGCCTGAAGATTCCTGCAAGTTCAACTGTTCCGGATAGTTATACCGTGCAATCGGGGGATAGCCTGTCTGCCATTTCGGCCAAATATAATTTAGGCATGGATTATATTGCCAATATTAACGGAATTAACCGCAATACTGGCTTACGCGTGGGGCAGCGTTTAAAGCTCAGCGGTGAAGAACCCGTCGCAGCGCCTAACAAAGCAGACGTCAAAGTTGAAAAAGTCAGCTTTGCAAAGAGCGATAGCCATGTGGTTAAACCAGGTGAAACATTAAGCAGCATTGCGAAAAAATACCATTTACAACTGGATTATTTGGCTGCGTTAAATGGTTTAACCCGCAATTCAACGGTACGTATCGGGCAACGTTTAAAAATCGAGGGTGATTTGCCACAGCTTGAAACTAAGGCAGAAGCTGCGGTAACAAAAGCAGTGAAATCATCGAAAAGTACCGATGCATATACCGTAAAGTCAGGTGAATCTTTAAATGCCATTGCCAATCGGGTCGGTGTATCGGTTGCCGAATTGGCAGCGATGAATGATTTAAATGCCCGTGCTGGTTTACGTGTGGGGCAGCAGATTGTGCTACCTAAAACTGTGGTTGAATATAAAATCAAACGTGGTGACACTTTAATCGGGCTGGCTAACCGTTATGGTTTGGATAGCGCGAAACTCGCAGAAATGAATGATATGCAACCCAATAAACAATTGCGTATTGGTGAAGTGATTAAAGTTCCAAACTTATAATAATGCAAAGACAGGGAGTCGTTTAGATGTCATTTGCTATCGCAAAACGCTTGAGTTTTGCCTGTGGGATGAGTCTGTTGACTCAAGGGCTGTGGGCTGCTGTGCAGACCACCCCCTACATTGCAGTACATAGCCAGCCGAAATATGCCGACTTGTCAGTCATGCCTTATGCCAATGCCCGAGCGCCTAAGGGCGGTTATTTAAGTACCGCCAGCAATGGTACTTTTGACAATCTAAACAGTATGAATGGCAAAGGCAGCTCAACGGATGGGGTGGAATTTCTGTTTGATTCGCTGATGTCGAATTCGCTGGATGAGCCGGGGGTGATGTATCCCTTGCTGGCCGAAAAAGTGACTTATGATCCTGAGCAAACCAGATACGTCATTTTTCATCTTAATCCCAAAGCACGTTTTAGTGATGGCAGTGAAGTTACCGCACAAGATGTAAAATTCAGTTTTGATACCTATAAAACCAAGTCTAATCCGGGACTGCAAATGTATCTGTCTGATCTGGAGAAAACCGAAGTGTTGTCCAAATATGCGGTCAAGATGAGTTTTAAGTCCGGCAATAATTCGGAAATGCCGCTGATTCTGGCACAAATGCCGATCTATTCCAAAAAAGATTGGCAGAATAAGGATTTCACCCGGGTCACCATGCAACCGATTTTAGGTTCCGGTCCGTATCTGATTGACCGTATCGATGCAGGTCGAAGTATTAGCTATAAACGCAATCCCAAATACTGGGGTAAAGATTTACCAGTAAACACAGGGCGTTATAACTTTGACCGTTTGAAGTATGTCTACTACCGCAATCTGGACATTGCTTTTGAAGGTTTTAAGTCGGGCCAATATACCCTGCATGAAGAATTTACCGCGCGTAAATGGGTGACTGAATATCATTTTCCTGCGGTCAAAGCAGGCATGGTGGTGAAATACAGGTTCCAGCACCACAACCCGATTCCAACACAAAGTTTTGTGTTTAATACCCGCCGTGCACCTTTTCAAGACATTAAATTCCGCCAAGCGATTACTTATGCCTACGATTTTGAATGGCAAAACAAAGCGTTGTTCTATGGCCAATATCAACGGCTACAGAGTTATTTTGCCAATAGTGAACTGGAAGCCAAAGGCACGCCAAACCCTGCAGAGCTGGCAATTTTAAAACCCTATTTAGCCAGACTGAGTCCCATTCAGCGGCAGGGTGTCGTTCAAAACTGGAAATACCCGGTGTCTGATGCCAGCGGGTTTAACCGCAATAATCTGCTCACAGCCCGTCAGCTACTCATAAAAGCCGGCTATACCTTTAAAAATGGTCGCTTGCTCGATACCAAAGGCAAGCCGATCCGGATTGAATTTCTGATTCATCAAGATGGTTTGCAGCGCACTTTAATGCCTTTTATCCGCAATATGAAACGTTTGGGAATCGAAGTTGCTATCCGTCATGTCGATGTGCCGCAATATATCGAGCGTATGCGCAGCAAGGATTTTGATATGACCACCAGTGTAATGCCGCAGTCACTCAATCCGGGCAATGAACAGGCACAGTTCTGGGGCAGTGCCTCGGCAGATCAACCAGGGAATTACAACTATGCAGGCATTAAAAATCCTGTGATTGACGACATGGTACAACAGGTCATTCGTGCGCCGAGCCGTGAGCAACTGGTCATCAGAACCCGGGTGCTGGATCGTTTGCTGCGTGCCGGTTATTATCAGATTCCGACCTATGGTAAGGGTGAAAACTGGTTTGCTTACTGGAATATGTATCATCAACCGAAAGTGAAACCGAAGCTGTCATCCGGTATTGACTATTGGTGGAGCGATGCCGAACAAGCGAAAAAAGTTACTCATTATTTACGTCAACAATAAAGCAATAGTGCAGGCACAAGGAACACTGTTTCGATGGGCATATATATACTAAAAAGACTGCTGCTGATTATTCCCACGCTGTTTTTCATTTTATTGATTAACTTTGTGGTGATTCAGATTGCACCCGGCGGGCCAGTCGAACAGGCGATTCAACAGGCAGAAACATTTCAGGGCCTCGGTGCAACGGGTGGCGAAACTGCAAGTGTCAAAAGTAATTATCAAGGGGCTAAAGGTTTAAGTGCAGAAATGGTGGAAAAGATTAAAGCCCAATACGGTTTTGATCAGCCTGCGCACATCCGCTTCTGGGACATGTTAAAAAGTTATGCCACTTTTGATTTTGGCAGCAGTTTTTTTAAAGATAAACCGGTGACCCAATTGCTGTGGGAGAAAATGCCGGTATCGCTGTCTTTGGGGCTATGGAGCACTTTGCTGATTTATCTGGTGTCTATTCCTTTAGGGATAAAAAAAGCCCGTCAGCATGGCATGCTGTTCGATAAATCTACTTCGCTATTACTCGCGATTGGCTATGCAGTACCTTCTTTTGTTTTTGCTGTGTTATTGATTGTGTTTTTTGCCGGTGGATCCTATTTCCAGTGGTTTCCACTACAGGGTCTGGTCTCGGAAAATTTTCACAGCTTAAGCTGGCTGGGCAAAATCAAAGACTATTTCTGGCATATGACTTTGCCTTTACTGGCGATGGTGATTGGCGGTTTTGCCAGCCTCACGTATTTAACCAAATATTCTTTTATGGAAGAGTTAAACAAGCAATATGTCTTGGCGGCACGTTCTAAAGGCTTAAGTGAGTCACGGGTACTCTATGGCCATGTGTTTCGTAATGCCATGCTGATTGTGATTGCCGGTTTACCGGAAGCGCTGATTGGCATTTTCTTTGTTGGCAACCTGTTTATTGAAATTATCTTCAATCTGGATGGCTTGGGCCTGTTGGGCTTTGAAGCGATTCAACAGCGAGATTATCCGGTGATTTTTGGCACTTTGTTCCTGTTTACCTTGCTCGGTCTGGTGCTGCGATTAATCAGCGATGTGTTATATCAGGTGATTGACCCGCGGATTAATTTTGAGTCGCGAGGTGCAGAATAATGTCGCCATTAATGCATGCGCGTTTTAAGCGTTTCCAGGAAAATAAACTCGGTTTCGGCTGCTTAATCATCTTTGCCGTGATTTTCATTTTATCGCTTGTGTCAGAATTGATTGCCAACGATAAACCGCTGTTGGTGAGTTATAACCATTCGCTTTATTTACCTGTGTTGAAGTCTTATCCGGAAACGACTTTTGGTGGCGTGTTTGAAACCGAAGCCGATTATAAAGATCCAGCGGTGCAGCAACTGATCAATGCAAAAGGCTGGGCAGTTTGGCCACTGATTAAATATTCCTACCAAACACCTAACTTGGAACTGGCTGTACCAGTACCATCTGCACCGACTTCACAAAACTGGCTAGGCACCGATGACCAGGGCCGCGATGTATTGGCCCGTATTCTGTATGGTTTGCGCGTTTCACTGCTTTTTGGTTTTGCACTCACCATTGCATCAGCACTTCTAGGTATTGCGGTAGGCGCGATTCAGGGCTATTACGGTGGATGGATCGATCTGCTCGGTCAGCGCATCCTGGAAGTATGGGGTGGTTTGCCGATGTTATTCATGGTGATGATTCTGGTCAGCATGTTTACGCCCAATGTTTACTGGCTATTTCTGATTATGCTGTTATTTGGCTGGACCACCTTGGTCGGTTTGGTGCGGGCCGAGTTTTTAAAAGCACGTAATCTGGATTATGTACGCGCAGCACGTAGCCTGGGAGTTACAGACCGGACCATTATGCTGCGCCACATCTTGCCGAATGCCATGAGCTCCAGCCTGTCGCAGCTCCCTTTTATGTTAACCGCAAACATCACTGCACTGACTGCATTGGACTTTTTAGGCTACGGCTTACCACCGGATGCGGCATCTTTGGGTGAATTATTATTACAAGGCAAATCCAATTTGAATGCACCGTGGTTGGCACTATCGGGCTTCTTTAGCTTGGCGATTGTCCTATCTTTATTGATTTATATTGGGGAGGCGACACGCGATGCATTCGATCCAAGACGCCAATAATCCGCCAGCTCTGCTCAGCGTTGAACATTTAAATATCCGGCAAGCAGAACATGTGCTGGTAGCTGACCTGAATTTTCAGCTGCATGCCGGTGAAACCATTGCCTTAGTCGGTGAAAGTGGTTCGGGCAAGTCGATTAGCAGTCTGGCCTTGCTGGGGCTTTTACCCAGTACTTTGAAGATTCAAGGTCAGACCTTATTGGGAAAGCAAGATCTGTTGGCGCTGAAAACTGAACAGCTGCGACAAATTCGTGGCCATAAAATTGCCATGATTTTCCAGGAACCGATGACGGCTTTAAATCCCTTGCATCGGGTGGAAAAAATTATCGGTGAAACTTTATTGTTGCAAGGCTGGTCTAAACAGAAGACCCGGGCACGCATTATCGAATTGCTCAAGGATGTAGGGATTCCCGATCCGGAAGATAAATTGCGCCGTTATCCGCATGAGCTTTCTGGTGGACAGCGTCAGCGCGTGATGATCGCCATGGCCTTGGCGCTAGATCCGGATATTTTAATTGCGGATGAACCGACCACTGCTCTGGATGTAACGCTACAGGCACAGATTTTAAAACTGTTGAAATCTTTACAGCAAAGCCGAAATATGGCGATGATTCTGATTAGTCATGACTTGAATCTGGTGCGTCGCTATGCCGATCAGGTCATTGTGATGAATAAAGGTGTGGTGGAAGAACAGGGTAGTGTTACCGAAATCTTTAAACACCCGAAACAAGCCTATACCCGTGATTTGCTGAATCATGATTTTGGTGAAGCGTTGCACATTGCCGAGGCTGAAAATTTATTAACTTTAAATCATGTTGCGGTGAAGTTTCCGATCAAGCAAGGATTGTTGAACCGGGTCAAAGATTACTTTGTGGCGGTAGAACCTTTGGACTTGCAGTTAATGCAAGGCGAATCGATTGGCATTGTCGGCGAAAGCGGATCCGGTAAAAGCTCGCTGGCTTTGGCGATTACCCGCCTGATTAAAAGTTCTGGTGAAATTGTGCTGCTCGGCACCGATTTAAACCAGTGCAATGAAAAGCAGTTACGGCCTTTACGTGCTGATTTCCAGATAGTCTTTCAAGATCCGTTTAGCAGTTTAAATCCACGTCTGAATGTGGAGCAAACCATTGGGGAAGGTCTGGGCTTAAAAAAATTCTCTGCCATGGAAATATCGCAGCGCATTGATGAAGCCCTGGAAAAAGTGGAATTGCCGGTGTCTTTTCGAAACCGTTATCCGCATGAACTGTCTGGTGGACAACGTCAGCGTGTTGCCTTGGCACGAGCCTTGGTTTTACGACCGAAGTTACTGATTCTGGATGAACCAACCTCGGCACTGGACCGTACCACCCAGCGCGCAATTGTGAAGCTGTTAAGGCGCTTGCAGCAAGAGCATCAGATCAGTTATTTGTTTATTAGTCATGATTTACAAGTGGTGAAGGCGCTGTGCCAGAAAGTACTGGTATTGCGACATGCGCAAGTGATGGAATTTCAAAACACTGAACAATTATTTTTAAATCCGCAAACTGAATATACCCAGCAGCTTATAGAGGCGAGTCAGTATGTTTAAATATACTGACAAGATATATTGTCAGAAAAGTCATTGACGGATTGCAGAATACGTTTAGGGTATTAAAGCTAAATAAATACAAATAAATCAGGATTGAGATATGAGCCATCTAGCTGAAGCAACCACCATTCGAAATACCACTTTTAAAAATAGAATTATCAAAGCTGCGATGAGTGAGGCTTTGGCAAATGATGCAGGTCAGCCAAGCCAGTTGCATTTCAATCTGTATGAAGCTTGGGCCAAAGGTGGTTTGGGCTGTGCCATTACCGGAAATGTGATGGTGGATTTTCGTGCCAAGAATGAACCGGGCGTGGTGGTGGTTGAATCAGAACGTGATTTGGCCAAACTACAGCAATGGGCCGAATTGGGCAAGAAATATGGCATGATGCAACTGATTCAATTGTCTCATCCAGGCCGTCAGTGTCCTAAAGGTCTAAACAAGGAAACCGTGGCACCTTCCGCGGTAGCTTTCTCTCCGATGCTGGCAACCACGTTTGGCACACCGCGTGAATTACGTGAAGATGAGATTCACGACATTATTCAGCGTTTTGCTACTTCTGCTCAAATCTGCGAAAAAGCCGGTTTTGAAGGCATACAGTTGCATGGTGCGCATGGTTATCTGATTAGCCAGTTTTTATCGCCTTTGACCAATAAGCGTCAGGATCAGTGGGGCGGTTCGATTGAAAACCGGATGCGCTTCCTGCTGGAAATTTACAAAGCGGTTCGTGCGGCAACCTCGGATCAATTTATCATTTCAGTGAAACTGAACTCGGCCGATTTCCAGCGTGGCGGCATTACTGAAGAAGAAGTGGTTACGGTCTTTAAAGCGATTGATGCAGCGGGAATTGACTTGATTGAAATTTCTGGCGGAACGTATGAAGCTCCGGCTATGGCGGGCGCGAAAGAAGATAAGCGCAAAGCCAGTACCATTGCCCGTGAAGCCTATTTTCTCGATTTTGCCGAGAACATCCGTAAAGAAGTGGAATGTCATTTAATGGTGACTGGTGGCTTCCGTACCGTAGAAGGGATGAATGCAGCACTGGACAGTGGTGCTTGTGATTTTATTGGGATCGCCCGTCCATTGGCGGTGGAAACTGATCTAACTGATCGTCTGATCGCTGGTCAGGATGTGCGTTATGCGGTGAATAAAATTAAAACCGGCATTCCTATGGTCGATAAAATGGCAATTATGGAAATTATCTGGTATGCCGCGCAGTTTAAGGATATTGCACGAGGCAAGCGTCCAAACCCTAAACTATCACCGCTCAAAGTTTTCTTGAAATATGCCAAAAATAACATTACTGCCATTATTAAAGGCCAGATTAATTCACGTCGTAGTGCTTAGCGCTACCATGCTTTAGACCAATAAGACTGAAATTGCACAGCAGACCATTGTCCTTTCTCCAATGCACGTTGAAAGGCAGGTCTGCTTTGGATCTGGTGCAGATAACGCTGAATATGCTGGAACGATGCAAATTTCGTATTCGATTGCATGCAGGCCAGTAGCGGAAACCACAATAAAATGTCTGCAATGCTGAAGTGATCACCTGCTACATAATCATGATTTTTAAGATGAGTATCTATCCTGTATAAATGCTGATTCAGCGCATGATTCAAATAACCACGGTCAAAGCCAAATTTGGGAAACTTACTATAGAAGCTGTTGACGTTTTTTTCTAAGCCGTACCTTGCGCTACGAACAAAGCAGTGCTTTGTTCTTGCTCAGGCATAAACGTCGCTTCAGCAAAATTTTTCCAGAAATAATATTCAAGAACCTCGGATGGGGAGAGCTGAGCTATGCCTAAATCATTGAACTGATGGCTCAGGTAATCGGCAATCGCAGCCGTTTCAGTCAGGCTAATGACTTCTGTGGAATGATCATCAACAAGGTGTAGCGTCGGAAATTTGAGTGATGAATCCTGATTGGCTAATTTCTCGACAGCTTGAGTCGGGATGAAGCCATCACAATGGATTAACTCATAATCGAGATTTAACTCTTCCAGTAACCAGAGGATGCGTTGCGAACGTGAATTGGTTTTGTGGAACAGACGAATATGCATAAGGATCGGTTTATTATTTTACTGTTTTGAAAGTATAAAGCAGAAAGTAGTTTTAAATCTAAGATATCTAAAAACAAAAAAGCCTGATTCATGATGATCAGGCTTTTTGCTGAGACTTTGCAATCTCGAATATGGCGACCCTACGGGGATTCGAACCCCGGTTACCGCCGTGAAAGGGCGATGTCCTAGGCCTCTAGACGATAGGGTCATCTAAGTATTGGCGTCCCTACGGGGATTCGAACCCCGGTTACCGCCGTGAAAGGGCGATGTCCTAGGCCTCTAGACGATAGGGACGTTTCAGAGGTGGGCGTATAATAGGGTGGATAGCAGACCCTGTCAAACCTTTTTCCGGGATAATTTTTAAAAACCCATTCAACTGAATAAAAATAAAACAAATAGGTGAAAAGTACTCTGAAATGCACTATTTTTCAGGCATTAAACCTTCAATGATGCTTTTGATCACGGCAGGATGTTGCAAATAACCGTTAATACTATGCGGGTTTTGAAAGAAGGTGGTAATGGCCTGATTAATGATGGGGGGATCAAAATTGAAGGGTGGTTCTGATAAGGGAAAAGCAGTCAAAAAATCATCTGGGGAATAAAAATTAAACCAGTCGCCCTGAAGCTGTGAGGGGCGGGAAATGGGTAAGCTGAGTTTTTCCTGTATGACTTTAAAGGCCAGAGGTGAACCTAAGGTAATAAAGCGATGGATTTTGAAGCCTATACATAGATGGAGCAGGTTGTAGCTAATGACTGACCCTAATGAGTGCGCCACAATAATGTGATCTATCTCCGGACGAAGATGAGACATAATCCTGTGGTGAACTTCATGCATGAAGTCCGGATTGGATAAATATAAATAAGTTTCAATTAAAAATTTATGAATGAATGTTTCGTGCAGCTTGGGATAGTGATTCAGAAACAGCGCCAGTTCTTTAAAGGCATGGTCTCTGGTGAGCGCGCTAAATATGCTCAGTCGCTGGGTAAGTGATTCAGAATGTTCAGGATTAAAGATGGGTAAGGAGCGAATGCAGGGTTTGTGTTCCTGCACCATGGTGTCGTTATGGCCCAAATGAAAGGGAAGATGTAAATGTGCAATAGATTTGGGTAAAAAGGTATTTAGGTCCAGGCTGTTATATAAGTGATGTTTACTAAGCAAATCCCCATAAAAAGGCAGGTTGAAATCCAGCGAATGAAAATCGATATTCAATTGTGAATTGCGTAAACCTGTTTGAAATGCATTTAACCAGTACTGTTTTAATGACTTTTCATCATAATTTTGTTGATTCATGCCATGAATAAAAAGGATTTTCATACAGGGTCTGATTTTTTATAGATATCATTATCTTTATTCAGATTAAAAAAAACAGCGGAATTTGACTATTCTATTTATGTGTTAGTTTTGCTTATCATAAAAAAATAGCTGTGATGGCAGCTGGCCATAAAGATCAGATGGTCAGAAATCTAAGAGATAATAACTGCCACAGACTGATCTTGTGCAATCACTTTTAGCGGATATTGAAAAGAGTATGGCTGAAGAAAAATGGATAAACGAGTCGTTATCATGCAAACTAAAAATCTGCAATGAAATAATAATCAGTATTAAATTTTGGAAAATCGGATGGAACGATATATGGCGACCCTACGGGGATTCGAACCCCGGTTACCGCCGTGAAAGGGCGATGTCCTAGGCCTCTAGACGATAGGGTCGTTAGGAGGTGATGCGTATATTATGGAGTTTTCAGCGGACTGTCAAACCTGTAATTGGGTTATTTTTATGATATTGAATTAATTGCATAAAAAATGACAAGTCTGAAAGAAAAAAGCGCAGTGATTACACTGCGCTTAATTGATCATACAAGCAGGCATTAATTTTTATTGTGATATAACCAGTAATAACTGGCATAGCAAGCGGCCATAAACAGCAAGCAGCCAATAAAACCTGACAGCATTTCAGGATCATAGGCCATACTTAGACCTGTTGCTGTACAGCACACAAAACCAAGAATCGGCACCAGAGGAAACCATGGGGTACGGAATTTAAGTTCTGCAACACTATTGCCCTGTTTCAGCCATTGGCGGCGGAAGTTAAACTGACTCCAGCAGATACTCATCCACACAATCACCATGGTGAATGCCGCAACTCCCATCAGGTTTTTAAAAATAACATCTGCACCAAACTGTTCAGACAACAATCCTGGCAAACCGCCAATCATGGTGACCCAGATCGCAATAACAGGAACACCTGATTTACTCACTTTGGCAAAGATACGTGGCAACTGGTTTTGTGCAGCCAAAGCCCACATCATGCGTGAAGCGGCATACAAGCCTGAGTTTGCGGTAGAAAGCAAGGCAGTAATAATTACAAAACGGATGATATCCACTGCATAAGGGATGCCCATCAGGTTAAATACTGATACGAATGGGCTGCTGCTTAAGCCTTCACCCTGAGCGCCAGCATTGAGACCTGCGTCGGTATAAGGAAGCAGTGAGCTGATCACGATGATGGTACCGACAAAGAAAATCATCAAACGCCAGACTGCAGCATGAATTGCTTTAGGGACATTTTTTTCAGGGTTTTCTGTTTCACCGGCAGCAATACCGATCATCTCAGTACCATTAAAGGCAAAGTTAACAATCAACAGTGTGCTGAAAAGCGGAATCAAGCCATTGGGTAACCAGCCGTGTTCAGTCAAGTTGCTGAACAAGGGCGCAGATTCGTAACCCTGGAATGGAATAAAGCCAAAAATACTGCCGAAACCGAGAATAATAAACACCAGCACGGTCGCGACTTTAATCATCGACAGCCAGAACTCGGACTCCGCAAAAGTACGGGTTGAGCTCAAGTTTGAAATGAGTACGCCGCTGGCAAAAATCAGGGTCCATAACCAGATGGAGGTTTGCGGGAACCATTCCTGCATCAAAATGGCGGCTGCGGTGAATTCTGTACCTAAGGTGGCCGACCAGCCCAGCCAATACATCCAGGACACCATATAGCCTGTACCGGGACCAATATAGTTCGAGGCAAACGCCCCAAAAGAACCGGATACCGGTAAATGCACCGCCAGTTCGCCCAGACAAAGCATGACCATATAAGCGATTAAACCGCCAATGATATAGGCAAGTACTGCACCAAGAGGCCCAGCTTGTGAAATAACTTCACCAGAGCCCATGAACAGACCTGTACCAATGGCACCACCAAGTGACAACATAATGAGGTGACGTGTAGACATGGCTCTTTTGAGCGATGGCTTACGCTCCTCGGCAGACGAATGCTGCGAAGGTTGGGTAGGAGATTGCATAAAATAAATAATAGGTTGAAAGTACCATTTTAAGTGTTTGTTCGATGAATTTTCAAATAAATCATTTTTTGCTGATAATAATGGACTCATTACAGCTGTAGATTAAAAAAAAGACCACATTTTAGTGGTCTGGTGTCTGATATTTCTGCGGCTGTGGTGCCGAAGTTGTGGTTGGAGTATTGGCAGAATTTTTGCTTTGTTCTGCATCTTTGCTGGCGAGATATAAATATACAGCTGAAGGCAGCAAAATCATGAAAACAATAAAAACTTTTTTCAACATAATGGCTTTTTCTACCTGATGATTTGAGTATTGATCAGTTGATCTTCACATGTAAATTGCGATAAACCAAGCCTTAAGTACAGTGCTCAGACAATCAATCTGCAAAAACTAAAATTTTAAAGCTAAAAATTAAATATAGTTGTGCTTAAGCAGCAATTGATATCAAAAGAATGAAAATAGAATAAAGAAATTGAAGTATTGAATTAAAACAGACAGAGAAAATAGATGGCGTCCCTACGGGGATTCGAACCCCGGTTACCGCCGTGAAAGGGCGATGTCCTAGGCCTCTAGACGATAGGGACGTTTAGAAGATGGCGGTATCTTATTGATCCGCCACCAAAGTGTCAAGTAGATGGGGCGCGAGTTTGTTCAAAATATAGCAAAACAGTTCAGCAGTCTTTTGAGTATCGTATAAAGCAGAGTGTGCTTCCTTACCATCGAACTCAATTCCAGCCTGAATACATGATTTTGCCAGTACGGTTTGACCAAACATCACGGCACTTAAAGTCACGGTATCGAACACAGAAAAACTGTGGAACGGATTCTGGTTTTTAGTGCCGGTACGTGCAATGGCAGCCTGAACAAAGCCTAAATCAAAATGCGCATTATGACCGACCAAAACTGCATGGGTACAGTTTTGCTGGCGGCGAACTTCATTCACAGATTTAAAGATACGCTTAAGTGCCGTCTTTTCATCTTCCGCCATTGCAATGCGCATTGGGTTTGAAGGATCTATACCAATAAACTCTAAGGAACGACGGTCTAAATTTGCCCCTGCAAAAGGGTTAATATGTGCATGGTGGGCTTCACCAGGTACAAATTGACCTTCTTCATTATATATAATCGGGATGGCTGCAATTTCCAGTAAGGCATCGGTCTGGGAGTTAAAACCTGCTGTTTCGACATCGACAACAACAGGTAAAAATCCACGGAAACGCTGACCAATTACTGGTTGGGTTTCATCTGTCACACTTTTCTCCATTGGATGGTTTTACCCGCATACAGTGGGATAATCTGTTCACCATCCAAATAGTCTAAACTTTCCGGAATAACTTGCTCTTCTTTTACCAGGGTAATGGTATTGGTATTGCGCGGCAGGCCATAGAAGTCAGCACCGAAGTGGCTGGCAAAACCTTCCAGACGGTCCAGTCGGCCTGCCTGATCAAAAGCCTGCGCATAGAGTTCAATTGCAGTCGGTGCGCTATAACAGCCGGCACAGCCACAAGCATTTTCTTTGGCATTTTTTGAATGAGGGGCACTGTCTGTTCCCAAGAAAAACTTAGGATTAGAACTGGTCGCAACTTCAAGTAAAGTTTGCTGATGGGTTTGACGTTTTAAAATCGGCAAACAATAAAAATGCGGTTTAATACCACCCACCAGCATATCGTTACGGTTAAACAATAAATGCTGAGGGGTAATAGTAGCAGCTACATTGCGGTCTTGTTCAAGTACAAAATGTGCAGCTTCACTGGTGGTGATATGTTCAAGTACCAGTTTAAGCTTTGGAAACTGTTTAAGCAGGGGTGAAAGGACTTCATCCAGAAAGCGTTTTTCACGGTCAAAAATATCGACATGGTTATGGGTGACTTCACCATGAAGCAACAACGGTACCTGATGTTCTTCAAGCTGTTCAATCACGGCATAGACTTTACGAATATCGCTTACGCCATTATCTGAATTGGTGGTTGCACCAGCGGGATACAGCTTGATGGCATTGACATGTTCAGAGTCTTTGATTTTTTTTACTTCGCTCGGCTGGGTTTGATCGGTAAAGTAAAGCACCATACGCGGATCGAATGCGACACCTTCAGGAACGTGCGCCATAATACGTTCACGATAAGCCAGTGCTTCTTCAACTGTTTTAATGGGAGGGACAGTATTGGGCATGCAGATGGCACGCGCGAACTGCTTGGCAAGATCAGGAACTGTACGTTTTAGAGATAAACCGTCACGTAAGTGAGCATGCCAATCGTCTGGCTGGAGAAGAGTAAGAGTATTCAAGGCCATTTCAATCGAAGAAATAAAACAAATGATAATCCATAAAGTGTGAAAATGGTAACGAGAATTACAGACAAATGGTTAATTATAGATAATTACAAACGTGAAATATATGTTATTTTTAGTAACTAAAAGAAGTAAGTAATGCTAGGAAATGGAATCCAAGTATATTTTAGCGAAATTACAGTACGATAAAGAAAAAATAGAAGAACTGATTACGCGGCAAAGTCAACGTGTAGGGCAGGTTTTTCCCAAAAAAATGGAACAGGAATTTTGGTCGAAAAACTTGGAGCGTGCCCGTAAGCATGTAGAAAAATACTTGTGGGGCGGTGTTTTATCTTATTTTATTTTTATTTTGGTTATTTTACCCAGCGATTACTGGGTGATCGACAAACAGTACTTCAAGCATGATTTCCTGAACTGTAGCTTAGGTTTGGCCAATGGTGCGCTATGCCTAGTGGCTTTATTTGCTTTTTCTCATTTCCCTAAACTGCGTCCCTATTTTTCTCCAGCCTCTATGGCACTGATGTTTTGGGCCATGATTTCCATGTCCTGGTTAACCTTGACAGTAGAAACCATCGCCTTAAGACAACAAGGTATGGCCATCCTGTGCATGATTTACATCATGGGTTCCCTTATTACGGGGGTAAAGCCATTCCAGATGCTGATGACCGGGTTTTTAGCGGCAACAGTAACAGTGATTGTTTTTTTTCTACTTCATGTTGATTTTGATGCCGTGGTGCTGGGGCGTATTCTTTTTGGTAGTTGTGTATTTGGTTATGTGATTAGTCATATGATCTTTGCGCGTGAACGAATGATTTATTTGTATTCCATGCGTGCCAGAATCAGTGAAAAAATGCATCGCATCCACAATTCTGAATTATTGCATTTAAGTCAGCATGATGACCTGACTAAAATTTCAAACCGTCGTACTTTTGATGAAATGATGCAAGTATTTTATGAACAAACCCGTCATGACCACAGCTCTTTATCCGTGCTGTTTATAGATATCGACTACTTTAAAAAATATAACGATTTTTATGGGCATCAGAAGGGGGATGATGTTATTTCCTCTATCGCCAAGTCTATTAAAAATGCCATTCGGCATATGGATTTTGTTGCGCGCTATGGCGGGGAGGAGTTTGTGGTATTGCTGCCTGAAACAGATGCTCATGGTGCTTATGCTGTTGCATCGAATATCTTTAAGGCCATAGAACGTTTGGAAATTCCCCATGCCGAATCTTTGGTCTCGAACTATATTACCATCAGTTTGGGAATCACGGTGTATCGTGGCGAAGCTGGTTTGAATAAGGAAGAAGTATTAAGCATTGCCGATCAGGCTTTATATCGTGCCAAAGAACTTGGTCGAAATCAGATTTATTATCAATCTATTGGTGCGCATATATCTGCAAGTGATTTCATGAAATCATAAACAGATCATATAAAAAAACCGCTCTTTCGAGCGGTTTTTTTGACTTTAAACAAACTTATTTGTTTTTGTCTTACTTATTTATTTTTGTCTTTTAATTGAGGCACTGCAGAACCTGTACCTACAGCCAATAAACCAGAATTTGTATAAATACCAAGTTTTTGACGTGTATCTGTAATATCCAGGTTGCGCATAGTCAATTGACCAATACGATCCATTGGAGAGAACATTGAATCACCTTTTTCCATGGTTAAACGCTCAGCTTCATAAGTGAGGTTAGGAGATTCAGTGTTCATAATCGTGTAATCGTTACCACGACGAAGTTCTAAAGTCACAGTTCCTGTGATTGCTTTCGCTACCCAGCGTTGAGCAGTTTCACGAAGCATCAGCGCTTGAGAATCGAACCAACGACCTTGGTACAATAAACGACCTAAACGTAAACCGTTGATACGGTATTGTTCAATGGTATCTTCGTTGTGAATACCTGTTACAAGGCGTTCATAAGCAATGTGAAGAAGTGCCATCCCCGGTGCTTCATAGATACCGCGAGATTTTGCTTCAATAATACGGTTTTCGATTTGATCCGACATACCTAGACCATGACGACCACCGATACGGTTTGCTTCAAGAATGAATTCAACTGGATCTTCGATGCGTTGACCGTTGATTGCAACTGGGAAACCTTCTTCAAAAGTAATAGAAACTTCTTCAGCTTCAATTTTTACGTCTTCTTTCCAGAACGCAACGCCCATGATTGGATCAACGATTTTGATACCCGCATTCAGGTATTCAAGATCTTTTGCTTCGTGAGTCGCACCCAACATGTTTGAGTCAGTTGAATAGGCTTTTTCTTTTGACATTTTATAGTCAAAACCGTTGTCGATCAGGAACTGTGACATTTCCGCACGACCGCCAAGCTCATCAATAAAGGTTTGGTCTAACCAAGGTTTATAGATTTTAAGCGCTGGGTTAGTTAAAAGACCATAACGGTAAAAACGTTCAATGTCGTTACCTTTATATGTTGAACCGTCACCCCAGATGTTTACGTCATCTTCTTTCATTGCGGTAACAAGCATCGTACCTGTCACTGCACGACCCAACGGCGTAGTGTTGAAGTAGGGAACGCCACCAGTGCTGATATGGAAAGCACCACATTGAATCGCTGCAATACCTTCTAATGCAAGTTGTAAACGGCAATCAACCAAGCGGGCTTTTACTGCACCGTAGTTTTCAGCTTTCTTTGGAATCGCATCGTAGTCGTCTTCATCTGGCTGACCCAAGTTTGCTGTATAAGCATAAGGTTCAGCACCTTTTTGTTTCATCCACAAAAGCGCAGCTGAAGTATCTAGACCACCAGAGAAGGCAATACCAACTTTTTTGCCAACTGGGACATTCTGCAAGATAGTTGCATTATCAGTCATTGTTAATCCTAACGATATAAATATAGGCACCGAGAATGGGTGGCCTGAAAGAATACATATATGTGCGCGATTGTAGCACTTTTCCGCACGGTTTTTCTAAAAAATCATTATATACAAGTGATGTCTTAGAAAAAATTCGTAGATGAAATCTCTAGCTGAATACTTGGCCCCATTTTTGTTGCCTGAATAATGAGGTTGGGTGAATAACGAAGTTTATTTCTGGCGAGATAATATGCTTAAAATAAAATGGTCATACCAATATTAAAATTAAACTGTGTTTCTGGCTGCTAACAATATGGTTGATGAGTTTAGAGAATAATGCATCATTAGACTAAAGTATAAACTGATCTAAATTTTATAAAATTAATAAATTTAAAACAGTGGTTTATGTATTTTAAAATAATCTTTTTAATTGAAAATACAGGAATAAATTTAAAGTATTGGTCAGACCAAAATAAATAAAAGCTTGAAATTTTATCCTGAAATAAATAAAAATCGCTGAGTATTTCATCAATAATGTTGGGGTAGAGAATTAATTACATTATATTGGTATGACCAATATGTGGATTATCAACCTAACTTTGCTCAATAATTAAATCTCGTAAGCATTTCAAGGAGATGACAATGCTTCAATGGCAGCAGATATATGACCCAATGGGAAATATATGGATATCAAGTTTAATTGCGCTCATTCCGATTATCTTTTTTTTCTTGGCGCTTGCTGTATTTCGTTTAAAAGGCAGTGTTGCAGGTACGATCACCGTTGTACTTGCACTTTTGGTGTCTTTATTTGCCTATAAGATGCCTGCGCTGATGGCATTGGCTTCCATGGTTTATGGTTTTTTCTACGGTTTGTGGCCAATTGCGTGGATCATCATCGGCGCTGTTTTCCTGTATAAAATTTCAGTGAAAACAGGACAGTTTGACATTATTCGCTCGTCTATTCTGTCTATTACAGAAGATCAGCGTTTGCAGATGCTTTTGGTAGGCTTTGCTTTCGGTACTTTCCTTGAAGGTGCAGCAGGCTTTGGTGCACCTGTAGCGATTACCGCAGCACTATTGGTTGGTTTAGGCTTTAAACCTTTATATGCAGCAGGTCTTTGTCTAATTGTAAACACAGCTCCTGTGGCTTTTGGTGCGATGGGGATTCCAATTATCGTTGCCGGGCAGGTATCTGGCGTTGATACCATGGAAATCAGCCAAATGGTGGGCCGTCAGTTACCATTTATGGTGCCAATCGTATTGTTCTGGATTATGGCCATTATGGATGGCTGGCGTGGGGTGAAAGAAACATGGCCTGCGGTTGTGGTCGGTGCAGGTAGCTTTGCAATCGCACAATACTTAACTTCTAACTTTGTCGGTCCAGAACTACCCGATATTACGGCTGCAATTGCATCCTTGATTTCATTAACAATTTTGTTTAAATGCTGGCAGCCTAAACATATTTTCCGTTTTGCAGATCAAGACGCAAATATGAACGAAGACGTCGCAGCACAAAAACAGCAAAAATATAGCTTGGGTCAAATTGCCAAAGCATGGTCGCCATTTGCGATCTTAACCGTGATGGTCACCATTTGGAGTATTAAACCTTTTAAGGATTTATTTACCAAAGATGGTGCATTGCATGACATGGTGATTTCGATACATGTGCCATTTTTACATCAACTGGTGCAAAAGATGCCGCCAGTCGTTCCTGAAATGAAAGACTACGATGCAATCTATAAATTTGACTGGTTTTCGGCAACGGGTACGGCAATCGTGATCGCGGCCATCATCACCATCATGTTCTTGAAAATGAAGCCTAAAGCAGCCCTAGTGACTTTTGGTGAAACCATTAATGAATTAAAGATTCCAATTTATTCGATCGGGATGGTATTGGCCTTTGCTTTTATTGCGAACTATTCAGGCATGTCTGCAACGCTTGCACTAGCACTTGCACATACAGGCCAAGCCTTTACGTTCTTCTCGCCATTCTTGGGATGGTTGGGTGTATTCCTGACCGGTTCAGATACCTCAGCCAATGCTTTATTTGCAGCATTGCAGGCGACAACCGCACAGCAAATTGGAGTACCTGAAGTGCTACTGGTTGCTGCGAATACCAGTGGTGGTGTAACAGGGAAAATGATTTCACCGCAGTCGATTGCCATTGCTTGTGCAGCAGTAGGCTTGGTGGGTAAAGAGTCGGATTTATTCCGTTTTACCGTAAAACACAGTATAACGTTCACAATCATGATGGGGGTTTTAATCACCCTACAAGCTTATGTGTTCCCTTGGATGATTCCATAACACGAATTGTGTAACAACGTTAAGGAAAGCAGATGAAAGTCTCTGATAAAACTGTTCAAAGTCTTCGTGTATTGATTGAAGAAAGCAATATGCAAGTTGGAGATCGTCTGCCTGCTGAACGGAAATTGTGTGAACAACTTGGAGTCTCACGCACCTCTTTACGCGAAGCGATTTCTCAATTGACCAGCATGGGTGTGTTAGTCAGTAAGGTGGGTGCAGGGACTTTTTTAAAGCAATTGCCAGCAACTTGGTCGAGTTATCAAATTGTGCAGCCGATCAGCAGTTTGATTAGTGAAGACCCTGCCTACCGTTTTGATGTGCAAGAGGCGCGCATTATTTTGGAAGGTGGTACTGCATGGTATGCAGCACAACGTGCTACAGCAGAGGACTTGGCACATATCCGACATTATTATGATCAGATCAATCATTTTCAGGCTTTAGGAAATGATGATGAAGCAGCTCGAGCTGATGCGAAATTTCATTTAGCGATTGCTGAAGCTTCACATAATTTAGTGTTGATTCAGATGATGCGTGGTCTATTTGATCTGTTGCAATTTAATGTCGTTTTAGGTCGTCGAAAAGTTTATAGCGAAGCACACCGATTTGATCAATTGCATGATCAGCACTTTCAAGTCATGAATGCAATTGAACGTCGTGATCCAGAAGCTGCACGTAAAGCAGTCTGTGGACACATTGAGTTTGTAGTACAACAGGTACGCATGATTGATGAAGAAGAAGCTCGTCGTCAGCGTGCCAGTCGATTAAACAGGATATAAGCATGATTATTTCTTCTGCCAATGATTATCGTGAAGCGGCACGACGTCGTTTACCACCATTTTTATTTCATTATATCGATGGTGGTGCATATGCCGAATATACCCTAAAGCGTAATGTAGAAGATTTATCACAAATAGCTTTGCGTCAGCGTGTATTAAACGATATGTCACAGTTAAGTCTGGAAACCCAACTGTTTGATGAAACTTTGTCGATGCCTGTTGCACTGTCACCAGTCGGTTTAACCGGGATGTATGCACGCCGCGGCGAAGTTCAAGCAGCCGTTGCCGCAGATAAAAAGGGTATTCCATTTACGCTGTCTACCGTTTCAGTATGTCCAATTGAGGAAGTTGCGCCTGCGATTCAGCGTCCAATGTGGTTCCAGCTGTATGTGCTGCGTGACCGTGGCTTTATGAAAAATGCCCTGGAACGTGCTAAAGCGGCAGGTTGCTCAACTTTGGTATTTACGGTGGATATGCCGGTACCGGGTGCGCGTTACCGTGATGCCCACTCAGGGATGAGTGGCCCAAATGCAGCAATGCGCCGTTATATACAGTCGTGTTTCCATCCACACTGGGCATGGAATGTGGGCATGATGGGCCGTCCGCATGACTTGGGCAATATTTCTAAATACTTAGGTAAGCCGACAGGTCTAGAAGATTATATTGGCTGGTTGGGCAATAACTTTGACCCATCAATTTCATGGAAAGACCTTGAGTGGATTCGTGAATTTTGGGATGGCCCGATGGTCATTAAAGGCATACTTGACCCTGAAGATGCCAAAGATGCTGTGCGTTTTGGTGCAGATGGCATCGTGGTGTCAAACCATGGTGGTCGTCAGCTGGATGGGGTTTTATCTTCCGCGCGTGCGCTTCCACCGATTGCCGATGCGGTCAAAGGCGACATCAAAATTCTAGCCGACTCGGGTATCCGTAATGGTCTGGATGTGGTACGTATGCTGGCCTTAGGTGCGGACACGTGTATGCTCGGACGTGCCTTTGTGTATGCCCTGGGGGCAGCTGGTGGTGAGGGTGTTTCGAATCTACTGGATTTAATTGACAAAGAAATGCGCGTGGCGATGACGCTCACCGGTGCAAAAACGATTGCAGATATTACTTCGGATTGTTTGGTGAAGTTAGATAGAGAATTGGCGGAGTGATGACCTAAGTAAACTCTTTTTGAAAAGAATGAGTTCCCCCTCTTTATTAAAGAGGGGTTAGGGGAGAATTTATAAATTAATAAATTCCAGAAAAATGGCTTCGCTTTTTTAATTTTTATCTAGGTATTTGTTAATCATATACATAAGAAATTCAAGCAAAACGATTTTAGACGGAGTCTTATCGTGAATAAGCAAATACTTGGAGCTCAGCTGTTACTTTGGTTTCGCCCAAAGTAACCAAAGGCATTTGTCATCCGTTGAACTCGTCAAATAACAAAACGAATTAATCTCTCGCAGAAACATTTAGGCTCATATTTTAGTTTGCCTCGAACAGCAACGGATGACGTTTTCGTGTATCAAATGTTTTAGTTATTACGATATTTTTAAAGCATATTAAAAAGAGCGGTGAGTAGCTCAAAATGACTTTAGAAAAGGATTGGAAATATGTTTACGCAATCAGCTGCACCGCAAACCATTCAAAAGCTCATCAATATTGTTGGCAAGCAACATGTATTAACAGATGACAATGACACACGATTATATCGTCAAGGTCGCCGTTACGGTTCTGGCCAAGTCTTGGCTGTGGTTGTGCCGGGTTCATTGCTGGAGCAGTGGCAAGTCTTGCAGGCTGCGGTGGATGCAGACTGTATCGTGATTATGCAGGCAGCCAATACTGGACTCACCGGTGGTTCAACCCCTTTTGGCGATGATTATGACCGTCCTGTGATTCTGATCAATACTCGGCGTTTAGCTGGTATTCAAGTCATCAATAGTGCCAAACAAGTGGTTTGCTTGCCCGGTGCCACACTGGACAGACTGGAAAAAGAACTCGCAGCATTTAATCGTGAGCCGCATTCCGTGATCGGTTCTTCCTGTATTGGTGCATCGGTCTTGGGTGGAGTCTGCAATAACTCGGGTGGTGCACTGGTTCGACGTGGACCTGCCTATACGGAACTTGCCTTGTATGCACGTGTAAATGAATCCGGGCAACTGGAACTGGTCAATCATTTGGGCATCAAGCTCGGTTCAACGCCAGAAGAAATTTTATCTAATCTGGAAAATCAGCAATATCAATTGACCGACATTGAAAATGATCAACATTGCTGTGCTTCGGACCATCGTTATGCACATGACGTGACGCAGGTCGATGAAAATACTCCGGCACGATTTAATGCCGATCCATCGCGTTTATATGAAGCATCCGGTTCGGCAGGAAAAGTCTGTGTGTTTGCGGTACGTTTGGATACCTTTGAAAAAATCCCCAGTCAGGTTTTTTATGTCGGCACCAACACTCAGGAAGATTTAACCGCAATCCGTCGTTTTCTACTCACCGATTTGCCACGTTTACCGATTGCGGGCGAATATATTCACCGGGTGGCTTACGATATTGGCGCGGAATATGGCAAAGATACCTTCATGTTTATTGAAAAGTTCGGGACTGCTAAAGTGCCGACTGCTTTTGCCATGAAAGATAAGGTTGATGGTTATTTAGAAAAATTTGGCATGAAAGGTCTTTCAGATAAAATCTTGCAATTGGTGAGTAAATTTTTACCGTCACATTTACCGAAACGCATGAATGAGTTTCGTGATTTGTATGAGCATCATCTGGTGCTGCGTATCGAGAATCAGGATGTAGAACAGGTTCAGCAATTTTTACAGCAATATTTTTCCGCCAACCTCACTGGAAATTATTTCCTGTGTAGCGAGGAAGAAGGACGTAAAGCCTTTTTACACCGTTTTGCCGTAGCTGGTGCGGCCATCCGCTATCGTGATACTCATCGTTCAGAAGTGGAAGATATTGTGGCGCTGGATATTGCCTTACGCCGTAATGACCGTGAATGGGTCGAAACTTTGCCTGAGGAAATGGATGACTTGATTATTCATAAACTGTATTACGGTCATTTTTTATGTCATGTGTTCCATCAGGACTATATTGTGAAAAAAGGCGTTGATCCTCTGGCAATAGAACATCAAATGTGGCATTTACTGGATGCACGTGGAGCCGAATATCCCGCAGAACATAATGTCGGGCATTTATATGTGGCCAAGCCTGCGCTGAAAAATCATTATCAAAAGCTGGATCCGACCAATAGCTTTAATGTGGGAATTGGCCATACTTCAAAATTAAAACACTGGAATTAAAAAATCAGAACTAAAAAAACAGAACTAAAAAAAATGAGTTAAATAAAAAAATCATCACGGGTTCTATCTATGGTGCAGTCTAATCGCTGCACTTTTTTATGAAAAATTGACTAATTCGTCAGACAATGTTTAAAACAAGTCATAAACAAAATGATAAAAATAGGTAAAGTAATATGCAACAAGTTGCAGAGCCAATATATTAAGGATCCATTATGACAACTAGCTATGCAAATATTTTAAAACCGCTACATTTGGGCTTTACGACCATTAAAAACCGTGTCGTGATGGGTTCCATGCATACAGGTCTGGAAGACCGTTTTTATAATTATCCTAAATTGGCTGCATATTTTGGTGAACGGGCAAAAGGTGGCGTGGGCCTGATTATTACCGGAGGGATTTCACCTAACCGTCAAGGTTGGCTGCTTCCTGCGGGTGGCACCATGAGTAATTTGGCCGATGTCGCACCGCATCGCTTGGTCACGCATGCTGTACATAAGCATGGTGCAAAAATTTTAATGCAAATTTTGCATTCGGGGCGTTATGGTTATCAGCCTTTTGTGGTTTCTGCCAGCCCAATCAAGTCACCAATTTCACCGTTTAAACCGCGTCAGATGAGTGAAAAACAGATTTTAGAGACCATCAATGATTATGCGCATACGGCCAGCATTGCCAAAAAAGCCGGCTATGATGGTGTGGAAATCATGGGTTCTGAAGGCTATTTGCTGAATCAGTTTTTAAGCCGTCATGTCAATATGCGAGATGACCGTTGGGGTGGAGATATTCAAAACCGCATGCGTTTTGCGGTAGAGATTGTCAAAGCCATTCGGGAAAAAATTGGCGAAAATTTCATAATCTGTTTCCGTTTGTCGCTACTAGATTTGGTGCATGATGGCAATACCATGCAGGAAGTGATTACGGTGGCCCAAGCGCTGGAACAAGCAGGCGTAACCTTGCTGAATACCGGGATTGGCTGGCATGAAGCCCGTATTCCGACCATTGTTACTTCGGTACCGCGTGCAGCATTTGCCGATTACACGGCTGAGGTGAAAAAGCATGTCGCAATTCCTGTGATTGCGTCCAACCGTATTAACATGCCTGAAACGGCTGAAGCTATTTTGGCTGCTGGAAAAGCCGATATGGTGCAAATGGCGCGACCATTGCTGGCAGATGCATTCTGGGTTAGCAAGACTGCAACCAATCGTGTTGATGAAATTAATACCTGTATTGCCTGTAACCAGGCTTGCTTGGATCACACCTTTAAAAATAAGCGGGCAACCTGTTTGGTCAATCCACGTGCTGCCTATGAAACAGAACTGGTCTATTTAAAAACCCAAAGCCCGAAAAGGATTGCCGTTGTGGGTGGTGGTGTAGCAGGCATGTCAGCTGCAACCGTTGCTGCAAGTCGCGGTCATAAAGTCACTTTATTTGAAGCTTCTAAAGAAGTGGGCGGACAATTTAACCTGGCCAAAGTGGTTCCGGGCAAAGAAGAATTCCACGAAACCATCCGTTATTTTAAAGTTCAAATTGAAAAAACTGGGGTAGAGCTTCGGTTAAATACCAGAGTAAACCGTGAACAACTGGAACGTGAAGGTTTTGATGAAGTTGTGGTGGCAACGGGAGTAATCCCTCGTGCATTGAAAATTGAAGGCAGTGATGCACCGCAAGTATTGTCTTATGCAGAAGTACTTCGCGGTGCTCCAGTGGGGGATCGTGTTGCGGTGATTGGTGCGGGTGGTATTGGTTTTGATGTGTCGGAATTTTTATTAAAACCTGAACATCAGCCACAGCCGCAACCATTGGCGGACTGGCAGCGGGAGTGGGGCATTGACCCAAATCCAAATTATATTTCTGAAGGCGGCATGCAGGCTGCTGAAGTCGCGCATCCTGTCCGTGAGATTTATTTACTGCAACGTAAAACCACACCGCTGGGGGTTGGGTTAGGCAAAACCACAGGTTGGGTGCATCGTGCCCAATTGAAGAAACACGCAGTGAAGATGTTACGTGGCGTGCAATATAAGTCTATTAGCAATGAAGGCTTATGGATAGCAACCAATGGTTATGACCAACTGTTACGGGTCGATACCGTGGTGGTGTGTGCAGGACAAGAGTCAGTGACGGATATTATGCCGAATGACGCTGAACATACCTTGGCGAATTATCATATTATTGGTGGTGCCAAACTGGCAGCAGAGCTTGATGCCAAGCGTGCAATCCGCGAGGGTGCTGAATTAGCAGCCAAATTATAATTTTTTAAGTTGATTTGGTGAAACAATATTCATTTGAATAGTTTAGTTGTAATTTTTACTTGTCAGCTTTTAAAAACATCCGTATTATGGCGCACATGGAAGCGTGGCAGAGCGGTTTAATGCACCGGTCTTGAAAACCGACGAGGGTGCGAGTCCTCCGTGAGTTCGAATCTCACCGCTTCCGCCAAATTCAAAAACCCCAACCGAAAGGTTGGGGTTTTTTATTGCCAACTATTTTTGTTCAACCAATTCTCAATAAAAAATCCCAGCCGAAGCCGGGATTTGATATCAAAAGATAAATTAATAAGGATAATTTGCCACAGGGCTATAAACTGGAATGGTCAACTGCTGTCCGGTTGCTAAACGACTTGAATCGACTTAAGGTTGCGCATAAAAATACAATGGTGCAGTAGACAGGTTCAGCATTGCGACTGAAGCATGCGCTGTTGTAGTTACGGGTATGTCGAGTTAATCTGAATTTGTTTTAAGTGTGACGCAACTAAAAATGCTAAAAACAGGATAATTCTATATTCAGCTTATTCTTTTTGTTTGAAACAGAAAAACTGAATCGAACATAGAGTGCAATAACATTTTATTTAAAATTTAAAAATAAATTCAGACCTATTTTTAATAAGCAACTGTAGGTTAATCCATCATTGTCACAGATATGGTACAACCTGATAAATGGAATCAAAACTCCAAAGCTCTATAGAGAAACTTTTAATTATAAATGGCAAGACACAAAGGCTGATAAGGATGCCAATCTTACAGATAGAGAGGGAGGTAGAGTTGGAAATGCTTGTTATTCTTTGTATAGCCCGTATATTGTGCCTGGAATAAATAAGAGGTACTTAAAAAATGGCAACCCTTAAGTATATATTTATTAAGCTTTTAAAAGTGCTGAAATGGTTAGTGGTTATTTTGGTTTCATTTATAGCCTTAATCTGGATAGCCGTCTTTATTGCCGATACTTTCTTTGATAATGCTGCAAAGAAAGATAGTTGTGCAGATTTTGGAGGGGCATGGGATTACGATAAAGATAAATGTCAATATGATCCTAGCCAAAATAATGGACATGTAGTCCCTCTAAAGATAACGTAACGTTAACTTTGGAGATGTAAAAATGGCTAAACGCTTTAGTCCAGAATTTAAACAGCAAGCAATTGATTATGCACTTTCAAACTCACACGAGTCTGTAGCTGCAATCGCCCAGAAATTAGGTGTGGGTTATTCCACATTAGATAAATGGATTCGTGAAGCTAACCCAACAGGTTC
>NZ_NEGE01000004.1 GCF_002135355.1 Acinetobacter sp. ANC 4169 | reverse complement strand
TCTCGGTCTCGGTCTCGGTCTCGGTCTCGGTCTCGGTCTCGGTCTCGGTCTCGGTCTCGGTCTCGGTCTCGGTTAAAGCCTTTGCTATTTGTTGTGCAACAAAATTCTGGATTTGTTTCAGTTCATGATCGGTTTTTAGGCAGCGATAGCTCTGCTGTTGTTCCAGCATCCAACGATAAGTGTCATCCAGATTTCCCCATTCGCTGATTAAGGCGGTACGGTTTGCTGCGGGAATTAACCAGATTTGCCAACCTTGTTGTGGGTCATACAAAATCGCCCAACCAAAATCCGGATGCAGATAAAGGGCTTTTTCTAGCGCACTATCTTGCTGAAATACGCCACGAAAAGAGAGCTGAAACAAGGTTTGAGCAGCAAAATCTTTGGCTGCGTTTTCAGGCTGAATGTGCGATTTAAATTTTAAGATCTGTTTTTTAAAAATGGGTTCATCGCATAAAGTAAAGATTTCTTTTACCCGTGCTTTTGATCGGGCAATTTCAAAAAAAGATAAGGAACGTTGCTCCAATCCATCGAGGAGTTGATTTAATTCTTTAATCAGCTTGGCTTTTTCCAATACATTCATGCGCTGACCTCTAGAGATGCTTTTGTGCTTTTTCTAGATAACTTGCCAATACGATATTGATCGCAAGTTCAAGTAATTTGTATTCTGCAGACGTGGGCTGAGGGTAATGCTCAGCAAGCACGATCAACTTATCGATGTTGATCGTTTGCGGAGGAATCTTCCCTTGAATCAGCGCTTGAAGTTCTTGCATATGGACACTTTTGATAGAGTGAATTATTTGTTTAATTCTTTTGATTATATGTATTTAACAAGAAAAAGCATGAAAAAAAATGTCAGTTTTTGAGCATTTATAGACATAATTTGCAAAAAATGTAAATTTTAAATAAAAAATAAGCAATTTTTTTGGCGAGGTGAGACAAATCCTGCAATAAGTTTGTAGTTGTTGAATAGTTTTGAAAAGAAAGGGACGAAATTGCAGGACAAAGAAGAAATTCTGTCGGAACCAAAGCTGAAAAATAAGCTGCGGATGAATGGGCATAAAAAAACCAGACGGAGATCACGCAGTCTGATTTTTTATTTGTAGCGCTGGTTAAGCAGCTTTTTTAGATACCGTTACACTGTGATCGACAGCGTCAGTAGCAGGCGCTTTTTGTTCAGCATTCACTGTTTCAACCGCTTTTTTAACAGGGAAATCTGGAATATAAACAATTTGAGCAGATACATGGGCAGAGCAAGCCACAACAGCTACAGCCAAAAGCGATTTAATCACGTTCATCATTTTTTTCCTTTAGATGCAAGGATGTCTGGAACATTAAAAAAATAATCCAGGCAAGGAGATGGATAAAAATAAATTTCACATGAATAATATCAATAAACGATCAAATTAAGTAAGGGCTTGGGGGCTAAAAAAGATGAATGGTGAGTTTAAAATATTATATATATCATATATTTAGAGCTTTTGCTCTAAGGCAGATTACCCTTTAGTAATCTGCCTTAAATCTTTTAAAAATATAAATAAATTCTACATTTTATGGCATGAATTCTGGCATTTTTTCTCATACACCTTGCCAGCCACACCTCCAATAATGGCCCCGCTGAAAGTGCCAAAAACAGGTAGTACGCTACCAGCAACTGCGCCAATCAGTGCACCTGTTACTGTTGGGGAAAAACGGGATTTTGCACATGGACGTTGTTCAGGGGTAGCATCAACAGCAGCATTTTGTGTTTCAGTGTTCATATTTACCTCTATAAATTTCATGATTTGGAACCGAGATATTCCGCATACTAGCCTAGCCAATTGCACTTTTTATTGTGTCCAAGCCTTGTATAGATAAGTTGTCTTTTGTAAGAAGCGTGCAGCAAAAACAAATAATGTGACCTAGATGTAAGTTTTTGCGCTGTAATGTTAAAACTTACTTTTTTGTTTAAAAAATATCCTATGATCAGGGCTCAAAATAATAAAACCTGAGGTGAAAACAATGGCTATAGCAAAAGTGGTTGAGGTTAATTCAAGCAGTAATAAAAGTTTTGAAGATGCTATTCAAACTGGAATCGAGAAAGTCACCGAAACAGTTAAAAATGTGCAGGGTGCATGGATTAATGAACAAAAGGTGGTGATTAAGGATAAAAAAATTACAGAATATCGGGTGAATTTAAAAATTAGTTTCTTGGTTGATTGAATAGATAAATAAATCTTAAGATAAAAAAATCCCCAGTATCTGGGGATTTTCATTTACATGCTCTGCCTAAGACTTAAGCTTATTTTTCTGGAAAATCACAGTTATCTTCTTTACAGATGGCCGCATCTTCAGCTGGTGTGTTGGCCTGTTGCGGGGCTTCAAGGGCTTTTTCCATGACCTGTAAAAACACTTCACGTGGCTGTGCACCCGCTAGCGCGATACGTTGATCAAAAACAAAGAATGGTACACCGGTGACTTTTAGTTGGTCACGGGCCACATCTTCATCGAATTTAACAAAGTCGGCATATTCTTCTGAATTGAGCAGATCATCCACTTCAACCGGATTTAAACCAATGCGGGCTGCGACATCTTCCAGGGTTTCGCGCTCGCCAATCGGTAATCCTTGCGTCATATAGCTGTAAAAAAAGGCTTCTTTGGCTTCCGATCCCAAACCTTTGCTTTGGGCTAAATGAATAATGCGGTGGGCATTGAAAGTATTACCCGAGTTGGCATTTTCCCAGTTGAATTGAATTCCTTCTTCGGCTGCCATGGCAGCAATATTACGCTGCATTTCTTCAACTTCGGCCAGGGTGCGGCCATATTTTTGTGCGAGACGCTCAGAGTTGGATACTTCCTGACGAACCGGTGCTTCCGGATCAAGCTCATAGCTATGCCAATGCACTTCAAGTTCCACACCTGCTTGTTCAGCAGCAGCTTCCAGACGTTTTTTACCAATATAACAAAATGGACAAACCACATCTGACCAAATATCTACACGCATGAGAAATCTCTAATCTTTTCTTGCTTGTATTGATGGGGGTAGAGATTAAAATTTAAAGCTTTTAAAAATGAAAATGGAGACTTATTCCAAATGACATAAAAAGCCGACTGAGAGCAGATTAAAACTTAAAAATAGGATGTTTATGAAAATTGGAAATGACTGAAAGTATTTTGTACTTCCTGAACTGGCCTATAACCATCAAATGAATGATCAAGCTAATTTGAGTATCACTATTTAGGGCACTAGCGGTATGAACCCCAGCTATAAATAGTATCCATTTGCGGGATTTTGTAATCAAGCATGTTTCCCTAAATAAGGCACCTCGACTTAGTCTTAACTTTCTTGCTGAGCTGTAAACTTTGTATGCTTATTGTCTGATAAATGAAAGATTTCAGCCTGAATAAAGTTATGATGTGGAAAAGGCGGTATAGGAGAGTCTGGTATGCCCAGAATTTTTCTCATCTTAATATTGGCAACATGTAGCGTATTTGGCTGGATGTTTTATCAATATTCAGTCCAGCAAAAAGAACTCAGCCAACTGCACAGCTACCAAACGGTATTGTATGAAAAAGCTGAACTGATTTATCAGCAGGCGCAAGACTGGTCCCAGCCAATCAACATACAAGTTTCAGATCCGCGTTTACAGGGTGATTATAAGGTGATGGCAGACTTCGTCCTGAGCCAGATGATTCAGAATGCTGAAGGCAGAAATAAATATTTGCGTGATCTCAAAGCGATTCATTGGGATCAATTTTTAAATATTGACCGTTTGGATCAGGATCGGAAACACAAGTTTGCAGAAACAGAGCAGATGCTACAGCAAGCCCATTTTCTGGCTGCACGGTATCAACAGCAAAGCCAGCAACGCGAAGACAATACCTTGGCTCGAGCCAAACAGTTGTCAATCAAGGCACCTCTGCGTCACCAATTAATTAATAGCTTGCGCGACAGTCGTGAGAATGATCAAAGCCATGCCTTATTTGCTTTGGAACAGCAAGTATTAAATAAGGCCGATGCTCTATTTCAGATTTTAAAAAATAATAAATGGGAGAAAAAGAACAAGACTTTTATGTTTTATCAGGATCAACCGCTAAAACAATTTAATGCCTTGTATCAGGAAATTTTACAGTTAAATGCAGAAATGGAAAAAATTAAAAAGCAAAATCGTAAAGCGGTTGAACAGCGCCTATAGCCTTTAAGTTTTTATCGTTATGGGCTGGCTCAGCTTAATGAACTGCTTAAAATAAAAAAGCGTACCGAAGTACGCTTTTTTATACTATTGAGTGAGGCGATTAAGCACTCTTCGCTTCAGCTTGAGCGCTTAACATATGACCATTTTCTTCGAAGTTTGAGTGCCAAGAAAGCGCCTCACGAAGAAGATGTGGAGTATGACCCCCTTTGGCACATGCACGATCAAAGTAATCGTTTAGGGCATCACGGTACATCGGGTGAGCACAGTTATCGATAATTGCACGAGCACGTTCACGTGGAGCAAGACCACGTAAGTCAGCAAGACCCTGTTCAGTGACCAGGATGTCTACGTCATGTTCAGCATGGTCTACGTGAGATGCGAACGGAACGATAGAAGAAATATCGCCACCTTTTGCAATCGATTTAGTCACGAAGATTGCCAAGTGTGCATTACGTGCAAAGTCACCTGAACCACCAATACCGTTCATCATTTTGGTGCCGCATACGTGAGTTGAGTTCACATTACCGTAGATGTCGAATTCAAGCGCAGTGTTGATACCGATAATACCTAGACGACGAACCAATTCAGGGTGGTTGGAAATTTCCTGTGGACGAAGCACAAGTTTATCTTTGTATGCTTCAAGGTTGTTAAATACTTTTTCGCCATATTTAGCAGAAAGGGTAATAGATGAACCTGAAGCAAATTTCATTTTGCCTGCATCAATCAATTCGAAAGTACAGTCTTGAAGTACTTCAGAGTACATGATCAAGTCTTCGAAGTTTGAATCTTTCAGACCCGTCAATACAGCGTTGGCAATTGAACCAATACCTGCCTGAAGTGGACCCAAGTTTTTAGGAAGACGCTCTTCAGCAACTTCTTTTTCAAAGAAGGCGATCAAGTGATTCGCAATCCCTTGAGTTTCATCATCTGGAGCAGTCACAGTAGATGGAGAATCGTGGTATTCGTTGTTAATTACGATGCCTGCAATTTTTGCCGGATCGATATTGATGGCATGCGTACCAATACGTTCATCAACCTTAGTCAAAGGAATGGCTTGACGTGTTGGACGATACGTTGGAATGTAGATGTCATGTAAACCTTCAAAAGCAGGGCTTAAGTTGGTGTTGATTTCTACAATCACTTTTTCAGCAAAGATTGCAAAACTTGCAGAGTTGCCTACAGAAGTCGTTGGGATGATGCCACCATCTTCAGTAATGGCTACAGCTTCAATAATTGCAACATCTGGTTTTTTCAATTGCTGGTTACGCATTTGTTCAACAGTTTCAGACAAATGCTGATCGATGAACATCACTTCGCCTTTGTTAATGGCTTTACGTAAAGTATTATCTACCTGGAACGGTAAACGGCGAGCAAGTACACCAGCTTCAGTTAATTGTTTGTCTAGGTCGTTACCCAGGCTTGCACCTGTGATTAAAGTAATTTTTAAAGGATTACTTTGAGCTTGTTTTACAAGCGCTAAAGGTACAGCTTTTGCTTCACCTGCACGAGTAAATCCACTCATACCTACAGTCATACCATCTTGGATAAAAGTAGCAGCTTGTTCTGCGCTCATGACTTTGTCATGAAGTGACGCTAAACGAATACGATCTAAAGACATGGTTTACGCTCAATTCTTGTTCAAAACTAGACGGATTGTACCGTCCAAAAAACAAATTGTGCATGCCTGTTAGGCTAAGGTCTAATTTTTTGAAAAAATGTGGGTATAACGATTTTTTATGGTTTTTAATCTATTGATTTTTAGTAGTTAAAAACCAATAGATTAATAGTTAAACAAAACTGTTTGTTGATTAATTAACCAAACCTTAAAAATGCCCGGTGATGGTGTGTTTAATTTTTCCTAAGGTACTGTGGGATGCATTTTCCTCAATTTCATCGTGAAGTATAGGTAAAGAAATAAGTGCTTCTAAACCACCCTGAGGACGATTATGGATCGTGAGCGTGCCTTGATGAAGATCAACAATGCGTTTCACAATGGCCAAACCTAAACCACTGCCTTGTATGGTACGAGCTTCATTACCGCGTACAAAAGGTTGCATTAAATCTTCAATCTGGTCTTCAGGAATGCCTTCGCCATGGTCGGCAACCCTAATCAGTAGATGATGATCTTCCACTTGGGCAGATAATTCGATTGGTTCGGCACCATAGCGTTTTGAGTTGTTAATGAGATTGCCAATCAGGCGTTTTAAAGACTGGCTACGCGCCTGAATGGTCGGCACTTCTTGCGCTTCAAAACGAATATCCAGGGGTTTGAACTGAATCACCAATTCTTGTAACAGCATATTAATGTCGGTGTCCTGGAGTTCTTCATCGGAGCCATCGCGCATGTAGGAGATAAACTGGTTCAGAATGGCATCCATATCTTCAACATCATAAATGAGTCCTTCTTTCAGAAAGTCATCATCGGGCATCATTTCTGCACTTAAGCGGATGCGGGTGAGGGGAGTACGCAAGTCATGAGAAATCCCGGCCAGCATGATACGGCGGTCGCGTTCAGTCTGATCCAGGGTATAAATCATCTGATTGAAGGCTTGGTTCACTTCACGAATTTCTTGTGGCCCATGATTGGTTTCAAGATAGGGCGCCGAGCCGGTTTTACTGTAGCTGTTAGCCGCATCTTGCAAACGGCGAAGCGGGCGGTTTAACTGGCGAACCAGAGTCAAAATGATGGCAGCGGCAATGAGTGGTACACCGAGTAGCCAGCCAAATACCAGCTCAGGACTGTAATTGGCGTAGGTTTTTAGGGGTTCACGTACCCAGTGTCCATTCATCTCTGGTGTTTGTACCCAGATACGCGGACTGGGTTTAAACTGGAAATAGACCGTGACATTTTCAACTTTCAGCTCTTTCGCCAGTTTTTTTTCTATTTGGTTGGTAAAAAACTCGGCAATAACTTTGTCGCGAACACTGGGATATTCTTTGGGATTGGTAATGTATTCAATCCCAACCCGGTTTTTTAGCCAGGTATCAACATCCACTTCGGCATCATTATGAAAAATCCGTAACTCAGGATTATTCAGAATTTCCAGTTCAACCCCTAAATAGCGGGCATGCTGCTGAATTTCAGGAAGGTAAAGGGTACGCCAGAAAAACCACAACGACATAAATAAACTGAAAAATACAATGAATAACACGAGCACAGTGGTACGCATTGCAGCAGAACGCGGCTTGATTTTATCTAGAAAGCGTTCCGAGCGGGTGCGCTTCTTTTCCGAATAAGCTTCGTAATCAGTAAATTTTTGCGGGTCGATGGGGTCGAGTTTCACACCAGCATCCTGTAGGCATTTTATAAATTTTGCAGTGATATTTTTGTGGTGGAATCTTACTGCTTGTACCTTCGATGGAAGGAGCTCGTTATGTTACTTTTTTAAAAAAGTAACCAAAAACCTTACCATTCGCTGAACTCGCGCACTTCAATGCGAGTCTTTACTTGAGGTTTAGCTCAAACAGCAGCGAATGGCTTTTCCGTACATTTAAAGTGGGAAGGACTTCTTCTTATTCAGCACCATCTGGAACAAAGACATAACCCACACCCCATACTGTTTGGATATAACGCGCACGGGCAGGGTTTTCTTCAACCAGACGACGTAAACGAGACACCTGAACGTCAATCGAGCGTTCCATTGCCCCCCATTCACGACCGCGTGCCAAATTCATCAACTTGTCACGGGTTAAAGGTTCACGTGGATGTTGCACTAAAGCTTTCAGTACCGCGAACTCACCTGTGGTAAGCGTTACCACTTGACCTTCACGGGTCAGGGTGCGGGTAGATAAGTCCAAGGACCATGGGCCAAAGCTGACTACTTCCATTTGTTGGCTTGGTGCACCCGGAACTTCACGTACCTGACGACGTAACACGGCACGGATACGTGCCAGCAGTTCATTGGGGTTGAAAGGCTTAGGCAAGTAATCGTCGGCACCTGCTTCTAGCCCAGCAATACGGTCAGAATCGCTACCACGTGCAGTCAGCATGATAATCGGCGTATCAATATTCGATTGGCGTAAACGACGGCAAATACTTAAGCCATCTTCAACCGGAAGCATGAAATCGAGCACGATCAGGGAGAAAAGTTCGCGCTGCAATAAACGATCCATTTGCGTTGCATCGTGAGCGGTTTTGACCACGAAGCCTTTATCTTCTAGAAAACGCTGTAACAACGTCCGTAAACGCACATCGTCATCTACAACGAGAATGCGTTCGACGCGATCAGTTTCAGTTTGTACTGGATCTGTTTTTTCAGCAGGTACCACTAAACTCATGATGTGCTCCTTATTCTTTATTGTCATCGTAAACAAAAGTTCGGATAGTCTTGAGTATACGATTCATTTGTATCTGTTTGCTATGCTTTAAAGCAACAAATATTGCAGATAAAATCAAGACATAGATACCAAATGTATACATCTAAATTATCGTTCATCTTGCTGAATATGTAGAGTAAAAATCTACTTGTCACTTAATTTTGTGAGAAATTCTGAAAAAGACATTAATTGGCAATATGAACCACTTATAAATTTAATCAAAACAATTGTGGATTTTATGGGCTTGGTCTTTATAATCATGCCATTTAGTACTTATCCTTGTGGGATCAAACACGATGACTGACTTAGTTCAGCAGTTAGCAAAAGAAATTGCCGTACGTCCAAATCAAGTAGAAGCTGCCATCAAGCTGATTGATGAAGGTGCCAGCGTTCCATTTATCGCACGTTACCGTAAAGAAGTAACGCAAGGCTTGGACGATACCCAGTTACGCCAACTCGACAACCGTTTATCGTATCTACGTGATTTATTTGAACGCCGTGAAAAAGTAATCGAATCTCTGAAAGAACAAAATAAATTGTCAGATGATTTGTTGGCACGTGTAAATGCTGCTGAAACCAAGAATGCTTTAGAAGAGATTTATGCGCCGTACCGTCCAAAACGTACCAGCAAATCTTTTAAAGCCAAAGAAGCAGGTTTGGGACCAATTGCTGAAAAAATCTTTAGCGAACAAGTTGATCCAGCAGAAGCGCTAGCTGGCTTTAGCCATGAAGATTATCCAGATTTAGAAAGTCAGCTCGATGCGATCCAGCATATTCTGCTTGATGACTGGGCGCAAAATATTGCTTTAACCACTGAATTAAAAGCGGTATTTGCCAAAACTGCTGTTTTAAAAAGTTTAGTGGCCAGTGAAGAGAAAAAAGAAGTCGGTAAAAAATTCCGTGATTACTTCGATTTTTCTGAAAACCTGAATAAAGTACCTTCACATCGCTTGCTGGCCATGCTGCGTGGCCGTCAGGAAAACGTATTGGGCTTAAAAGTAGATGGTGAAGATGATGCACCACTTGCGCGTATTGAAACTGAATACAATCTGGAAACAGTGCAACCGCAAGCACGTCAAGACTACTTAAAACAAACTGCAAAACTGTTCTGGTTGGGCAAGGTTCGTCCACAAATCGAACATTCATTGTTGACTGAAAAACGTCTTACTGCTGAAGCTGAAGCAATGGACGTATTTGCAGAAAACTTACGTCATTTATTGCTTTCTGCTCCTGCTGGTGCACGTTGTACCTTAGGTGTAGACCCAGGCATCCGTACCGGCGTGAAATTGGCGGTGGTAAACCAGTCAGGTGATGTGGTTGCGCATAGCACTATTTACCCGTTTGCACCCAAAGAAGATAAAGAAGGTTCAATTGCTGAACTTGCACGTCTGTGCCGTGAATTCAATGTTGACCTGATTGCCATTGGTAATGGTACTGCAAGCCGTGAAACTGAAGCAGTTGTAGCTGAAATGATGGCTCAAAATGCTGATTTGAACTTGACGCGTGTTTCAGTATCTGAGGCAGGGGCATCGGTTTATTCAGCTTCTGAATTGGCTTCACAAGAGCTTCCTGAATTAGACGTTACGATTCGTGGCGCAGTTTCAATTGCACGCCGTTTACAAGATCCACTAGCAGAACTGGTGAAAATTGATCCGAAATCAATTGGTGTAGGTCAGTACCAACACGATGTGAACCAAGCGGGCTTGGCAAAAACCCTTGAAGCGGTAGTAGAAGACTGTGTGAACTCGGTGGGTGTGGATGTAAATACCGCATCTTCAGCAATTCTGGGTTATATCGCAGGTTTAAACAAATCGATTGCACAACAGATTGTCGACTTCCGTAAGGAAAATGGCCGTTTTGATAACCGTCAAAGTCTGAAAAAAGTGCCACGTTTAGGTGATCGTACTTTTGAGCAGGCAGCGGGCTTCTTGCGTATCCAAGATGGTTCTGAACCACTGGATGCATCTGCTGTTCACCCTGAATCTTATGCTTTGGTCAGCAAAATTGTTGCAGCAAAAGCCACGACGGTAAAAGACATTATTGGCAATTCTGAAATCATTCGCCAGGTGAATGCAGAAGAATTTGCCGATGAGCAATTTGGTTTACCAACCATTCAGGATGTATTGTCTGAACTTGAAAAACCGGGTCGTGACCCACGTCCGGAATTCCGTACTGCAAAATTCCGTGAAGACATTACTGAAGTATCACAACTTACTGAAGGCATGCAGCTGGAAGGCGTGATTACCAATGTCACCAACTTCGGTGCATTCGTGGATGTAGGCGTACACCAAGACGGTTTAGTACATATTTCTGAACTGGCGAACGAGTTTGTATCCGATCCACACAAAGTGGTTAAACCAGGCCAGATCGTGCAAGTTCGTGTGTTAACGGTAGATGCTGAACGTAACCGTGTGAACTTGTCGATGCGTCCTGAAGGTTCTGAAGCACCTGCTAAAGCACCACGTCAGCCACGCCGTGAGCAAGCTCATGGTCAAAATCAGGAACAACGCGGTGAGCGTAAGCCTCAAGGCAAACGTCCACAGCATGCACGTCCGCAAGGCGACCGCCCACAAGGTCATAAAAAGCCTCAAGCCGCTAAACCACAAGAGCAAAAAATTGGTGGTTTGGGTGCATTGTTATTACAAGCAGGGATTAAAGGTTCGAAGTAATCTTTGATTAGGAAAAGAAAACCTCCCAAATGGGAGGTTTTTTATTTATAAATACTTTGTACAAATGTCAGTTGGTTATTATTAAGAAATAAGTCGATGTGGTCTATATCTTTTAGTGAATCTAATGTTAAGAGATATTTGGCAAAAGATACTGCATTTGCTGATTCAGATTTAGTTTGGTTGGATAAAGACATTAATTTTTTTCCAATAGTCGTTAATCTAAAACCATATATATCTAATTGGATATCATTTTGAATCCCTAAAATGTAATTACCTTGATTATTCCAAATAGCTTGATATTTCTTAGAGTTAAAAGTAAAAAAATCGAGTTTATAGTAAACACTATCAGCAATACTTAAGCTATTGATTAGATTGAAGTCTACTAATTCATCAAGTTCATTTTGAGTGATTTGAGGTAAGGCTATAGAAATATCCAAGCCTCCTTTATGATTTGCAACCACAATAGATTTGAACACGAAATTTAATAATTCTGAAAATTTCTCAAGTTGATTTTTACTCATCAATGACAGTGAGTGCAGTACTAAATAATTCAGGGAGTTTGGTGTAGTTATTTCTTCACTTAAAATTTTTCCCCACAAATCTTGTAATTCTTCTTCAGAAACTTCTTTTCCGTAGTTCATCCATTTATTAAAGAAAGTCTCTGAGATTTGTTCATCATTAATTTCATCATCATTTTTCTCAGATAAATGTTCATAAGCTTTGCTTAAACATTTACTTAAGTTTTCAGATTGGTTTTGATTATTCTGAGCAAGAATTAACCCTAAAGGAGATGCGGGATTTCCAATTTGTTCTTCAATTAAAATAAATCCTCCATCTCTAAACTCTGCTAGACCTTGTTGAATAAGCTCAGCGTCTTTTTGATCTTGAACTGATGAAAGATGGTCTAATCTTCTTTGCTGTCGAATTTGTTTAGAAAAGACTAAATCTGTTAGTTTACCTATACCTTTATTTGCCGCTGTAGTTGCCACGCCTGTAGCAGCTTTAATAACTTCTTGTTCCATATTCATAGTTATTTGATTTAATTGCTATTATCTTAACGAAAAACCTCCCAATTGGGAGGTTTTTTATGCGAGCTTTGGCACGATCTAGCCACAAATAATTAGCATAATGCCCAAATGCCCCAACTTACGGCTCACCTTTTCCAATGTTGAAACTTCTACCGGAGACTGTTGAGATGCATCTTTCATTTTCAACGCTGCAAAAGATTTGTTGAAATGTAGGAACATGGCCAAATCGATACAAATTAAAATAGTACCAACATCACTTACTATATCCATCAATTTATAGTTCTGCAGATAGAGTGACGCACCGATCTGGTAGCAAAGAAAAAGAGCAAAAGCAAAACAGGCATATTGAAAAATAACAGCAACGATCCGCATAAAACATCTAAAAAGCAAAAAATGATGCTGGTTTATAGCATAAAAAAAGCCAGTCTAGTGACTGGCTTTCGTATTGCAGAATCTTACCAATGCTCACCCGGGAACAGGCGTGCATACGCTTTTTGTACCCAGTTTAATTTCTGTGGCTGACCTACCGAAGCTGAAGAGCTTGGGAACAGGTTATAACCAATCGACATCAATTTATTATTGATGTCTGGTGCAATTGAATAGGTGATTGATGCCAAACGACCTAAGTTGGTTGCCACTTTTTTCGGACGCTTCACAATTGCATAAGCAATTAAATCTGCTGCCTGTTCAGGAGACAGGGTGGGTACATATTTATAGATTTTGGTTGGTGCAATCATTGGGGTACGAACCAATGGCATGTAAACCGAAGTAATCGCAATTTTATGTGAATGAACTTCGGCAGACAGACAGCGGCTGAACGCATCCAGTGCGGCTTTAGAGGCCACATAAGCGGAAAAGCGTGTCGCATTGGCCAAGACACCAATCGAGCTGATGTTGATGATATGACCATCACGACGGATCATCATTTGCGGCAGGATATTCATCACTAAACGCACTGCACCAAAGTAATTGAGTTGCATGGTACGTTCAAAATCATGGAAACGATCTGTTGATTCATGAACCGCACGACGAATCGAGCGTCCAGCATTGTTGATCAGGATATCAATATGGTCTACAGAGGCTAAAATTTGTTTTGATACTTCATCAATAGAGTCCATGTCGTTTAAATCACATGGGAAAACAGAGGCTTTTCCGCCTTTGGCTTCTATTTCTTGTTTAACTTCATCTAGTGTTTCTTTGGTACGAGCCACCAACAGAACATGTGCACCAGCATCGGCAAGTTTATACGCAGCGGTTAAACCAATACCACTCGATGCACCTGTGATTAAAACAACTTTGCCGTTGACTCGATTCTGAAAGAGTTTCTCTAATCTTGAATTCACAATATTTTCCTGGTTTCAATAGAATAAAAATTTGGATTATTTTTTTAGTTGATTCTAGCGCTCAAAATTTGGGGAAGTTGAGCTATTCTCGAGACGACTATAATAACGAATGTAAAAAAAAAATCTAGAAATAAGTTATTGAATTTACAAATATAATTAGAGTAATTGCTCTATTATTGTTCTAATATTAATTTAATTTTTACCATGAATTTAAAGTAAAGCAAAGAGAAATAAACAGAAAATTACAAGCAAATAAAAAACCTTCTTTCATTTAGAAAGAAGGCCACATTGTATTGAAATCAAAGGCTTTAAACTTGAGCCAGTGCCTGTTCCAAATCGGCAATTAAATCATCGATATGCTCAATACCGACAGATAAACGTACCATATCAAGACTGACCCCGGCCGATTTCAATTCTTCTTCATTGAGCTGACGATGAGTGGTGGTGGCAGGATGGCAGGCCAGGCTTTTGGCATCACCAATATTCACCAGACGAGTAAAGAGTTGCAAGGCATCAATAAAGCGGGTGCCGCCATCACGACCATCTTGCACGCCAAAAGACAGGATTGCAGACGGTTTACCTTTCACATATTTTTGTGCCAAGGCATGTTGAGGATGGTCTTTTAAGCCCGCATAGTTTACCCAATTCACTTTGGCATGTTGCTGTAAATATTCAGCAACTTTTTGCGCATTTTCAGTGTGACGTTCCATGCGGAGGTTAAGCGTTTCCAGACCTTGCAAGATCAGGAATACACTGAGCGGGCTAATGGCAGCACCGGTGTTGCGTAATGGCACCACACGTGCGCGGGCGATATACGCTGCTTCACCCAAAGCTTCGACATAATTAACCCCATGATAACTTGGATCAGGCGTGTTCAATACCTTGAAGCGCTCAGGATATTTGCCCCACGGGAATTTGCCGCTATCGACAATGGCACCACCGATGGAATTGCCATGTCCGCCAATATATTTGGTCAGTGAATGCACCACAATGTCGGCGCCATATTCGAAAGGCTTAAGCAGAGCAGGAGTGGCCACGGTGTTGTCCACAATCACCGGAACGCCGTATTCATGGGCAATGTTTGCAATGGCTTCCAGGTCAATGATATTGCCCAAGGGATTACCAATCGATTCGACAAAGACCAGCTTGGTTTTGTCATCAATCAACTCGCGTAAGCTTTCAGGTTTTTGATAATCAAAGAAACGAACTTCAATGCCCTGCTTCGGTAAGGTATGGGCAAACAGGTTGTATGTACCGCCATAGAGCGTTGAAACTGAGGCAATATTGTCACCGGCTTCAGCAATGGTCTGGATGGAGTAGGTAATCGCAGACATGCCGGAGGCCAGAGCCAAAGCGCCAATCCCGCCTTCCAGTGCTGCCAGACGTTGTTCTAAAACAGCGGTGGTAGGATTCATAATCCGGGTATAGATATTGCCCTGAACCTTTAAATCGAATAAATCCGCCCCATGTTGGGTATTGTCAAAAGCATAAGAAGTCGTTTGATAAATGGGTACGGCTACAGCTTTTGTTGTCGGTTCCGGGCTGTATCCTGCGTGAATCGCTAAAGTTTCATCTTTATAAGTCATGTTTACATCATCTTCGTGAGTTAATTGCTTCGGTTGGTTATTTAATCAGTCTATCATCTTTGAATATGAATAAAAGTGCATATTATAGAAATGAATATCTAATTTTCTTATATATGCGGATTTTATTCAGTCAGATTTGAATACAACCTAGTGTCTATGATTATGTTTAAAAAACCAACACGCCATTAGTTGTAACATTCTATTGAAGATGCATGCTATGCCTTATTTTTTTTGTACATTCATCGTATAATGCCCGCCAAATATTTGTTCGCATTCTGCTTTGGTTAGAGTGCGAATGTTGCTTTTTCTATAGAGGAGTCCTACGTGGCCCAATATATTTACACGATGAACCGTGTGTCGAAGATGGTTCCGCCTAAGCGCGAAATCTTAAAAGACATCTCTTTATCATTCTTTCCAGGCGCAAAAATTGGTGTGCTTGGTTTAAACGGTGCAGGTAAATCTACCTTGCTTCGTATTATGGCTGGCGTAGATAAAGATTTCTCAGGTGAAGCGCGTGCTCAACCGGGTATTAAAATCGGCTATCTTGAGCAAGAACCACCACTTGATCCAAATAAAGACGTCCGTGGCAACATTGAAGATGGTTTACGTGAACCACTTGATGCCTTGGCACGTTTGGATGAAGTTTTTGCTGAATATGCAGCTGAAGATGCGGACTTTGATGCCCTTGCAAAAGAGCAGGAAAAGCTAGAAGCAATTATCCATTCTTGGGATGCACATAACCTCAGCAACCAGATGGATCAAGCTGCTGCTGCGTTAAACTTACCAGCTTGGGATGCGGACGTAACTTTGCTTTCAGGTGGTGAACGCCGTCGTGTTGCACTTTGCCGTTTGCTATTGTCTAAACCGGACATGTTGCTTCTTGATGAACCGACCAACCATTTGGATGCAGAATCTGTATCTTGGTTAGAACGTTTCTTGAAAGACTTTGCCGGTACCATCGTGGCGATTACCCATGACCGTTATTTCCTAGATAACGTTGCGGAATGGATTCTTGAGCTTGACCGCGGTATGGGTATTCCTTACCAGGGTAACTACTCTTCTTGGCTTGAGCAGAAAAATGCCCGTTTAGAGCAAGAGAACAAGCAAGAAGAATCTTTTGCCAAAGCATTGAAAAAAGAACTTGAATGGGTTCGTTCAAATGCCAAAGGTCAGCAAAAGAAAAACAAAGCGCGTATGGAGCGTTTTGAAGAGCTTAACTCACGCGAATTCCAGCAGCGTAATGAAACTTCTGAAATCTACATTCCACCTGGCCCGCGTCTAGGTAATAAAGTTGTAGAAGTTGAAGGGATCAGCAAATCATTTGATGGTCGTCTGCTGTATAAAGACTTAACCTTCACAGTACCACCAACAGCGATTGTCGGTATTGTCGGTCCGAACGGTGCAGGTAAAACCACATTATTCCGTATGATGACTGGCGAACAGCAACCGGATACTGGTACGGTGACTTTAGGTGAGTCGGTTAAAGTGGCTTATGTGGGTCAGATCCGTGACACCCTGGACAACAATAAAACGGTTTGGGAAGAAGTGTCTGGCGGCCTGGATATTTTACGCATTGGCGATTACGAAATTGCCTCTCGTGCCTATATCGGTCGCTTTAACTTTAAAGGTCAAGATCAGCAAAAGCGTGTTGGCGAATTGTCAGGTGGTGAGCGTAACCGTTTACAACTTGCGAAAATCCTGCAAATGGGTGCAAACGTAATCTTGCTGGATGAGCCATCGAACGACTTGGATATCGAAACCTTACGTGCGCTTGAGGATGCAATTCTTGTATTCCCGGGTACTGTAATGGTGGTGTCGCATGACCGTTGGTTCCTGGACCGTATTGCAACGCACATCTTGTCATTTGAAAATGAACAGCCTGAATTCTATGAAGGTAACTATGCGGAATATGAAGCATACCGTCAGGCACGTTTAGGTGATGCTGCTGTACAAAAACGTACTAAATACAAAAAAATCGGTGGTTAATCTCTGATTTGATGTATTCAAAAAACCAGCCTTCGGGCTGGTTTTTTATTATTGACTTAAGAGAACGCAATTGGGTTATAAGCTTTCAGCAGCATATTTCGAGCTTCTGGATGACCCTGATTTGCAGCTTTTTTTAACCATACCTCTGCCAGTGTGTAGCTTTTATCAAGACCTAATGATCCATTCAAATAGCTGATACCTAATTTATACTGGGCATCACGATGTCCACGTAAGGCTGCACTTAAAAAATTCCACATAGCATTACGATTATCATGTACACAAAGATCACTCTCAGTGTCGGTAGAATTAGAACGTTGCAAAATTTCCTGATGATGCTGATGAGCAAGTTGTTCGAAATATTCTCCTTGAGAATACTCCCGGTTAGCTTCAAGTGCTAAATTCTGCATTCCATATCCATTGGAATTTAGAGTATAAAACCAAGCATTTACGATCTTTTTTATATTTTGAATGATCATAATTCACCTCATTTTCATATCTTAGATTAAATATCCAACCTTTTTTAAATCTAGCTGCTTTTGTGAATAAAAGCACGAAATATTTATCAAAAACCGAATTATTAACATAAATATAAATTTTTTTTAAAAACAAATACATATATTAATAAATCTGTGTTCGTAAATGAATTTTTTAACATTTATTAAAAATAAGTGTAATTGAATTGTTAATTCATAGTTGTTTTGCGTAAATTTAAAATTTTTTACTAATAGGGAGATTCTTTCCTGATTATGTAGTGTGGGATCCCAGATTTAAATTCAGACTTGATATCATGTTCTTAAGCTTTGAAATTTAAAATATTATTTGTATTTTTTTACTTTGCGTGAATTTTATTTGGTGTAATGGTATTACATTGAGTAGGCTTGTTATGCTGTTTTAAAGACTAATAAAGTTATCATTCATTAAACGGGAGCCATTCATGGGTGAACATCATGGTCATGATCACAGCCATGCAATAGTCACAGAAGGTAATGCCAAAAAGCTGACCTTTGCCCTGGCACTCACTAGCACCTTTTTAATTATTGAAATCATTGCCGGTTTTATCACCCAAAGTCTGGCACTGCTTTCCGATGCTGCACACATGTTTACCGATGCGGCAGCCTTGGCCATTGCCTTGGTCGCGATCAAAATTGGCAAAATGCCGGCGGATGATAAAAGAACTTTTGGTTACCAGCGTTTTGAAATTCTGGCGGCGCTGTTTAATGCCTCGATGCTATTTGTTGTCTCGGTGTATATTCTGTTCGAAGCTTATCAACGTTTTAGCCATCCTCCTGAAATCCAGAGTCTGGGCATGCTGGGCGTGGCTGTGATTGGTCTGGTGATTAACCTGATTGCCATGAAAATCCTGTTTTCCAGCTCGGCAGAAAGCCTGAATGTTAAAGGTGCTTATCTGGAAGTTTTAAGTGATGCGGTGGGTTCGATCGGGGTGATTATTGGCGCGGCTGTGATCTATTTCACCGGCTGGATGTGGGTAGACACCCTTATTGCGGTGCTGATTGGTTTTTGGGTATTGCCGAGAACCTGGATTTTACTCAAACAAAGTATCAATATTCTGCTCGAAGGGGTGCCGGAGGAAATTGATATTGAACAGTTGCGTAATGATCTTTTGAGCCTACAGGATGTAGAAAGCATTCATCAGCTGAAGGTTTGGGCCATTACTTCGAAAAATGTCCATCTGACCGTACATCTTTATGCGCCACAGGCAGATCATCATGCCTTATATCAGCAAGCTCTAGAGATGTTAAGCCATCAACATGGTATTACAGAAATGACTTTACAGATTGAAGATACCGAATGTATGGCGCATTCACATTGTCATGCTGCAAAAGATCCGGGGCAACATTCAAATCATTAGGAAGATTCACATCAGCACCAACATTGAAGCTGATGTGAAATCAAATCGATTTTAGATTTCCCATTCGTGATTACATTCACGACATTTCCATTTTTTTTGTGACTGCATAAAACCTTGCATGGAAATTTTAAAATCAGGCAAGTCACGGTAAAACAGGAAACCGGCGATGACGCAGATAATAAATACCACCACAGTTGCAGTTTGTAGGGTAGAGCCTGCACCATTGCCAAAAATCCACATCGCAATGCTAATTAAAACCAGAAGTAATAAAATGAATACCGCAGGAATTAGAAAAACAAGGCTTTTGGGAACTACAGGTCGTACTGCAGGGCTACCGGCTTGAGCGACAGGCATAATTTTAGGGCTTTGGCATTTGGGGCAACGGTATTGCATTACAACTCCATAATTTTAATCTATTGCTTATTTTAATCGGAATGACACAGAAAGCAAAAAACAGCGCAAATAAAAGTTTAGACAAAATTGAGGCAATAAAAAACCCAAGTCGCAATGCTTGGGTTTTTTATCAGATCACTATAAGTCTATTATAGTCATCTTGAATATGGCGTCCCTACGGGGATTCGAACCCCGGTTACCGCCGTGAAAGGGCGATGTCCTAGGCCTCTAGACGATAGGGACAATTGAGGCAACACAGGTAAAACAGCAAACTTTGGTGGAGTCAAGGAGGATCGAACTCCTGACCTCTACAATGCCATTGTAGCGCTCTACCAACTGAGCTATGACCCCAGTTTGTGTGAGCGCAATATTAGGGCTATTGTGCTTACACGTCAACTATAAAATCAATTATGCTTCATCAACTGCATCATTTTTCGGCAATTTTAAGCTTTCATTGAGTTTTTCCCAAACTTTTGCTTCTTTTTTGCTCGGACCGCCGACAATTTCAAGTGCATGACGTAAACGTGCGAACGTTAAATCGGGACCAATGGTCACCATAGACTGCATAACTGGAGTCGAAGATGTTGAACCGGCAATGGCAATAAAGAAAGTCGGCATGAAATCACGAAGTTTCACTTCCATCTGGTTGGCCAAGTCCATTAAGGTTTGGCTCACCGTATCATTATTCCAGGTGAACAGGCTTTCCAGGCGCCAAATGGCAAACTGCAAGCTTTGACGAACCTGTTCTTCGGTCAATTTCTTGCTTTCAAACTGTTCTTTGCTAATGCTTGGGAACTGGTTGAAATAGAAACCTGCCCAATTCACGGCTTCAGAAAGCAGGTTAATACGCGGCTGAATGGCCGCGGCAATTTCTTCAAGGGTATTGCGGTCAGACTTCCAGGCCAATAAGGTATTTAACAACTCGGCAGGAGAGAGCGCTTTAATCCATTGGCCATTCAGCCAGTTCAGTTTTTCCACATCAAAGATTGGACCACCCAGTGATACACGTTTAATGTCGAAATGCTCAATCATTTCAGCCAAAGTAAACTTTTCACGTTCGTCAGGCATTGACCAGCCCATACGGCCTAAATAGTTCAGCAAGGCTTCCGGTAATACACCGATGTCTTTGTAGTAATTGATTGAAGTCGGGTTTTTACGTTTAGACAGTTTTGATTTGTCCGGGTTACGAAGCAACGGCATGTGACAAAGCACAGGCATGTCCCAGCCAAAGTATTTATAAAGCAACTGGTGTTTCGGTGCCGATGGAATCCATTCTTCACCACGAATCACGTGGGTGATTTGCATCAGATGGTCATCGACCACGTTAGCCAAGTGATAGGTAGGCAAGCCATCGGTTTTAAGAAGGATTTGCATATCTACTTGTGCCCATGGAATTTCGACTTCACCACGCAGCATATCGTCAAATTTACAGCTGCCTTCAGCCGGTACTTTCATGCGAATCACGTGTGCTTCGCCTGCAGCTAAACGGCGTTCAACTTCTTCTTGAGAAAGCAGTAAACCTCGTCCGTCATAACGAGGGCTTTCACCGCGAGCCTGCTGTTCAGCACGCATTTGATCCAATTCTTCACTTGTTGCGAAGCAGTAGAAGGCATGGCCTTTCGCTACCAGTTCCAAAGCATATTTTTTATAGATGTCCATACGTTCAGATTGGCGGTACGGTGCATGTGGACCGCCCACATCTGGGCCTTCTGACCAATTTAAGCCTAACCAGCGCAATGAATCTAAAATCATTTTTTCAGATTCAGGGGTTGAACGCAGTTGATCGGTATCTTCAATACGAAGAATAAATTCACCGCCATGCTGTTTAGCAAAACATAAGTTAAACAAGGCAATATAAGCAGTGCCTACGTGTGGAAAGCCGGTAGGAGAAGGCGCAATACGAGTACGAACAGTCATAACCAATATTTTTTCAGAATGTGAATGAGGGCTATTATAACGAAAAAGCCTAATCACTTAATGTTAAATTCAACATTGAAATGATTAGGCTAGATGGGAACTTCTAAAGGGGCAAGAAGTTCGCTGCTGAATTAAGAGTTGTTTTGCGGGAATAGCGCTTGCACAAAACGGCTAAATTTCTGGTTTTGAGCGGCAAAAAAGCTTTGAGTCGGTGCAACTTTAATTTCGGTCAGGATCTTTAAATCATTATCGGCACGTAAGGTATTTGCGCCGTGCTTTTGCTGCTGCAAGGCTTTTTCAATCAATGAAGATTTTTCAGGGCTTAAAGTCAATTTGGCTTCGGTAGCTTTAATTGCAGCTGCATGTCCCAGTTGAGCCATAAACCCTAAACTTAAACTTAAACTTAACGCTTGTATAATTGCTGTATATCGCATTTCCACATCTCCCCTTCTGGTGCTGGAATTTTATATATTGTTTTAATCCTATGTGTGACACCATTTAACCACACAAAAAAATACAAAAGTAGAACTGGGTCACACTTTTTTACAAAATGATAAAAAACCTATAAACCTTGCGCACTTTGTATCAAAAAAATATGGAGACAACATGAAGACTGATGAAAAACAACACCTTTGAGATTTATTCTAGTCGGTTTTAGTTGTAAAAGTGCATTTTAAAGCATTTTTATGGATATCTCTAAAATCGATTTTTAATCAATAAAATAATATAAGTTTATGATTGTTAAAAATATTTTTGGTTTATATAGTGTCCTGATTATTAAATAAGAGTGTTACACATGAAAAAAATAATCGCATCTACACTTTTGGCATTGCTGGGGGGCATAAGCGCACAGAGTTTCGCCGCGAAAGATTTCCTGAATGTATCTTATGATCCGACCCGTGAATTTTATCAGGAATATAATCAGGCCTTTGGCGCATACTGGAAGGAGCGTACCGGACAGGACATCAATTTTAAGCAATCTCATGGCGGCTCAGGTAAGCAAGCCCGTTCCGTGATTGATGGTTTGCAAGCCGATGTGGTGACTTTGGCTCTGGCCAACGATGTTGATGAAATTGTGAATGCTGGCCTGATTCATAAAAACTGGCAAAAGCAGTTTCCGAATAATTCTGCACCTTATACCTCGACCGTGGTTTTTTTGGTGCGCAAGGGTAATCCCAAAAATATTAAAGACTGGAACGATTTAACCAAACCGGGTGTGGAAATTATTACGCCAAATCCGAAAACTGGTGGTGCACCGCGCTGGATTTATCTATCCGCTTGGGGTTATGCATTGAAACAGCCGGGTGGCAACGATGGTAAAGCCCGTGAGCTGGTTAAAAAGCTTTATGGTAATGTAAAAGTACTGGATTCGGGTGCACGCGGTTCTTTAACCACTTTTGCCGAGCGTGGTATTGGCGATGTGCTGTTGTCTTGGGAAAATGAAGCCTTATTGGCAACTCAAGGCCTGGGCAAAGACAAATATCAGATTGTCTATCCTTCCATTTCAATTTTGGCTGAGCCATCGGTGGCAATTGTCGATAAAAATGTGGATAAGGATGGTAACCGTAACTTGGCTAAAGGTTATCTCAACTATTTATATTCGCCAAAAGGCCAGGAGCTGGCAGCACAATATTTTTTCCGTCCTCGTCATGCACAGGCGGCCGCGAAATATTCAGCACAATTTCCCAAAATCAAACTGTTTACCATTGGTGATGTGTTTGGCGGGTGGGCCAAGGCACAGAAAACCCATTTTGTGAATGGTGCCATTTTCGATCAAATTTATAGTGAAAAAAATTAGGCTCGATTTTGTTTATAAAATAATAAAAACGGATAATTCATTATCCGTTTTTTTCATATATAAACCAGAAAATGGTATATATAAGGAATAAATAAACTATGGGATTGATTCTTGAATAAAAACAAAAATTTAAACAAATGGTTTAAGTATTTGCTTGAATTGTCAGAAGTTTAATTCATTGCGAATTATGACTTTATTTCATATATTTAGCATTAATGAAGATAATTGATCTGTATTGCAATGAAAACTCAATTTAAAGCGTTATTCAGTGCAGCATTGCTTGCTACAGGCATTGCTTTTACTGCAACTTCTGCTCAGGCGGCAGACCGTGAATTCTTAAATGTCTCTTATGATGCAACACGTGAATTTTATGATGAATTCAACAAGTCTTTTGGGGCTTACTGGAAAGAGCGCACTGGGCGTAGTGTGAATTTCAAGCAATCTCATGGTGGCTCAGGCAAGCAGGCACGTTCTGTGGTTGATGGCTTAAAAGCTGATGTCGTAACTTTGGCTTTGGCAAACGATATTGAAGAAATCGTCAAGTCGGGTCAAATCCAGCCGGGCTGGCAAAAAGAATTCCCGCATAACTCTGCACCTTATACCTCAACCATCGTATTTATGGTGCGTAAAGGCAATCCCAAGCATATTAAAGACTGGTCTGATTTAACCAAACGGGGTGTGCAAATTATTACCCCGAATCCTAAAACCGGTGGTTTACCACGTTGGGTATACTTATCTGCTTGGGGTTATGCGCTGAAACAACCGGGTGGTAACGACGCCAAAGCTAAAGAATTTGTGGGCAAGATGTACCACAATGTCAAAGTGATGGACTCGGCTGCTCGTGCTTCAATGACTACATTTGCCGAGCGCGGTATTGGTGATGTGTTATTGACTTGGGAAAATGAAGCCTTGGTCACTCAAAAAAGCCTGGGCAAAAACAAATTTGAAATTGTTTATCCATCCATGTCGATCTTAACTGAACCATCGGTTGCAATCGTGGATAAAAACGTAGAGAAAGATGGTAACAAGTGGTTAGCCAAAGGTTATATCAACTACTTGTACTCACCATTGGGTCAGGAAATGGCGGCAAAGTATTACTATCGTCCACGTAATCCGGAAGTGTTGGCTAAATACTCTGCTCAATTCCCTAAACTGAAAACCTTCACTATCGATGAAGTATTTGGTGGCTGGGCTAAAGCGCAACAGACTCATTTTGTAAATGGTGGGGTTTTTGACCAGATTTATAATAGCAAGCGTTAATTCTGTGTGATCTAAAAAAAGCCAATCCGTTGTGATTGGCTTTTTTATTGTGATTTGGGCTCATGATTCATAGCTAAATCAAGTCCAGCAGGGCAAGGCAACTGCCCGTGATCGGTAACGGTAATTTTGACGTAAATAAACAACAGATCACTCAGCTAGATCTAGGGAATTAATAGTAGGAAAGCTTCCATTTAGCTGCTGATCAAGTGATGTCTAGATCGGCAGATTTTAACCAACAATAAATAGAACAATAGCGTTTTTAAAATAAGATACCTTCCCAGAAAAATCGCCAAAAACGGTTTTCTCTATGAAAAGTAATATTTCCCTACAAAAAGTCGTTTGGAGCTTTGTTAAAACAAGGTAATAATGTGCAGTTACATTTTTCCTAGTATTGATTGAACCCTTATGTCGCATATTTCTGTATTACTTCACGAAACTGTTGATGCCTTATTGGCAGATCGCAATACAGGAATTTACGTCGATGGCACTTTTGGTCGAGGTGGTCATACCCGTTTATTGCTGTCTAAGTTAGATGAAAATGCCCGCGTCTATGCCTTTGATAAAGATCCGCAAGCGCTAGAAACAGCGGCTGAATTAGAACAGGAAGATTCACGTTTTAAGATTATCCATGCCAGCTTTGCCGATTTAAAGCAGGAACTGGAAGCTTTGGGCATCGACCAGGTTGATGGGGTAATGGCGGATTTAGGGGTGTCCTCTCCACAGCTTGATCAGGCGGAACGTGGTTTTAGTTTTATGAAAGATGGGCCACTGGATATGCGTATGGATAACTCGCAAGGTCCAACTGCAGCTGAATGGTTAGTCAATATTGAAGAAGAAGCTTTGGCCAATGTGATTTTCAAGTATGGTGAAGAGCGTTATAGCCGCCGTATTGCCAAAGCCATTAAAGCGGCAGGTTATATTGAAACCACGGCTCAACTGGCTGAAATTGTCAAAGTTGCCCATCCGAAATGGGAAAAAAATAAACATGCTGCAACCCGAACTTTTCAGGCCATCCGTATTGCCATTAATAAAGAATTAGAAGATATTGAAGCTTTCCTGCCACAGGCTGTGGAAGTTTTAAAACCCGAGGGACGTTTGGCGGTGATCAGTTTCCATTCACTGGAAGACCGTCTGATTAAACAATTTATTCAAAAAGAATCGACTTTAGCGGAAGATACCAGTTGGGGTATGCCACAAGAACGGGAAGATACCCGTCGTTTAAAGAAAATTTCCCGAGTTCGTGCCAGTGAAGAAGAGGTCAAAGCCAACCCTCGTTCTCGCAGTGCATGGCTTAGAGTTGCAGAGCGCTTAGCTTCAAAAGGCGAATAATGAAAACTGAAGTTGTTGAAAAGAAAACCGACAAAAAGCCGATGAAAAAAATCATCAGTTATATCGTTTTGCTGCTGCTGGTCTTTGTTAGCGCATTGATGGTGGTATTTCAGGTGTTTGAGTATCGTCATGATTATCGCGAGTTAAGTTCTTTTATGCGGGAAAGGGATGATCTGAATGCAGAGTGGGGGCGTTTGCTGATTGAGCAACAAACCTTTGGTGCAACGGCGCAAATTGGCACGCGTGCGGTAACACAATTACGCATGTACTCGCCACCTGCTGCACAGACGGTTGTAATTTCTTTACCAATGACTCCAGAACATAAAAAATAAGGCTAGCTGTAATATGGTGGACAAGAGAACAAGTCAGGCAACACGCAAAAAGCAGCAGCCGATTACCGAGAAAACCGCCCTTAGCGTAGACATGTGGCGTTTTTATCTGATGTGGAGCGTGGTTTTACTGTGCTTTTTGGCTTTGGTGGGTCGTGCATTTTATGTACAGGTCATCAATAAGGACTTCTTGCAGAACAAGGCCAATGCCAATATTTTAAGAACTGAAAAAGTTAAGGCGATGCGTGGCGTGATCTATGACCGTCATGGCGTGCCCTTGGCGATTAGTACGCCGGTCATGAAAGTGGTGATTGATCCGCGCGACTATTTTGAAACCAAAAAACTGTTTGACGAGATTACTGCAGAACTGGCTAAAGATCCAAACAACCGCAAACTGAAACGCCAGTTACCCGATAAAAACCTCAATCTGGATGAACTTGCCGATGCGGTTGGTATTGATCGTGCAGAGTTGAAAAAGAAGATGAACGATAAACCTCGTTCACGTTATTTGGTCCTGCAAAAAGAAATTCCACCTCAGCAAGCTGAACTGATCGCCAAACGTGAGTTCCAGGGTGTTTATACCGAGAAAAACTATAAGCGTTACTATCCGCAGCCGCAGCCGAATGCCCAGATTATTGGTTTGACCAATAGTGAAGGAACCGGGATTGAAGGTCTGGAGATGCAGCTGAATAGTGCTTTGTCTGGTCATGATGGTGAACAGCAAATTGTGCGCGATAAAAAAGGCAACCGTTTTAAAGATCCTGAAATTATCAAAGAAGTTGAAGCCGGGGAAAACATCACCTTAAGTATCGATTCGCGTCTGCAATATATTCTGTACCGTGAATTGACCGCTGCCGGTGTGGCTAATAATGCACGTTCTGCCACTGCAATTGCTGTAGATGTCAAAACCGGTGAAATCCTGGCGATGACCAGCTGGCCATCTTATAACCCGAACGATAAAAAAAGTTTAACCAATAAAGATGCCATGCGTAACCGCGGTGCAGTCGATTCATTCGAACCGGGTTCTACCATGAAGCCGCTGACAGTGGCGATGGCGCTGGAAAGTGGCAAATATACCGCGAACTCTATCGTCAATACATCGCCGGGTAGTATGCGTATTGGCAACCATACCATCCGCGATACCCATAACTATGGTGTACTGACTTTGGGTGGCATTATCCAGAAATCTTCCAACGTGGGTGTGGCAAAAATTGCTTTGTCACTGCCTTATGCAACCTTGCCTACCTTCTATAAGCGTGTAGGCATGGGGCAACGTTCCGCAGTTAAATTCCCGGGTGAAAGTGCCGGTTTGATTTTACCGCCAAGCAAATGGAATGTATCGGAAGTGGGTACCATGGCCTATGGTTATGGTCTGAACGCGACCGTACTGCAAATTGCCGATGCCTATGCCATGATCGCCAATAAAGGTAGGAAAGTGCCTTTAAGTTTGTACAAACTGGAACAGCCGCCGAAGGGTGAGCAGATTGTCGATGCCAAAATTGCCGAACAGGTGCTGTTGATGATGGAAGCGGTGACCTTACCGGGTGGTACGGCACAGCAGGCTAATATTCCGGGTTATCGTGTGGCGGGTAAGACCGGGACAGCACATAAATTGCGTGCAGACCGTAAAGGCTATTCAGACTCGGAATACCGTGCGCTGTTTGCCGGTATGGCACCTGTCAGTGATCCGCGCTTGGCCATGGTCATTGTGGTGGAAAATCCGAAGGGGCAATATTACGGTGGTTTGGTGGCCGCACCTGTGTTTGCACGGGTGATGCAAGAATCATTACGTTTGATGAACGTGCCTTTAGATAAACCTTTAGATACTCCCAAAATCCAGTAACAGGTGATGAATGTCGATTACATTTCAAGATCTCTACAGTACTGACAAAACCGCTGGATGGATGAGCAAGCCATTCGGTGGCTTTAGTTTAGATAGTCGTAAAGTTGAAGCAGGGCAAATTTTTATTGCCCTGACTAGTTTTTCTCAGCCTGAAAAAACGCTGCAATTTGCCCAATCGGCTTTGGCAGGTGGTGCCTTGGCGGTAGTGAGTGAAACGGAGTTAGGCTTGGAAAACAGTATTGTGGTGCCTACAGTTCGTCATTTGATGGGACAATGGCAAAAACAGTATTTGCAGGCCAGTCAGCCAGTGCAGGCGGCACAGATTATTGCAGTGACTGGAACCAACGGTAAAACCACCATCTCGCGTTTAATTGCTGAACTGTTGATGTTGCAAGGCAAGAAATGTGCCGTGATGGGAACCACCGGTAACGGTATTTTACCGAATCTGGAAGCCTCTTCGCATACCACGCTGGATGCTTTGCAGCTGCAAAATGCATTGCATGAATATGCTCAGCAGGGCGCTGAATTTGCTGCGATTGAAGCCAGCTCACACGGTCTGGAACAGGGCCGCTTGAATGGCTGCGATATCGAAATTGCGGCGTATAGCAACTTGAGCCGTGACCATCTGGATTATCACGGTACGCTTGAAGCCTATGCTGAAGCCAAGTCGCGATTATTCAAATTTTCCACTTTGAAAGTGGCGATTATCAACATTGATGATGAGCATGCGCATGTCATGATTGAGGCTGCACAATCAAATCCGGCCCAACCCAAAATTCTCACTTACTCAATCACTCAGAACGCTGACTATCAAGTTGAAAATATTCAATATAGCTTAAGCGGTGCATGCTTTAAACTGTGCACGGCACAGGGTAAATTTGAAGTGCATAGCCCATTGCTCGGTCATTTTAATATCGAAAATATTGTCGCAAGTCTGATTGCTGCAGAGCAGGCAGGCTTTAAGCTGGCGGATTTGATTGCAGTTGCACCGAAGCTGCAAGGTGCACCGGGCCGTATGCAGGTGATCCGTGACGGCGAGCGTCTGTTTGTTGTGGATTATGCCCATACTCCAGATGCCCTGATTCAGGTGCTGACCACTTTAAAACGCCATGTATCGAAAAATTTATGGGCAGTATTTGGCTGTGGTGGCGACCGTGACCGTGGCAAGCGTCCGCTGATGACCCAGGCTGCCTTGGATCATGCCGATGTCGCACTGATCACTTCAGACAATCCGCGCACCGAAAATCCAGAGCAGATTTTTGCCGACATGAAAGCGGGAATCGATTTTTCAGCACATACAGTGCATGAAATTCATGACCGCCGTGAAGCGATTAAATTTGCAGTGAAACAGGCTCAGGCCGGTGACATTGTGGTCATTGCCGGCAAGGGGCATGAAAACTATCAGGAAATTGATGGCGTACGTCATTGGTTTGATGATGTGGTAGAAGTGCGATCCGCGATCGACGCACAACATCACACCCCAGATTCAGCTTATCCTGCGCAATAGGAAACCATCATGCATACATCGACTACCAGTACAGTACCTTTAGAGTCGTGGACAGCCGCACAACTGGCTGAAGCCAGCCAAGGTTACTGGTTGAATGAGAAAGTGCCTCAAGGCGAAATCAAACGAATTTTGACCGATTCACGTTTCGCAGAAAAAGGGGATGCTTTTCTTGCCCTGCAAGGTGAGCGTTTTGATGCGCATGACTTTGTTGCTCAAGTGGCAGGCAATGGCTGTGAAATTGCGATTGTCAGCCATCCGGTAGATGCAGATATCTGTCAGCTTGTGGTGGCAGATACACGTTTAGCCCTTGGTCATTTAGGCGCATATCGTCGTGCGCAGAACTCACAATTGAAAGTGATTGCGCTGACCGGTAGCAGTGGTAAAACTACCACCAAGGAAATGCTGGGCAGTATTTTATCGCGTCTGGCACCAACCTTAATTACCCGCGGTAACCTGAATAACGATTTGGGTGTGCCAATGATGTTGCTCGAGCTGCGTGCCGAACATCAGTTTGCGGTCATGGAACTTGGCGCGAGCCATCAGGGGGAGATTGATTACACTTCAAATCTGGTGCAACCGCATGTCGCCGGGATTATCAACATTGGTACGGCACATTTGGGTGAATTTGGCGGACGCGATGGTATCTGTCGTGCCAAATCGGAAATTTATGCGCATATTGCCAAAACAGGGACTTCGATCGTTCCGGCGGCTGACGATTTTGCCGAATCCATTCGTCAGGCAGTACAGACTGAAAAAGTCTTGAGTTTCGGACAGGGTGGGGATGTGTTCGCCACTGACATTGAATTGCATCCACAATCTTCCGGTTTTACTTTAAATACCCCTCAAGGTGTACGTCAGATCAATTTGCCATTTGCCGGTGAACATAATGTTCAGAATGCCACTGCTGCGACAGCTTTTGCTCTCGCGATTGGTGTTGCGCTGGACGATATTGTGATTGGTCTGGAACAAGCGACGGGTGCTAAAGGTCGTTTGAACTTTATCCATACTGAAAAGCATCTGTTTATTGATGATACTTACAATGCCAATCCGACTTCCATGCGTGCAGCGGCAGAAGTGCTTGCTCAGCAGGAAGGTGTCAAGGTGATGGTGATTGGCGATATTGGTGAATTGGGTGCAAGTGCAGCCCAGCAACACTATATGCTGGGCCGTGACCTGGTTTCGGTACAGGGCGTTCACTTCGTGGTTGCCGTGGGTGAATTTGCGCCGGCCACACAAGAAGGCGCGCGCAGTACCCAGTATGGCAAAAAATTGCAGGCCTTTTTGACTCAGGCACAAGCTCTTCCTTTCTTACTTGGTTTAATTGAAACACATCAACCTCAATCCATGAGTTTCCTGTTTAAAGGTTCTCGCTATACCCACATGGAAACATTGATGGCTGATTTGATGGAGAAAATTTAATGCTGTTATGGCTATTTGAACAACTGGCGGGCTATAACAGCTCGTTTCAGGTGGTTCGTTATTTAACACTACGTGCTTTGCTCAGTGTATTAACTGCATTGACTATTGGACTGGTTTTGGGTCCAGTGATGATCCGTAAGCTACAAGCACTCAAATATGGCCAAGCAGTCAGTTCGTTTGCTCCTGAAGGTCATGCCAAAAAAATGGGTACACCGACCATGGGCGGGATTTTGATCCTACTCTCGATTGGGATATCAACTTTGCTTTGGGCCGATTTATCTAATCCTTATGTCTGGATTGTGCTTGGGGTGATGGTGATCTTTGGTGCCGTAGGTTGGGCAGATGACTGGATTAAAGTCCGTTATAAAGACAATGCCGGCTTGCCTGCACGGAAAAAATTCTTCTGGACTTCAGTCGGATCATTAGGCGCCGGTATTGCGCTGTATGTAATTGCTACTCAGCAGGCCAATCCTATACATACCGCGAATATGCTGGATTTATTAATTCCGTTCTTTAAAAATCTGTCTATTCCATTCTCGGTTATTCCTTTGGGAATTGGTTTTATTATCTTTACTTATTTGGTGATTAACGGTGCCTCCAATGCGGTCAACCTGACCGATGGTCTGGATGGTCTGGCAATTATGCCAATCGTTCTGGTTGCAGCAGGTTTGGGCGTGTTTGCCTACCTTGCAGGGGATGTTCGTTTTGCCAATTATCTACACATGCCTTATGTGAAATATTCCTCTGAATTGGTGGTGATCTGTGCTGCCATGATTGGTGCGGGCTTGGCCTTCCTTTGGTATAACGCCCATCCTGCCCAAGTGTTCATGGGTGATGTCGGTGCCTTATCCTTAGGTGCGATGCTGGGTACCATTGCAGTCATGGTTCGTCAGGAAATCGTATTTGCGATTATGGGTGGGGTTTTTGTGGTAGAAGCCATTTCGGTGTTCCTGCAGATCGGCTCGCTACGTATGCGCAACAAGCGGGTTTTCCTGATGGCGCCGCTGCATCATCATTACGAGAAAAAAGGCTGGCGTGAAACCCAGGTGGTGATTCGTTTCTGGATTATCACAATTATGCTGGTAGTTTTAGGCTTAATGACCTTAAAATTGCGTTAAGCAAATATTCGAAAGAGCCGGCATTTGCTCCCACATCTGCCGGCTTTTTTATCGCCTGATTTCAGGCACTGGAGAAAAATATGAATCTGCTGATGTGTCCTGTCTGTCATGAAGCATTGAAACTGACCGAAAAAACATGGCACTGTGTGAATAACCACAGTTATGACGTGGCAAAACAAGGCTATGTGAACCTGCATGTGGTGCAGCATAAGCACAGTAAAAATCCGGGTGATACGCCTGAATCGGTACAGGCGCGTCGTGCATTTTTAAGTGCAGGTTTTTATGCGCCTTTACAACAGGCAGTGGTTGAAAAAATTCGCGATTTACGCATTGAAAATCTGCTGGATATCGGTTGTGGTGAAGGTTATTACACCAATGCCATGCAGGCGGAAGTGCTGCAATGTGTGGGGGTGGATATTGCGAAAAATGCAGTTCAGGTTGCAGCCAAGCTGAATAAAAATGTGACCTGGGTGGTTGGAACAGGTGCAACATTACCTGTTTTAGATGCATCGATCGACTTGTGTACCAGCTTGTTTAGCCCCATTCCAAAACAGGAAATATTGCGTGTACTTAAGCCGCATGCCTATTTGATGGTGGTCACGCCTGCAACAGAGCATTTATATGCCATGCGCGAGGCGCTTTTTGAAGAAGTGAACCCGCATGAACCGCATAAGTTTGTAGCTCAATTGGAAGATGTATTTGAGCTGGTGGAGGAGAGCATCGTGGAAGCGCCCTTTATTTTGCAACAGGAAGATTTAAAGCATCTGATTGCCATGACGCCTTATGCCTATAAAGCCAAGCCAGAACGTCGTCAGGCATTAGAACAACTAAAACAATTTGAGTTAAAAGCCCAATTCCAGATTTATTTATTCAAAAAGAAATAGATTGAGTAAATAATAAAAAAGCCCTCAACTGAGGGCTTTTTTAATGCTATTCAAATACATCAATCAGATTATCCAGTGCATCCGGTTTGTTGTTTTGTTTTTGCATGTTTGGAGCGGTGGCATTATTCGGAACCAGGATTTCCTCTCCAGGAAGATCATCAAAGTCACTTTCTGGTGCCCGTGCTGGAGCAACAGGTGCCGGACGATACAATGGACGAGCCAATGGGGGAGATGAACGATCTGTCGGTTCACCTACAATAATTGTCTGGTTGTGGTTGGTGGGTGCTTTGGCATTTTTGTCAAAATGAACCCAAGCTGCTGGCGTGCCTTTTAAGGCATTGCCCATAAAGTTGGTCCAGATCGGCAAGGCGGCAACACCACCATACTCACGGCGACCCAAGGTGGTAGGCTGGTCAAAACCGACCCAGGCAACCGTCACCAGTTTGCCATTAAAACCGGCAAACCAGGCATCTTTGGCATCATTGGTGGTTCCGGTTTTACCACCAAGGTCATCACGGCCAATTCTTAGTGCGGCACGTCCGGTACCATGCTGAATCACATCACGTAGAATATTGGCCATGTCATATGCAGAGCTTGATTTCAAGACACGCTGTGCCTGACGATACTGGCTTTTTGCTTCATCCAGTTCAAGTTTGGCCAGTTCTTTTTCTTCTGCTAAGGTCTGATTGGTGACGTTAATTACTTCATCATCAGGTGTCACCGGTTCTGCAGATTCAGTTTCTTCATCAGTTTGGTTGATGCAGGAAATACATGCATAGTCTGGGTTACTTTGATAAATCACTTTGCCATAAGCATCTTCAATACGGTCAATAAAGTGCGGCTGAATACGGTAACCGCCATTGGCGAAGGTGGCATAGCCTGTGGCCATTTGAATCGGAAGAACTTGTGGTGTACCTAAAGCAATGGTGTAATTTCGAGGGATCTGATTTTCATGCAAACCGAAATCCATCAGTAATTGTCGGGTACGCTCAATGCCGACTGTTTGCAGCAGGCGAACCGACACTGTATTTCGTGATAAATACAAGGCGCGACGTAATGGAATCATGCCAAGATAACGACCATCCGAGTTTTTCGGTGACCATTTTCCAATCGTGATCGGACTGTCATTGACCATGCTGTAGGGGGTCATACCACGCTCAAGTGCCAATGCATAAACAAAGGGCTTGATGGTAGAACCTGGCTGACGCCAACCTTGCAAGGCACGGTTAAATTTGGACTGGTAAAAATTATATCCACCGACAATGGCTTCAATTGCGCCGTTGTTGGGATTTAATGCAATGAGCTGACCTTGGGCTTTAGGAATTTGTACCAGTGCCCAAGAGGTTTTATTGTCATTCGGGCGTAATCGAATAATATCGTTTACTTTAACAATTTGGGAAGCTGTGCGTGGAGCAGGCCCTACGCTGTTGGCATTTCTGTAAGGAGAAGCCCAAGACATGCCCGACCACGGTACAGTCACGCTAGAGCCATCTTGCATCAATGCTTCAAAAGCATTTTTATCGACTTTAATCACCTTGGCAGGATAGGTATTTGCATACGCCATGAATTCGCTCAAGGGTTTGTCATGTGCTTCAGCACCTCTCCAGCCATGTCGGCGGTCATAGGCTTCGAGACCTTCTTGTACCGATTGTTCTGCGAAGGCCTGACGTTGGCTATTGATGGTGGTATAGACTTTATATCCAGAATCAATTGCTTGTTCACCAAACTTTTCCATCAATTCTGAACGTACCATTTCGCCCACATAGGGAAATTTATTATTGATGCCACGTTCAGGCATATCGAGGTTAATCGGTTCGGCAATAGCCTGTTTATACTGAGCCTGATTGATATAACCTAGCTGTAGCATACGACCCAGAATCCAGTTGCGACGTTCCAGGGCGCGGGTAGGATTGACCACAGGATTGTATTTTGAGGGTGCTTTGGGCAGCCCTGCAATCATGGCCATTTGAGCAATACTGAGCTGATCCAGATTTTTGTTGTAGTAAATTTTTGCAGCTGCAGCAATGCCGTAGGCATTTTTACCCAAGAAAATTTTATTCACATATAAGGTGAGAATTTCTTCCTTGGTCAGGTTCTGTTCAATTTTACGTGCTAAGAAAATTTCAGTCAGTTTACGTTTTAGGGTGCGCTCTGGTGTCAAATAATAATTTTTGGCTACCTGCATAGTGATAGTAGAACCACCGGTTTGTACATTGGAACCGGTAATGGTTTCACTGACCGCACGTCCTAAACCTTTGAAACTAATACCGCTATGTTCAAAGAAGGATGAATCCTCAGCAGCAAGAAAGGCCGAAATAAAGGGTTTTGGAATCTGTTTGTATTCCACAGGAACGGATAATTTTCCGCCATACTCAGCAATAAGCTCATTATCGACACTATATACTTGTAAGGGTTTTAATAACGGCGCCTTTTTTAAGGTGGTCATTTTAGGTAGGGATGGGGCAATATAGAGATACATGCCATAAAATCCCATCGGAATTGAGACCAAAACTATAATTATGATCAAAAAAAATGGATGAACATGGCCCGAACGTGATAGCTTTTTCATAACAAGTAAGTTTTAATAAGAGCTAATGGCAAACTAATTAGCGGTCAGTATAGCCTTTACACATGCAGATTGTTAGATGAGTTATTGTATCTGTATAAAATTATAGACCAACACTGATTAGTAGGTTACTTTTATTGGGGATAAAAAAATAATAGGAATTATATTGTGCTCAGGTTATATCGTAAGCCGAATAAGGGGTTAGTAGGAGTAGATATTAGTTCTACTTCTGTTAAATTGTTGGAACTTTCTGTTAAGAGCGGTAACAGGTACTGGGTTGAGAGCTATGCGCTGGTTCCCTTACCTGAAGGTAGTGTTGTTGAAAAAAATATTTTAAATCCAGAAGCAGTCGGAGATGCACTAGAGCGAGCCCTTAATCTTGCCAATACGCAATCTACAGCTGCAGCCCTTGCCATCCCAACTTCACTGGTGATTACCAAAACCATTGAAATGGATGCAGATATGACGGATGACGAACGTGAAGTTCAGATCCGTATGGATGCAGAGCAATACATTCCGTTTCCTCTGGATGAAGCCAGTCTGGATTTTGAAGTATTGCCGGATCGTTTGGCTAATCCGAATCGGGTCAATGTGCTGTTAGTAGCAACGCGTCTTGAGAATGTAGAGGCTCGTGCTGAAGTACTGGAGCTGGCTAATCTGACGCCAAAAACGGCAGATGTTGAAAGTTTTGCTATAGAAAATGCCTATAAAGTATTTTCCGATACTTTGCCTATGGGCGTGAATACGGTCGGTATTTTAGATATTGGTCATACCATGACCACCTTATCTGTGATGCAAAATAATAAAGTGATTTATACGCGGGAGCAGGTGTTTGGTGGTAAGCAGCTGACTCAAGAAATTCAAAATCGTTATGGTTTGTCTTTTGAAGAAGCTGGTCGTGCCAAGAAAAGTCGTTCATTACCGGATGACTATGATGTAGAGGTTTTAGAACCCTTCTTGGAAGCCGTGGTTCAACAAGCGGCAAGATCATTGCAATTCTTCTTCTCATCTTCACAATTTAATGAGATTGACCATATTTTATTGGCTGGGGGAAATGCCAATATTCCAGGGCTCGCGAAATTACTACAACAAAAATTGGGTTATCGCGTGACTATTGCCAACCCATTCTTGCAAATGGGGTTTTCTCCACAAATTGATATTAAAAAAATAGAAAACGATGCTTCCTCTCTCATGGTGGCATGTGGTTTGGCATTGAGGAGTTTTGATTAATGGCAAGAATTAACCTGCTCCCTTGGCGTGATGAGCTAAGAGAGAGACGAAAAAAAGAATTTATAGCAATTTGTATTGGGGCTGCTGTAATCGGGGCTTTGGCTGTGGCATTGTCATGGTTTTACTATGACCATAAACTCGAAGATCAAGAACAGGCAAATCAACTTATTACCAGCACAAACCAGAATCTGGATGTGCAATTAAAATCCTTGGAAGGTTTAGAAGCGCAGCGTAATGCAATTATTGAACGAATGAAGCTAATCCAGGGTTTACAGGGACAGCGTCCAATTGCAGTGCGTCTGATTGATGAATTGGTACGGGTAACGCCAAGTAATTTGTATATTACTAAATTTGTGCGTTCCGGCGATAAATTTACTATCGAGGGGAAGGCGGAAAGCCCAAATACTGTTGCAGAGTTTTTGCGTAATTTGGAGTCATCTGCCTGGTATCGCAACGCTTTTATGAATTCTTTTTTAGCAGTTGAAGAGCAAAAAGATAAAGCACCGAGTTCAGTCGTTCCGCGTGTTGAAGAAGGTTATGGTTCATTTGTGGTGACTGCTGACTTAGATGAAATCGCACAACCTGCTGCAGCAGAAGCACAACAACAAGCACAATCCGATACAGCTAATTCAACCGTGGAGGCAGCAAAATGAGTCTCGATGAACTAGATGAATTAAATCCAAATGAAGCTGTGGTCACTAAAAAGAAGATGACGCTGGATAAGTTCCTTCAGCAGTTCAACACCTTGGATATGAATAACTATGGCAGTTGGCCATTGTCCGTCAAAATCACCTGCTGGATTGCGATTGTGTTGGCGATCGGTATTCTGGGTTATTTTTTAACAATTAAAGGCAAATTGGAAGATATTTCCAATGCTTCTGCTCAAGAGCAAAACTTGCTCAATGAATTTCGTGAAAAAGATTCCAAACTTCGTAACTTGCAGTTGTTACAAGCGCAGTTACAAGAAATGGAAGCGAATTTTAACCAGCAGCTGGAGCAATTGCCGAAGGAAACTGAAATTCCAGGTTTGGTTGAAGATATCAACGTGACTGGTGTAAATTCAGGCTTGAAATTCAAAAACATCCGTTTGGAAGGTGAAATAAAACAAGAGTTCTTTATTGAGCAACCTATTTCGATTGAGGCAACAGGTGACTATCACGCTTTTGGTTCTTTTGTGAGCGGAATTGCTGCACTGCCACGTATTGTGACTTTGCATGATTTTGAGATTACGGCATCGGAAAATAAAGAGAAAAAATCTGATATTCCTCAGGTAAATTATAACGTTAAAGCAAAAACATACCGTTATATTGGTGCTGCCGATGCTCAAGCGACAGAAACGCAAGCTGCAGATGCTAATTCAGCTGCTACGGCTGGGGGGACACAGTAATGAAAATACAAAAAATCTCTCTAAGTCTGATGCTAGGTGTGTTGCTGGTTGGTTGTGATTCGCGTATTGATGCTGTGAATGAGCAAATGGCTAGTATTCGCAATCAAGCCCCATTACCAATTGAGCCTGCACCAGTTTTTCCACCTGTACCGACATTTAATTATTCGGCACACCAGCTGAAAAGTCCTTTTTTACCGAGTTCTCTGGCTGCTGAATTGAAAATTATGTCGGGAAAACGGGTCTATCCTAATTTATCACGCCAACTGCAACCTTTAGAAAGTTATGCAATTGAATCCTTGAATATGAAAGGAAGTATGCGTAACCAGTCTGGACAGATCTTGGCATTGATTCAGACTCCGGATGGTGAAATAGAGCGGATACAGCGCGGCAGTTATATGGGGATGAATCATGGTCGTGTAATCAATATTACGCCGACGCAGATTGATCTGGTGGAAATTATTCCAGATGGGCGAGAAGGATACGTGGAACGTCCAAGAAGTCTGGTATTGCTTGGACCAGCGCCTTAAGTTTAAAAGGAATAAAAATGAATAATAGTTTTAAAGATTTTATATTTGGGGATGGCAATACAATGAACCATTTGTTTCGTCAATTTTCTATGGGTGCTGTTGCGATCGCGATCATGCAGGTTGCAAATGCACAAGTCAGTATTACCAATATTGTGCCGATGCAGATTGCAGGTCAAGGTACAGAAATCCGTGTGATGTTTAACGGTTTACCACCACAGCCGCAAGCTTATCAACTTGAGCAGCCGTCACGTTTAATTCTTGATTTTGATAAAGCACAACAAAATTTAAAGCAAAATAGTATTTCTGTTGCAACGAAAGAGGCAACTTCTGTCGATGTGAGTTCTGATGCGCAACGTTCACGTTTAACTGTGAACTTGGCTGATGCAGGTGCCTTTACTACACGTATCGAAGGTAATACCTTTATCTTAAAAATTAATTCTGCGACAGCGAATGCTTTTACATCGCAGCAAGTTGTTGCCCAAAAAACTACACAGGGTATTTCCAATATCGGTTTCCAGCGTGGCAGTCAGGGTGAAGGTCAAATCGTAGTCGATTTATTGGGGAGTAACACTCCGGTAGATGTACAACAGCAGGGCAGCAAAGTAGTGGTACGAACTTTGGGTAACAAAGTTCCTGCACATTTGGCACGTCGTTTAAATGTCAATGATTTTGCAACTCCAGTATCCACGGTTGATGCTACCAATGACGGTGGTAATGGCGTGATTACCATTCAGACCTCTGGTAGCTATGAATATATGGCTTATCAGACTGATAACAAATTGACTATCAGCTTAAAACGTCCAGAAGATAAGAATCCATTAAAACCTAAGGCGGCAAATGCTTATACAGGTAAAAAGATTTCTTTAGATTTCCAAGATATTGAAGTACGTCGTGTACTGCAATTACTGGCAGATTTTACCGGCATCAACATGGTGACTGCGGATAGCGTTCAGGGCAATATTACCCTGCGTTTAAAAGATGTCCCATGGGATCAGGCTCTTGATATTATTTTGAAAACCAAAAATCTGGATAAGCGCCGTAATGGCAATGTGATCTGGATTGCACCGGTATCAGAATTGATCAAGTCGGAAGAAGAAGAGGCTAAGGCTCTAGCTCAAAGTGTAAAATTGGCACCGATTCAAACTGAATATTTAAAACTAAGTTACGCTAAAGTCACTGATATTGAAAAATTGATTACTGACACGAAACAGTCGAATAATTCGGGTGGTAATGGAGGTGGTAGATCAAATGATAATTCAGTAGAGACATTATTAAGTCCACGTGGTTCAATTTCGGTGGATGCGCGTACCAATACCTTGATTATTAACGATACTGCTCAAAATATCGATAAAGTTCGAAAAATGGTCGATTTACTTGATATTCCTGTGAAACAGGTGATGGTGGAGGCACGTATTGTTCGTGCTTCAACAGAGTTTAGTAAAGAGATGGGCGTGAAGTGGGGTATTTTGTCGCAAGGGATAAACCAGAATAATGACCTGTTGGTCGGTGGTAGTGATACAACCTTATGGGATTTAAAAACACCTGATGATGACGGTAAATATACGATTCAACGTCCACAGAACTTAAATGTGGATTTAGGCGTAACCAGTCAAGGTGCAAGTCGAATTGCTTTTGGTCTCATCAGCTTGTCTGACTTTATGCTGGATTTAGAACTTTCAGCCCTGCAAGCAGATGGTTATGGCGAAGTTGTTTCTACCCCTAAAGTGTTAACAGCGGACAAACAGAAAGCTAAAGTTGCATCAGGTACACAGGTTCCTTATCAATCTGTAAGTGGAACGGGATCCAACGCAACTGCGAGTACTCAATTTAAAGATGTGTTACTAAGCTTAGATGTTACTCCAAGCATTACACCGGATGGTAAGGTTCAAATGAATCTTGATATTTCAAGTGATTCTATTGGATCGGTTGCGCCAAATGGTGAGCTGACTCTAAACAAAAATGAAATTAATACCAATGTATTGGTGGATAATGGTGAGACTGTGGTATTAGGTGGTATTTTTGAGCAAATAACACAAAATACACAAACCAAAGTACCATTCTTGGGCGATATTCCTTACGTAGGCCGTTTGTTCCGTAAAGATTTGAAATCGGATAACAAGCGAGAGCTATTGATTTTTGTTACACCACGAATTGTTAATGACAGTGTTTCAAGAAATCATTAATATATTTTGAATTTAGCAAAATAAATAGGTGACTCCTTGCCAAGCAATGAGTTTGAAACCCTGCCAAATGTCTATTTGGTAGGGCCAATGGGGGCTGGGAAAACAACTGTTGGTCGTCATTTAGCGGAACTGTTGGGGCGAGAGTTTCTTGATAGTGATCAGGAAATTGAGCGTAAAACAGGTGCGACAATTCCTTGGATCTTTGAAAAAGAAGGTGAAAAGGGATTTCGTAATCGTGAAACAATGGTGATTGATGAACTTACTGCTCGTTCACAGCTGGTTATTGCAACCGGTGGTGGGGCGGTGACCCAGTCACCTAATCGTGAATTCTTAAAACAACGTGGAATCGTTGTTTACCTTTATACTCCTGTCGAAATTCAATTACAGCGCACTTATCGGGATAAAAACCGTCCTTTACTGCAAGTTGAAAATCCTGAACAAAAGTTACGTGATTTATTGGCTATTCGTGATCCCTTATATCGTGAAATAGCAGATTATATTATTGAAACGAATCAGGGTGCTGCTCGTGATTTAGCGCAAAAAATCTTACATATGATTGTTTCTCAAGAAGCAAAGTTAGTCTAATTAACGGTTTTAATTTCATGCAAACTTTACATGTTGAACTCGGTGATCGTCGCTATCCTATCTTTATTGGCAGTGATTTAGATCCTCAATCATTACTTGAACCGTATATCCACGGAAAACAGGTGATGGTAGTGACCAATACCACGGTGGCGCCTTTATATCTGGAGCATTACCTCAGTGCGATTGAAGGTTTGGGTAAAACGGTTGCGACATGTATCTTGCCTGATGGTGAAAAGTATAAAAATATTGAACATTTAAATCTCATTTTTGATGCCTTGCTGGAAGCGGGTTTTAATCGGGATGCGACAGTACTGGCTTTGGGTGGTGGAGTTATTGGTGATATGGCAGGTTTTGCATCTGCATGTTTCCAGCGTGGCGTATATTTCATTCAGGTGCCGACGACGCTTTTGTCACAAGTCGATTCCAGTGTGGGCGGGAAAACCGGGATCAATCATCCACTCGGTAAAAACATGATCGGGGCTTTCCAGCAACCTCAAGTTGTGCTTGCCGATATGTCACAGCTTTCGACCTTGCCTGACCGCGAGTTATCTGCGGGCTTAGCAGAAGTGATCAAATATGCCTTATTGGGCGATCGTGATTTTTTAATCTGGCTTGAGCAAAATATGGATGGTCTGGTTGCACGAGATGCGAAATTACTGGCCGAAGCTGTATATCGTTCTTGTGCCCATAAAGCACGCATTGTCGCCAATGATGAAAAAGAACAAGGCGAACGTGCCTTGCTGAATTTAGGTCATACTTTTGGCCATGCAATCGAATCCTATTTGGGTTATGGAGTATGGCTGCATGGGGAAGCTGTGGCTACCGGTATGGTGATGGCGGCTGATTTATCACAACGTATGGGCTGGATTTCACTTGAAGATCTAGAACGTACAAAAAAAATCATTCAACGTGCTCATTTGCCAGTAAAATGCCCAGCTATTCCACTGGATGAATTTCTTGCCTATATGGCGCATGATAAAAAAGTGCTGAATGGTCAATTGCGTCTGGTGCTGATGAAGTCACTCGGACAGGCAATTATCAGCAAAGAATTTGATGTGGAATTGATGAAACAGGCGATTTTAGCGAATCAAGAAAAGGCATAATTCATGGCAACCCTCCGTACACAATGGCAACGTATCCAAAACTATATCTGGCTGGTGTGTGGGGTGGCGTGTTTGTTTGCAGCACTTGTTTTTTGGGCAATCACGGATAGCGATGCTTTAGTTGAAGTGGAAAAATCTGCGGAAACGGAGTCTGAGCTACAAATTCAACCCGAAAAAGTTGCTGCAACGAACTTGCTTGGTGCGCTACAGGATGAAGTTCGTCCTTTAGAAATGACTACACGTGTAGTGACTACTGGAAGTTATGAACCGGAATTTCGTGGTAGCAAGTTTATTAATGATAATAAGAACGCAAGCAGCATCGAATTGTTTCGTACAACCAAAGATGAGGTGATTCGCAGTTTTTTAAAAAAACAATCCACTCGCAAGAACTTTTTTTATATACGTTTGAGTGGTGAGGATCAGATTGAACAATATGTACTTCTTTATGGTATTTATCGAAATAAAGATGAAGCTCAACGTGTATTAGAGCAATTGCCGCTACAATTTCCAAAGTCTGTTCAGCCTAAAGTGCAGGATATTAAAAATTATGTCTCTTTAGTGAATGACATGGGTGCAGATGAAATGGGCACCAATCATAAGCTGTATGCGGTCAATCTGAAATCTGCGCCATTACCTAAAGTGGATGAAAGCTTATTGTCTTTACCAAAGCCTAAGCCAACTGTAGCTGAGACTGATGCTAAAAATGCAACCACCACAACAACAGTAACGCGACGTGATGAGCAGGGTAATGTGGTAGATGTTCAACAGTCACATTCGGGTATTGAGAATGCACCGAAACAAAGCGGAAACAAGATTCCGGAAAAAGAAATTAGTGACCCATTTAATTAAAAATATAGTTCTAAAATAGAGCAATTTGAGTTATAAAATTATTTATATGCACAAATATAGTGCGAAATATGTTTCTTGAAAATTACTCTAAAGTTAATGGAATTTTAATATTTCTATATTTAAAACATTTAGCACTTTAATTTTTGGTTTGGCATAATTTTTGCTTTATTGGTGCATGAATTGAGTTAATGTCCCTGTTTTGGCGCGAAAAGATTCAATGATTGTGCGAAATCGTCAAATATGCCTGCTTTAAAAGAGTGCGTGAACGAAGCAAAATATTTTTGCAATTAATTCATGTACAGAGATTAAAATCGGATTATCTTAAGCATGATGAAAAGATTTTGCTCAGCATTGATCTTAAAGTGAGTAAATTGGACTAAATCGCAAAGAAGATATTTGATTGTTAGATGCCCGCTTTATGGGCCATGTTGAAAAGAAGGGTACGCTATGCACATGCCATCGCCTAATACTGTAGCTCCCGCTCAAGGTTTATACCAACCGGATGAGTTTAAAGATAACTGTGGTTTCGGTCTAATCGCCCATATGCAGGGTGATGCTAGCCATGATCTCGTCAAGACCGCTATGCATAGTCTTAGCTGCATGACACACCGTGGTGGTATTGCCGCAGATGGTAAGACAGGGGATGGTTGTGGTCTGCTCTTGGCAATGCCGAAGAAATTCTTCCGTGAAGAAGCAAAAAAATTAAGTGATATCACTTTAAGCGAAATTTTTGCTGTCGGTACCGTATTTTTAAATGTAGACCCAGCAATTGCTGCACATTCTAAACAAGTGTTGGCCAAAGAAATTGAATCTGAAGGTCTTAAAGTTCTCGCTTGGCGTGTTATTCCAACCAATAACGATGCGCTTGGTGAAATTGCAATGCAGTCTTTACCTGCATTCGAACAGATTATTGTCAATTGCCCGATGGGTGTGACTGAGGTCGAGTTTAACCGTAAATTGTTCTTGGCACGTCGTCGTGCAGAACAACAGTTAACCAATGATCCATCATTCTATGTGACTACTTTGTGTTCTACAGTGATTAGCTATAAAGGCTTGATGATGCCTGAAGCGATTGCTGACTTTTACACAGACTTGGCAGATGAACGTCTGGAATCTCATATTGTGGTGTTCCACCAACGTTTCTCGACCAACACTTTACCGCGTTGGCCTTTAGCACAGCCGTTCCGTTATCTGGCGCATAATGGTGAAATTAATACCATTACTGCAAACCGTAACTGGGCAATGGCCCGTACACCAAAATTCGAAAACCCGCTATTACCTGGCTTAACCGATCTTAACCCGATTGTAAACCGTACCGGTTCAGACTCTTCAAGCCTGGATAACATGCTTGAGATTCTTGTCGGTGGTGGCATGGATCTGTTCCGTGCACTTCGTATGCTGGTTCCACCGGCTTGGCAAAACGTTGAAACTTTAGATGCTGACCTACGTGCATTTTATGAATTCAACTCTAAACACATGGAAGCCTGGGATGGTCCGGCTGGCTTGGTAATTCAGGATGGTCGTCATGCGATCTGTATGCTGGATCGTAATGGCTTGCGTCCAGCACGTTGGGTGATTACTAAAAATGGTTACATCACGCTTGCATCAGAAATTGGTGTTTGGGGTTATCAGCCTGAAGATGTAATTTCTAAAGGTCGTGTTGGCCCGGGTCAAATTCTGGTTATCGATACTTTCACTGGCAAAATGCTTGACACTAAAGATGTCAGCAACCATTTGAAAAAAATGCGTCCTTACCGTGAATGGTTACGTGAAAATTCCGTACGCGTTCAAGGTAGTCCAGAACTGGAAGAATATTTATGTGATCAAGGCTTAAAAGGCGATGAGCTAAAAGCTTCACAAAAAATGTTTATGGTGACCTTTGAGGAGCGTGACCAGTTGCTTCGTCCAATCGCAGAAAGCGGTCAGGAAGCTGTGGGTTCAATGGGTGATGATACTCCAATGGCGGTATTGTCTCGCCAGGTGCGCCATGTATCAGATTACTTCCGTCAACAGTTTGCACAGGTAACCAATCCGCCAATCGACCCATTACGCGAATCGATTGTAATGTCATTGGAAACTTGCCTGGGTCGCGAACAAAACGTATTCGAGCAAAGCCCTGAACATGCAGACCGTTTGATCATCTCCAGCCCAGTGCTTTCAAATTCGAAAATGCATCAAATCCGTACCCTTGGTCGTAAAGGTTACGAAATTGCAGATATCGACTTGAACTATGCTGAAGATGAAGGTTTAGAAGCTGCAATTGCACGCATCTGTATCGAGGCTGCTCAAGCCATTCGCGATGGCAAAACTTTACTTGTACTTTCGGATAAGAAAATCCGTCAAGGTTTCTTGCCTGCCAATGCACTCATGGCAACAGGTGCGGTACATCACCATTTGATCAGTGTTGGTCTGCGTACAGATGCCAATATTATCGTTGAAACTGGTTTGGCACGTGATCCGCATCAATTTGCAGTGATCTTGGGCTTTGGTGCAACTGCGATTTATCCTTACCTGGCTTATGACGTCATCAATGACTTGATCGCGAAAGGTGAACTGCTGGGTGATCCAATCCATGCACAGGCGAACTTCCGTAAAGGGATTGAGAAAGGCTTATTAAAAGTACTTTCAAAAATGGGTATCTCGACTGTTGCTTCTTACCGTGGTGGTCAGCTATTTGAAGCAGTGGGTCTGTCAACTGAAGTGGTTGATAAATGCTTCACCGGTGTACCAAGCCGTATTAAAGGCGCAACTTTTGCCGACCTTGAAAATGATCTGAAAAAACTGGCGTCATTGGCGTGGAAATCACGTAAGCCAATCGATCAGGGCGGTATGCTCAAATTCGTATTCGACAAGGAATACCACGCCTTTAACCCGGACGTGATCAATGCACTGCATAAATCGGTTCGTTCAGGTCAATATGCTGACTTTAAAGAATATGCGGAACTGGTGAATAACCGTCCGGTGGCCACGATTCGTGACTTATTGAAATTGAAAACAGATAATTCAATTGCACTGGATCAAGTTGAATCGGTTGAAGATATTCTGCCACGTTTCGACTCTGCTGGGATGTCTTTGGGTGCGTTGTCTCCTGAAGCGCATGAAGCCATTGCCATTGCTATGAACACCATTGGTGGTCGTTCAAACTCTGGTGAGGGCGGTGAAGATCCAGCGCGTTATGGCACCATCCGTAACTCGAAAATCAAACAGATTGCATCTGGTCGTTTTGGTGTAACACCTGCGTACCTGACTTCTGCTGAAGTATTGCAAATTAAAGTTGCACAGGGTGCAAAACCGGGTGAAGGTGGTCAGTTACCAGGTGGTAAAGTAAACGGCTTAATCGCACGTTTACGTTATTCAGTTCCAGGTGTAACCCTCATTTCTCCACCTCCGCATCACGACATTTACTCAATTGAAGATTTATCACAATTGATTTTTGACTTGAAACAGGTCAATCCTCAAGCGATGGTGTCTGTGAAACTGGTATCTGAACCGGGTGTAGGAACCATTGCTGCCGGTGTAGCAAAAGCATATGCTGACTTCATTACCATTTCTGGTTATGACGGTGGTACAGCTGCTTCTCCATTGTCTTCAATTCACCATGCCGGTTCGCCTTGGGAACTGGGTTTAAGTGAGGCGCATCAAGCCCTTCGTGTGAATGACTTGCGTGGCAAAGTCCGTGTACAAACCGATGGTGGTTTGAAAACTGGTCTGGATGTAGTGAAAGCTGCGATTTTGGGTGCAGAAAGCTTTGGTTTCGGTTCAACGCCAATGATCGCATTGGGTTGTAAATACCTGCGTATCTGCCACTTAAACAACTGTGCAACCGGTGTTGCGACTCAACAGGATCATTTACGTCAGGAACACTATATTGGTGAACCTGAAATGCTGATCAACTTCTTCCATTTCATTGCGGAAGAAACCCGTGAATGGTTGGCAGCGCTAGGTGTTGCAAGCTTGAAAGACTTGATTGGCCGTACTGACCTGCTTGAAATGTTGCCAGGTGAAACGGATAAACATGCTCACTTGGACTTGAGTGCATTGCTTGAGTCACATCCGTCAGCTGAAGGTAAGGCGCAATATTGCCAAGTTGAAGGTAATGCGCCGTTCGACAAAGGTATTTTGGCTGAGAAGATGGTGGCAGAAATGTTGCCAGCGATTGAAGCGGGTATCAGCGGGGAATATAGCTTCACGATTGGTAACTGTGACCGTTCGATTGGTGCGCGTATTTCAGGTGAAATTGCACGTCGCTATGGCAACCTCAGTATGGAATCACATCCTGTTAAAGTAAATCTAACCGGTACTGCAGGTCAGTCTTTAGGTGTATGGAACGCCGGTGGTTTACATATTAAACTTGAAGGTGATGCCAACGATTACGTCGGTAAAGGTATGGCGGGCGGTCGCGTGTCCATCTTCCCACCGAAAGGTTCGCCGTTCCAAACTCAGGAAACAGCGATCATTGGTAATACCTGCCTATACGGCGCGACTGGCGGTAAACTGTTTGCTGCAGGTACAGCCGGTGAGCGTTTCGCAGTACGTAACTCGGGTGCGTTTGCTGTCATTGAAGGCGCGGGCGATCACTGCTGTGAATACATGACTGGCGGTATTGTGACTGTACTGGGTAAAGTAGGTCATAACTTCGGTGCAGGTATGACGGGCGGTTTTGCTTATGTACTTGATCTGGATAACGACTTCGTTGACCATTACAACCACGAGCTGATCGAGTTAAACCGTATTTCTACAGAGGCGATGGAAGAACATCAAGAATTCTTGCTTCGTATCTTGGATGAGCATATTGCTGAGACAGGTAGTGCGTGGGCGTACAAGATCCGCAATGAGTTTGATTATTACAGCCGTAAATTCTGGCTTGTAAAACCAAAAGCTGCTAATTTGCAAACGCTTTTGAAAACGACCAAAGCTGATCCACAATAATTCCACTACTTGCAGATTGATAGGCAGGTGTAGCGGATAAATAAACCGACTGCACCTACCCACGGAGAGAGACATGGCAGAGCGCCTAAACAATGACTTTCAATTCCTGGATGTCGCACGCCAAGATCCAGAGAAAAAAGATCTAACTGTCCGCAAAGCAGAGTTTGTGGAAATTTATAAACCTTTTACAGCGGAAATTGCGGCAAACCAAACGCATCGCTGTTTAGGCTGTGGTAACCCTTACTGCGAATGGAAATGTCCGGTACATAACTACATTCCAAACTGGTTAAAATTAATTGCTGAAGGTCGCATTTTCCAAGCGGCTGAACTGTGCCATCAAACCAACACACTTCCTGAAGTTTGTGGTCGCGTATGTCCGCAAGACCGTTTGTGTGAAGGGGCGTGTACCCTGAATGATGGTTTTGGTGCAGTGACCATTGGTAATGCCGAAAAATACATTAACGATACCGCTTTTGCTTTGGGCTGGCGTCCAGACATGTCACACGTCAAGTGGACAGATAAAAAAGTCGCGATTATTGGGGCGGGTCCTGCGGGTCTAGGCTGTGCAGATATTCTGGTACGTAATGGTGTAAAACCGGTGGTCTTTGACAAACGTCCTGAAATTGGTGGTCTACTGACTTTTGGTATTCCAGAATTCAAGATGGAAAAAGACGTGATGAAACGTCGCCGTGAAATTTTCACCGGCATGGGCGTTGAATTCCGTTTAAATACTGAAATTGGTACAGATATCACCATTGATCAGCTACTTGCAGACTATGATGCTGTGTTCATGGGTATGGGTACATACACTTACATGAAAGGTGGGTTTGCCGGTGAAGATTTGGATGGGGTTGTCGACGCGCTTGATTTCCTGATTGCCAATGTTAACCGTACCCAAGGTTGGGAAAAAGATCCATCTGAATACATCAGCGTTGAAGGCAAAAAAGTAATTGTGCTTGGCGGTGGTGATACGGCAATGGACTGTAACCGTACTTCAATCCGTCAAGGTGCTGACTCAGTTGTCTGTGCGTACCGTCGTGATGAAGAAAACATGCCGGGTTCACGTCGCGAAGTGAAAAATGCGCGTGAAGAAGGGGTGGAGTTCCAGTTTAACCGTCAACCTATCGAAATCGTTGGTGAAAATGGCAAAGTGACTGGGGTTAAGTTTGTTACTACGCAATTGGGTCAACCTGATAGCCGTGGCCGTCGTAGTCCTGAACCTGTACCGGGTTCTGAAGAAATTCTACCTGCAGATGCCGTACTTCTTGCCTTTGGTTTCCGTACCAGTCCGGCAGATTGGTTCACCGATGTAGAAATCAATCTGGATGGTTCTGGTCGAGTAGTGGCAGCTGAACAGCAAGAGTTCAAATTCCAGACTTCGAATCCTAAAATCTTTGCTGGTGGCGACATGGTTCGTGGTTCTGACCTGGTTGTGACTGCCATCTGGGAAGGTCGTCAGGCTGCTGAAGGTATCCTGGATTATCTAGATGTATAATCTGATTTAAATTTCAGATGAATTTTGAAAAACCCGCTTAGGCGGGTTTTTTATTTTAGAGAAGGTTTATAACTGAAATATGATTTTGTGCAATTCATTAAATACGTAAAAGTTCTCTCTCCTTAGGGAGAGAGTTAGAGAGAGGGGGATTTCAAAAGTAGATTGTGAGTATGTGAAAATACCTTTCACTTGCGGGCTGAAAATATATTCTGAGGATTCTCATCTCCCAAAGGGAGAGGGAACTCTTTACTTTTAAGTATTGGGATTTAATACAGAATGAACCTTTTCGCAAATCCAATAAGCATTCTTGCCATATAGCTATGGAGATTTAGTTTGCATACTTGCTGATAAGCCTATTTATTAAAAAAGGTAACAGCATGACCCAAGTGACGGCAAAAAAATCATATCAAAATCGTCCAAAAGCTATCGGGATTACGGTGCGTAAACCGCAATTTAATCCCAAAGCGATTCGTCGACATTACTTTGCCAATTCACCCATCATGTCGCATTTGCTGACTGCGTTATCTTCCACTTTTCCGATTGGGGAGCAGTTCTTTGTACATAGTGTGCGTAATGTACGCGATAAAGTGAAAGATGAAAAACTTCAGGCACAGATCGCTGCATTTATCGGACAGGAAGCCATGCATTCCAAAGCACATGCAGAGTTTAATGCTGCGTGGCGTCGTGATGATTATCATCTGGATCGTTTTCAAGCCTGGCTGGAGCGTAAAAACAGTTATGTAAAAGGACTGCATCCAAAAATCCAGCTGGCGATTACCTGTGCCTTTGAGCATTTTACCGCTTTGCTTGGTGGATATATTTTGCGACATCCTGAAATTTTGGCGACGATGGATGAAGATACGGTCAAGCTCTGGGTTTGGCATGCAATTGAAGAGATTGAACATCGCGCGGTAGCATTTGATGTTTATCAGGCGGTTTATGGTGATGATAAAATCCGCAAGATGATTATGCGCAGTGTCACCACCGGTTTTGCCAGCTTGACCTTCTATTCAGCCACACGGTTATTTTGGCAAGATAAAAAGCAAAGCCTGCCTAAAGTGGGGGGTAATCTTCTAGGGATCTATTTAATTGGAAAAATGTTCGTACAGTTGTTACCTGAATATTTATCCTATTTTAAAGCCGATTTTCATCCTTCTGAAATTGACTATACAGATATTGTTAATGAGTGGAAGCAGCGACTGGCGACAGAATATTTACATCCAGAATTTCAAAAAGAATTTTCAGCAGTCGCGTATAGCTGATCATAATTTTTGTTGATTAAGCTCGATTGATGATCGGGCTTTTTTATTTTCCCCAGTAAAAGGTTTGAATGCTAAATAAATCAAACAAAACTGAAGGGTAAATATGTTTACAATAAAATTATTTAAACAAATACAAATAAATAATTGAGGAATAGCACAATGAATTTTATGAAAAAAACATTTGTTACTTTGGTGCTGGCCAGTACGCTGACCTTATCAGGCTGTGGCTATAACACTTTACAGGTGAAGGACGAGGCTGTAACCGCTTCTTGGGCAGAAGTGCAGAACCAGTATCAACGCCGTGCAGATTTGGTTCCTAATCTGGTCAATGTCGTCAAAGGCTATGCCACGCATGAAGAGCAGGTATTGACTGAAGTGACTCAGGCACGTGCCAATGTGGCCGGTTTAAAGGTAGATAAAGAAGTATTGGAAGATCCGGCTTTATTCCAGAAGTATCAGGAAGCTCAGGCACAGATGACCACTGCATTGTCACGCTTGATTGCTGTATCTGAAAATTATCCTGACTTAAAGGCGAACGAGCAGTTCCGTGATTTACAGGTACAACTGGAAGGTACTGAAAACCGGATTGCGGTGGCGCGTAACCGTTATATCACCACAGTTCAAGATTTTAATGCTTATTCACGTCAGTTCCCGCAGGTGATGACAGCCAAAGTGATTGGCATGGATCCCAAACCGAATTTCAGTGCCGAGCAGGGTGCACAAACTGCACCTAAGGTGTCATTTAATTAAAAGCGTATTTGAATAGAAAAGGATGCATCTATGCTTGCTCCAGAAAAGAAAAATTCTCTCGCTATTGTTTTGCAACTGCTGATGCTGTGTTGTGTAGTATTGTCTAGCCCATTTGCTTTAGCTGAAGTGGCAACGGCTACAGATAACGAAGAAGCAGTGATTGTGGGGAAAGTTATTCAGGAGCAACAGGCGACCAATCAAAAGCAGCAAACACCTTCACCACCAGCTGAACAAGCCCAGCAAGCTCAAATTGCCAATGATATGGCAGAGGGTGAATCGATACGTGGACTGCCGACTTTAAATGAACCGGTTGTGGATCAGGCAAATTTGCTTAGTGCTGGTGAAAAGCAGGAGATCAGTCAACGGATTCTCAACCTGCATGAACAGGGCAAGGCGCAAATTGGTGTGGTGATTGTCCCGACGACAGGTCAGGAAGATATTTTTGATTTTGCCATGCGGGTGGCTGAAAAATGGCAACTTGGATCTGCCAAGCAAGATAATGGTCTGCTTATGACGATTGCGGTGAATGATCGCCGTATCCAGATTTTAACCGGATATGGGCTGGAAGGTGTACTGCCGGATATAATAGTCAGTCGGATTATTAATCAAAAAATTACACCTTATTTCAAGCAGGCTCAATATGCCCAAGGCATTGATGCAGGTTTGGCCGAGATTGAACGTATTTTAAATATGGATCCTGAAGTTGCAGCGAATGCTGCGCAGGAACTGAAAGAACGGCAAGAAAAAGCCTTGCATGAACAACAGGCGAAAGAGAAAACTTTTAGTACAGCCCTGTTTATTTTAATTGCGGGCATTATAGGTTCGTTTATTGTGGGTAAACCTTTAAGTGCATCTACTGCTGCTGTTGCAGGAACTGTCGCCGGTCTGGTCAATGGCGCAGGTATTGTGACAAGTTTATTGATTGGTGGTGGGATTTTCTTTTTACTGATTACTGCTATTGCACAAACCATTTTCCAGCTTGTACTTTCATCTGCCGGTCGTGGAGGGGGTAGAGGAGGTGGCGGTTTTGGCGGTGGTTATAGCGGCGGTGGTGGCGGCTTTGGCGGGGGAGGCGCATCAGGATCATGGTAACAAAAACAGATACGACAGAGATTGTCACACAACCTAAAACAGCAGAAGTGAATCAGCCCAGTTTTAAGCGCTGGTTGAAGCATTTTTTATATATGCCTGCCACGAAGCGCTATTTTTCCAAACAGGATCAGGCTGCTATCGCGCAAGCGGTGACTGAGGCTGAACAGGGGCATGTTGGTGAAATACAGGTGGTGATAGAAGGTCATTTACCTGTTAATCAAGCTTATTTTCAGAATACTCGCATGCGCGCACGACAGTTGTTCGCTGAACTCGGAGTGTGGGATACTGAATTTAACAGTGGTGTACTTCTTTACATCAATTTATGTGAAAGAAAAGTTGAAATTGTGATTGATCGCGGGATTAAAACTGCTACTCAGCAAATAATCTGGGATGAAATTTGCCAAAATATGATTGCTCAACTGATTGAACAACAGTTTCGCCTGGCTGTGGTGATAGGAGTGAGGCATATTGGTGCAGTGCTCACCCAGTTTTATGCACAATCTGTTAAAGAGCAAAACAACGAGTTAGAAAATAATCCGATTATATTGGACTAGAAAATAGGTGGATTAGTGACACAAAATGTCACTTTTTTACCAAAAAAAACATAAAAACTACGTTGTAACAATTTTATTTTTTTAAAGTGCTGTTTTTTTTATTAATTTTATTATAATCAATCTTGGCACAATTAGTGCTAAATATAAATTAGCTTACAAAGCTTATAAATAAACAAAAAAACATTTGTGGAGAATGTTATGAAATCAATTCAAAAGGGTTTTACTCTTATCGAATTAATGATCGTTGTTGCGATTATCGGTATTTTGGCTGCGATTGCACTTCCTGCTTATCAAGACTATACCATTCGTACCCGTGTGACTGAAGGTTTAACAGTTGCTGGCGATGCACAGAAACAAATTGCGAGTGCTCCAACTTTAGTTGATTTAGGTGTTGTTGTAGATACTTGGAATGCACAAGCTAATAATACTGGTGCAAAATCTAAGTATGTAAATTCAGTGCAAGCTGTAAGAACAACAGGTGTAATTACAATCACTTATAATCCAACAACAGTGGGTGTAGCTGCAGCAGAAAATACTATTGCTTTAAGTCCATATGTACAAACTGGTGCAACTCCTGTTCCAACTTTAGCCGCGGCTTTAGCTGCAGGTACAACAGGTAACGTAGATTGGGCTTGTGCTTCTGCTACAAATGCTACTGCTACTGCTCAAGGTTTAGTTACTCCTACAGCTGGTACATTGCAAGCTAAATATGCACCTTCTCAATGTCGTTAATATTGAGTTAAGCAAAAAACAGCCTTCGGGCTGTTTTTTTGTGTACTAAATCTCATTTTATGAAATAAAATGTGAATAAGTGACAAAATTTGCATTTATAGTTAATTGTTTTTTTATTAAGTAATTGAAAATAATAATTAAAATTTATTGGTATGTTTTTTGAAAAGAAAATGAATAATAACTATATGGGGCGAGCTTATGCAACGCGGATTTACTTTAATTGAGTTAATGATCGTAGTAGCGATTATCGGGCTGCTTGCTGCTATTGCTTTGCCTGCGTATCAGGACTACAGCATACGGACACGTGTACTGGAAGGTATTACTTTAGCGGATAGTGCAAAGGTGAGCATGGCAGCAGAGGCGATAGTGTCCTCTGGTGATCTGGATCGGGTCGCGAAATCATGGAATGCCCAGGCCATAAACAAAGGTGCAAGCAGTAAATATGTAGAGAGTGTGTTAGTTGATCCACAGAGCGGAGAAATCAGTATCATTTTTAAAAGTGCGATGGTAGGTGTGGCTCCCACAGAAAATTTGCTGATTATTAGTCCTTTTGTTAGAGTCAACGGAAATGTAATCAAGCCCTTAAAAAATGCTCTGGCTGCAGGTGAAAGTGGAGTGGTAGATTGGGCATGTTCTTCAAAAACTCAGCAGACCGCAATTTTAAATGGTATGACAGGTGCAACTTTGGGTACAATGCAACCTAGATTTGTTCCTTCTGTTTGTCGTTAATAAATAAAATTTTTTTTGGAAATATGTTTCAGGTAAAACATGAAAACAGCTAAAGCCAGGTTTGTTACTGCACACTTAATCGGTTCTATATGCGTGGGGTGCATAGCTGCAACGATTGTATTTTTTTGCTGGTATCCCTTTCCTCTCAATAAAGCGGTAGGCGTGACTCATATTTTCCTGATGATGCTAGGTATTGATATGGTATTGGGTCCATTTTTTACCTGGCTAGTATATAAAGAAGGGAAAAAAACTCTTAAATTTGATTTAATTGTAATTATATTGATACAAATCATGGCTTTGGCGTATGGTGTATATAAAATTGCCGATGGTCGTCCAGTTTGGTTAGTTTATAATGTTGACCGTTTTGAACTAATTAAAAACAATGAAATTGTGATAGAAAATCCTGAAAAAATTCAGCCCCAGTTTATGCAACCTTCCTGGGTTACACCACAGTTTGTTGCTGCCGAGTTCGCAAAAGATAGGAAACAGAAAAATAAGGAAATGTTTGCGGAAATTGGCTCTGGAATTTCAATAGCACAAAGACCTGAACGTTATGTCCAATTGAAACAGGCAAAATCAAAAATTCAAAGTCGCGTACAAAATTTAGAAGATCTTAAAAAATATAACAACCAAAAACAGGTTGAGAATACTTTGGCGAAATATCCTGAAGCGAACGCTTTTGTACCTTTAAAAGCCACTGCTGTTGATATGACCGTCTTAATCAATAAAGAAAAAGGCGAAGTAGTTAAAATTGTCGACTTAAGACCATGGAAATAAACTTGGTTGTGTAAGAAAGTAGCGGTATAAGCTAAAGTAAAAAGCAGATTATCAATTGATCTGCTTTTTTATTATTATATGCCCATTCTACTTTCACTGATTTAATCATGAAATTCTTGCTCCTTCTCTTAGCCAGTGTCTTTATCTCACTGGCTTGGCTTCTGCCTATCCATTATCGCCCTTGGGTTACCTATACCGGTGAACTGTTTGCCTTTTTATCTCTGTTTGTCCTCGCCGCCATTTATTTAAAAGACAAAATTAAATTACCGGTGATTAGCCTGCCATTATTGCTTCTCGCGATGATCCCGCTGGTTCAATATGGGGTAGGAGAGCTGTTTTTCTTTGATAAAGCCTTTATCTGTACGTTATTTGTCCTTGGTTTTTGGCTGAGCACGGTGGTTGGCTATAACTTATCAAGCGAAAAAACAGACCGTGAAAGTATTTTTACTGGGTTCAGTTACGTGTTTTTAATGGCAGGCACAGCGACAGGTATTATTGCTATCTGCCAATGGACCAATTTAGATGCTCATTTGCCCGGTATGATCAACATCCAGGGCAATACACGTCCATATGCAAACTTTGCCCAACCCAACAATATGGCCACTTTTCTACTTATGTCATTAATGGCATGTTTGTATCTTTATGAAAAGAAAAAAGTCCAAACCAAATGGTTGGTCGCTTGCGCTTTACCTATACTCATAGGCGTGGCTTTAAGTCAGTCGCGTACTTCCTGGGTGGCCTGTCTGTGTATTTTAGCCTATTTGGCTTATCAACAATATCGTGGCTTGATTCGCCTTAAATGGTCTTGGACAATCGGCTGGTTTATTTTATTTGTCGGATTCGTTATGTTGGCGCCAATATTGAGCCAGACTTTGGCGCAACTGACGGATGCAAATATTGTTCAAAGCCGCGATGTAGTACAGCGTGCGACAAGAGGAGATATGTCGCGTCTAGCCATTTGGCAGCAAATGTTGCATGCAATTGCTGACCGTCCATGGTTTGGCTATGGCTGGAACCAAACCAGTGTTGCGTATACCCTTGTTAGTGACCATTTTCAGGGGCCGGTGTGGATTCGAAGCGCACATAATTTTATTCTCGATTTTATCCTTTGGAATGGTGTAATTATTGGTTTGCCATTTTTGGCCTACTTTGGCTATTGGGGTTATCAGCTGAATAAGCGGGTCAATTCGGTAGAATCAGTAATCGGAATTTTGATGGTTGGCGCAGTGCTGATTCATTCAATGCTGGAATTTCCGCAGTACTATGCCTATTTCCTGCTTCCAGTGGGTTTTATCATTGGCTTGATTCAGTCACAACAGAGTGATACCAAGGTCCTGACCCTTTCACCCAATTATATGCGGGTGGCTTATGGCCTATCTTTCTTGCTGCTGATTCTGATCGTGCGGGATTATTCGGTGATGGTCCCTAAACTCAATCAAACGCTACGCTACGAAAAAGCGCCGGAAAAAATTACCAATCAAGATCAGATTTATTTGCTGGAAGAATTTAACCGGCGTATAGACTGGATTCGTATGAATCCCTATAGCAAGGTGAGTGCACAGCAACTTGAAGAAATTAGGGAGATGGTGCTCAATTATCCGACCGCCTATGATCTGCTTAAATATGCCAAAATACTGGCTTTTAATGGCTATGAGCAGGAGGCTAGACATCAGCTCCGGTTATTAAAAAAACTACGTAAAGTTGATCTGGATTACGCCTCATTGGCCCAACCCGTTGCCAAAAAATAGGACGCTTAAAAAGCGAATCTAACAACTAAAAAGCCAGTCAATCGACTGGCTTTTTAAACTTAAATCTGGCTTTGAATATAGTTTTCAATACCCACTTTCTCTACCAGATCAAGCTGGGTGGTGGTCCAGTCTAGATATTCCTCTTCTTTTTCTAGAATTTCCTGAACAAGGTCACGAGTCACATAATCCATTTCCTGCTCGGCCAGGCCGACCGCTTTTTGCAGGGCTTCAATATTTTCGTTGACTTTACGCACATCACAATTCAGTACTTCAACAGTATGCTGACCTATATACAACTTGCCTAAATTTTGTAAGTTAGGCAGGCCTTCAAGGAATAAAATCCGTTCAATAATTTTATCTGCATCTTTCATTTGCTGAATCGATTCTTTGTATTCTGCCGAACCCAGTTGTTCAATTCCCCAATCGTTAAACATGCGTGAGTGCAGGAAATACTGGTTAATGGCAGTCAACTGATGGTAAAGCACCTGGTTTAACTGATTAATGACGTCACGATTGCCTTTCATTGTAAGTTCTCCATCAACAATTTTTGCCTTCACAACGGGTCAGGCAATCAAAAAATTATTATGTCAATTATCTTAAACAAGAAGCAAAACAATGGCGAGTAGTTTATTGAACAGCAAATGAAAATCGCAATCAAGAACGGTAAAAAGCTGCAAGCTAGACAGGGCGCATAAAAAACCCGCCTAGAGTCATAAGCGGGAGAGGAGAAATGATCTTTTGACCATTAAATTTATCATTATGATTATCGGGTTTAAGCCGCTACCGAGATACGGGCTGCAATTTCTGAAAGTTCTTCACTAATGATGGCGCGTGCTTCTGGTGCACAACGACCACAGCAGGTACCTAAATCAAGTAGATCGCGAATTTCACGATAGCTTTCTGCGCCATTTGCGACTGCATCTTTAATATCTTGATCTGTAATACCACGACATAAGCACACGTACATTTGAACTAGCCATAATAAATAGTGAAATGGGATAAGTGATATTATTGATAATTATTATCGTTTGTCAATGAAATTCATTTGAAATATCATTTATTATGATTGAGTTTTTGAATAAAAAAATACCACCTGAGCGGAAATCCGAGTGCTGCTCGGATTCTCGCGCAAGATGAATTGATCATTTAGAACTGAGTTTTGAAACTTGGATATTTAATGAATTTTCTAACTAATTGAAAATTATTTATTAATAATGACGATGCCATCCATTTCCACTAAGGCATCTTTAGGCAAGCTTGCTACCCCTAAGGCTGCACGTGCTGGATAAGGCTGGGCAAAATATTCACCCATAATCTGGTTGACTAACTGGAAGTGTGAAAGATCGGTCAGGAAAATATTCAGTTTGGCGATATCTGCCAATGAGCCACCGGCTGCTTCACAAACGGCCTTTAAATTATCAAATACACGACGAATTTGAGCTTCAATACCTTCAACCAATTCCATACTATAAGGATCTAAACCAATTTGACCTGAAAGGTACAGGGTATTTTCAACTAAAATCGCTTGAGAATATGTACCAATGGCTGCAGGTGCATTTTCAGTATGGATTACTTGGCGTGACATTGATTTCTCCTTATATCATCTTTATACATCATAGCGTATATCAGTCAAAAAAGTTGCATATGATTGAATTAACTTGCTTTAGATGCTTCGGTAATGTTGATTGGCTGGGCTAAACGGGTTATGCGTGGAAAACCAAAGTGCATGCGTAAATCGCGAATAATTTGAGCAATTTGTTTGCGGTTATGTACCACAATGTGGACGTAGGTTTTGCCTTCATGGGCATGAACCATTTCTACACCGGTTTTTTCTTTACGGCACTGATAAATCAGGTCAGAAATTTGTTCATCATTCATTAGCATATCAATACTTAAATAGGCAGTGAAACTAATGTCATTGACATCTTCAGCAGTCCAGTGCAATGGCATAATATTTTCTGGATGCTGATGCTGTTCATGTAAAAGATTATGACAACGAGCACGATGCACAATTAAGCCACGGCGTGAGAGGTGTCCCTGGATCGGATCGCCGAGTACCGGGTTGCAACAATGCGCATATTTGACATCAACACCTTCCGTCCCTTGAATCAGGCGGGTTGAAGGTTGTGGTTCCAGACTTTGACCTTGTGCAAAAAGATGGTTGGCCACCAGTTGTGGAAGTAAGTCTCCCACCGCAATCTGCTCGAATAACTGTTCTTTGGATTCAATATGACGCCATTGCAGGATATCCTGCCAATCTGCTTCAGTTAAGTCTTTTACTGAGTGATTAAAGAGTTTAAGAGCGCGGTTAAGTGCCTGCTGGCCAACTAATTGTTGTTCTTCGATGTCTTGGTCACGCAAAATATTTTGCAAGGCACGACGTGCTTTTTGAGTATTAATAAAGCTCAGCCAATCTGGATTTGGTGTCGCCAAGACATCCGTAATAATCTCAATCACTTGCCCGCTAATAAGTGGTGTTGAAAGAGGGCGGGTTTCCCCGTTGATTTTTGCTCCCACAGCATGGTTGCCTAAAAACAGGCTGGCTGAATAAGCAAAATCGACCGCAGTAGCCCCTTGTGGGAGTTCATGTAAATGACCATGCGGGGTATACACCCAGATTTTTTCCTGGTGTAAATAATCTAATAGATCGCTAAAAGTGGTTTTGGCACATTCACCATCCACCAGCACATTCAGGTTCTGCATAGAGGCCTGAATGGCTGAACGGCAGGCTTGCGGTGCATTTTCACCTAACACCACGCCAAAACGGGCAGCTTTACGCATTAGCTCGGTCTGGATGGTCAATGATAGGGTGGTTTTTTCGCCTTTTAAACGCATCATTAACGACTGGTTGCCGCCAGGTAATGGACGGCGAATATGATCTTCATAATGTAAAATCTGGAAATTTTCGCGCAGGATTTCTGCCAGACGGTCACAGTCGGCAATGCTTTGCAGAATAATCTCAAAAGCATGACTATGGGTCAGCTCCTGTAAATCAATATCGTTTTTTACAAAGTGACGCAGTAATTCAATATTGTTATTTTTCTTTTTAATACGGCCGCCAATCTGGTGCTGTTGCAGTAGTTCAGTGAGATTTTTTTCCCAGATGCTCTGATATTCACAGCGTTTGGGCTTGGTTTGTAATAAGGCATCCTGAACATTGTTAAACATGTCCAGATCAAGATTCTGATAGCACAGATGCTCCAGATTATCGGCCATCTCATTCATGCCGACAATACGCGCCATGGGCACAAAAATATCGAAAGTTTCCTGGGCAATACGCTTACGTTTATCTGGACGTAATGAATCCAGGGTGGTCATGTTGTGATAACGGTCTGCCAGTTTAATAATAATGACACGGGGATCTTGTAAGGTGGCTTGCAGAATTTTACGGAAGGATGCAGCTTTATTATATTCTTTATCACTGGAATGACTGAGTTTGGTGACACCATCGACCAGTTCTGCCACCGTGCGTCCAAATTTTTCCGTGATGTCTTCTTTGTTAAATTCGGTATCTTCAATCACGTCATGCAGCAGGGCGGCCATCAGGGTTTCAGCATCCAGACGCATATGTGAAAGAATGCTGCTGACTGCAATCGGATGCAGGATATAAGGTTCACCGCTTTTACGCGTGATGCCGTCATGGGCAATATCGGCATAATCGCAGGCCACAAGCACGCGCTCGACATCACTTGCACTTAAGTAAGCGTCGATAATAATTTTGAGCTGTTGTTTGGCTTGGCTGACCTGTGGGCCTGGCATATAACACCTTTACTACTTCAGTTTCTACAATTTAAATCGCTAGAGCTTTAATGAAAAGCATATTGCATGACTTGTCAATTTTTTCATTTAAAAAAAAGCAAAAAGATACATCTTAAATAACGTATCTTTATACCTATGTTATAACGTTTATTGGGCAAATATAAAAGTTATGCAATAAAAAAAGCCTAGTTAAAACTAGGCTTTTTCTCAGATATTTTTTCTTATTGGAAAGAAAAGCCATCTAAATTCAGATTGTTTGCAGAAAGTGCCAGGTCAAGGCTAGAAGCTTGATAGTCTTGATCACGTTGTTTCAAGATGTCTTTAGATACATGACCAGCAGCAATTTCACGCAAAGAAACCACAGTCGGTTTATCGTTATCCCATTCTACAGTAGGTTCGATCCCTTGGCGTGCCAATTGACGCGCGCGTTTGCTTGCCACTAGTACAAGCTCAAAGCGGTTGTCTACATGGTCTAAACAATCTTCAACGGTTACGCGTGCCATAAGAATTCTCGTTTGAATATTAAATTTGAACAGACTGGGCAGTATAAAATGCTTTGCCTGTAGACTCAAGTTTTAATCACGGTTCAACAGGAGTAATTAATTTTTCAATCAATTGCTGATGACGAACAGCTTGCTGTGATAACACCAAACGATTGGCAATAATCACGCATTCCAGATCATGCAGTGCTTTATTAAAGTCATCATTAATAATGATATAGTCAAAGTTGCTATATTGCTGCATGTCTTCAACTGCACAGCCTAAACGGCGCTCAATTACTTCCACTGAGTCTGTGCCACGATTAGAAAGACGTTGGCGTAAATCGAACTGGCTAGGTGGGAGAATAAAGATTTGACGTGATTCAGGAAAAAGTTTGCGAACTTGCTGAGCACCTTGCCAGTCAATTTCAAGTAGAACGTCATGCCCCTTGGCAAGTTGTTGTTTTACGGTTGCTTGAGCAGTACCGTAATAATTGCCAAACACTTCTGCATATTCAATAAAACCGCCTTGCTCAACTAGAGCAAGAAAATCTTCTTTTTTTGAAAAATGATAATGCACACCGTCGAGTTCGCCAGGACGTTGGCCGCGCGTGGTGTGAGAAACAGAAACATGTAGATTGGTTACACGGTCAAGCAGGGCTTTAACGAGGGATGTTTTGCCTGTTCCAGATGCAGCAGAAACGACAAACAAGAGACCCGACATGATATTTTTCCTGATATGATAAAATATCTTCTCTATTTTAGAGCAGACGACCCGCAAACAAAATAGCCAAGCGTCTTTTTGTTGGCATTTATTTCAAATTATTCCGCTCAACTTCGGGTGAACATTGAGGATCTTATGGAAATTGTATTGGCCAATCCACGTGGTTTTTGTGCAGGTGTCGACCGAGCAATTGCGATCGTCAATCGGGCACTAGAATGCTTTAATCCACCTATTTATGTGCGTCATGAAGTGGTGCATAACAAGTTTGTGGTGGATGATTTACGTCAGCGTGGCGCAATCTTTGTCGATGAACTGGATGAGGTTCCCGATGATAATATCGTGATCTTTAGTGCCCATGGTGTATCGAAAGCGGTACAACAGGAAGCGGAACGCCGGGGTTTAAAGGTATTTGATGCAACTTGTCCGCTGGTGACCAAGGTGCATATTGAAGTAACCAAATATGCACGTGAAGGTACGGAAGCCATTTTGATTGGCCATGAAGGACATCCCGAAGTGGAAGGCACCATGGGTCAATATGACAAGAAGAATGGCGGTCATATTTATTTGGTGGAAGATGAACAAGATGTAGCTGCTTTAGTGGTACAGCATCCTGAAAAAGTGGCTTTTGTTACCCAAACGACGCTATCCATTGATGATACTGCCAAAGTGATTGATGCCTTGCGTAGCAAATTCCCTTACATTCAGGGACCGCGTAAAGATGATATCTGCTATGCCACTCAAAACCGTCAGGATGCGGTACGTGACCTGGCAACGCAATGTGATGTGGTTTTAGTGGTGGGTTCGCCTAATTCATCCAATTCTAACCGTTTGCGTGAGCTGGCAGAGCGTATGGGCAAACAGGCCTATTTAGTCGATAATGCAGATCAGCTGGAGCAAGCCTGGTTTAATGAAAATACCAAAATTGGGGTGACTGCTGGTGCATCAGCACCCGAGATTTTAATCAAGCAGGTGATTCAGCGTTTACAGGACTGGGGCGCGAAAGCTCCGCAAGAGCTGGCAGGGCGGGAAGAAAATATTACTTTTAGCTTGCCGAAAGAGTTACGTATTCCTGTAACACAAGCTTAAAGCGTGAATGATTTAACATTCTGAAAATTTTTAAAAATTGACAGATAATTGCTTTTTGGCAATTATCTGTTTTTTTATGCCTTTTATCCTTTTGTGTGCTTAATTTGTAATTAAGTTCGATATTATTTTAAATAGGGTAAAGTTTTGTTGCGTTGGGGGGAGTATGCAAAGAAAAGAACAAAGAAAAGAACAAGGATTCACCTTAATTGAACTGATGATAACAATAGCTATATTTGCAATTATTGCAACGATGGCTGCTCCTTCTTTTAGTGACATGATGTTAAGTCAAAACTTAAATAAAAGTACACAAGATTTAATTTTGACTTTAAACGAAGCGCGTTCCCAAGCAGTCACTAAGCGTATGCCGATCGAAATTTATATAGCAGCTGAAAATAAAGATTATAAAGATATAGTTGATAATAAGTTAACAGCCGTTCAAAGAGATAATCTAACAAGAAAAACGTTTTTTCTTTGGAAACCTGAAGGTAAAGCACAATTAAAAACAGGAGTACCTATTTCACTACTATTTGATTTCAATGGAGGCGTTTGTATTTCAGATTCAGGTAATCCAGCAAAGTGTTTAAGACCACTTGATCAGAATACTGATGTATTTCAGATTTGTAATAAATCAGGCGGTACAAAATCGAAAACAGTAAGTCTTTCTAGAATGGGAACAATTCAGCAGATCACAGAGGGGACTTGCTAGTGAAATCAATGACAACACAGAAAGGCGTCGGCTTGGTTGAAATTCTTGTAGCTCTATTAATATTGGCAATAGGCGTACTCGGTTTTGTCGCATTGCAATATCGTGCAGTAGAAGCAACTTCTGAGGCCAGTTCACGTGTACAGGCAATTAGTATAGCGAGAGATCTGGCTGAAAGAATACGAGTTAATCGTTTTGCTGTGACAACGTATGAATCTGAAATTAAAACTCCTGCAAATCAAAAGGCATATAAAACGAATTGTTTTACTTCTAATTGTTCTGAAACAGATCTTGCAGATTTTGATGTAGCTCAAGTCACGAATAGGGCTGCCTCTTTTGGTATGACCATGAATATTATGAATTGTCAGGGAAATAATAATAATCGTAGTTGTGTATATGTTGCTTGGGGAGATTCGAGCGCTACCAATGGAACAGGAACAGGAGATTGTACAAATGGTAATGCTTATAATCCTGCCTCAACCTGCGTGATTATGGAGGCGTATTAAAATGATCAGACAATCAGGTTTTACTTTAATTGAGCTGATGCTTTCTTTAACATTAGGTTTGATTATTACTGCAGCTGCGATTCTATTGTTTTTAACAAGTCAAAGAAGCTTGTCCATGCAGCAAGGTATGTCTGATATTCAAGATAATGCAAATTTCGGCTTAAATTATTTAACTAAAGATATTCGAATAACAAACCTAAATAATCAAAAATCAATTGTAAATGATGAAACGGCATTTGGTGGAATTGTCCTTACTTCTTCAGTAAATGCAACTAAAGATACAAAAACTACTCCTGCTACACCTTTAAGTAATTTTGCTAATACTATTGTAGGTAATACGGCTGCAGTCAATTTACTTTCGAGAAGTAATGGTATGTCGGTAAGTACAGCTCCGGCTTGGTCTGGGGCATCAAATGTTCAAGTTAATGGTTCGGATATATCTAGTGACCAACTGGTAATTCAATATATTCCTCAATACATTATAGATCAAAAAAATACGCCCACCGATACGAGTGATGACGTTTTATTTGGTGGCTTTGATTGTGAAGGTAATCGCTTAGAATTTCTATTAAATGATCCTAAGCCTACAGAACCAGATCCAACAAAAAAAGCTGCATTTGGCCCACAAGTCATTGTTCAACGTTATTTTTTACGTGCAGATACGAACAATCAGAAAACTGAACCTAACCAGCCTTTGGCACTTGCCTGTGATGCAGGATTCTATTCAACTACAGGTAATCCTGCTGCTATCACCAGATATGGGGATGCAGGTGAAATTATGATGAAACGAGTTGACCATTTTCGTGTGCTATTGGGTGTTCAAAATGGTACCCAGCATAGATATGTATCGATAAATGATTATATGGGCCTAGCTGCGCCAAGACCACGAATAACTTCACTACAGATTGGATTATTAACCCGTTCTTCTCAAAGTGTCGGAAATGATTCTTTGATTAAAAGCGATCAAGACTTTGTTGTGTTAGATCAAACTGTAAAAGTGAAGAAACCTGCCACAGCAACAAAATACGTGCGTCAAGTTATTTCACAAACGGTGGCTTTAAGAAACTCTATAGGGGAGCGCGGAAAATGAGAAAAACTCAATCGGGAGCCGCCTTGATCGTGGTACTTGTTTTTCTTGTGGCTATTACGGTGATTGGAACCATTGCGATTCGTCAAAGTATGGTGGGCTTAAGTATTGCAACAAACAGTCAGGTTCAGCAGTTATTAACTCAGAACTCGGATTCAGCATTTTTTAGTACAGAAGATATTAATAATTTAGCTCAAGCCTTGAGTGGAAGTGGCATGTTTGGCTATGTGAGTAATGCTAACGATAAAAATAAGGAGCTAGTCTTTTGTTATCGAGGAGACCAGACTGACTTCTTTGATATTGGTCGAGCAAATATCATTGAGTGGGAGCCTGCTGGGACGAAACCAACAAATAATAACTTCGGTGTAAATGGGTATTGTGATGCTACTCAAAGTAGCAGTAACAACTGGTTTACCAGTGGACGACGGGCAGTGATGACCCAAGTTTCAGTCAAATTTTCAACGGCTGAAGAGCTGGATCCTTTTTACGACCGAACGCGAGCTACAGATACCAAAACAGGGCAAGTCGAAGAGGCTAAAAGGGTAAAAATATTTTCAGTTTCTCTTATGCCTGCACTTACAAATGCTTCTCGTACGGATATTAATACCTGTCTTCAATCTCATATGAATGAGGTCACTATACCTAGTGATACCACAAAACCAACAGTTCCTTCAGAAACAGCTGTTAAGGATAATCCATTAACGAGTGTAACCGATTGTTTAACCAGTTTAAATGTACCTTTCACAACTCAGGTGAGTGAGTACACCATTGCGCAGAACTTTACATAATGGGAGAAGGGGAAATGAAGAGATTAAATAATAAAATGAAGTTTAAAGAATTTAGTCAAAATTTATTGGCAACAACAACGACTGCATTTTGTACAGGTCTTATTATTAGCAGCACTGTTCAGGCTAGTGATATTGATATTTATCAGCAAGCAAAGTCGGGTGACATTACACTTATGCTTATGCTGGATATTTCTGGAAGTATGGATACCCGATCAATTAGTAATGACTATGGAATTAGTAATAACTGTACTACAGATACGGCTCCTGGTGGCTATACGCGTAATTACTGTTCCATTAGTGCAAGCAGTGCTTCAGCCACAGTAAAAAATACAAAAACTGGATGTACCTTAGTAGGTACTTCTTACCGTTGCTATGATCGGATTTCAAGACTTAAAGATGGTGTTTTTGATCTTTTACAGGGGAATACAACTAAAGGAATAACTAAGCTTGATGATCGGAAAATTATTGGGCTTTCAACACTTGGGGTTTATACCAGCAGATACTATGATACGGGACGCGTGTTAGTACCAGCACGAGCTTTAGGGGTTGACGTAGGAAGTCAAAAACAACGAGATATTTTATTAAGTTACGTCAAAGGACTTTCAGCATCTACCAATACACCAACAGCTCGATCTTATGCTGAAACTGTATCATATTTAATGGGTACTACAACTGCCTCAAGACAGCGAACTGTAGCTGATATGCCTTATTATCGATCGTACGAGTATAGATCTAAGACGACTAATCCCTGGGTGCAATATGTGAGTAAGTGTACAGCATGGAATACGAGTTATTCTACGTGTAATACATGGAGTAGTTTTTCTAGTGCGGAAAGCTTACCAGAACTAAATGATTCTATTAACAGTTCCGCGTGTGCCATTAGTACTTCAGGTAGCTCTTATCAAAATAAAACTTGTTATAATTATACAGGGGTAATTGATATCGCGAATAGTAATTCTGGTTTTACTTATTCGACAACCGATACGAAAAATGTAGATCAAACTTTATATAGTTCACCAGCTTCTTTAACTCAAGAAGAAGATATTAAAAAATGTAGTGGGCAAGGTGTTTATGTTCTGACTGATGGTGATCCATCAGAAGATACTAACTCATTACCTCTAATGCAGGGTGCATTAGGTTTGCAGGGACAAAATTTCACTTGTGATAACAGTAGTTATGATTGTCTGAATAAATTAGCTTTAGTTTTACTTGATCCTACTAAAAACCCGGCAAACATAAAATTTAAAACAGCAGTTGTAGGATTTGGAAGTAGCTTTAATAATGTTGCTTCTTTTAGTAAAAATTTAACCCAAGAACAGAATATTGCTAATTTAGGTACAATTGATACTAATGTAAAACGAGCTGCTTATTGGGGAATTATTGGTGAGGGGGGATGGTACTCGGGAGCGAGTTCACAGGACGTTGTGGATAGTGTGAATGAATTTATCAGTAGTTTGAGTGCAGATATCCCTGCAGTTACTACAGGTTCACCAACAGTACCTAAAGACAGTCTTAATCCATCAGTTTTACAAAAAGAAGCTTATTATCCTCAATTTCAACCCACACCTGATAAAACCTATCAACTTTGGGCGGGTAATCTTAAGAAATACAATGTGATTGAAGGGGTGTTAAGAGACAAAGGTAGTAATAAAATTGTCGATAATAAAGGCCGTATTATTGATAACTATGACCTATGGGCACCTGCTGTTGATGCAAGTGTTAAGGATGCAGATGAGACCACTTATGGTAGTACCAAATTTGCATTAATGGGTGGGGTAAAGTCACAACTTAAATTACGTACCGAAGCAAACACACAAAATCGTAAGCTGCTTACAAATCGTATAGCAAATGGTACTGGAGCCACAGCAACTTTTGGCAGTAGCACAACTTTACGTCAAGTCAGAGTTACAGATTTAACCGATACGACTTATAAAAATGATTCGAACCGCGGTTACCTCATCAGTTTGTTAGGTTATGGTGTAGATGCAGCTAATCCAACAGCGATTAATTTGACAACAGCGCCAGAATTACGTCAGGTTGGTGCGGTCATGCATTCCTCACCTTTACTGGTCACTAATAAAGGTAAAATTACATATACAAATAATATTTTAGGTTCTACAAATCGTGAGGATTATGTTTTATTTGGTACGACTCAAGGACTTTTACATGCGGTAGATGCAAAAACAGGTAAAGAGAAATTTGCATTTGTACCCAATGAAATGGTCGAAAACCAAAAAGAGGCATTCCTGAAATATGACAGTACAACTGGTGGTTTAAATAAACTGTATTACGGTATAGATGCTCCATGGACCACTTATACTGAATATGTGGTTGATAGCTCAAATAACTTGACGGTCGGTACCGGTCGGAACTTGCAAAAAGGTAAACAGATCGCTTATGGCGGTTTGCGTATGGGAGGACGTAGTTATTATGCTTTAGATCTAGCAGATATGAATAACCCTAAACTGCTATTTCAAATTTCTCCTTCAGATCAAAAAGTGTATTACAACGGAAGCAGTAAATCAGTACCTGCCTTACAATATATGGGACAAAGTTGGTCTAAACCCGCCATTGCCTGGGTGAAATGGGGTAAGAGCCGCAAACGTGTCATGTTTGTAGGTGGTGGATATGATGCAGGGGGCGACGATGGCGATGCTCGTACCAATGGTGTTAAAGGTCCATATGCGGGTTATGAAAGTGATACATATAATCAAACCAATGCCAAAGGTGGCGGTGTTTATATGTTCGATGCCGACACCGGTGATTTGCTGTGGTGGGCGAGTAAAAATGCAACGACAACAACTAGTGGTGTAATTGGATTAAATGATGCCAATTTAAAATATAGCGTAGTCAGCGAAATACGCACTGAAGATAGAAATGCTGATGGTTTGGTTGATCATCTTTATTTTGGTGATTTGGGTGGTCAATTGTTCCGTATTGATCTTGATAATAATGCAGCAACACTAGGTGCATTTGCAAAGACTCCGAGATTGTTACTGAGTTTAAATGCTGCTGAAAAAAGCCCAAGATTTTACGAAATGCCAGGTTTCTCTATCTATGATTATGCAGGAAAAACCTTTGCTGCAATTTCTATTGGAACGGGTAACCGGAGTCAACCTTTAAAAGATTATACGGTAGGAACTTCTGGCTATGATTATGATGCAGTTTATAATATTTATGACAAAGATGTGACGCGTAAAGATTTATATACTGCTACTACCTTTACCAAGACATTAACAAAAGCTGATTTAGGTGAAATTACTCAAACCAATCGCAATGATGCTACAACACTTGTTGCACCGTATACGAGTTACGGGTGGTTCTATCGTTTTAAATCGTCAGGTTCAGCTGCGAAACTACAAAGTGCGAAGGTCTTCGCTACTCCTATCGTTCTAAATTCAAGAATGTTTGTTTCAATATTTGATGGTAGTAAGCCGGGTTTATCGGGCGACTGTGGTGCTGGGGTTAAAGGTGAAAGTTTCTTACAGCAGTTCTGTATGCCATATGGCCAATGTGTTCCAGTAGGTGGAACACCACCAGAATGTACATCACCAGATGGTTGTTCAACGGGCTCAGGTATTCAAACGACAACTATCGTTGATGATAAGAAATGTAACCCTGCGGTTGAAACGTGCGAGGACTTTCCAAATCCAAATCCAAATCCAAATCCTGAGCCTGATCCAACTAAGAACTATTGTATATCTACAGGGAATCGGGGCGCGACTACCATATCCGGTATTATCTCGGCAGGTAGCAGTAAAATTTGTCTGGTACCACAACGCTGGTATGAGTTCTCTGGTCTTAGATAAGGGTGATACATGATTAATTTTAAAAAAAAGCATCCTGTATCTGGTTTTACACTCATTGAGTTAATGATCGTGGTTGTAATAGTCGCAATTTTTGCGGCTATTGCTATCCCCGGTTATCAGGAATATGCACGACGTACATTTGCTACCCAGACTCAACAGGAAATTCAACAGCTAGCAAATTTACTGGAAAGAAATAAAACACGTAATTTTAATTATTTGGGTTTTTCAACAACACCTGATCCATTTATATTACCCATTGGGGCTACAGGCAGTGCTATTAAATATAGAATTACTGTACGAGATGGAGAAAATACTACAAGAACTCTGACCAATAATGCTGCTGCTGGGCAGAGCTGGGTAATTCGTGCTGAAAGCACTGATCCAAAAAACTATAGTTTTTTGATGACGAGTGCAGGTTTACGTTGTAAAAATAAAACGGTAGCAAATATTACTGCAACAAGTATTACAGATGCTACCTGTGGAACACTTGCGACAGGACGTGAAGAATGGTGAAAAATCTAAAAGGCTTCACTCTCATTGAGCTCATGATTGTGGTAGCTATTATTGGTATCATTGCAATGATTGCATATCCTACATATCAAGATTCAGTGCGTAAGACCAAGAGAACAGATGCTCAGGCTTCAATGCTGCAAATTGCGGGGCAATTACAGCGTTATAAGATTGCAAACTTTACTTTTTTTAAGGCTGGAACTACAACACCAATAACATTGGCAGATGCGGGAATACCTTCAGTATTACCTACATCATCTTCACCATTGTACAATTTAACCTTAAGCAATGTGAATGCTGGAACATGGACTTTGACGGCAACCCCAAAGTCTGGATCGGCACAATTGGGAGATGGCCATATTGTTATTAATCATCGTGGAGAACGTTGTTGGACCAAAGGTAGCGATAAAAATGGTGGAGTAGCTTGCGTCCCTTCAGCCACCTCAAATTGGGATGGCAGATAAATCTAAATTCAAAATTGTGGATAAACACTTTTTGATCTTTCCCTTTAGGCGAATATATCGTAAAATATTCGCCTTTTTAGTTCATTCGAACTTAAAAAGCTTTTTTAACATGTGAGAGTATTAACATGGTCGTAATTCGTCTAGCACGCGGTGGTGCTAAAAAACGTCCGTTCTATCAAGTTATTGTAACTGATAGCCGCAATGCGCGTGACGGTCGTTTCATCGAACGTATTGGTTTCTTTAACCCTACAGCTCAAGGTAAAGCAGAAAAACTTCGTTTAGATGCTGATCGTTTTGCTCATTGGGTTGCTCAAGGCGCTCAACCGTCTGAACGTGTTGCTTCTTTAGCTGCTCAAGCTAAAAAAGCTGCAGCTGCTGCTTAATTGTAGTAGGTAGCCCATGACACCAACACAGAATGTTCCCGAAGATCGTATTCAGATTGGACAGTTACGTTCAGCATATGGATTAAATGGGTGGCTCTGGGTCTATTCCAATACAGAACCTATGAGCAACATCTTTGACTATCTTCCTTGGTACATAGAGACCAAAGCAGGTTGGCAAACAATAGATGTAAAACGTTGGAAACCGCATGGCAAAGGCCTGGTTGTTTCGTTGAAGGGTGTGAGCGATCGCACAGCAGCGGATGGCTTGGTTGGCGCAAATGTCTGGATTTCAAAAGCGCAGCTTCCGAAAGCAGGAATGGATGAGTTTTACTGGTCGGATTTAAAAGGCTTAACCGTGTTGGGTCTTGATGAAAACGAACAAGAAGTGAATCTCGGTAAAATCCATGAAATGTTTGAGACGGGTGCCAATGATGTGATGGTGGTTCACGCAACACCGGACAGCATTGATGCTGAAGAACGCATGATTCCATGGCATAAAGATGTGGTACAGCGAGTTGATCTTGAAGCTGGTCGTATCTACGTAAATTGGGGCGTGGATTACTAAATATTTAAAAGCTTGTCCTTTAAGGATAAACGCAGCAGGAAAGTAGAGGAGTCTGCGATGTTTTTTGCAGTCATTACGCTTTTTCCTGAAATGTTTGAAGCGATTACAGCCTACGGTATTAGCGGGCGTGCGGCAAAACGTGAAATAGTGCAAGTTACTTGCATTAACCCTCGCAATTATGCTGAGGGCAACTACAAAAGAGTGGATGAACGTCCATTTGGTGGTGGTCCAGGTATGGTGATGATGGCAGAACCTCTGTCCAAAGCAATCAACCATGCCAAAGAGCTTGCAAAGCAAGCAGGATGTGTTCAGGTTCCTGTGGTGTATATGTCGCCGCAAGGAAAAACCTTAAACGAACCTGCGGTACAGCAGTTTGTCGAATATGATGGACTGATTGTGTTGTGTGGACGTTATGAAGGGGTCGATGAACGTTTGATCCAGCAATATGTTGATCAGGAATGGTCAATTGGAGATTACGTGTTGTCGGGTGGTGAACTGCCTGCGATGGTTTTATTGGACAGTATCATTCGGAGACTTCCGGGTGCCATGTCAGATGAACAGTCCGCCGTGCAAGATTCATTTGTGGATGGTCTGTTAGATTGCCCACAATATACCAAGCCAGATCATTTCGAAGGTTTGGATGTGCCTGAAGTACTTAAATCCGGGCATCATGCCAACATTGAAAAATGGCGGTTTTTGCAGCGCTATCAACGAACCCTTGAACGCCGACCTGAGTTGGTGGAAAAAGCAGAGTTGACCAAGCAGCAAAAAAAATGGCTAAAAGATTTGCATACTTAAATTCCATTTAAGTATTAATGAATAGGCTCTTTATTGGCTTGAGTATCTGCTTAAGTAATAAAGGGAAAGATAAACGGGTCGATACGCGATTTAGCCTCTATCCCCAGCGGTAGCACAGACCTCTTCTGTCCCGCACATATTGGAGATTCCCACAATGAGTGGTAAACATCCTTTAGTTCAAATTATTGAAAATGCTCAGTTAAAATCAGATATCCCTGCTTTTGCTCCTGGTGATACTGTAGTAGTTCAAGTAAAAGTAAAAGAAGGTGAGCGTGAACGTCTTCAGGCATTTGAAGGCGTTGTAATTGCTAAGAAAAACCGTGGCTTGAACTCTGCGTTCACAGTACGCAAAATCTCTAGCGGTGTTGGTGTTGAACGTGTTTTCCAAACACATTCACCAATCGTTGCTGGTATCGAAGTGAAACGTCGTGGTGACGTTCGTCGTGCTAAACTTTACTACCTACGCGAATTGTCTGGTAAAGCTGCACGTATTCGTGAAAAATTGCCAGCTCGTAAAGTTAAAGCTTAATTTTAAGTTTTATACGAGTGAAAAAATGCGCCCTTTGGCGCATTTTTTTATGCTTGAAATTGGCTATGTAAATTTATAGCCCTTGCAGTTTTAAGCGGTTGGCATGTTGCCTGAAGATAGCAACGGGATCTTGGGTGAACATGCCTTGTATTCCAAAGAAGTGATTAATCTCATCAAAGTGATTGTGTCTATAATCTTGACGAATCACCTCCATAACGGCCACTATAGAGGGAGACAAGGCCATTATGGTCTTTGCTTTTTAATAAAGTTGTACCTAGCGCGACAATCGAGGTATCAATCACATCTAAAGGGTTGGTGATTTGCTGATTGCCCATCCACGAATAATGATAAATACCATCAGCAGTCAGCTTTTGCCCCCTGACTATTACAATCTTTGGGAATGGCTGCTGAACCATATTTCGCATTAAATTCGTTAATCCCTGTTGTGCTTAAGGATTGCATCGAGCCTTCATAATCAACGCTAAGTTCTGGATTTGACTGGATCAGCGCAATCCCTTTACCGAGTAAACCAAAAACCACTTCTGCAATCGGATCGAGAAATTTACTTTCTACAATCACATCCGCCAGTTTCGTGCCTTTCATGGCACCTGCGACCGCTGTCATGGAGGCAACTTTTTCGGGTGCAACACCTTCAATATACTGAATGGTCGGGCCACCATGACTATGCCCAATCAAATTCACTTTTTTTCTTGCCGGTGAGGGCAATCACTTCATCGACTTGTTGTAAAAGCTGCTCACCACGAACTTCCGTAGATTCCACAGCGGACATTTCAGCTGCATAAACTGCCGCACCATTACGTGCTAAGTCTGGCAAAATTTGATACCAATAATCTAAGCCCAACATCTGTGTACCAATACGCGAAAAGCCCAAGCCAAAGCCATGTACCATCACTAAGGGGTATTGGGTAGCGGCGTAATTCGATATAGCTTTTGCTTGATATTGGGTTAAACCGGCAACTTGCGCAGGTAAATGCACGAATGCAACACTACTCAGTGCAGCGAGGACGATGTGTTTAAGTTGCATGGAATATCTTTGATTATTCTTTTAACACTCTTATTTTTTGACAATATTAATTGTCATTATTGAGTAACATATCAATAATGTAAGGAAAAAAAGAAATGATAGAAGACAAATGGTAAATCATGATTGAGACGTAATGCTTTTTTATAAAAGATTTGAAGCAGACCAGATATAACCTAGGTTTTATGTGTTAATAAAAAAGGACGATAATTCGTCCTTTTAAATATGATGAATTATAAACCCTGTAGTTTTAAACGGTTGGCATGTTGCCTAAAGAGAGCAACAGGATCAGGTGCGAACATTCCTTTTAAACCAAACATCATATTGGCCAGATCGGTGTGATTAAGGTTGTAATTATCACGAATGACTTGACCGATATGCGAACTACAACGAGCCACCATGCCATCATTGTCCTTGTTGCCATAAGACAATGGGCCAAGTTGCATCAGAATCGTATCAATGTCTAAAAGATTGGTGGTTTGTGCGGTACCACCCCAAGAATAATAATAGATTCCCTTATCCACTTTAGCGCCACTCTTGTTACAGTCAGAAGCTAAAGCCGTAGTCGGGAAGCGCTTATTAAAGTTTGCAGATTCGACTTCAGTCAATGATTTCATTGATGCATCAAAGTTAACGGGAATATCGGGATTCGCTTGTGCCCAGGTTAATATCGGCCCAATCAGATATTGTCCCAGGATATTGAATGCGCTACGGCTGAGGGTATTGTTTTGAATATCATCGGCGACTTTAGAACCGCGATATGTTCCGCCCACGCCTGTTACCGATGCTACATACTGCGGTTTTACAGCTGCTACGTATTGTACGGTTGGGCCACCATGACTGTGACCAATCAGGTTGACTCTGTCCTTACCGGTGATCGCGAGTACTTCTTCTACTTGAGCAATCAACTGTTCACCACGGAACTCGGTAGTATTGGCAGGGGATAGCTGCGCGGCAAAAACCGTCGAACCATTGCGGGCCATATCAGGCAAAATCTGGTACCAATAATCAAGATTGAAACTGTCATCACCGATGCGTGACCAGCCTAACCAGCCATGGACCATGACAATAGGATACTTGGTCTTGGCATAGTCAGACTTTACCGTTTCTTTAATTTGTAAAATTCCTTTTGAAGCTTGAGTTTCTGCAGTAACTCCTAGAGCTAAAGTAGTTATCACAGCAAGCATGATGGCTTTTTTATTGTTTAAAGTTTTCATCAACTTTTCCTTAAATGAAGTTTTTTCTTTGAAGCTTGTTTTTATTAAAGGTGGTGAATAGTTCCTCCCGTGATCATTAGGTATCCATGCTATGGACGAGCTGTTTTGGGGACAGCAATAAAGTGCTCATTGGAGTGCTGAATAGTGCATGGAATTAGTCGCACTGATCGTCATGCTTGATACTCAGACGATGGCATAAGCACAAGCTGCACTTATGCCAATATTTTTATAAACCCTGTAGCTTCAAGCGGTTGGCATGTTGTCGGTAAACAGCAACCGGATCAGGTGCCAAGAAGGCAGTTAAACCAAAGAATTGGTTAATTGCATCTAGATGATTCCAGTTATAGTTATCGCGAATGGTTTTACCATATTTAGCACTACAGCGAGAAACCAGACCGTCATTGTCACCCTTAAGATCAGTAAGCAGTGCCGTTACACCCAAGAGCATGTCTGGGTCTTTTGTATTGGTCACGGTTCCTACACCCGAGAAGGAATAAAAATAAATGCCTTTTTCAGTGGCAGCCCCTTCACCGCATGCGGTTTTTGGCATTCCTAGAGGATATTTGGCCTGGAATGCTGCAGAGCCTGCCAGACTTAAACTCTTACCCGCACTTAATGAGTCATGCGGGAAGGAGTTTGGATCGAGTCCTTGTGCCCAAACCAGCATTTTAGAAGCAAAATTTACGACATTGACTAAAGGTCCTTCTAGCTTGGTTCCTTCAGCAGAAATAATCAAATCTGCGACTTTAGAACCTTTCAGCGGGCTAGAGATAGCCGTAGCTGAAGCTACCTTCTGTGGAGCCACATTTGAAACATAGGCAATACTGTGACCGCCATGACTATGTCCTAATAAGTTGACTTTCTGCGCACCGGTTAAGGCCAGAATCTCATCTACTTGTTGTAGCAGTTGTTCACCGCGAACTTCTGATGCGTTAAAGGGTGAAACACGAGTTGCCCAGACATTTGCTCCATTACGAGCCAAATCTGGCAAGATTTGATACCAGTAATCCACACCCAGTTCATCAGTTCCTGCACGAATCCAGCCGCCCATACCATGAGCAAACACCAGTGGATATTTGGTTTTTGCATAGCTGGTGATCGCATTTCCTTGAATTTGCGATGTATTGCCCGCTACAGCCATTTGGCTGGATGCAATTGCAGCACCAGATAAAATTGCGCAAATTAAACGCTTTGAGTTCCATTTCATTTTGTTTATCTCACTTTTTTTATTTTTAACCCTGTCCCCATTTTTTAAACTTTAGCTGGTACAGGTACTGAATAAGAGGATCGATCTGATCGCCTTATTGGTCTACATTGCGATTACTCGCTATATGGTAATTTTCCTCCCTGATCATGGATGGTTTCAAAAGTCCCTACTCGAAGTTGTTCTTCTGGTTTTTTAAAATGCTGAGTCCGTAATTTCTGCACGGCTTGTTGCTTGGCTTCATCACTCATGCCGCTTTGCATGATGCTGTCCCGTTCATTCAGATATTGATTGACCTTATCTTTCCAGTCAGTGCGTTGACTATCTAACGCTTCTAAACGTTGGGTGGCCTCGGGACCTACCAGGTTGGTACGCATCTGATGAATTTCTTCCGCTGAACCGCCACGAGCCTTTATGTCTGCGGTGAGTTTGCGCAAATCTTCCAGTTTATTGAGTTGTTCGAGGTTTTCTTTCCAGTCTTCAGGTAATTGATTAAACAGATCTTTTAATTTTTGGGCTTTTTGTGCTTCGGTTAAGCTCTTGTCTGCCAGAACGGCCATGCGATTGAGGGTATATTCATGATAGCTATCTTCAGTACCAAATAAGCCTTCAATTTCGTAGTCAGAGAAAAGTTGTTTACGCAAATTTTTCATATTCGCAAAAACGCTTTGATAATATTTAGGATCTTCCTTATCGATATTAGGTGCCTGCAAATCGCCCAGTTTTTCCCGGTAGTCCATGTAGCGATTCCACAAATCAATAATTTGCCCTAAAGCGGGTTCTTTATGGTTAAGCTGGATGTAGGCTTTGAAATCGTGTTTGATTTGCTTGAGATCTTTTTCGCCATACTCGGTAATGAAATATTCAAAACAGTTGCGTGTCTGTTCATTCACAATTAAACGATTGGCATTGTCCAGGCGTAGTTGACAGTTTACTTCTGTATCTTGCTGGCTATGACTGACCAAAGCCCGACTTTGATCTGTAGTGGCTGGCATAGATGATGTTAAGGCATTATTCTGCACATCAGCCGTTTGAGCAGCCTCTGTTTGTTCTGCGGTAGACTGGGACGGTGCGAGCCAAAATAACAGCACGCCTAGACACACCAGAATCACCACCAAAATAATCCATAATTTATGATGTTTCTGCATTTCCTATGCAACCTTCTTTTTCTGTTTTTTGTAGGTCTAAAAAGAGAACTGAAAAAGAATTTGCCATAAAAAAATGAATAAAACGTAGAAAAGTTGTAAAAAATGACAAGCGGTTGCTAACATAGCAGCCGTTTGAACTTGTTTGATTTTCACTATGAAAAAGACTTCACCTAAAATTCAGCGCCGTCATATCAGCGGCGTATTTTTACTGAATAAGCCTTTGGGTATCAGTTCAAATGCGGCCTTGCAAAAAGTACGCTGGTTGTATCGGGCACAAAAGGCCGGGCATACCGGGGCTTTGGATCCACTGGCTTCAGGTTTGTTGCCAATCTGTTTGGGTGAGGCAACCAAATTTTCCCATTATTTGCTCGATTCAACCAAGCGTTACCAAACTACCATTCATTTGGGGCATAGCACCACGACTGGAGATGTCGAAGGTGACGTGCTGCTGGAACAGGCTGTGCCTGCATTGTCTGAAGAAAAAATTGCCCAGGTTCTGGCAAAATTTGTCGGCGATATTCAGCAAGTGCCACCCATGTATTCGGCATTGAAAAAAGAAGGACGTCCACTGTACGAATTGGCGCGTAAAGGGATAGAAATTGAACGGGAAGCACGTCCGATCCATATTTATGCCATCGAATTACGCTCTTTTACTGAAAATAGTATTACCCTTGATGTGACCTGTTCTAAAGGTACATACATTCGTGTATTGGGTGAAGATATTGCCCAAGCCTTGGGTACATTTGGTCATCTGACCTATCTGCATCGTATCAAAACCGGTCATTTCGACCTGATCCCAAGTTATACCATTGAGTATCTGGAAAGTTTGACTGAACAGGAGCGAGAGGCTTTGTTGTTACCGGCTTATGCACCTGTGGATCATTTTATCAAGGTACAAGTGCCAGAAGGACGTGCTGAATACTTTAGCCGTGGTATGGAAAGCAATATTGAGCATGCAGCAGAAGCCCAAGTGTTGGTGTTTGATGGTGAAAAATGTTTGGGTCTGGCTGAAATTACCGAGCGTAATCGTCTGGTGCCTAAACGCGTGTTAAATCTCGAGTAATTGTTGAAGTAGATCCATGGAAATTGAAATTATCTTAAGCCTTCTGTTTTTTGCATTTTTTGCAGGTGCGATTGATGCAGCGGTAGGAGGTGGCGGGTTAATTCAAATTCCGGCCTTAATGAATACTTTTCCGCATATGAACACCGCAACGCTGTTCGGTACCAATAAAATGGCATCCATTTGTGGTACTGCCTCAGCGGCATGGTCGTATTTACGCCGTGTCAAACTTGCCTGGAAGTTACTGGCGGTGATTGGTGTCGCTGCCTTTATCAGTTCTTTTGCAGGGGCTGCCTGTGTCAGCATGATTCCTAAAGAAGTACTGCGTCCGTTTGTATTGGTGATGCTGATTGTGATTGCGATCTATACCTTTATGAAAAAGCAGTTCGGTCAAGTGCATTTTCAGCAAAGTATGACCAGAAAAACCTTAATATTGGCCGGAATTGGCGGTTTGATCATTGGTTTCTATGATGGAGTTTTTGGCCCGGGAACCGGCAGCTTCTTTATTTTCTATTTTATTCGTTATTTAAAAGTCGATTTTCTACATGCCTCTGCCTTATCTAAAATTGGCAATTTTATGACCAATTTTGCCGCCTTAAGTTTCTTTATTCCAACAGGGCATGTGCTGTTCAGTTTAGGTTTGATGATGGCAGTGGCCAATGTGGCAGGTTCAATAATCGGTGTACGGGCGGCTTTAAAATACGGTAGCGGTTTTATTCGTATTCTGTTTTTAATTCTGGTGAGCATATTGATCTGCCGTTTGGCCTATCAAACATTTTTCTCATAAATCATTTTCGATATTAAACTTTTTTATACAAATTGCTTCATCTAGTCACCCACATGTGGGGCATTTGCTTTTAAGATCGTAAGCAGAATGTCTTCAAAATAATGATAAACAGTCTTTTTAATCTATAGCGGCTGTAGCAAATAAAAGGGTGATGTAGATGAATATTTTCGAAGCTTTACGTGCAAGTCATGAAATTCAGAGGGAACTTTCTGAAAAATTAATCCAGACCTCCGGGAATACCGAAGAGCGTCATGAGTTATTTGAACTGCTTAAAAATGAACTGTTTGCCCATGCAGTTGCCGAGGATCGTTATTTTTATATTCCTTTAATGATGACCGATTCTGGCCTGAGCATTACCCGTCATGCCTTGGCGGAGCACCATGAAATCGATGAGTTACTTGAGCAATTAACCGACACTGAAATGAGTAATCATGGTTGGTTGGCGATCGCCAAGAAACTTTCTGAAAAAGTACATCATCATTTAAAAGAAGAAGAGCATGGCTTTTTCCAGCAGGCCGGGAAAATTTTGGATGATCAACAAAAGCACAATTTAGCCAAGAAATATTTAGCCGAATATAAAAAGTATAAAAAATTAGATAAAGACAGTTTGACCAAAGCTTAGGATATAAAAAAGATGGCAAAAACCATCTTTTTGAATTTAGCGATTTTAAGACCCGACTTTTTGGCGGGATCTGAATGTCACCCCAACCGATGCCAGCATGACACACATCAGGGCAATCCACTGTAACATTCCTATTTTTTCTCCAAGCAAAAGCAGTCCGGTAAGTGCAGCCAGAGCAGGAGAAAGACTGGAGAGTGTACCGTAACTGAGTTTGCTTAAAGACTTAAGCGCTTGCAGATCTAGCGCATAAGGAATGGCGGTTGCCAGTACTGCAATGGCCAAGGCTTTGCCCCAGTACTGGGTTTCAAATAATGCCGGTGCATCATGATATAGACCGATCGGTAACAAGCTGACAGCTGATAGGGCGATGGCAATGGTTAAGGCATGCATACCGATATTTTGATGTACGACTTTTTGTCCAAAATAAATATAAAAGGCCCAGCATAGTCCTGCACCAAGTGCACAGGCAGCACCAATGAGTGAAAATTGCTCACTTTGCGTTTGTCCCCATGGCACCATCAAGGCAATGCCTAAAATGGCCAGTCCGACCCAAATATAGTCACTACGTTGTTTAATCGACAGTAAAGCCAAACCTAAAGGCCCGATAAATTCTAGACCGACGGCAATACCTTGAGGAAGCTTGCCAAGTGACATGTAAAACAGCACATTCATCAAACATAATGCTGTGCTATAGCACAACAAGTCACGCCATTTTAAAAAGGACAGACGCTTTAAGATGTGCCATGAACGAAACATGATGCAGACAATGACGGAGGCAAAACACAAGCGTAGAATCGTGACGGTGAGAGGATCGAGAACCATGAACAGTTGTTTGGCAAACGATGCACTGATTTGATAGGAAATCATGGACAGAACCATGAAGACTACGGCAAGAAGTTGAGAGTTTGGCATGAGGCACGCAGTTAGATAGTCCTTTGAATAGACCATGTTTCAGGTGGGCACAGTATAGCGGTTAATGGTGATTTTTTGAGTTTTGACTGCGGGGAAATTTTAAATTCAAAACTTTAAATTTAATCAATCATTGAGGCAGGATGGTTTGATGGGTTCGAATTTAAATTACCCGGTTTTTAATTTGTCTGCGGTTTTGTTTTTGGCTTTTTGCGTGGTAAAGGTACATCCAATCGATGCGGTGATAATGGTGACTAATGCTAGCCACTGATTCCAAAGCAGCTGTTCGCCTAAAAATATAAAACCCGACAGTGCCGCAATGGCAGGTTCCACACTCATTAAAGTACCAAAACTTAAGGCGCTTAAATTGCGTAAGGCAATCATCTCTAAACTAAACGGCAAGGCACTCGCGAGCACAGCCAAAGCCATAAAGTACATCAGACTGTTTGGCTCGAAAGTATGGGCAGGCATACCCGAGAACAGTGCAATGGGCATTAAGACTAGCATGCCAATAAACATTCCTAAGCACACGGTATGATTACCTGAAACACCTGAAGGTTTTTGTCCGGCCACAATATACAATGCCCAACATGCCCCGGCAGCCAGGGCAAAGAAAATCCCGAGCAGGTCTAAAGACTGGGCAGCCTGAGCAAAGGGAAACAGTAAAATTAAACCCAGAATGGCCAGCCCAACCCAGATAAAATCGTATTTTTGCCGTGCATGATAAAGCGCAACGCTGAGCGGGCCAATAAATTCGAAAGAAACCGCAATGCCAAGCGGAAGGCGATCAATCGACAGGTAAAACAGCATATTCATACCCGCCAGAGCAATGCCATAGCTGATAATGGCCGACCATTTAACCTGCCGGAAATTAATCTGCCAGATTTTAAAAATCAGCGCCAGGATCAATGCGCCTAGAAGTAAGCGCATTGCGGAAACAGTCAGGATGGGAAATTGTCCAAATAAATACTTGGCGAAAGAGCCACTGCTTTGCATGCTCATCATTGCAATCAGCAATAACAGCAGTGCCTGAACATGGGGCGTATTTTTTAAATTCAACATTTATTAAATGAACTAAATTTGTTTCGATTTCTCGAATAGCGGGAGATAAGCAAAGGCTTAATAAATATTTCCGAATATGAGTGAAATAATAGAGGAACGACGGCGTCTTAGCATTGAGATACTTATTTCATCTTTAGCTTATTGTTACTTTGGTTTTGTCTTGAGAAGCATTGCTTCGTAAGACCAAAGCCACCTTACGAACATTTTAAACATGTTTCAAATGTTCTCATCGCAGAACTCGACAGATTGAGATATTTAAATAAATTGTTCGCAGAAACATTAATTATTTAATCTCGGTCTGCCTCGAACAGCTGCGAATGGCGACATCGCGGAATCGATATTTTTTACATTCACACTATAAAATTTAAAAAATAAAAAAACCACAGCACGAATGCTGTGGTTTTTTAATAAAATTGAATTAGAACAATACGCGAACGCGGATTGTACCTTCAACTTCATGAAGTGTATCAAGCGCTTCTTTAGATGCAGTTGCATCTACATCCATAACAAGATAGCCCACATCACCTTTAGTCATTAATGATTGACCAGAGATGTTGATGCCGTGTTCAGCAAACAGGTTGTTGATTTTAGACAATACACCCGGGATGTTTTTATGGATGTGAAGTAAACGGTGTTTACCTTCAGTCAACGGCAACGCGATTTCCGGGAAGTTCACCGCAGATAAAGTCATACCTTTATCTGAGTAAGCAACAAATTTCTCTGCAACCTCTAAACCGATGTTCGCTTGCGCTTCCATGGTTGAACCACCCACGTGAGGAGTCAAGATCACGTTGTCCAGGCCACGAAGTGGAGAAACAAATTCTTCACCGTTGGCTTTAGGTTCTTTAGGGAATACGTCAACTGCAGCACCTGCAATGTGACCAGACTTGATCGCATCAGCAAGATCTTCAATGATCACACAAGTACCACGTGCAGCATTGATGAAGATCGAACCTTCTTTCATTTGTGCAAATTGATCTTTGCCAAAGAAGTTACGAGTAGATGGAACGTCTGGAACGTGTAGAGATACAACGTCTGCATTTGCAAGAAGTTCACCCATTGAACCTACTTGACGTGCATTACCCATAGGAAGTTTAGTCACGGCATCATAATAAATGACGTGCATACCCATGCTTTCAGCAAGTACTGAAAGTTGCGAACCAATTGAGCCGTAACCAACGATACCTAAAGTTTTACCACGAGTTTCAAATGAACCTACTGCAGATTTGTTCCAGCCACCACGGTGAGTAGAAGCAGATTTAGCAGGTACGCCACGAAGCAATAAAATTGCTTCAGCAAGTACCAGTTCAGCCACTGAACGTGTATTTGAATATGGTGCGTTAAATACTGGAATACCGCGAATCATCGCAGCATTCAGGTTCACCTGGTTAGTACCGATACAAAAACAGCCAACAGCGATGAGCTTGTTGGCTGCTTCAAATACTTCGTCAGTTAACTGAGTACGTGAACGAATACCAATGAAGTGGGCATCTTTTACCGCTTCTTTCAACGCTTCACCCTCAAGCGCAGTTTTACGGTAATCGATGTTGGTGTATCCAGCAGCATTTAATGTGTCGATTGCGTTTTGATGAACGCCTTCTAACAACAAGAAACGAATTTTATCTTTAGGCAGTGAAAGATGTTGGCTCATTACGGCTCCGCTACAAAGGCCAAATTTAGTCGCGATATGATAACATACGAGAAGGGTCTATATACATTTCCTTTATGACGGAGACCATAGGTATTTTTGCCATACATATGCCGTGAACGAAAAATTTTGGTCTAACTAAGGCTGTAATTTTTAAGGCTAGATTGTCAAAATGCTTATTTCCTCAGGGTTTCAGTGGAAAATGCCTTATAATGTCGGGCAGTGAAATCGATCACAGTGCTGCTGCTGGTTTTATGTTCACGCCCGGTTCAAAATTACATTTTTCTTGTGAATCTTTTTACAAATGAATGCCCTATAGACCATCCACCACTTGTATATTTCTTGCTAGGTTTGCAAACGATGAATGCTCCAGTCGCTTTAACACCTGAGTTATTAACCCAATTGACAGCTATTGTGGGTGAAAACCGCATTAAAACAGATGCGGATAGCCTGCAAAATTGGGGTCGGGACCACACTAAACATTTCGACCCGAACCCGTCGGTCATCGTTTTTCCATCTAGCACGGAACAAGTGCAACAGATTGTAAAACTTGCCAACCAGTTTAATGTGGCAATTACACCGTCTGGCGGTCGTACCGGTTTATCTGCGGGCGCGGTTGCGGCCAATGGTGAAATTGTCGTTAGCATGGAGAAGATGAACCAGATTCTGGAATTCTTCCCGGCAGACCGTATGGTACGTGTACAAGCCGGTGTAGTGACTGAACAGTTGCAAAACTATGCTGAAGAACAGGGTATGTATTACCCGGTAGATTTTGCCTCTTCAGGTTCTTCACAAATTGGCGGTAACATCGGCACCAATGCCGGTGGTATTAAAGTGATTAAATACGGCATGACCCGTAACTGGGTACTCGGTTTAACCGTAGTCACCGGTAAAGGCGACATCCTGCGTTTAAACAAAGGCATGATCAAGAATGCGACCGGTTATGCGCTTCAACATTTGTTCATTGGTGGTGAAGGAACGCTAGGTCTGGTGACTGAAGCTGAAATCAAGCTTGAACGCCAACCACATGACTTGCAAGTACTCGTATTGGGCGTACCTGATTTTGATGCGATTATGCCGGTACTGCATGCTTTCCAGAAGAAAATTGATTTAACTGCATTCGAATTCTTTGGTGAATTGGCGATGCAGAAAGTGCTGGACAATGGTCATGTACAACGTCCATTTGAAACGGCTTGTCCATTCTATGTGTTGCTTGAGTTTGAAGCGCCATATGAACCGATTATGGATGCAGCGATGGAAATTTTCGAGCATTGCATGGAACAGGGTTGGGTACTGGATGGCGTGATGAGCCAAAATCTGGATCAAGTGCATAGCTTGTGGCGTTTACGTGAAGATATCTCTGAATCGATCGCGCCATTTACGCCATACAAAAATGATATTTCAGTACTGATTACTCACGTGCCTGCATTTATTAAAGAAATTGATGCAATTGTGGAAGCGAATTACCCTGATTTTGAAATTTGCTGGTTCGGTCATATTGGTGACGGTAACTTGCACCTGAATATCTTAAAACCTGCTGATCTAAGTAAAGATGAATTCTTTGCTAAATGTCAGGTGGTGAATAAATATGTATTCGATACTGTGAAAAAATATGACGGTTCAATTTCTGCGGAACACGGTGTCGGTATGACCAAAAAGCCATATCTTGAATACTCACGTTCAGCAGAAGAAATTGAATACATGAAAGCTTTGAAACAGGTATTCGATCCAAACGGTATTATGAACCCGGGCAAATTATTTGATCTTTAATTCCTGATCAAAAAATTACTTATAGAAAGGCACATTGAAAAATGTGCCTTTTTTATGATTTTAAAAAATAATAGTAAATTCAAAATGTTGTATGATTGATAAAAATAATCACATATTTTTATGGGGGGATTATGAGTCTACAAAAATGTCCAGATTGTTTAAAAGAATATAGTTTAAGAGCGCCATCATGTATTCATTGCGGCGCACCAAACGAGCATTTTCAAGCAATCGCACAGCCTGTAGCCGCAGAAAAAGAGGATGATAATTCGGTATTGGGATGGATTCTTGCCATTATTGTTGGTGTGGGTACAGTTCTAGCGATGGTACCGGATTTACGAGTTGAAGTTTTGAGGATGTTTAACCCCGATACTGATGTGGTCACTGAAAATGAAATGCGTTCATGTGATTCAAAAGGGGCACAAAATCAAATGAAATCGGCCTTTGATCAAAGCCAATATGCCATGACCCTGAATTTAAAAGCGGTCACAGTTCAAAGTACCTCTTTAGAAACTGAATCAGGTAGTACATTAACCTGCCAAGCAGAAATGATGCTGAATAATAGTGAAACGGTACATTATATTTTTAACTTTACCGAGCAAGGTGATCAATACTTAATTAGTGGTCGTCCATCGTAAATAAGTTAAAGCCTAAGAACTATAAGAACTTTTTGCCGATGACTACATAACTGTTATCGAGTCAGAAAAAAAGGCATGGCATCATAGATGCAATGTCTTTTTTTTATGGGGGAGATTTCCCAATGTTACGTTTACTTTCTACCTCTATACTTTGTTTGGGCTTAATCACGACGGGTTGTGCAACGACAAAAAAATTGGCTTCTAAAGTGAATATTGGTTCGTCTGATACGCCTTTGCAGCAAGTCTTGAAAGAAAGACCTGATTTGCGTAAGGACTCGGCAACAGTTGAGATTCGTCAATTTTTTAATAGTGTAGAGTCTCCGACTGCTGCACAGGTCAAAGTGACTGAAACTGGATTAAAAGATGATTCGGTTCGTTCGATGCGTACGATATATAGTTTTAAATTGGTGGATGGTGACTGGAAGAAGATTGATACAGAGAAGTCGTATCAATGTATGCGCAGCAAAAATACCAAGGCTTTTCAAAAAGCCAAATGCTCTTAATAAATCTTTGAATTATGGTTGAAAAGTAAGCTGTAATGCTGCATAAAAAGCGTATCGATTGATGCGCTTTTTTGCGTTTGGGGATAAAAATGGAATTAGAAAGCTTAACAAATGTGTCAGATAATCTTATCGATAAACTACTTAATGGGGTAGTTAATACTTCGAATTTTTTTACTGATATCTATAGATTTAATTCTGCAAAGAAAAATTATTTAGATAAAATCGCGAAATTACAATATGTAAGAACTATCAATGAATTTGAAGAGACAGTTAGTTTATATGAGTTTTTTGTTGCACCTCATTTAGCTAATGTGAAAGATAAAAATATTTTCAAAGTTAGTGGATTGAGTGATATTAAGGCTCACAGAAAAATTTTAATTTCAGGAATTGTAGGGCAGGGAAAATCTGTTTTAATGAGGCACTTAGCAATTAGTGAGGTTCTAGATCATAATAAGATTCCCCTTTTTTTTGAATTAAGATATTTAGAAAAAGGACAGAACTTAGATATTGTAATAAAAAAAATTTTTGAAGAATGGTTACAGGTGAAAAGTCCAAAAATAATTGAATATATTTTATCTTCGGGTCTGGTTACATTATTTTTTGATGGATTTGATGAAATATATATTGAGGATATGCCTAAAATTATTAAAGGTTTCGAATCCCTAGTACATAAATACCCTAAACTTAATTTTATAGTCTCAAGCAGACCTGAACATGTTGTTGAGTCATGTGCATTATTCCAAAATTTTCAAATACAAAAACTAGATTTCAGTGCTCAAAAAAATATTATTATGGCATTAATTAAGTCAGATAAAATGCAAAAAGCAGTTATTGATGGAATTGAAAAATCAAATATTGCTGTAAAAGAAGCTTTAATAACACCTTTAATGGTTAATTTATTTGTTTTTATTTATAAGCAAGAGCAAATTGTTCCAGAACATGTTAAAGATTTTTATGATAGATTGTTCGATTTAGTATTAAGAAAACATGATAATACTAAAGTTGATTTCAAGAGGGAAAGAGCTACAAAATTAGATAATCTAGCATTAAAAAAAGTTCTACAATTGATTTCATTTATGTGTTGCAAGCAGCAAGTATTTGCTTTTGATGAACATATTTTTCGAAGGTTAGTTGATAAAGCTATAACAATAAATGATTTAAAATGTAATGTAGATCAGCTGATATTTGATCTTACAAGCGTATTATGCTTTATAGTTAAAGAAGGTTATCTGTATGCATTTATTCACAAAAGTATACCTGAGTATTTTGCAGCTGAATTTATTCGCGATCACGGAGATGCAAAAGATTTATATGAAGATATATATAATAACTATTCTAAATATGAAAAAGTTTGCATATTTTTAAATTTAATCGATGAATATAATTATAACTTAAAATTTCTTAAAAGAGTTTTTTTGAAGGATATTGATAATATAAAGAGTAAAAAATTTATTGATAGAAGTTATATTCTGATAGACCCTAGTATTAGTCAATTGAAAATTGTGTTTGATGAGAATATACATGAATATTTTAAATGTGAATTACTGAATAGGTTAAGCAGAATAACTGAAACTGATATAGTTAAAAATTTTAAATATGTAGATGGTTTGCAAATAACTATCTCTAATAGAAGGTTAGCTGATTCTACTGGTCAGGTAGTAGTAGAACAAAATGGAGTATATACTGATTATTTTGACAGTGTCTCTGATAATACAGTATTATCTTCGACAAATAGCAAAGATTTAGAAAAAGAACTACGGGATAAAGGATATAGAAAAATTAATGCAATTAATCTAAAAAATAAATTTTATAATACATTAATTTTTTTAAACTCATTTGTAAATGAAGTTGAACAAAGGCAATTAAAAATTGAAAAAATAATTAACAGATATGAAATAGATGATTATAGTTTTTAAAAAATTTAGATTGGTTGCTGTAAAGATAAATCATCATTCTGGTGATTTTCACATTACATAATAAACGAACACTGTTAAACTACACCTACTCAACCAAGTAGGTGTATTTGTTTGAGATCAGCTATTCTCACGAATTTTTTTATTTAAACACCTCGTGAATATGGTGTTCTAAGTCACTTATAAGCAAGTGCATTTCCCAAACTTTAATTTAAACACTCAATGCTTGGCATTGGGCTGACGCTTCTCTCCCTAAAAATAGTGTGTAGCCCCCTACAAGCTTAAAATATATGTAGAAAAACAATGCAAAACGTTCAAACCGCCACCTTAAACCGTGCCACGCTGATGTTTCCATTGGCCTTGGTGCTGTTTGAGTTTTCCGTTTATATTGGCAACGACTTGGTCCAGCCGGCCATGCTCGCCATTACCAAAGACTTTGGCGTCAGCAGTTCGTGGGCGCCATCTTCCATGTCGTTTTACCTGCTGGGTGGGGCATGTGTAGCATGGTTGCTCGGCCCATTGTCCGACCGTTTGGGACGTAAAAAAGTGCTGCTTGCAGGCGTACTGTTCTTTGTACTGTGCTGCTTGCTGATTTTACTGACGAGAAATATTGAAAGCTTTTTGGCACTGCGCTTTTTACAGGGGATTGGTCTCACCGTCATTTCTGCCGTCGGTTATGCGGCTATTCAGGAAACCTTTGAAGAACGCGACGCGATTAAAGTCATGGCATTGATGGCGAATATTTCATTGCTTGCGCCATTACTCGGCCCTGTGGTCGGTGCATTTCTGATTGATCATATCTCTTGGCATTGGGGTTTTGTGGGGATTGCATTTTTGGCCTTTTTAAGCTGGTTTGGTTTAAAGGCTAAAATGCCGGATACAAAGGTCAGCATCCCAAAACAGCCGCTCAGTTATATTCTGGATGACTTTAAACAGGTCTATAAAAACAAACGTTTTTTAGCCATGACTTTGGCCTTGCCGATGGTCAGTATGCCGCTGATGCTATGGATTGCACTGTCACCCGTCATGCTGGTGGAAGAGCTGGGCTTTAGCAGCATGCAATATGGCCTGGCACAGTTTCCGGTATTGGGTGGATTAATCCTCGGCAATATCGTGCTGATTAAAATTATCGACAAACTAGCTTTGGGCAAATCGGTATTGATTGGCTTGCCGATTATGTTACTCGGAACGGTGATTGTACTGGCTGGGGTGATCTGGCAGGATTATCTGATCTGGTGCCTAATTGCAGGCATGACTTTAATCAGCTTTGGTGAAGGCATCAGCTTTTCGGTGCTGTACCGTTTTGCACTGATGTCATCGGAAGTTTCCAAAGGTACAGTGGCAGCCGCCGTGTCGATGCTGTTGATGTTCAGCTTCTTTATTATTATTGAACTGGTTCGGGTGATGTATGAGCAATACCATCTTTGGGCCTATGCGGTGGCGTGTTTTATTTTAATTGCGCTGTGGTTTAGTTTCCCACGAGCAATGCTCAAGCAGATTTTAAGAGAACGGGTGAAGCAGGGGCAGTTTTAGGAAAAGCGCCTTCTGCCTGTGGGAGATGAGAAATATATTCCGCAAGGGATGATGTTAATCATAATTTTACCTCTCCCTTGCGCAGCAGTGCTGCTCATCTCCTGAAAGGAGGGGGATATACCGGTTTGAAATCAGTATTTCTTCAAGTTAGAGATGAGAAATATATTGCCCAACGGATGAAGGAATAACCTTTTAATCAGAAACTATACCTCAGATTCAGCGATTGGCTGTTCAAAGTTCTTTAATTTGCGATCAAAAACAAAAGTGCCAAACGGTAAAATGGATGCGATTAAACCCAGAATAAACATATAAATCGACCATTTCTGTTTTTCACATACCGTAAACAAGACAATCAAAAACAGAATAAACAGTACGCCGTGCCCCATACCGACGTATTTCACCAAAATTGGATTATCCAGCATATATTTCATCGGCATCGCGATGAAAAGAAGCAACAGAAAGGAAATACCTTCTAAAAGACCGACAATACGTAAAGTTTGGATATTCATGGTCATGCTTAAATCAATGAGAATGAACCCCTGAGTGTACTTAATATTGCCGCAGGGGTGAATCAAAATTTGATTTATTTTAAAATATATCAAATACTTATAACCAAGCATTTAGCTCGGATTATTTTATTTCCTGAGCCCATAATTCAGTTCTTAACTTTAACAATTCAGGCAGTGTTTCCAGTAATAAACTGATTTGCTTTAAAACCAGTAATAAATCTTCAGACAGGTTTTCTTGCTCACTCATCTGCTTAATTTCATTGAGCTTGTCTTGAATTTTGTCTGTATCTAAAGGCTGTTGCTGTAACAGCACGGCAAATAACGTGTCTTTACACCACAACATTAAATCCAGTACTTGTGCATCCTGAACCTGTTCGCGGTGACTCCCCAAAGCAGAAACATAACTGAGCTGACTGTGGCTATACACCAGATAACGAAAGGCAGAATGAATTAGCGCTTGGTCAGGATTAGGTTCAGTACTTAAACTGGAAATCATGCTCGACAGTTCAATTTGCGCGTTGTGCGCGGTGCGACGTGCCTGACGGTAATCCAGACTGTTATTTTTACCGAATTGGTATTGCTTCACCACTGCATCAAAATACTCCAGTGTCGCTTGGTTACTTTTTTTGATGGTGCTGGAAATATTACGGAAGTTCCAGTCTGGCCAGATAAAACTGACCGCAAACCATGCAATTAAGCAGCCTAAAAGGGTATCGACAATGCGCGGTAAAATAATGGCATAACCTGCACCTTTTAAATTGAAAATCAGCAGAACCATTAAGGTTGCCATCAGTGTTGCCATGGCATATTTTTTGGAGCGTAGATAGAAAAAATACACGCCAGAAATAATGGTCAGAACCAATTGTCCTTCAATACTCGGAACAAAATATAAAACTGGAATGCCCAAAATAACGCCTAAAATGGTGCCTAAAGTACGCAGTTTTAAACGGCTTTTAGTAGCGAAATAACTGATCTGGCAGACAAATAAACTGGTGAGTAAAATCCAGTAGCCATTTTTAGCGAATGGCATTAATGAGATGGCATAGCCAATGGCAAATACAAAGGCGATCCGTACAGCATGCCGGAACAGGGCAGAGTTCGGGGTCAGATGCTGTTTCAGCTTGAGCCATAAATCCTGCACATCGTGAATATCATCATCCAGCAGGTTTAAATTTTCCTGATGTTGCAGATAGTTTTGTCGGTAATTGTTTTGCTCATGACTTAAGTTAATAAATTGTTCCTGAATTTTTTTCAGATTGCGCAAAATCAGCAGCAGGTTTTTCACTTCCAGATTATGCGGATTGTCCTCAATCCATAATTGAATCGAACTGTCCAGATTGGCTATGGCAACATCGGTGTCGGGATTAGCTAGATAGTGCTGATGGCTCAGAATATCGTGCGCCAGTTTTTGACAGGAAAGCGCATGCAGTTTGACATTCTTTTGAATCCGGAAAATCAGGTCGGTGCGGCTAAAGTTTTGATGAATCTTTTCATAATGCAGGTAATTTGAGGTGGCCTGTTCATGAATGTCTTGAGCCAGAAAATACAGATTCAGCCAGTAAATGGTATTTTTATTGGCACGCGAGGCTTTTAAACGGGTGAGTAAGGAAGCCTTGGTGGTATTCAGGCTTTGTACCACTTCACTGTTTTTTAAGGAAAGCTCATACAGCAGCGGTTCAATATTATCGGTATTGTCTGGATCGAACAGACGGGCTTTGGCCAACAGTAAGGCGGCAATGGCATTGAAATTGGCAGCCAAATTGTCTTGTACAGCTTGTGTAGGTTTGAGCAAATAAAAGATGATTGAAGTCAGACCATACCACAGCGCACCCAGTACAAAATAGCTCGGTTGTTGATACCATTCGCTGTATTCCCCCAGTCCAAACATGGTGTAAATGGACAGTAAAATAGTGCCAAAAGAAATGGTGGCATAACGCTGCCCCAATGCGCCCATTAAAATAAAAGCGGCACTTGAGAGGGATAAGTACAGAATAAAAAGCAGTTTATGAGGATAGAGAAATTCAAGAATACTGCTGACGCCAAAAAACAGGATACAGACATAGACCAGATTACGTAGACGAATACTTAGCCGGTCATCAAAGTCGGTCAGGGCAGTGGCAATGGCACCTAAAGTTACTGGAACAATTAAGGCTTCATAGCCTAAAAACAGCAGGCCTAGAGTGGTTCCGCTAAGGACAATAAAAATTTGCAGACAATAGATTAATATGGAATTGGATTTAAAGCGTTGCAGTAAATCTTTCAGGCTATTCACGATGTTCTAAAGATCAATTTTTTGTATAGATATAGCCTGAGCTTTTTTGGCTGCTGTGTCAATTTATGATCGTTAGCGTAGTTTTATTTAATCTTTTATTTTTAAGGCTATGACGAAAAAAGCAGACATTCAGCCTGCTTTTTCATTGTATGGTTTTGTGGGCAATTTATTGAATCACACCACAGGCAATCCGGTCTCCGCCACCGCCTAAAGGTTTAGGTTGATCGGCATAGTTGTCACCACCGGCATGGATCATAATTGCCAAACCTTGAACATCAGCCAGTTTTAAACGTGGTGCAACCAGCTGCTCGGTGGATTTGCCTGTAGCATCAACAGTGAGCAGGGGTAAATCTCCCAGATGGCCAGTGAGTGGCGTACCATGATGTGGCGCATGATTGGGGTTGAAATGACCGCCGGCGGCAATGGCTGCGCCCATTTTTCCATCTTTTTCTGCCGGGCCGCAGAAACCTTTTTCATGAATATGAAAGCCGTGAGGACCGGGTGGCAGATTACGTAAATGGGTATTGAGAACCAGGCCATCCGGACTATCGAGCAATTCTACCGTTCCGATAGTCTCACCTACGCCTTGGGCTGTGACCGCATTGACCGTTACGCGTTGACCTTTATGTTCGTCTAGGGGCTGGGTACCGGCACAACCGGCCAGAAACATTGCACCCAGTATGGCAAGTGCAGCGTGTTTAAATCGTATTTTCATGACTCAAAGCATCCTGATCTTTTTTATAATTGGCATCATTGAAGCAAAGTAAAAGATGCAAGACCACCTGCTTTAAGTAGTGGAATGTATAAGTTTCTTAACTTGGGCTTGCCAGCTTAATTAGGGTGGCGCGTTTCATCATCAATATCATGGGCAAGGGTGGCTTTAGGCATCATTAAACCTTCAGTTTCATTGCTTTCATGCAGCCATTCACGCCAGATTGCCAGTAATACTGCCAAAATAACTGGGCCGACAAATAATCCCACCATGCCAAAGCTGGCCAGACCACCTAGTACCCCAAACATGATCAGCAAGAACGGAATTTGAGTAGCTCCGGAAATCACCAATGGACGGATCACGTTATCGGCGGTACTGACAATACACACGCCCCATGCCATAACCCCAATCGCCTCAACGGTTTGTCCCTGAGAAAATAACCACAGCGAAACGGAGGTATAGGCAACCGGAGGTCCAAAAGGAATCAGTGCCAACAGGAAGGTGATAATGGTCAGTACCATCGGATTAGGCACACCGGCCACAAAATAGCTGATGCCCGCCAGAAACGATTGGGCAATGGCAGTCAGTCCTACACCATAGACCACGGCACGTGTGGTTTCAGAAATGGTCTCTAAATAATGATGAATACGCGGACCAATGACCATTTCCAGGGCTTTGCTGACCTGACTTAAAATGGTGTGACCATCACGGTAGAAGAAAAATAACGACATCACGGCAAAGCAGAGCTTGATCATGTTTCTACTGACTTCGTTCAGTACTGCTTTACCATAATTTAAATGACCCTGAATCCATAAGGAAACTGACTGAATGGTGCTGTTCGGATCCTGATTAATTTCCCTTAAAGTTCGGGAAATTTCTTTGCCAATAAAAGGTAACTGCCGAATAAAGTCCGGCACGTTCAGGTGACCGGAAAAGACCTGTTTCTGTAATTCGTAATACAGGTTTCGTCCTTCATGCTGCAACATAAAAATAGCAAAGATAATCGGTAAACCCAGTACCAGAACCACAGAAAGAATCATCACTGTGGCGCTTAGGGTAGGACGCTGTCCGCACATGCGTAATACCGACTGATACAGCGGCCAGGTGACATAGGCAATAATTGCTGCCCAAACTACAGGGACAATAAAATATTTGAGTACATTAAAGCTCAAATACATCAGGATGAAAAAGAGTCCGAATAATAAAACTTTTTGTAATGTGGGCGCGTAATGTTGCACTGATTTCACTGACTACTTCCTAAGTTCGGAGTTCATCTTAACCGAAAAAAAAGCTCCCGAGAACGAGAGCTGGGTAAGTTGTGATGAATATTTATTGCGCGCTTAAATTCAGACTTCCTCGTTGCATCCTCTTGATGGCATTAAAACCAGGCACTAGGATCATCGATAATGGCATTTAACAGCGGTTGCCACTGATCTTGCATGGCCAGATAATTTTTTTGCGTTTTATCAAAAATACTCAGTCCATGCATGGCTAGTTGAGCATAGGCGGTGCGCTCGGAAATCCAGGCCACGGGTTGCTGTTCAATTTTTTGGAAAAAATCCTGTATATCTTTGGAGCTGGCACTATTTGCTTTTACCCGGTTGGCCAACAGTAAAATCTGTACCTTACCTTTGCGGATACGCTTAATATCCTGTAAATGCTTAAGAAAACGGCGGGTACTTTCGGTATCAAAAAAAGAGGGCTGCAATGGGGTAATAATGGCGTGTGCTTCACTTACCAATTGTTCGGCATGTTCACCAGTGAGGGCACCCGGGGCATCAATAATCAGATATTCGATATTTTTAGGCACATCCCCAATCGATTTTTCCTGACGCCAGTCCAGACTTTGAATTGGAGCAGCATTTTCCGGACGTTGTTTCAGCCACTGCAAGGCAGATTTTTGATTATCGGCATCGGCAAGTGCGACTTTATATCCCTTTTGTGCCAAAGCGGCAGCCAGATTAATTGCAGTAACGGTTTTCCCGCATCCACCTTTTTGATTGGCAATTAAGATAGTTTTCATGACCCTGACGATTTTATTCTGCTCAGTCCTAGCATATCATTGTTTGATGCAGTGAATATGACTCGGGACAAAAGTCTTAAGGCATATACGGCGGTAATTTTTGCAATTAGGGAAAAATAATGTCCATTTGGATGGCAATGCTGATTGGGGCGTGTATAGGCGTGGTGTTAACCACCATCATTTTAAGCAATACCCGTAATGGACGTATTAAGGCAGAGTATGAACAATACATTGCAGAACTGGAACTGGAGCATCAACAGGCTTTGACCCATGCACAAAAACGCAGTGTCAATACCAGCCGTGCGGTGCTAAAAGGCAAGATGGCCGAGCAGCTGGCGCCGATTATGCCCCAGTTTCAATATTTACCCAGTGATGCCAAATTTCTGGGGGATCCGGTCGATTATGTGGTTTTCGATGGCTATACCGACTTGCGCGATGGTGAAGGCAGCCCCGAAGATATTGAGGTGGTGCTGATTGACATTAAAAGTGGTGGTGCCCGTCTAACCAAGGGGCAACAGGCGATTGCCCAGGCCATACGGGAAGGGCGGGTACGTTTTGAAACGGTGCGCATTGATTTTGATGATGAATAGCTGTTTCTAAGCAATGCTTCAATTGATCTTCAATTAATTTTATTGTTTTTGCGCCCGGGCAAACAGCATGCGCTGTGCAATGCTAGGAACGCTGGCTGCATCCAGGTAATGTTTTTCTTTAAAGCTGAAATGCGCATCCAGCAAAGCCTGTTCAATATTGCGATTCAGATGACAGCCATCGGCAAGGCGTTTTTGAATAGGGGTCAGCAGGTTTTGCAGATGTTGCAGCGTAGGGCGGTCAGACAGCACATGTTCGACCAGATGCAAAGTTCCTGCAGGCTTGAGTACACGATGCAATTCAGCCAGGGCCTGATCTAGATGTTTAATACTGCAGAGTGTCCAGCTGCTGACTATATGCTCGATGCTATTGTCGGCAAAAGGCAGTTTTTCTGCACTGGCCTGAACGTGCTGCACATGAATGGCACTTTCATGCACGCGCTTGATTGCCAACTGATAAATATCGGCATTCGGTTCCAGAGCGTAGAGCGTATCAATATTTTGATAAAAAGGCAGATTAACCCCGGTACCAAAGCCAATTTCGAGTACTTCGCCGGCAATAGGTAACAGCAGTTCGCGGCGCTGATCCATCAGGCTGGGTGTTTGCATGACTTGATTGAGTAAATGCGGAAAAATATGTTGTTGGTAAAATTTATAAATCATTGATCACTTAATTTTTCTTGCTTTATATCGTTTTATTTTAACCAAAAGTCGGGTTGAGGAATAAGACAAAAAAGTGACTGAATATATCTATATTGTTACCAAGTCCATATGGTTATTTAAGTTTACTGATTTAAGATTAAGTTAGAAATCAAGAAATTTGTTAGGGGCATACAGATGATCAGAGCAATATTATTTAGTACTTTACTTGCAGCCAGTATGTTGCAGGTGAGTGCGAGTGCCTCTGTCGATCATAATATTTCCAAAGGTCTGGCTCCGGTATCTAAAGATCAGTCGATTAAAAAATTGCAGTCCTTTAAAGGGGATTTTCGTATTTTGGGTTCGAAAATTTATACCAGCGATGAACAAGCCAAGTTTTCGCCCATTGATTATGCTGTGAGCTGGGGGTTGTTTGCCGAGCCTGAGATTGCACGACATATATCGGTCAATCAGTATGACCGTTACCTGAACTGGAAGATTGACCGTTTACCGGTGCCGAAAGAGCAAGCCATGCAGATGGTGTCGAATATGCACATCATTCCGGCAAACCCGAAAATTGCCAAGCAGATTAAAAATGTAAAACGTGGAGATTTGGTGCGGCTAAAAGGCGAGCTGGTAGAAATTAAAGACAAGAATCTGGTTTGGACTTCATCTTTAGTTCCGACAGATACAGGGGATGGTGCGTGTGAATTATTCCGTGTTAGTTCCATTGAATGGATTGAACGGGTCAAAGGTTAATCTGGCATCTAGCCAGTAATAAGTTTAATAAAATGGGAAAAGAGTAGGCTAATGAAAGCTTTAGCGCTATGTTTTGCGGCAGCACTGGGGGTTAGCGTGGTGGGGTGTAGTAGCATGAGTCCAACGATTGATGGCAAAACCCATGTTTATTCCTTGGAGCAGCAATGTCCGACTTTGCTGGAAATGAATGTCGGACAAACTCTGGAACTCACCTTGCCGGAGAATCCGACTACAGGCTATATCTGGCAAGTGGCCCAGCCGCAAAATATTTTAAAAGTTGAGGAAATTTATCAGCAAGATCAAGGGAAAAGCCAGCCGCCGATGGTGGGTATGGGTGGACAAAAACAGTTTATATTTACTGCACTGCAACCCGGTGAAGAATGGATTCACGTGAAACATGGCCGATCATGGGAACAGAATCCGGTTGATGAGTGGCGTTGTCGGGTTCGGGTGTCTTGATTTAATGATTTAGTATTTGTGTGAAGCTTACTGTTGGCACAGCCTTGTTTTTCTTTAAAAGTCAAAAGTACTTTGCGTAGGCTTTAATCCTACTTTTGACAGGCCAAAAGTAGGCAAAAGCCTTAGTTGTCCACACACAACATCCTGAGCCAATTTTAAGCACTGCTTTAAAATGCAGCGCAAGGATGGGCAACATGTGGCATCCCTGCCACATTCGCGTATCTGAAGCTTGTTTTAATAAGATTTCGGGTGATCAATAGAGTAAAAAAAAGTCCGCTTTATTAAAGCGGGCTTTTTATATTCTAAGACCTATATAAATAACTTATTTCGCTGTTAATGCCTGACCATCAAACTGAATGCCATCCCAGCCATTTTGCATAAACTGGCGAATGTTCTGGTGGTCTGTGGCTTCAGGGGTCGCTAATACCGCTGCATAATGTTCAGCAAATAAACTGAGCGTTTGTGCCTGATCTAGACCATTGAGTTGGGCAAAAGAAAATACTTTGGCACTGCCTTGGTTTTCGGTTGCAGCATTGGCCTGTTTGCCGTTTTGAAATGCTGTCGGGGTATGCTGATAACGGGCATCAATGTACGCAATCACGTCTGCAAATTTGATTTCACCTGCTTGAAGCTGTGCCAATAAATCCTGAGCCATAATTTCCTCAATTCATAGAAAAAAGTTTAAAAACCACGTGACTATAACAATTTTTACTGCGGCATTTCATTACTATTTCAGCTCATTTGTGCGCTATAGTGAATAAAGCATTTATACAATCTTGATCTTTGACTCGACAAAACTGGAACAAATATGAATTGGCTACTGGTAGCTTTAGGGGGAGCGGTTGGCGCAAGTTTTCGTTATGGGGCAGGGGTATTTCTATTTAAACCGAGCAGTGGATTTCCGTGGACAACATGGTGGATCAATATTTGTGGCTGTCTGCTTGCCGGTATTTTCTTTGCCTATAGCCAAAAATTTCCTGTTTTGCAAAATGAAGCACGCCTGTTTTTGATGGTCGGTATTTTAGGCGGCTTTACCACCTTTTCCAGTTTTGGTCTGGAGACCTTCCAGTTATTAAAGCATGGCCAAATCGCCTTGGCTTTGGGTTATGTCATTTCCAGTGTGATCACTGGGGTGATTGTTTTGGCTATGGGTTTTTATCTGTTTCAGTGGTTGCTACACAGCAGATAAAACCTGAAGATCAATTATAAAGATAAAAAGAAGCCCAAGCTGGAGGAGAGTGCTTGGGCTTTGCAAGTCTTAAGATTAGCGTTGAAATCTTAAAATAATATGAAGTTAATGTGAGCGTTTGAAACGCGCGAAACGTTTATTGAAACTTGCCACACGACCTTCATTGCTGGTTTGACGCTGCTCACCGGTATAAAACGGATGAGAGGCACTGGAAATATCCAGAGTGACATAAGGATAAGTCTGGCCTTCATATTCACGGGTCTGGGTTGGTTTTAATGTGCTGCCAATTACAAAATAGACATCTGCATTGGTGTCGTGGAACAGCACGGGTTGATAGTCTGGGTGGATATCTGGACGCATACATTTCTCCATCGCATATTTTAAATTTAAAGAAATGTTATAACATAACAATTAAATATTCAAATAAAACCCGGTGACAATTTGTTAACCGGGTTTATGGTTGGTCATTAGACGCGAGGCGGCACCAGCTCCTCAAACAAATCATTCAGGTTATCATTCACTTTTAAATGAATTAAGTTCCAGTAATGTCCGGAAACTGTGCGGTTGACCATCAAGGTATCCGGTGAAGGCTTAAACACATCCCAATATTTTAATGACGGTTTGAGCAGCTCGACACCATCATGATGGGCAGAGTTTTTGGCAAAATCGTAATGCGTAGTGAGCGGACGCATTAGCACTTCCAGCCACTGGCGATAGAGGTCTTCAGGGAACTTGCCTTGCGTGGTGAGGGAATGCAGGTCATCCAGCTTTTGTTCCATTTCGGCAATATTACCTTCACGGGCTGCATTGATCAGGGTCTTGAAATTCGAGACAATTTCGGTAGAAAGGGTTTTGACACCGCCGTAGTCGTAAATAATCACCGTACCATCTTCACGGAAGGCAAAGTTACCTGGATGCGGGTCACAGTGGAAACGTTTCAGATAGAAAATTTCCTGACCAATAGCACGGAACAAACGGCGTCCCAGTTCATTACGGGTGTCTTGAGACCAGGTACTGGCGGTTTCCATGCTTTCGCCCTGTTCCATGCTTAAGGTTAAAATATGGCGTGAGGAATAGTCTGAATAGACTTGGGGAATAATAATCTTGCTGTCTAAAGTTTCATGGAAGGTACGTGCAACTTGCAGATTTTGTGCTTCGACCTGGTAATTTAGCTCGTTATCCAGACTTTCCTGAATTTCATTAAACAGTCGATCCTGCAATTTACGGTCAATTTTAAGCACACCCATTAAACGCAGGGCCAAGCGTACCTGTTTCAGGTCGCTTTCGCAGGCCTCGTCCACACCCGGATATTGCACTTTGACCACGACTTGCTGACCATTCGGTAAAATGGCTTTATGCACTTGGCCAATCGAGGCCGCAGCAAAAGGCTGTTCATCAAAACTTTTAAAGATTTGCAGAATGGGTTTACCCAGTTCTTTTTCGACCTGAGCCTTAATTTCGGCATAAGGCATGGCAGGTGCTTGGCGTTGTAACTTGCTGATGGCACGTGCCACTTCGGGTGGAAAGATATCTTTATATTGCGAGGCAATTTGCCCCACTTTCATGACCGCACCTTTCATTTCACCAAGCGTATCGGCAATCTGCAAACCGATATCTTGAAAAAGTTTACTGCGCGAAGCATTTTTTTGTTCTTCATCGGCATTAAAATTTTTAATGGAATTTGAGACTGTTTTGGTTGCAATACTTGCCGTCATACTGGCAAGTTTCATAAAGCGACGACCGGGTGTGCTAGCCGTTTTTGCCATGCGAGATTCCTCGAAAATCATCATCAATGATATGTCTCTGATCATAGGCGACAAATGGCGAACTGCCTAATTTAAATTGTTAAGGTTTTGTTTGTACTTAATTTTTATTTGAATTTTTAGCTATTTTGAGAGAGTTGCGGTAGATTTTCTTATCCCGCAGTACACTTGAAGCAAATTAGAATAATGCCTGGGTTTAATACATATGATATGTGATGAAAATTTATCGTTATTTAACAGGCAAAGATGATGCGCATTTTTGTGTTCGAGTGACCAAGGCTTAAAAGATGCAATGGCTGCACAGCAATAAGAATTTAACCAAAAAGTGAAGACCTTAAAAAAGCGAAGTCAAAACTTCGCTTTTTTATGAGTAAATTGTTGGTGTGTGAATTAAACCCGCTGCACTAAACGTTTATTGTTCATATATAAACGAGTCAATAACAAGACACAGGCCACAGTTAAACCGACAATCAAGCCCACCCAGACCCCAGCAGCCTGCATCTCGGTAAAGCGTGCCAGATAAATGCCGACCGGGAAGGCAATCACCCAATAGGCAATCATGGTAATCCACATTGGGCCTTTGGTGTCCTGCATGCCACGCAGGCAACCGGCTGCACTGACCTGCCAGGCATCCATTAGCTGATAGGCTATGGCAAATAATAGCAAATACATGGCCACTTGACTCACGTCATAATCCGAAGTGTAAATGGCCACAATTTCCGGTCGGAACACCCAGATCAGCGCCATGGTGGCGATGGCAAACACAGTGCCGGTGGCCAAACCCAGATATTGCACCTTATACATCGTCTGCCAGTTTTTTTCCCCATAATAAGTACCTACACGAATGGTCAGTGCAATCGCCAAGGACATCGGAATCATAAATAACTGCGAGGTCACGGATATGGCAATCTGATGGGCTGCCACCAAGGTTGCGCCCAAAGGACTAAGTACAATCGCAGCCGTGCTGAACAGGCTCACTTCAAAAAAGATGGCCAAACCAATCGGAAAACCGAGTTTTAAAATGCGCTTGATCCAGTAAGGATTGATTTTTTCAAATGCGGCAAAGGGCTGGGTTTTAGCATAGGCTTTACCTTTAAAAACATAGATGGCCAAAGCGATAAACATCAGCCATTGCAAAATAGAGGTGGCAAAGCCACAACCTGCTGAACCTAATTCAGGAATCGGCCCCAAGCCATACATAAAAATAAAGTTAAGCGGAACAAGAATGATTAATGCGATCAGGCTAATAGCTGTCACAGGGCGTGGATGACCCAACGCTTCCGAATAGCCACGTAGCGCTGCAAACATGGTTACGGCGGGCATACCCAGGCCAATAGCATGCAGGAATAAACTGGCTTTGGGCAGCAAGACTTCAGGTACACCCAATACAGGTAGCAAGAACGGCATGATTTGTAAAATCAGCGCAGCGATGATGCCCAGAAGCAATGCAATCCACAGCGATTGCCGTGCAATAGTGGCAATTTTTTCGGGCGTACGTGCACCGTTGGCTTCAGCAACCAAAGGTGTGGTGGCAATCATGATGCCACTGAACAGCAGCATGACAGGAATCCACAAGCCTACCCCGACAGCAATCGCGGCAAGATCAACCGGAGAAAGATGTCCCGCCATAATGGTATCAATCAGTCCCAGACCGGCTTGGGAAAATTGAGTGACCAAAATCGGAATCATCAAATGAAAGAGTTGTTTTAATTCATAACGGGTCGTAGTAACCGACGAGGCATTAGACACAAAAAATACTCATCATGTGCTTAGAATAATGAGGTGTTAGCGTTGTAAAGTGAGAAGCACACCAATAAAAATCACCACGCCACCTAACAGGCGTTGCCAATTGATGGGTGCTTTTTCTGTTCCGAGTAAACCAAAATGATCCAAAACCATTGAAGTGACCAGTTGACCAAAAATAATTAAACCGGACAAGGTTAAAAAACCGAGTTTGGGAGCGGCATAAATACTGAGACTAATGGCATAAACACCCAGAAATCCGCCCAACCATAAATACCATGGCAGTTGCACAAAAGTTGCGAATTCCGGTTTTTCTACCGGCTGAAAAAACACCAATATGGCAAGCAGTATTGTACCAATCAGAAAAGATAAAAGGGCAGCTTGTAAGGGGGAATTTAAATATTCTCTTAACTGGCTGTTGATTGCAGTCTGAAAGGTCATGGCGATACCAATCCCCAAGGTTAGGGGCATGAGCAACAATAACTGAGCAGATATTTTCATCATTCTAACAATTTAATTCTTTTGTAGTTTTTCTAGTGTACTGATATTCATTGTGAGATTTTATCAGTGTCCTGATGCAGTCATGTTAAAATATGCATCTTCCTTTACCCATTTCGAGCTTGTTCCTTGGCTGAATTAAATCCTGCATTGGTTCCTTTATCTTTATACATTCATATGCCATGGTGCGTGCGCAAGTGTCCATATTGTGACTTTAACTCGCATGCGGTACCGGATGGCAAGCTGTCTTTAGATTTGGAACAGGAATATTTACAGGCTTTGGTCGAAGACTTTAAAACCCAGCTTGACTTTGCCCAAGGGCGTCAGATTCATAGCGTATTTATTGGTGGAGGCACGCCGTCACTGATTTCTGCCAAAGGTTATGCGTGGTTATTTAGCCAGTTAAAAGCCCTGATTGCTTTTGAAGATGGCTGTGAAATTACCTTGGAAGCCAATCCGGGAACAGTGGAGCATGATCCCTTTGCGGGATATTTAGCGGCCGGGATCAACCGCCTTTCGATTGGTGTACAGAGTTTTAATACCGAACACCTGAAAAAATTGGGGCGTATCCATAGTAATGATGATGCGATCAATGCCATTCATTTGGCCCGTGAAGCAGGCTTTGAACGCGTCAATGTCGATTTGATGCATGGACTGCCTGAACAGACGCTGGAACAAGCCTTAAATGATTTAAAACTGGCAGTTGAAAATGGCGCAACCCATGTGTCGTGGTATCAACTGACCATTGAGCCGAATACGGTATTTTTCCGTACCCAACCGGTTTTACCTGTGGACGATGTGCTGGAAGATATTCAGGAACAGGGCGAGGCTTACTTAAAAGCCAACGGTTTTGTGAACTATGAGGTATCGGCCTGGCGTAAGGAAAAGCCGTCGGCACATAATTTAAATTACTGGCAGTTTGGCGATTATCTGGCAATTGGTGCAGGGGCGCATGGCAAAGTGACCCAACCTGATGGCGGGTACCGTTTCCAGAAAACCCGTTTGCCAAAGGATTATTTGGCCAAAGTACCGGCTGAGCATTTGCAGTTTAAACGTATTGAAGATGAAGACATGCCGTTTGAATTTATGATGAATGCCTTGCGGTTAAATGAGGGTGTAGATGCCAAGCTGTATGCCGAGCGTACAGGTTTGAGTTTAGAAGGTTTGAATGAGCTATTAACGTCGCTACGTTCACGTAAATTGATGGTTGAAGATCACAGCCGTTTGTCTTGTACCGAGCAAGGACATGTGTTTTTAAATTCGGTGCTGGAAGAGTTTCTTTAATATTCAAACTTAATGTGGATTAAGTTATTTTTACAAATAGTGTGAGACATAAAAAGTATTCACCAGCTCGGCTTATTGGTGCCCGGCTGGTTAGAAATGCGTGATTAAATACTGTAGTAATTTCTAGGCTATTTCATCTTTTAAATATTTAAGCTTCATAGAATTCATCTTCTAGGTATTAATTTTCATTCTATAAATACGGCCTAAGAATTGGCCGCTATTGCCTATGCTATATAAAACATAGAGTTGCTGGTTTTGACTATCGATCGTCAAGCCTTCTGGCTCCCAATATTGAATGGCATGACTGGATGAAGTTTCAAAATGCCCCAGTGTCACAGAATCCATTTTTTGAAGCAGTTTGCCTGCGAAGTCATAAACATAGATTCGTTTCGGACCTTTATTTTTATTTCCACTTAACAGGTAGATATAAGTTCCATCTGTGCTCAGGCCCTGAAATGCACAGCGATCCTGAGTGAAACTGACATCAATAGGCCATTCATCTTCATATAGAAAACGAAGATCAGTTAAGTTTTTTTGGGTGATTAAATCTAATTTAAAAATGCGGATCAAATTAGATTTATGGTTATTGCCTCGTACCAGCAGATATTTTCCATCTGGTGTAATTGAGGGCATGGTATTGGTAATTTTATTGTATCTTTTATCAAATACCTGAATAACCTGAGTATTCATAGGTTCTGCATTGGGCATATATTGAAATTTTAAAATATACCAGCCTTTATTGGGAATGCCGGAGCCTGCAGAGGCAAACATAAAGTCACTGTGTGGATCGACGCAAATGCCTTGATGACCCACAAGCGGAGAGGGTTTTTGCGCATCCTGTGCCGACCATAAATTGGAACTGTTCAGCTTAAATCGATTAATCACGCCCTGTTCTGGATGGCCCTCGACATGAGTGGTGTATAAAAAATTATTTTGGTGATCGAGCGCCAAGCCTTGAACAATATGATAATTACCCAGTCCTGTTCTGATCAGGGTAATCGGTTGGGCAGCATCTCCTAAGTTGGTGGGGTCAGGAGAATCAAACTCCTGCTCGAGATGACGGGCATCCAAAGGGACGGTTGCACTATATGACTGATAAAAGCGACTTAGAAACGAAAATAATTTTTTCATCTAAAAGGTCACCGGATTGATTTTTTATTATTTTATGCTGTTCAAAACCGCGATGACATTGAGATTATTGTAGTGAAAAAAAGAGCGCCGTAGCGCTCTTTTTATTTATTTTAGAACCAGAACTTCACTTTGGAACTTAGTAATCAAAGCTAAAGTGTTCAGGTGCCAGTGAAGTCATGGTCTTGGATGGATTGACCATTGCTTCAGCATGCCCTTGAGTACGTGGCAGGATACGTTCGAAGTAGAAATCAGCAGTTTTGATTTTCGCTTTGTAGAACTCTGGCACTTCCTGACCTTCACCAGAAGCAAGTTTTGCAGAAGCAACCGCAGCTTGCTGCGCCCAGAAATAAGCCATCATCACATAACCAGAGAACATCAAGAAATCAACCGAAGCTGAAGACACGATGTCACGGTCCTTACGTGCAGCAAGCATAATCCGAACGGTGAGAGCGTTCCATTGCGCACAAAGCTTGGTTAAATCCCAGGCAAAACGGCGCATGTATTTGTTACGTGCATGCTGGCCACAGAATTTCAAGATTTCAGCAGTGTACTCACGAATCACTTTACCTTTAGAGGTTAACAGAACTTTACGACCAATCAGGTCAAGTGCCTGAACACCGGTAGTACCTTCGTAAAGAGTAGAGATACGTGAGTCACGTACAATCTGTTCCATACCCCATTCTTTAATGTAGCCATGACCGCCATAAACCTGCATACCGTGGTTGGCAGCTTCATAACCCAATTCCGTCAAGAAACCTTTCAGAATAGGGGTGTAGAAACCTAAGTGGTCATCATGCGCTTCATATGCTGCGGTATCACCATGCATTAAAGCATCTGCCATTTTGTCGGCAAGTTGTGCAGCATAATAAATCATGGCACGACCGCCTTCAGCAATCGCTTTTTGAGTGAGCAACATACGGCGAACGTCAGCATGGTGGATGATCGCATCAGCTACTTTTTCAGGGTCTTTTTTACCTGAAAGGGCACGCATAGACATACGTTCTTTGGCATAAGGCAGTGCACCCTGGAATGCCAGTTCAGCATGCGCAATACCTTGAATCGCAGTACCGATACGTGCAGTGTTCATGAAAGTGAACATGGCATGCAAGCCTTTGTGGGGCTCGCCAATCAGGTAACCTGTTGCATTGTCAAAGTTTAATACTGCAGTCGCTGAAGCACGGATCCCCATTTTGTGTTCGATTGAACCACAGCTTACAGGGTTGCGCTCACCCACTATACCATCAGCATTTACTATGAATTTTGGCACGATGAATAGCGAAATACCTTTGGTACCTGCAGGAGCATCTGGAAGGCGTGCGAGAACGATGTGAATGATATTTTCTGTTAAATCGTGTTCGCCGGCAGAGATGAAGATTTTAGTCCCTGAAATGGCATAGGTACCATCTGCCTTTGGTTCAGCCTTGGTTTTAACCTGGCCTAAGTCCGTACCACATTGTGGTTCGGTGAGGCACATCGTACCTGACCATTCACCAGTGACCAGGTTAGGCATATAGATATTTTTTTGTTCTTCAGTACCGAACTGAAGAATCGTGTTCATACAGCCGACACTTAGACCCGGGTACATCTGGAATGACCAGTTTGCAGTACCCATCATTTCTGATTTGATCAGGTTTAATGATTGAGGCAGGTTTTGACCGCCAAATTCTTCAGGGAAAGAAAGACCTTGCCAACCACCTTGAACGAATTGGTCATAGGCTTCTTTAAAGCCTTTTGGTGTTTTTACTTCACCATTTTCAAAGTGACAGCCTTCTTCATCACCCGATTGGTTTAAAGGAGACAGGACGTTTTCACAGAAATCTGCTGCACCTTCAAGAATCATGTCTACAGTGTCAGCATCTGCCGCTTCACCATTTGAAAGTGTTTTGTAGTGTGCTGGGTAATCAAGCACTTCGTTCATTAAAAAACGAATATCATGCAAAGGGGCTTTATAAGCTGGCATAGTGTTAATCCTAATTTAGAAATAGTATTGGATTATTCGAATCGATAATTTGATTATTCACATTGTTGATAAAAATACATTGATGATGCAGCCTGAGAGAAATGTCAGAAAGGCGAATTGAAGCGCTGGTGATCCTGCTTGATGTTTAAATAAATTATAGTATCTGGTGCGATTTTTTGCGCATGTTATTTTTGAATTTTTATATAAAAATATAATTAAATGATCATGTTATTAGTAGTTTATAAATAAAGATAACGAATTTTTATTCTTATAATAAGGAATATTTATAAAAGAATATGAATGTCATAAAATCCAATTGAAAACCAGGTATGCTGATAAAAACTGAAAAGAAGCAGAGGCTTACTTCTTTTCAATTATTTTATTAATACCATTTATTAAAGAAAATCTTTCAGCTCAGGCTTGACCCCGTTCCAAATCGAGAAAGATTCGATCGCTTGTCCAACCAGCATGCCATAACCTTCTGAAGTGGGAACACCGCGTGCTTTGGCTTGATCTAAAAAGCTGGAAGCTTTGCCATAAGCCATTTCATAGGCATGCTTAAATTGAAGGCTTTCAGGTAAAACCAGAGCGTCACCGGTCAAACTTGCTGAAGTGGCATTAATGACAATGTCAAAATCACCGGCCAGATCTTGCAATGAAATGGCTGCCAGACTTGCTTGAGGAACTGCTTGTTGTAAATCGGCTACCAACTGTTCTGCGCGTGCTAAAGTCCGGTTGGCAATCACGATTTTTTTCGCACCTGCCTGTACCAGAGGATAGATTACCCCGCGGGTTGCACCGCCCGCACCAATAATCAGCAATTCGGTATCTTCAAGTTTCCAGTCTAAGGCCTTGATGGCATCGACCAAACCTTGACCATCGGTATTGTCGCCATACAGCTTGCCATCTTGCATCCACAAGGTATTCACGGCTTTGGCAATTTTGGCACGCTCTGTTAATACCGCACATGCTGCAAAAGCTTGCTCTTTGAAGGGCACAGTTACGTTCATGCCTAGACCGCCCTGAGCAAAAAAATCCTGGATATTGGCTTCAAAGCCATCCAGGGGAGCCAGGCGTTTGCTATAGACAAGATCGATACCGGTTTTTTCTGCAAAGGCATGATGCAGTTCTGGAGAGCGTGATTGTTCGATTGGATTGCCAACCACTGCGAATTTTTTGCTCATTTCACAAGGTCCGTATGCGGAAATGGCATTCAATATACGTGATTTTTCCCTCAGGCTAAAGCCAGCACCACCAGGAAAGTTAAAAACAGCAGGAGGAGCTAAAATCTTTTGGGTTTAATTGCTCAAGTGAATCAGGACAGACTTTAAATTTAAATACTGTTAAGGATTACAAATTTCGTGCACCCGATCTTCAAGCCACATGGCAGCAGTAAAAAACAAGGCAAAACTTGCAAACACGGTAAAGCTAATGGATAAGCTATCGGCAAGGGTGTTGTGTGAAAGCAAGGTAATGCTGATCGAGCAGACCATCAGGGTTACAATCGACCAAAATAGAATGACCTTGTGATTTAGAATCATATTAAGCATAGTTTTATCTTCCTTCAGCATGAATTATTGTATTTGTGCATGCTGTGCATATTTGCGATGATGGTGAATTGAATGATTCAGTCTAAACGATTTTTATGAAACACTAGAGTCTAGTGCTGTAAGGAAATATGTCAGTTTTTCTTGTATTAATGGCATGGTTAAGTATTTAAATTAAATTAAAATGTTGATTTTAATTGTTTAAATAGTTGAGGTGTTGATTAGATTTTAAAATTTATTTCAATAGAAAAATCCCTCTTTCTGCTCAGAAAAAGGGATAGAAACTTTTAATTTATTTTTTAAGTTCGCTCAACCAGTCGTGCGGTTTTAAATAATAGTCGGTTAAACGTTTTTCAGGCGAATTTTCTTCCCACTCGGGACGATACGACCAGGCAGCAAGCGGTGGCATACTGACTAAAATGGATTCAATCCGGCCACCTGTTTGTAGACCAAATAAAGTGCCTCGGTCGTAGACCAGGTTATATTCTACATAACGACCACGACGGTAAAGCTGAAAGTCGCGTTGTGCTTCGGTATAAGGTTTATCCTGATTACGTTTAAAGATAGGAAGGATCGCTTCCAGATAACCATTGCCGACGGCCTGCATATACTTAAAGCAGGTTTCAAAATCCCATTGGTTCAAGTCATCAAAGAACAACCCACCTACACCGCGTTGTTCGTCACGATGCTTTAAATAGAAATAGTCATCACACCATTTTTTGTGTTCCGCATAGACCGTATCGCCAAATGGCGCGCACAGATCATGGGCTTTTTGGTGCCAAGCCAGAACATCGGCATCATCCGGGTAAAAGGGGGTTAAGTCGAAACCGCCACCAAACCACCATACCGGATCCTGACCTTCTTTTTCAGCCACAAATAAACGTACGTTGGCATGCGAAGTGGGTACATTAGGGTTGTTCGGGTGAATGACTAAAGACACTCCCATGGCCTGGGCTTTGGCTCCGGCAATTTGTGGATGACGCTCTGTGGCAGAAGCCGGAAGTTTGGAAATGTTGATGTGAGAGAACATTACACCGCCTTTTTCAATCACGCTGCCGTTTTGCAAGACCCGTGAACGACCGCCACCGCCTTCAGGGCGCTGCCAATCATCAATTTCAAATTTAGCCGTGCCACCGCCGGCTAGTTCTTGTTGCTCTAGGGCAGCACAAATACGCGCTTGTAAATCGACTAAAAAATCATGCACACGTTGAATATCATTAGAAGTCGGATGTTGCATCAGAACGCTCATGGGGATTATTAAAGAACTCATCACATCAAAACATAAATTGCATAAAAGATTAAGGATTTTTGCAGCTCAATACCATTTGAACTGGTTTAGATTGAAAGCACAGCCCCTGACTTCTGTATGAAGTTTAAATTTATCTGCGTAGGCATTGGTTGCTTTGACGGATGAGGAGCATTGCTCCGTAAGGTAATTAGACTCCTTTGTTAGACAAAAGGTACATTCTGGTCTAAAGGCGACATCCATGTCGCCTAATGCTATGGCACTATCAGGTCTTTAAAAGGTAGAAAGACATTTCTACTTATCATGGATTAACTTCTGATTTAAGTGCTGAATTCCGACTAGATCACTAGGTTGAATTCTATGATCAAGCCCAGCAAAATGAGTTGAATATGTGATGCAAAATATGGGTTCGGTTATAAGTATAACCGGCTGTTGCAGTAGAGAGTGGATAGCAAAGATGACGTGTTCTTTAATTCAGAAATATAATGTACCCGGACCTCGTTATACCAGTTATCCAACGGTGCCGTACTGGGAAGCCGAGCCATTTTCACCTGATCTGTGGAAGCAAACTTTAAAGCGTTCCTTTGATGAATCCAACCCAAGTGAAGGCATCAGTCTGTATATCCATCTGCCTTTCTGTGAAAGCCTGTGTACTTTCTGCGGCTGTCATAAAAAAGTGACCAAAAAGCATGAGATGGAACAGCCTTATATTCAGGCGGTGCTCAAGGAATGGGACTTGTATTGCCAGCTACTGGCAACAACGCCGAAAATTAAAGAAATTCATTTGGGTGGCGGTACACCGACCTTCTTTTCGGTTGAGCATTTGCAACAGCTAATTCGGGGCATTCTGGCAAAGGCAGAGGTAGCTACCGAGCATGAATTCAGTTTTGAAGGTCACCCGAACAATACCACCCGTGAACATTTGCAAGCCTTGTATGATCTGGGATTTCGTCGGGTCAGCTATGGGGTGCAGGACTACAATGAAAATGTACAAAAAGCCATCCACCGGATTCAACCGTTTGAACATGTACAGCGCGTGACTGAGTGGGCGCGCGAAATAGGTTATAGCTCCATTTCCCATGATCTGGTTTTTGGATTGCCATTTCAAAATCTGCACGATGTGCTGAATACCATTGATCAAACCAAGAGTTTAATGCCAGACCGTTTGGCATTTTATAGCTATGCGCATGTGCCGTGGATTAAGGGTAATGGACAACGCGGCTTTAAAGATGCCGATGTACCGAAAGATGAATTGAAACGCCAGTGCTATGAAGAAGGCAAAAAGCAGCTTTTAAAGCACGGCTATCATGAAATTGGCATGGATCATTTTGCTTTAGAAAAAGACGGCATGTACCAATCCTTTAAGCAGGGTACTTTACATCGCAACTTTATGGGCTATACCGCATCCAAAACCCAAGTGATGATTGGCCTGGGGATTTCTTCGATTAGCGACAGCTGGTACAGCTTTGCGCAAAATGAAAAAAAACTGGAAGATTATTACGCGCGTTTAGAGCTGGCTGAAATTCCAGTGGTTAAAGGTCATGTGCTGAGTACGGAAGACCTGATTATCCGCAAACATATCTTGAATTTGATGTGTACATTCAGCACGTCCTGGCAATCGGAAGCGATGCAATTTCCTGAATTGCCTGAGGTTTTGCTGCAACTTGCAGAAATGCAGCAGGATCAATTATTACAAATTGATAAACAGGGCATTACCGTGACTGAACAGGGCAAGCCTTTTGTTCGTAACATTTGTATGGCTTTTGATTTACGGCTCAAGCGTAAAGTGCCTGAAAACCGTATTTTTTCGATGACGATTTAATCTTATTTAATGCCTCCAAACCTCCCTTTGTTGCGCTTTGACTTAAAGCAATGCTTAAGTCTCGCTCAGTGAGGCTTTTCCCCACTGCTATCCCATAGTTGAATCCCAGGTGTTAGATTTGTGAGTGTGGCAAGGATGCCACACATTCCCCATCCTTGCGCTGCGTTTTAAAGCAGTGCTTAAAACTGGCTCAGGATGTCGTGTATGGGGAATAAAGACTTTTGCCTACTTTTGGTCTGTCAAAAGTAGGGTTTAGCCTACACAAAGTCACTTCAACTTTTAAAGAAAAGACAAGGCTGTGAAAAATTAAATACCAAATACTTAAATTTAAAATATCATCATATTGATTCGATACTGAAATAAAATTCAAATTATGGGACAGCAGTGACTTTTTCCCCTCTTTTTTAAAGATGAGTAACACAGTTACGCAAGAGGGGAGATTTATAAAATAAGTAGGATTTAAAAATCGCCTTTCTTATACATATGCGCCATGCGTTCATGCTTGGTTTTTAAATACTGGGCATTAAACGGATTTAAGCCGACAGTCAGCGGCACACGATCAACCACATCAATACCCAGCTCTTGTAGCGCCTCAATCTTGGAAGGATTATTGGTAATCAGTTTTACCTGTTTGACCTGTAAATGGTCGAGCATGATGGTACACATGTCATAGCTTCGTGCATCTGCTGGCAAGTTCAGCATTAAATTGGCATCGACCGTATCGTGTCCCTGATCCTGCAAGGCATAGGCACGAATTTTGTTGGTCAGCCCAATGCCGCGGCCTTCCTGACGCAAATACAGAATCACGCCTTGACCGACTTCATTGATTAATTTTTGTGTGGCTTGAAGCTGTGGACCGCAATCGCATTTGAGTGAAGCAAAGGCATCACCAGTTAAACATTCAGAATGAATCCGCACTAATACCGGTTCAGTCGGGGGAGTATCTAAGCCTTTAGAAAGAGCTACATGTTCTTCACCTGTGTTAGGGTCTTGAAATACCGTGATTTTAAATTCACCAAAAGCGGTTGGTAATCTTGAAGTCGCGACAAACTCTATAGGCACTGCTTAACTCGTTAAATAGTTCATTAATTGGCTAAAGTATAGCTGAATGCTTGGACATTAGTTGAATTGTAAAGATGAATTTATGCAGAAGATTTTCTTTTTTGTATAAAGAGAACGATAATGGTTGATAAATAGTAAGATTATTCAGGATAATCTCGCTCATGAACAAACACCCAGTATAGAGATTTGCCTCTAAACTGCATCGCTAGAAATGTGGCTGATTTAAAGGTGATACAATTCGACCATTGTGCTCGATAACCCGTTTACCTAGCTTAGGATTTGCCAGGCTTTAGAAGGCTTTGCCATTTATGTTGTATACAGAAATACCGACTCACCGCCCTGTAACGCCGTTGCTGGATGCAATTGATCATCCTCAACAATTACGATTGCTCGAGCGCAGCCAATTAGAACAAGTGGCGGATGAGTTACGTCAGTACATTTTGTATGCGGCAGGACAGAGCGGTGGCCATTTCGGTGCCAATCTGGGTGTAATCGAACTGACCGTTGCTTTGCACTATAGTTTTAATACCCCGCATGATCGCCTGATTTGGGATGTCGGTCATCAGGCCTATCCGCATAAAGCCTTAACCGGTCGCCGTGAACAACTGACCACCATTCGTGCCAAAGACGGTCTGGCGGCCTTTCCTGCACGTGAAGAATCGGTGTTCGATACCTTTGGTGTCGGTCATTCTTCTACTGCAATTTCTGCGGGCTTGGGCATGTCACTGGCACGCCGTTACCAGAAAGATCCGTGTGAAGTGGTGTCCATTATTGGTGATGGCGCAATGACCGCCGGCATGGCCTTCGAAGCCATGAATGATGCCGTTGCCCATCAAGCAGACCTTATGGTGGTGCTGAATGACAATGACATGTCCATTTCATGCAGTACCGGCGGTTTTGCCAAACATCTGGCTGCCATTTGGGAACGCGGTGAATCAGTGAATATTACTGATGAGGGCGAAGCCTATATCCAGCCGCATCCGGAATGGACTTACAATTCACGTTTGCACTGTGCTGCTACTGAAGCTGCGGACAACCTGTTTAAAGCCATTGGTTTTGACTATTTTGGTCCGTTCGACGGGCATGATGTCAATCAGCTGGTGCAGGTCTTTGATGCCTTAAAAAAACGTAAAGGCCCACGTTTAATTCATGTCTATACCAAAAAAGGCAAGGGCTTTGCTCCGGCTGAAGCCGACCAGATTAAGTACCATGCCATCAGTAAATTAAATGCTACATCTTCAAGTAATGCAGCACCAAAATATTCCGATGTGTTTGGACAGTGGCTATGCGATGAAGCGGCTCAAGATCAGCGTCTGCTGGCCATTACACCGGCCATGTGTGAAGGTTCAGGCATGGTGCAGTTTGCCAAACAGTTTCCTGAACGCTTTTTTGATGTGGCGATTGCCGAGCAGCATGCGGTAACCTTGGCTGCCGGTATGGCCTGTGAAGGTTTAAAACCGGTCGTGGCGATTTATTCGACCTTCCTGCAACGCGGTTATGACCAGCTGATTCATGATGTAGCCTTACAAAATCTGGATGTCACTTTCGGTATCGACCGTGCAGGGCTGGTCGGTGAAGATGGACCGACCCATGCCGGTGCCTATGACTATGCCTTTATGCGTACTGTACCGAATATGGTGATCATGGCGCCTAAAGATGAAAATGAATGTCGTCAAATGTTGCATACCGCTTATTTATATAAGGGACCTGCAGCAGTACGTTATCCGCGTGGTAATGGAGTCGGTGTTGAAATTCAGCAACAATTGACTGCTCTAGACATTGGTAAAGCAGAAATTGTGGCCAGTTTTAATGAACAGCAAGATGAACAGATCAGTATTCTGGCATTCGGTAGTCGTGTCAGTGCGGCAGTAGAAGCGGCACAAGTCTTGGCAGACAGTCATGATGTTGGTGTGCGTGTCGTAAACATGCGCTTTGTTAAACCTCTGGATGAACAGATCATTGATCAACTGGCTGCAACCACCAGCCTGTTTGTGACTGTGGAAGAACATGCCGTGATGGCCGGGGCAGGCAGTGCAGTGAATGAGTATTTAGCTCAGGCGCAAATTGTTAAACCTATATTGAATTTGGGTCTGGCAGATACCTTTATGCATCAGGCTTCACATGCACAGATGTTGCAACAGGCCGGACTAGATGCCAAAGGGATTGAAAAATCAGTTGAATTGGCCTGGCTAAAGCTTGTGCAGTCGGTATCCTGAAGCATTTAAAAATTTTAGAAACATTTTTTCCCTAAAAGCCCTCATATTTGCTAAAATCTGAGGGCTTTTATGCATTATTCTTTATCAGTATCTTCAAATTTGTAGTGGGTGTTCAATGGAACCTATGGTGGTGATGGCTGCGCGTGCGGCTCAATTAGTTGGTCAAGAGCTTTTAAAAGCGCATCAGAATCGTCATAAACTCGATCTACAAGTCGAAGAAAAAGGGATTGATGGTCCAGTAACGCGTGTAGACCGTTATTTGGAACAGTTGACTATCGATACTCTACGTAAAAGCTATAAAAACCACAGCTTCCTTGGTGAAGAGTTCGGTCTGCAAGAAGGTAAAGGTCACGACGCTGATTGGTGTTGGATCATTGACCCACTTGACGGTACATTAAACTTTATCAACGGTTTCCCACATTTCTGTATCTCTATTGCTGTTCAACACAAGGGCGTAACTCAACACGGTGTGATCTATGATCCTGTGAAAGACGAGTTATTCTCTGCAAGCCGCGGTCGCGGTGCAATGTTGAACCAACGCCGTATTCGCGTAAATGTTAAAGACAGCTTAAGCAATACCTTTATGGGTGTTGGTCATGCTTACCGTGCGAAGCGTGGCGGCGAAGTTGTATCTTATGCAAAAAATCATTTCGAATCACTTTTAAATGTCACTGAAGCGGGTGCTCAATACCGTCGTTCAGGCTCAGCTGCGCTTGATTTGGCGTATGTTGCTGCAGGTCGTTTAGATGGTTATTTTGAACTTGGTTTGAAGCCATGGGATATCGCTGCAGGCGAGTTAATCGTGAAAGAAGCGGGTGGTACTGTAGTGGATGCACGTGGTGGTGCCGATTCTATGGAAAATGGTCAAGTACTTGCTTGCTCTATGAAAATGCTCAAACCTTTAATGCAAGCTGTTGTTCCAGCTTGGGGTGAAGCAGCCAAGTAAGATCGATTGAATCGAGTGATATGACAAAGAAAAGCTCTCCTTGTGAGGGCTTTTTTTATTGTTGAATGAAATCGAGGATTTACTGCAAAGGCCAGTTGCTCAAGCTTTGAAGGTGTTTTTATTGAGTACAAAAAGGTTACAATATGGATTGTTTGAAAATTAAACAAAATTGAGTTGTAAAATAGGCTGTTACTGAAAAAAACAGTATCTATGCATAATTCGATCGAAAAAAATGATTACTTTTTAAAATGATTCTGTTATTATGCCGCCACGCACTTAAATTTCCGTTCTTTACCTGAACATTATCTTCTAATCATTGTATGCGCGTCCTGTCCATAGAGAGGACATATCCTTCGCGCCCCAATCGCTTAAGCGATTCCTTCAGGTTTGCGGCCGTAATCATGCGTGCGTTATATCCACATCGTCGTTATTCGGATCGCTGCTGAATTCTTATATTTTTCAGCTCTAATTGCTGTGCCGCTTTTTGCCGATGTCCATATTGTAATTTATTAAATGGAGCACCCACTTCAGGGTGAATACTCTCTATGAGCAAAACTTTTGCTGATTTTTCCCTCGATGAGTCATTAACACAGGCTCTTGAAGGTTTAGGCTTTACTACGCCAACTCCTGTACAAGAACAAGCGATTCCTGCTGCACTTGAAGGTAAAGACCTTTTAGTATCAAGCCAAACGGGTTCTGGTAAAACTGCTGCATTCTTGCTTCCAACTTTGAATGCGCTTGCAAATCAAGAAACTTTCGTACCGTTTAAAGAGCGTATGAAAGCGGTTACTCAACCATCAATTTTAGTGATTTCTCCGACTCGTGAGTTAGCACAACAAGTATGTCAAGATGCGATTGCATTCGTTCGTCATATGAAAGGTGTTCGTGTTGCTGCGATCATGGGTGGTATGCCATTTGGTAAACAAATCCAGCAGTTAAAAGGCGCACAAGTGGTTGTTGCGACTCCAGGTCGTTTACTTGACTTGGTTAACCGTCGTCAAATCAAACTTGATAAAGTTGATTCATTAATTGTCGATGAAGCTGACCGTATGCTTGACCTGGGTTTCTCTGAAGACCTAGAAGCAATTGGTGACTTGGCTGCAAACCGCAAGCAAACTTTGATGTTCTCTGCGACTTTTGCACCACGTATCATTACGCTTGCTGAACGCATGATGAATGATCCAATGCGTATCTCGATCGAAACTGGTCACTCTACAAACACTGACATCACTCAGACTTTGCACTGGACTGATGGCTTTGAGCACAAGAAAAAATTACTTACTCACTGGTTAAACGAAGAAGACGTTGATCAAGCAGTAGTATTTGCGTCAACTCAAGAAGACACAGATATGTTGGCTGAAGAACTTGCTGAAGCAGGTTTATCAGTTGTAGCGCTTCATGGTGCTATGCCACAAACTGTTCGTAACCGTCGTTTACGCAGCATCCGTGAAGGTCGTGCAAAAATCCTAGTTGCAACTGACGTTGCAGCACGTGGTCTTGACGTACCAACAATTTCACACGTAATTAACTTCGGTCTTCCGATGAAGAACGAAGACTATGTACACCGTATCGGTCGTACAGGTCGTGCTGGTCGTACTGGTAAAGCAATTACACTTGCTACTTACCGTGAACGCGGCAAGATCCGTGCTTTAGAAGACTTCTTGGAAGCGCGTTTAAACGTATCTGAAATTGAAGGTCTTGAGCCATCTCCACCTCCTGCACGCGGTAGCCGTGATGGTGCTGGCCGTGGTCGCGGTCGTGACGGCGGTCGTCGTGATGGCGGTCGTGGTTTCGGCGGTGGTCGTCGTTTTGAAGGCGAAAGCAACTTCAAACGTCGTGAAGGCGGTGATGATCGTCCACGTCGTAGCTATGATGACAAACCACGTGGTGAACGTCCTGCATTCGGTGGCGAAGATCGTCCACGTCGTGACTTCGGTGATCGTCCACAACGTCGTGAAGGTGGTTATGGCGACCGTCCACAACGCTCTTTTGATGACCGTCCTAAACGTGATTTCGGTGATCGTCCAGCTCCACGTCGTGAAGGTGGTTATGGCGACCGTCCACAACGTTCTTTCGATGATCGTCCAAAACGTGATTTCGGTGATCGTCCAGCTCCACGTCGTGAAGGTGGTTATGGTGATCGTCCGCAACGCAGCTTTGGTGACAAACCGCGTTCTAACGATGACAACCGTGGTAACCGCGTAGACTATAAACCAGCTCGTGAAGGTGCAGATCGTCCACGTCGCGAATTCAATGGTGACCGTCCACAACGTAGCTTCGGTGACCGTCCACAACGTGATTTTGGCGACCGTCCGCAACGTAACTTTGGCGAAGATCGTCCTAAACGCAGTTTTGGTGAAGATCGCCCACGTCGTAAATTTAACGACTAATAACGTTAGATTTTGATAGTAAAAAACCGGTGGAAACACCGGTTTTTTTATGAGACTAATCTTTGACCTTCTTGAATAAAAATGTATACTGAGTCATATTTTATTTTTATTCTGTTAAATATGAATAATGAATCTCGTCATTATGTATGGAATTTTAATCAAGAGGTGATTATGCCTTATATTGGTTTGATTTTATTACTATGCAATATTGCATACTATATCTATAATTTTTTTCAATAACTTACATTCTGTTGGTTAAAATAACTGTACTACAATTAAAAAATTAAAAATTATGGTAAATCGGTTGCTTTTTATCTAAAGGTAACATTTTAAACCCGAATCCTTTATAGTATGCATGCTGAAAAAATGTAGGAAAACGCTCAGCTATGAATAATCAAGTATCCCCGCAATCTCAATCGCTGATTGAGATTAATAATCTGAGCTTTAAACGAGGGGAACGTATCATTTATGACAATGTCAATTTAACCATCCGTCGTGGTCAAATCACTGCCATTATGGGACCTTCCGGCACAGGCAAAACCACTTTGCTGCGCCTGATTGGCGGGCAGCTCATTCCGGATCAAGGTCAGGTTTTGTTAGACGGCAAAGATATTGCGCGCATGTCACGTGCTGAGCTGTTTGCAACACGGGCACGTATGGGCATGCTTTTCCAAAGTGGCGCCTTGTTTACCGATATGACCACTTATGAAAATGTGGCATTTCCACTGCGTGCACATACTCAATTACCCGAACATTTGATTGCTGAAATTGTGGCTTTAAAATTGGAGTCGGTGGGTTTGCGTGGTGCAGAACAACTGATGCCTTCAGAACTGTCAGGTGGTATGAACCGTCGTGTGGCCTTAGCACGTGCTATTGCGCTAGATCCAGAGCTGATTATGTATGATGAACCATTTGCAGGTCAGGACCCAATCGTAAAGGGGGTTTTAACCCGCTTGATCCGTTCCTTGCGTGAAGCATTAGATTTAACCACCATTATTGTTTCGCATGATGTGGCAGAGACATTATCGATTGCTGACTACATTTATGTTGTTGCAGAAGGCAAAATTCAGGGTGAGGGTTCACCTGAACAATTAAAAAATCATGCTTCACCTTTTGTACGTCAATTTCTGACTGGGGCGCTAGAAGGCCCGGTTGATTATCAATTTAGCCATCAAGCTTATTTAAGTGATGAGGTGCGTTCATGAATGCCATTGCCTTATTAGGTAGACGCGTTATTGAACGTGTACGTGGTATAGGTGTAGCAACCCTGATGTTGCTACAGATTTTATTATCGATGCCATCCAAAGGTGGTTTTCAGCGTTTTATTTATCAAATCTATCGTGTCGGGGTGATGTCATTATTGATCATTTCGGTTTCAGGTTTGTTCATTGGTTTAGTGCTCGGTTTACAAGGCCATTCCATTTTAGTAAATGTTGGTTCTGAAGCGATGCTGGGAACCATGGTTTCGCTGACTTTATTGCGTGAGCTGGCACCTGTGGTTGCGGCTTTATTGTTTGCAGGGCGTGCCGGTTCTGCATTGACTGCTGAAATTGGTTTAATGAAAGCCACAGAGCAGCTGTCCAGTATGGAAATGATTGGGGTTGATCCACTTAAACGCATTGTTTCGCCACGTTTATGGGCGGGTATTGTGAGTTTACCGATGCTCACCGTGGTTTTTGCTGCCATTGGTATTCTGGGCGGCAAAATGGTCGGGGTCGATTTTTTAGGTGTGGATGAAGGCTCTTACTGGAGTGGCATGCAAAGTAGCGTGCAATTCTATAAAGACATTTTTAACGGTACCATCATCAAGAGTTTGGTTTTTGCATTAATTTGCACATGGATTGCGGTATATCAAGGTTATGCTTGTGTGCCGACATCAGAAGGGATTGCAACATCTACAACACGTACAGTGGTGTATTCGTCGCTCTGTGTTTTAGGTTTTGATTTCGTGTTGACTGCGGTCATGTTCGGAGGTGTTTAATGAAATCACGTACTAGTGAGCTGGCCGTAGGTATTTTTGTCATTATTTTTGGGGTGGCATTATTTTTCCTGGCCATGAAAGTGAGTGGCTTGGTGGGAACAAACCTGCGTGACAGCTACAGCATGACGGCAAGTTTTGACAATGTGAACGGCCTGAAACCGCGTGCCAAAGTGACCATGAGTGGCGTGACCATTGGTCGTGTGACCGATATTACCCTTGATCCGGTATCACGTTTGGCAACGGTGCATTTTGACCTGGATGGCAAGTTAACGTCTTTCAATAAAGAACAGTTGAAAAAGGTTAAGTCTAATGCCTTGGAAGAATTGCGCTATAGCACAGAATACAGCGAAGCAGATCCTGCGAAACAAAAAGAAATGGAAAAGCAACTTGTTGATAACATGAACTCCATCACCAGTATCGATGAAGATGCTTATATTATGGTCGCAACCAATGGTTTATTGGGTGAAAAATATTTGAAAGTTGTTCCAGGTGGTGGTCTAAACTATGTCAAGCGTGGTGAAAGCATTGCCAATACTCAAGGTACAATGGATCTTGAAGATTTAATTAGTAAATTTATTACTGGTGGTGCAGGCAAATCATCAGTTAAGGCGGCAGAAGAAAAAACATCAACTGAACCAACAGATGCAGAACCCTCATTTGTTGAATAATTTTGAGAGGAGAATTTAGTGAATACTTTACTTAAACATACACTTAGCGTAAGTGTTTTATCAACGATGATCGCAAGTACTGCATTTGCAGCACCGACTGAAACTCCACCGGCTTTTGTTAAAAAAGTAGCAGATGGTCTGGTTACCCGTTTAAAAGCGGATCAGGGAAAATTGCAAAACAATCCTGCTGCAGTGAAAGCGATTGTGCGTCAAAACCTTGACCCTTATATTGATTCACAAGCCTTTACCCGTCTGGTGATGGGAACCTATGCAACGAATCAGTACAGTACGGCTGCTCAGCGTGCCCAGTTTGAACGCAATTTCCGTGAAACTTTAATCGAAAATTACGGTACAGCTTTTGCCAAATATACCAACCAGACTTACAGCCTGCGTCCATATAAAGAAACCAATAGCAAAAACCCTGTGGTAACGCTGGATTTCAACAACAAAGGTGAAAAAACTCCAGTATCTTTCCAGTTGGTGGATAAAGGCAATCAATGGAAAGTACGTAATATCAATGTAGCTGGTATTGATTTAGGTTTACAGTTCCGTAATCAGTTTGCTGCAACGGTAAAACGTAATGGTGGCAATATCGATAAAGCAATTGCGAACTTCGAACCAGATGCATCTGTAAATAAAAAATAACCGGGAAGGGTGTTCAGTGATTCAATTCATTCATCAGGAATTGCAGGTTTCCGGCAAAATAGATTATGCCAATGCAGAGGCCTATTACCAGCAAGGTTTAAAACTGATTCAATCGCAGAATCAGTTTCCTGTGGTGGTCAATCTGGCACAGCTAGAACAAGGCAGTACCTTGGCTTTAGCGGTATTGGTGCGCTGGTTACGCCAGACTCCACAGGCTAAAGGTCTACAGTTTAAGGCGGTTCCTGAAAAAATGATGAAAATCATTCAAGCCTGTCATTTGCAAAATGACCTGCAATTGATGGCCTGAACACTAAAAGATAAATAAGCACCGCAAGGTGCTTTTTTATTGTCTGCAAATAGGTATTTATTAAATCCGGAGCGTTTCTTGCGCTTCGCTTTGAAGCAGTGCTTCAAAGCTTGCTCAAATCCATTTCTTCCATCTAAAGTAAATCAGTGGTCCAATAAAGAAGGCCACTAAAATAATGCCAACCATAATAAAACTGGTTGCTCCTCGGGCAAATGGCAGCACATCGGTATTCATGCCATAGACACTAGCCACCAGCATCGGTGGCGCAAGCATGCTTGGCAAGATCGAGAATCGACGGATGGTATCGTTCTGTTCGGTATTAATGAACCCGGAGGTGGTATCGAGCAAGAATCGAACCTTCTGGAACAGGAAGGCATCATGTTCTACCAATGATCGAACGTCTTCGCTGAGTTCCCGAATATCGGCATCATAAATATGACTGCCCAAAGCACGCGGACGTGACAGGAAAGTCAGTACCCGACGTAAATCGATCAAGCACAACTGTGCCTTTCCGAGCATATCTTCCAATTGTGCCAGACGGGTAATCATGTCATCCAGATCGAGAATCTGTTCACGATGGCGGTTATTCAACACTTCTGTGGAATATTTTTCCAAGTCTTTGTGGATATCTTCCAGGATATCCGCAAGTTCATCCAGTTTGGCTTCCAGTAAGCCGAGCAAAACCCAGGTTGGGTCTTTATAGTCAATTTCATAGTCGTTACGACGGGCACGGGCACGGAAAGCTCGGAAGGCGACCAGCTTTTCACCACGCAGGGTAAATAGGTGTTCTTTATGCAGAATAAATGCCACCGTTTGTACGGTTGCTAAAATGCTCGAATTGTCATCGGTTTCGCCATCGACCTGAAAATTTTTATTTTTCGTTAAAAAGTAGGTGCTGATATGTAAAATACCGTCATCATCACGGTAAAATCGTGCCGATGAAGAAATGTCTTCTAATGATTTTAGCGTGGGTAAATTTTGCTCATAGGCATCTAAGACCCATTGTTGTTCTTCTTGTGATGGGGCAATTAAGTCAATCCACACTAAATCCGGGTGGAGATCAAAACCACCATTGATGGTGGCATCTTCCAAACTACCGCGCTCTGTGGCGTAAAAGGCTTCAAGCATGCTGTCTTTTCCCTGCGCAGTATAGGTTAATCAATGGGTGTATTTTAGACAAGGAATTGAATAAAAACACTGATTGAATCGCTTTTTTATTAAAAAATCTCCTTAAAATTTACTTTATTAATATGACATCTCCAAAACATGGTGAAAAAATGACGAAATCGATCGCAATTTTTTGCGGCTCTGCAGTGGGGACAGATTCCATTTTTTTAGACACTGCGCAAAAAATGGGTCAAACCATTGCCCAGCAAGGTAAAACGCTGGTCTATGGTGGTGGTCGTTCAGGTTTGATGGGTATTGTTGCAGATAGTGCCTTGCAGGCAGGCGGCAAAGTGATTGGCGTGATTCCGAGTGTATTGGTGGATCGTGAGCTGGCTCATCCGCATTTAACTGAATTGCATGTGGTTGCGAATATGCATGAGCGCAAGACCAAAATGTCAGAGCTTTCTGATGCTTTTATTGCACTACCGGGTGGTGCAGGAACATTGGAAGAAATTTTTGAGCAATGGACCTGGGCACAGTTGGGCATTCATTTAAAGCCCTGTGCATTTTTAAATGTGGAAGGTTTTTATGATGATTTGCTGAAATTTATCCAGTTGACCACAGTGAAAGGTTTTACTCATCCACGCTTTTCCGACAGCATAATCGCTTCTGGTTCTATTGAAGATATTTTGCAGCAATTTGATGCTTTTCAGGCACCACAGCCGAAATGGGGTATGACTGATCAGGCGGAGTTGGTGAAATAACATGAAAGTGATTACCGTTGCTGCGGCAATTATTTTGAATGAGCAGCAACAGCTGTTGGTAGTACGTAAGCAGAATACTGCCTGTTTTATGCAGGTAGGTGGCAAACTTGAACCCAGTGAGCCATCTGAAATGGCCATGCTGCGTGAAACTCAGGAAGAAACAGGCTGTCAGGCTTCAATTGAGCAATTTGTCGGTCGCTTTGAAACGGCAACCGCTAACGAGCCGGATCATCAGCTGGTCAGCTATGTTTATTATGTGACTTTGGCGGGTACACCAAAAATTGCTGCTGAAATTGCCGAGATGAAGTGGGTGAGTCTGGATGATCAGAGTACGCCACTTGCACCACTGACCACGCAAATTGTGATGCCTTGGGTGAGACAGTTTTTAATAGCCAAAGCCATTATTTCCTGATCAGGACGCCCACTTTCTGACTATATATGCCCTGTATTATTATGCCTGCATAGCTCAAGCTAAAATCGGGATTAGGAATATATCTTCTTGGTTTTATAGCTCTGCACTGGCAATACAGGCGGCATAGATTTGCTGACAGCCTAATTCGTCTAACTTGGTTTTTAAGGCATGCAGTGAACTGCCAGTCGTGACCACATCATCCAGCATCAGCACTTTGCGGTAACGAATTTTAGGCTGTGCTGCAATCACAAATTGCTGCTCGATCTGGTCAAGCCGTTCGATGCGGCTCATGCCTTTTTGTGAATGTTGCGCCAGTCGCCCAACCGGTTGCCAGATCGGGATATTCAGGTGTTTTGCCAAGATCTTTGCAACGACCAAAGATTGGTTGTAGCCACGTTCTATCAGACGCTGATTGGAAATGGGCATGGGAACAATGGCCTGAATTTTGGGAATTCGAAGTTGAATCAACGTTCCTGCAAGCAATTGCTGAAAATGTAGCTGTTGTTCATATTTGAATTTTTGAATGATGCGATCCATCGGATAGTCATAATGACAGGCGATCTGAATATTCATTTCTTGACGTTGAACCACATTTTTAAACCACGGTAATTTCTGCCAGCACTCTGTACAGACTGAATGGTGTTGCTGTCGGTCGATTCCGCAGAGCAGGCAAGGGGAAATACTTTGCACACCTTTGTGAAGCAGTTGGTTGATGAATTGGAGCATATTTTTTTCTTCTTTTTATTGAATATTAATTTTGCACAGCAGGTATTTAAGTGCAACAGTGGCAGCATCCATGCTGCTCACGGCATAATCAATAATTGACTTAAGCCGTTATTTTAAATTATTTTTTACACATAGGCATAGCGCGGTGCTTCCGGGAGCCAGCGTTTTAACAAGGCTTCAGCATTTTCCGGATAGTCTTTCAGAATTTGCTGCGCGACATAATGCGCCTGATTGAGCAAATGATCATCGCGTTCTAACTTGGCCACCCGAAAGCCCATATCCCCAGTTTGTTTGGTGCCCAGCAACTCACCCGGACCACGAATTTCCAGATCCTTTTCGGCAATGATAAAACCGTCATTGGTTTCGCGCATAATCCGCAGCCGTTCCTGTCCATTTTGCGAAAGCGGATTCTTATACAGCAGGGCACAGAAACTGGCAGTCGCACCTCGACCCACTCGCCCGCGTAGCTGATGCAGCTGGGAAAGTCCCAGACGTTCGGCATTTTCAATCACCATGATGGAAGCGTTCGGTACATCCACGCCGACTTCAATCACCGTGGTGGCAATCAAAAGCTGTAGTTGATTGTCTTTAAATTGCTGCATCACGGCCTGCTTTTCATCCGCTTTCATCTTGCCATGCACCAGACCAATGTTGAGCTGAGGAAAACGTTCCTTTATTTCCTGATAAGTCGCCTCAGCCGCTTGGGCATCTAAAGTTTCTGACTGTTCCACCAGGGTACAGACCCAGTAAGCCTGTTTGCCTTCAGCACAGTTGGTGGTAATGCGCTGAAGCACTTCTTCGCGGCGATCCAAAGGAATGGTGACGGTCTGAATTGGGGTACGGCCCGGTGGCAGTTCGTCAATCACCGAGGTGTCCAGATCACCATACGCAGACATCGCCAGTGTGCGTGGAATCGGGGTAGCAGTCATCACCAGCTGATGCGGGGTCATGTTATTGGCACCTTTATTACGAAGCGCCAGCCGTTGATCGACCCCAAAGCGATGCTGTTCGTCAATAATCACCAGGCCGAGTTTGCTGAATTCGACATTTTCCTGAAACAGGGCATGAGTACCCACCACAAGATTGGCTGTGCCTTGTTTTATGCTTTGCTCAGCAGCTGCACGAGCTTTGCCTTTCTGCTTGCCCGAAAGCCAGGACACATTTAGGCCTAAAGGTTCAAACCATTTTTTAAAATTCAGATAATGCTGCTCCGCCAGAATTTCTGTCGGTGCCATTAACGCCACTTGCCAGCCTTCTTCCAGCGCATGACAGGCGGCAACGCCAGCCACTAAGGTTTTACCGGCACCGACATCGCCCTGAACCAGACGCAGCATCGGTTTGTTCTGTTTTAAGTCGTGCACAATTTCTTTGGAGACCCGTTTTTGCGCTCCGGTCAGGCTAAAGGGCAAGCCGGCCAAAAGCTGTTTGGCAAAATTCTTACTTGGGCTAAAAGACGGGGCGGCAATCTGCTGGATATAGGCACGCCGTGAGAGCAGACTGATCTGATGCGCCACCAGCTCTTCAAAAATCAGCCGCTGCTGGGCCGGATGAGAACCTTGGGCCAGCTGTAGCATATTGGCATTCAGTGGCGGTTCATGAATATACTCAAGTGCCTGTTTCAGTGCATAACCATTGGTGAATTTTTCCGGCAATAATTCAGGCAGATCATCGCTGTGCTGTTTTAGTGCCTGTTTGACATATTCACGCAGTTTGGGCTGGGTGAGGCCATCAGTGGCAGGGTAAATTGCAGTGAGCTGGGTTTTGGGTAAAGGGGTATGTTCAGTAATCAGCTGAATTTCAGGATGATACAGTTCCAGACCACGTGCACCTACGCGAACTTCACCAAATATACGCAAGCGATTACCGACTTTGGCACGATCAGTTAGGGCTTTATAGACATGATAAAAACGCAAGGTGACTTTGCCAAAATCATCCTGTAGCTGTACGGCCATGGATTTACGCTTACCGGGCGGAAAATCGACCCCTTTAACGATTCCCTCCAGTAAATAGCTGCGCCCCACGACCAATTGGTTCATGGGGATGATCGTGCTACGATCTTCATAATCACGCGGCAGATGAAACAGTAAATCATCTGTGCTAAAGATATTCAGTTTTTCCAGTAATGCAGCAGAGGCAGTTCCTACCCCTTGCAATTGATGGACTGCAGCCATTCGCCCTCAACTTGAGTTAAATCATCAGGTGCTTAATGCATATATTATTTATAGGTTATGGTAAAACATCTACCCGGGTTGCCAAACAATTATTTCAGCAAGGCCACCAAATTACCACAATCAGCCAAAGTCCGAAAACGGATGCTTACGCGACTCATCTGATTCAGGATGTGCATCAGCTTGATTTAGAGCATCTTGAACCTGTGGATTGGGTCTATGTTTTATTGTCGCCGTCACAAAGCACGGTACAAGGTTATCAGCAGACCTATGTCGATTCGGTTCAGCCCATTGTAAATGCCTTAAAACAGCATCCGGTAAAACGAATTATTGTGGTGTCTTCTACGCGTGTTTATGGTGAAAATGCGGGGGAGCGAGTTGATGATGAAACTGCTCTTCAGCCTGTGGATGAGCAGGGCAAGTTACTCTGGAAAATGGAGCAACTTTACCAGCAGGCATTTCCCCAGCAATGTATTGTCATTCGCCCAACCGGGATTTATGGTACTTCTGTCGCGAGAATGATCAAACTTGCTGAGAGCACCAAAACCTATGCCAATATCCACTGGTCCAACCGGATTCATATTGATGATCTGGCGCGCTTCCTGGCTCACTTGCTTCACGTGGAACATCCAGAACCGTCTTATATTGTCACGAATAATCAGCCTGTATCTTTACATGAAGTGATTCAGTGGTTTCAGCGGCAACTCAATCTGCCTGAACTGGCTGTTGAAAGCCAGAAGGAAACGGGTAAACGGATTTATGCGACGCGAATGCCTGAAACTGGATTTCAGTTAGAACATGAGGATTGTTTTGGGGATTATGCAGAATTGTTAAAGGTAGAGTGAGTGTCACTCTGATATTTGAAGTTCCTCCTCCCTATAGTAGGAGGTTAGGAAGAGGGTTTTTAATCAATCTCTCCCTAGCCCTCACTTGTGCTAGATTTAAAGCAGTACTTTATCTCTAGCTCAGGATAGTATTTAACAGACCTCTCCCTATTCCTCTCCTAGAAGGAGAGGGAACGGAGAATGAAGATTATTTCTTCTTCCGTTTCAAACGGCGTTTTGCCTGCTGCGCTGCAACGGCATCCAACGCTTCTTTCAGCTCTTCATCGCTGAAGGTGGTAATGTGCTGAAGCATCTGCAAGGTCACATCATCCAGTACCAGGTTGGCGTACTGCGCCACGTTCTGGAAGTTCTCGTCAAACACAATGGCGTTATCTTCATTGTTGCGGATATAGCCCTGTTGGGTCAGAACCTTAATAAAACTCTGGAACAGCGATTTATCAAAGAATTCTGGCGAGTTGAATTCATATAGGACCGACAGACGCTGACCGACCAGATGACTGAGCTCTTCCACCTGACGGGTGGAGATATTGCCCGAACCACGCTGGGTGATTAAAGCCAGGGTCATGTAGTAACGTTCCAGACTTTGCATCACAGGCGCAGCGAGCACCACCAGCTGGTTGTGATCTTCTGAATTTGGTGCAGGAGAAACCAGGTTGCCCTCGCTATCTTCAGAAATCAGTTTCGCCTGAATCAACGCTTCTGCATAGGCACAGATCTGATCTTTCAGCTCTTCATCTTTTTTCCATTTCAGGAACAGTTCCGCTTTCAGGAATGGATAAAGCGTACGGATGACATTAATCAAATCGCCACGGCGAATCGAACCGTTATGTTCAACCAGCGCAGCAATTAGCGATGGCAACACGAAAGCATGCAGAATGTTGTTACGGAAGTAAGTCAGCAATACCGCCTGATTGTCTTCAATCGCAATAATATCGCCCAGAACATGCTTCACGCGTTTAATCAGTTTCAGTTTTAACCCGTAGGCAATAATTTCCTTGCCTGAAAGCGGTGTCACCTGAGTACGTGCATCATAAGGCAATCCAGTCAACAGTTTGCGGTAGACATCCAGCTGCTTGATGCAGATCTCTTCATCCAGCGTGTGTTTAGGCGTAGCCAATAGAATCAGTGAAAGCAGCGATACCGGATTGATCACCACGGCACGGTTAATGTTTTCCAGAATGGCATGGGCAGCACTGTTCACTGTATCCGAGACTTCTTGCGGAATCGGATCATCATTCTTGGCAATTTTAATATTTTCCGCACCATGCTGTTTCAGCATGTCATCCAGGAATACCGGCTCACCAAAGTTCACATGCACCTGGCCAAAGATACGTTCGATTTTGCGCAGGGTTTTCAAAATACCCATGATCGATTCGGATTCTTTGTCTTTACCGTTCATTTCGCCGACATAGGTGGCACCTTCCATCAGGCGTTCGTAGCCAATATAGGTAGGTACAAACACGATGGGTTTAGAACGGCCACGTAAATGCCCGTGCACGGTCATGGCCAGCATGCCGGTTTTGGCTGGCAGCAAGCGTCCTGTACGTGAACGCCCACCTTCAATAAAATATTCCAGTGGTGTGTTACGGGAAAGAATATTGAAAAGATATTCTTTAAATACAGTGGTGTATAGACCATTACCACGGAAAGTACGGCGAATAAAGAATGCACCGCCACCACGCAGCAGTTGACCTACAAAAGGCATGTTCAGGTTATCGCCCGCAGCAATGTACGGCACCATCATGCCACGTTTATAAATCACATAAGACAGTAACAAATAGTCGATGTGACTGCGGTGACAGGGGGTGTAGATAATCTCGTAGTCTTTGGCTAGTTCACGCACGGTACTGAAATTATGCACCTCTACGCCGTCATAAAGCTGGGTCCATAAACGGGTCAGCGCCATGTCGGCAAAACGCACAGCTGAATGCGAATAGTCAGATACGATCTCGTTTAAATAACCAATGGCACGACGTTCAGCCTCAATCATGCTGATTTTGCTGCGGATACTTTCACGGCGGATGGCATCTTGTACATCACTGGCTTTGATCAGTGAATGCACCACGTTACGTCGGTCTGAAAGATCCGGGCCCAGTACCACTTCACGCTGACCATCCAGGTAATTGTTTAAGGTATTGAGAATATAAGTCGCAGGAGACAGGTTTGGATGGGTCTGTTGGGCAAATTCGATCAGTTGACGCAAAGACTGGCCCTGATGGAATTCCAGATAAGACTGACGCCCATGCAAGCCAATATTCACCAGCTGTTTGACCGTGCCTGGTGTTGCCCAGGTGTCGGTAAAGAGCAGTTTCAGCCAGGAATCTTCTTTATCTGGCGAACGTCCCCAGAGTACAGTCACCGGAATCAGTTCAATATCAACATGAGGGTGATGTTCCAGAATGTCGATCAGGCGTAATAAGCGCGGCGGAAAGGCATGCGGCGGGGGATTGAGCAAGTTGTTTTCATCATGATGCTGTAAGAACAGCACCGATGCTTTTTCCTTGTGGTCACCCACTACCAATGGATTTAATGCTGGTGACAGTTTTAGGCGGCGGGTTTCACCATCGACAATCAGGGCATTACTGCGCGAGTAATTTTGTAATACATAGCACACCACTTTTTGTTGAACGGGCTGCTCTGTCTGGGAATTTACTTCTGTAGTTGTCGGTTCAGTAGGAACCTCACCAAGAACATGTGGGGTTACCACCAGGTCAAGCAGCTTACTGGAAAGCTGACGATAGATTTGACCAAAGCCACTCTTGGACATACATACTCCTACTTAAATGACCGAAACCACAGATTTTCTGAGGGGGAATAGTTTTGCATCATTGTAATTTAAAACAATATGTCATTTTCTGACAAAATGCATATTGAGTGTTAAATTTTATCGTTAAAAATCGTATTTTTAGCGAATATTCCGCACAAATAGCGTGACAGGCCAGTCAGTCTAACTCTAGGGATTTAGTCTGAATTTGTGGCAGAATAGGCTGAATAGCTTAGCTGATTGCTTGAAATTTTTCGCCTACATTTTAGGTATCCCCCATTAAAAAATAGGTCGCTTATGAATGCCTTAACCCAAGAACTGGTTGAATTACTGAGCCTGGAAAAAATTGAAGAAAACATTTACCGAGGGCAAAGCCGTAACCTGGTGGGCAAGCGTGTCTTTGGTGGACAGGTATTGGGGCAGGCATTACGCGCAGCATCCTATACGACGGATCGTCCTGCACATTCATTGCATGCCTACTTTTTATATGGCGGAGATATCAACGCGCCGATTATTTATGAAGTCGATCGCATCCGGGATGGCAAGAGTTTTGTCAGCCGCCAAGTGCGTGCCATCCAGCATGGCCGTACCATTTTTATGTGTATGGTCTCTTTCGCACCACAGGAAGAAGGTCTGAATTACCAGATTTCAGAGCCTGAGTATCCACCTGCAGAAAGCCTGAAAAATGAAGCGGAACTGATCAAGCAGATTATTGAGTTTATTCCGGAAAATGTCCGTGCGTCTTTTACCCGTGATCGTCATGTGGAAATTCGCCCGGTCAATCCGCAAAATCCTTTCCAGCCTCAGCCTGAAGCGCCGTCTTATGCGCATTACATTCGTACCCATGGCCAGATTGCCCAAAAGGTCGATGAAATTTCATTGCATCAGGCCATTGCTGCGTTCTATTCGGACTTTACCTTAATGACCACGGCCTTGCGTCCGCATGGCTTAAGTTATTTATCACCGAGTTTGCAATGTGCCAGCATTGACCATGCCATGTACTTCCATAAGCCATTCCGTGTTGATGAATGGATGCTTTACGATATGGATGCCACTATCAGTGCCAGTTCGCGTGGACTAAATTTCGGCCGCATGTGGCAAAATGGGGAGCTGGTGTGCAGTACCACCCAAGAAGGTTTGATTCGCCTGCGTGAAATTGAAACCCAATAAGGGCTTAAATACCGTAAAAAAACCGGACCTGCTGTCCGGTTTTTTTTTATGCAAATGTTTATTGGCAATGTGGGATGTCGTCAGAGACATCTTTATGGCAGCCATGACCCGGATGGGCAAAGGCCACGCTTATATTGAGTAGCAGGGCTGTCATCAGCAGAATTCTTTTCATATCGATCCTTTTTTATTATTGGCTGAGGGGTATTTATGCATAAGCAGATTTTATGCCATCAGTTGATCAAAGTATTGCTGATTCAGATAAAGTGAGCCTGATGCTTTGATCGATCTATGCTGAGCTTGTGACAAAAAATTCCTCGATTCTAAAAATAGGCCATGGCATAGTGCCTGTCAGGACTTAATGATAAAAAGCATGTCGTGATGAGCTTAAATACACAAATATTGATTGCTGCAATTTTAGGGATAGCATTTGGGTTCCTGTTAAACCTGTTTCCAAATACCCAGTTTTTTGATGTCAGTCTTTATAGCTTGGGTCTAGCCAGCAGCATTTTTATTGGTTTGTTGAAAATGTTGCTCATTCCACTGATTTTCAGTTCAATTGTGGTCGGAGTTTCAAACTTGCAGGCCGGTGGACAACTGGGGCGGGTCTGGAAAATCACGCTGCTGTGCTGTGTCACCACCACCACTTTGGCGCTCATTTTAGGTTTGAGCTGTGCGCACCTGTTTAATGTGGGCAAGGGCGTGGATATTGTGATGTTTCAGGATGCCATGAGCAGCCATCAAACGCCGGATACCTTAACGCCATCATCCTTCTTTACCAACTTTATTCAGAATACCCTGATTAATCCGTTTAAAGCTTTTGCCGAAGGTAATGTGCTGGCCGTGGTGGTATTTGCCTTGTTGATTGGGGTGGCATTGGTCAAAGGTGGGGATAATTTCCGCAGTGTGCGTAAATTAAGCCTGCAATTTTTTGACATCATGATGCTGATGATTAGCTGGGTGATGAAGCTGGCACCGCTCGGTATTTTTGCCTTGCTGGCAAAACTGATTTCAACTGAAGATATTTCCGTGTTAAGCCGTCTGGCCGAGTTTGCTGCGGTGGTAACCGGAACCACCATTTTTCATGGTGCAGTGGTATTGCCATTGCTGCTCTGGGTGTTTGGTAAGATGAGTCCAGTCACTTTTTTCAAGGGCACCCGAGCCGCGCTGATTACCGCATTTGCCACCAGTTCCAGTTCAGCCACCATGCCTTTGTCGATGAAATGCGCTCAGGAAAATTTAAAGGTACGTCCACAAACCGCAGGCTTTGTGATTCCATTGGGCACCCAGCTGAATATGGATGGTACGGCATTGTATGAAGCTGCTGCTGCCTTGTTTATTGCCAACTTGATGGGGCTGGATTTAAGTATCGGTCAACAACTGATTGTCTGTGCAACTGCTATGATTGCCTCTCTGGGTGCGCCAGGGATTCCAAGTGCAGGTATGGTCACCATGATTATGGTATTGCAATCGGTCGGTTTACCGGCAGAAGCGATTGCGATTTTACTGCCGATCGACCGTTTGCTGGATACCGTGCGTACCGTGGTCAATGTTCAGGGCGATATGATGATTAGTGTGGTGGTCGATCGTTATAGCCGTGAACCAGAAGTGTCCTAATCCATTTCCCAGCTGGGATTAAACACAATTTCCCAGATATGGCCATCTGGATCTTGGAAATAACCCGCATAGCCGCCGTAAAAGGTGGCTTGTGCGGGTTTAATGATTTTGGCACCGGCATGTGCTGCCTGGGCCATAACCTGATCCACTTCCAGAGGGCTATAGACATTATGCCCCAAGGTCATTTGCGTCGGACACATCGGGCTGGACTCCAGACCGGTATCCTGTTGAATGCTGCTTTGTGGCCATAATGCCAGTTTCAGACCGGACTGCAGTTCAATAAAGGCCACTGCACCATATTCAAATTCCTGTCCAATAATTCCTTCACAGTGCAGGCCTAGGCCTTCACGATAAAAATGCAAAGATGCTTCCAGGTCGCGCACCCCCAGTGTAATGACTGAAATCCGTGCTTGCATACCGTTATCCTTATTGTTGTTTTTTTGGACTTTTATCTTAGAACAAATAAAAAGCAGGGCATAAAGCCCTACTGTGTGGAAATTGTATACATGAATTGAACTATCAAATGAATGATCAAAAGGACTAGGCCACTTTCAGTCTGGCTGCACGTTTGGCAGCAGGGGAACGATTGAGATACGCAAGGGCATCTTCAGTTTTGGCTTCGTGCAGTGGATCGTACCATGGCATTAAATAGCCCAGTTGCTGTGACACCAGCCAGAATGGACTAGGCATTAAATTGTTGTCACGCTGTGCAATGGCATACCATTCGCGCCAGATCCACGGTTTGTAAACGGCAGGACGGATAGACTGAAAACGCGGATCCTGCTTGAGTAGATGCGCGGTACCATCCACCCACAAGCCAATGACCGCCACAATCACAATCACGCTTAAATAATAACGGGCAATATAGCCTCCACCTAAATGACGATACAAATCAAAGGCTACAGTACGGTGTTCAATTTCTTCTGCGCCGTGCCATTTGATCAGATCCAGCATGGCCGGATCGGCGCCCAGCCTTTCCCATTCCTGATTATACAGGGCATATTTTCCCAGTACGCAGGTCATGTGTTCCACGGTGGCAATAATTCCAAGGCGGAACAGGTCCCATTGATGTTCAAGCAATTTAGGTACTTTTAAACCCAAAGGTTGATCGGCAAGTAATTTCGTAAACAGGAAATTCATCACATCCAGATTGCGCTGGATATCAATGTTGCGTGCAGTTAGATATTCTTTATTGGCCGAGTTGTGTGCCTGGGCATGCATGGCTTCCTGACGGACAAAGGCCTGTACATCCTGTTTCAGTTTTTCATCCTGAATCTGCGGCAAAACCTTGTTATATAAACGACAGAACCAGAATTCGCCAGCAGGTAAAATCATATTGATTTCATTGATGAAATAGCTGATATAAGGCTGCTGTGGAATCCAGTCAATCGGGGTGTCCTGCCACTCGAATTTTACTTTACGCGGATGAATATGATAGGCAATCGATGAGCCGAGTTTGGAATTTCTTAAACGGGAGAGAAGTTTCATCATACTGTCCTTATTGTTTTAGCGTGCAGTGCTGCACTTGAGCTCAAGGTCAGTATGAAAAAAATGTCCCGCATTGTGATTAGCAATACAGGACACGGAAATATCAATTGATGATGATCTTTGTCGGACAAACTACATCAATCAGCTTGTCGGCTTGCATCGGTGGCATCTTCAGCAATTTCGGTCTCACACTCATCTTCTACGACATCTAAAGATTCGAGTGGTTCATCCAGATCATTGAGTTCATCGGCAGTGGCTTCAGGGATGCTGTCCAAATCGAACTGGGTGGATTGCTCAAGGGTAAAGTTCAAACGGCCACCCATCACACTGGCCAGTTCTTCTAGGCCTTGCTTGTTGAGTGACGAGAATAATTGAATGGAGAAATCCAGCTTCATCTTTTTCAATGCAGCTTTTACTTCCTGCAAGGCTTTCGATGCAGGACCACGGTTCAGCTTATCTGATTTGGTTAATAGCACATGCACGAACAATTTACGCGAGTGAGCCCATTCCAGCATCATGACATCGAAATGTTGCAGCGGATGACGAATATCCATCAGCAACACCAGACCTTGCAAGCTCTGACGATGAATCAGGTAATTTTCCAGCTCTTTTTGCCACACAATTTTCATGGCTTCCGGTACGGCTGCATAGCCATAACCTGGCAAATCGACCAGACGCTGATCCGGGTTGCCCAAACTAAAAAAGTTGATCATCTGGGTACGGCCCGGCTTTTTCGAGGCACGTGCCAACTGCTTTTGATTGGTTAATGCATTGATAGCGCTGGATTTACCGGCATTAGAACGACCGGCAAAAGCAATTTCATAACCGCTATCTTCCACACAAAGATTCAGTTTGGGCGCACTCATTAAAAATTCAGCTTTACGCAACCAGTTCAATGCGCGAACAGAGTACTCAGTAATGGCAGAATCAACTTTTTTCTCGTAGCTGATCTTTTGCTTAGGCGCACTGGCTGTCTTACTGTTTTTGGATTTTCCTCTGCTGTGATGCATAACTCAACTTCAATAAATGATCTACAAGCGAACATTATAAAGGAAGTCGTTCGGGCAAGCGAACTTTGCAAGCCAAAGACAGGGAATTAAAGATTGATCATCTGAATAGGAGACTGGGTGGTGAACTTGGCGATTGGGGAGGTATTTAACACCTGAGCCAAGGTGTATTGATCCAGACTGCGATAAAACTGTTCCAGGGCCTGATCGAGAATGTCTTTCAAGCCGCAATGGCTGCGCAGCACGCAAGGAGGCGTGTTGCATTCTACAATCTGGTTTTCACCCTGCAGAATTCGCACAATTTGCCCCAGTTTGAGTTCTAGCGCTTCAGGATTCAGACCAATACCACCACCTTTGCCGCGCGTGGTAATCAACCAGTTCTGTTTTCCCATAAAGTGGACAATTTTCACTAAATGGTTTTTTGACACATGCAAATCCTGAGCAATTTCTGCAATGGTATAAGGCATATCTCGCGGCTGGGCGATATACATTAAAATGCGCAGGGCATAGTCAGTAAATTTATTCAGTTGCATGATAATACTGATATTTTTGAATGAAAATTAGGGCTAGTCTAGCATAACCGGACTAACCCTCTCTTGATTTTGTGCTGACGCAGCAGATTAGTGCTTAACGCCACCTGTACCAAAAGCTTCACTGTGAATATTTTTAGCAGGAATGCCGCGAGCAACCAAAGCCTTTTGTTGTGCAGCCATAAATGGCATTGGGCCGCAGAGGTAATAGTCGGCATTGGCTGGTAACAATGCGCTATCAAGCGTGCTTAAGTCTAGACGACCGGCAACATCATAATCTTCACCTAATTTATCGCTTGCATGCGGGAATTCATAAGCGGTAAATGTGCTTAGGCGCGGATATTTTGCTTTCAAATCCTGAATGTGCTGATGCATCGCATGCACTTGTTTGCTACGGCAAGCATGGATGAATGTCACAGGCTGTGGCATGTCTAGCGTCACCAGCTGATTAAGCATGGCAATCATTGGAGTTAGGCCTACACCACCACTGATAAAGACATTACGTTTATTTGGATCAATCAGGTAGAAATTACCTGTTGGTGCAGAAACTTCAATCTCTGAACCTTCAGGCAAGCCATGTAGAGTATTCGATACCCAACCTGGAACCATGTCACCTTTTTGGTCTTCACGTTTCACGGAAATACGCAAATAGTCTGCTTGCGGGCAAGTTGAAAGCGTATATTGACGCGGTTGTTTTAAGCCAAGTTCTTCGACGAAAACACGCACTGAAATATATTGGCCGGCTTCGTATTTCGGCAATGCACCGCCGTCTGCAGGTTGAAGATAGAACGACGTGATTTCATCGCTTTCAACGACTTTCTTGGCAATCTTGAAGTTACGCCAGCCTAACCAGCTGCCTTTAGTCTGTTCGTGCTGATCGTAAATGGCTTTCTCAGTGCTGATGAACAGGTCTGCCAATTGGCCATAAGCCGCTGCCCAAGCGCCAATCAGTGGATCTTCCATTGAAATGCTGAGGACTTCACTGATGGAATGCAGCAGGTTTTCCCCAACAATACTGTAATCCGGCGCTTTAATATTCAGGCTAACGTGTTTGTGCGCGATCAACTCTACCACTGGTAAAAGTACAGACGGATCTTCAATGTTTTCAGCATAAGCCAACACTGCACCTGCCAATGCTTGAGCCTGTGCGCCGCTGCGCTGGTGCCCCATATTAAAAGTTTCTTTTAGATCAGGATTGTTACCCAACATACGGTTATAAAAATAACCGGTCAGGGCTACGCCATTTTCACGAAGTACAGGAACAGTGGCTTTTACAAGGTCAATTTGCTGCGGAGTCATAGCTGATCTCTCATGGCTGTTATTTATAAGATGTATTTAAAATACATCTTATAAAATCTTTTTACAATACATGTTTCTCATAAAACCATAAAAAAATTATGGGATATAAAAATATCCCATAATTCACGCATTATTAATCAGTTTCTTGAATTACCTTTTGCTGAAAAGCGAACCGAGCAGACCACGGACAATTTTTTGTCCCGTGCTACCACCCAGGCTGCGGGCGGCACTTTTAGCAAAAGTACCGACAGTATCTTGAATCAGCTTTTCTCGCTGTTTGGCTGCGCGTTCCGCTTCTTTTTGCTGCTCTTGTGCCAGGCGCTGTTGTTCGCGTGCCTGTTGCTTGGCAAAAGCCTCAGCATCTTTGGCTTGCTGTTTTTCTAAAGCCTCTTTTTCTTTTGCGACCGCTTTTTCTTGTTCAGCTTGAATGGCTTGTTGTTGGCGTTCTGCGACTTTGTTTTGCAACATTTCAAACGCACTTTCTCTGTCAAGCTGTTGTTCATAAACACCTGCCACAACACTTTGTGCTATGAGTGTTTTACGCTCATCTAGAGAAATGGGGCTGAAGGAAGAATAGGGCGGCATCACCCAGCCGCGTTGCACCATTTGCGGGGTGCCTTGTTCATCCAAACAGCTAATTAAGGCTTCACCCACAGCCAGTTCGGTAATGGCCTGATCGACCTTAAATTCGGGATTGGCACGGAAAGTATCGGCTGCGGTTTTGACCGCTTTCTGGTCTTTAGGCGTGAAGGCACGCAATGCATGCTGGACACGGTTACCCAATTGTCCTAAAACACTTTCAGGTAGGTCCAGTGGATTCTGGGTAATAAAGTAAATGCCGATGCCTTTGGAGCGAATCAATCGCACTACTTGTTCAATCTTTTCCTGTAGGGCGGGGCTAGCATTGTCAAAAAGCAGATGTGCTTCATCAAAGAAGAACACTAGTTTGGGTTTATCCATATCACCGACTTCAGGCAACTGTTCAAACAGTTCGGACAACATCCACAGCAAAAAGGTGGCATACAGTTTAGGCGTATTCATCAATTTATCTGCAGCCAGTAAATTGATGGTGCCACGGCCTTGGCTATCGGTCTGGATAAAATCCATGATATCTAATGCAGGTTCACCAAAAAACTGATCTCCGCCCTGATCGGCCAGTGCCAGTAAATTGCGTTGAATGGCGCCTAAGCTGGCAGGAGACAGGTTGCCATATTCAGTCTTGAATTCAGCAGCATGTTCACTTACATAGCTAATCATCGACTTCAAGTCTTTAAAATCAATCAGCAATAAACCCTGATCATCGGCTATGCGGAACACTGCTGAAAGTACACCTTCCTGGGTGTCATTCAGATTTAATATTTGCGCCAGTAACAACGGACCTATCTCAGATACTGTGGTGCGAATGGGATGGCCCTGCTCACCGAACAAATCCCAAAACACCACCGGTGATGCCGCAAAGGGAATCGATTCAATATTCAGGCTTTTAATCCGCGCATCAAATTTAGCATTACTTTCACCAGCTTTGGCAAGACTCGAAACATCGCCTTTTGCATCGGCTAAAAATACCGGCACACCAATGCGGGAAAAATTCTCTGCCAATACTTTTAAGGTTACGGTTTTACCGGTTCCGGTGGCTCCGGCAATCAGGCCGTGGCGGTTGGCAAATTGTGAATGTAAAACAATTTCTTGTTGTGTATCGGTGGTTTTCTTGGCAATAACGATTGGTGTGCCCATATTTTTTCCTATTCTATTTTATTCGTGTTGTTGCGTAGGCAACTGTTTTAATGCGTTTTCTATATCTTGTATTAAATCTGCAGGATGTTCTAGTCCTATGCAAAAACGAACCAATAAACCTTGTTGTAAATGTGTATGTGGCAACACCCGCATATCTTTCAGGTTATACAGCATGGCCAGACTGACCGGCCCGCCCCAGCTAAAGCCCAGCTTAAACAGTTCCAGTGCATCGCAGAATCTACGAATATCTTCCAGGGTATATTCAGGTTTAAAAATCACACTGACCAGACCTGCACTTTGTTCATCTATACAAATTTCTTTCCAATATGAGTGTCCTGCTGAAGCTTCATCTGCAGGATGCAAGACCTTTACAAATTCTGGCTGTTGTTTGAGCCAGTCGAGTAAGGTTAATGCGCTTTGTGATTGATGCTGATAACGCAGTTGCATTGAAGCCAGACTACGTTGTACTTGTGCAACATCATCCCCCGACACGCTAATCCCCTGAATAGCATGCATACGGAATAATTGGTGATGCAGCTTTTTGTCGCGAGTCACCACGGAACCCATCAAAATATCCCCGCCGCCACTTGGATATTTGGTCAGCGCATGCACAGTCATATCCACTGCCAAATGCTCATCACCAAAATCAAAGGCATTAAAGGCCAGACCTGCACCCCAGGTATTATCTAAAGCTGTCAAGATATTATGCTGCTTTGCTTTTTTCACTAAACCCGCTAAATCTGGAAATTCTAAAGTCACGGAACCTGCAGCCTCTAACCAGATGAGTTTGGCTTTCTCTGTTGGCTGAAAAGTATCTGCATCAATCGGGTTATAGACTTCTACAGTAATGCCATAACGCGTTTGCAGGTTGCGCAAATGTTCCATATTGGGACCATAAATATTGTCTGCCACCCAGACTTCATCGCCCTGACTTAAAAAGCAGGAATTGACCAGATTAATCGCGGATAAACCACTCGGGGCCAGCAGGCAATATTGCCCACCTTCAATCTGGGCAATGTTGTCCGCTAAAGTAAAGGTTGTTGGCGTGCCGTGGGTGCCATAACTATAGTCATAGTCATCGGTCCAATGGCGATTAAATAGTGCATCGGTGTTGTTAAAAATAATGGTAGATGCACGAAACAGGGGAGGTTGAACGCTAGAAATATATTGTGGGGCTTTTCGTGGTGCATGAATGAGTGTGGTTTGTGGGTTTTTTTTCAAGGGACTGCTCTAAGTCGTATCAAAATTAGTCTTAGCTTAAGAGAAACACGCGAATTAGGCTATATAAATGCCAAAATGTATAGAAACGTTAAACCGCACATAAAGTTGGCTTCATTCTTGCTAAATCTACGACAGAGCTAAAACAATAGGTAGGGGCGGATGAAGTCGCATTTAAAGGTACATTATTTTCAGCATATTGCTGGTGAAGGGTTCGGCAGTTGTTATCAATATTTAAAACAGCATCACGCTAAAATTAGTGCAACGGAGTTTTTTGCCTTACCGCTGGATCGACCGCTCGATATCGAGGCTTTACCGCAAGTTGAAGAAGTCGATTTGCTCATTATCATGGGTGGAACCATGAGTGTGAATGATGAGGCAAATTATCCCTGGTTAAAGATAGAAAAGCGCTGGATTCGACGTTATTTGTCTATGGGTAAACCTGCGATAGGCTTGTGTCTAGGCGGGCAGTTGATCGCCAATGCTTTGGGTGCGGCGGTCAGGCGCAATGAACAACAGGAATTGGGTTGGACTACAGTGCGTAAAGTGCAGCATGTGCCTGAAGAATGCTTTGAATTGCCAGCGCAATTTAAGATCATGCAATGGCATAGTGAAACCTTTGAAATTCCCAAAGGCGCCATTCATTTGGCTGAAAATGATGTTTGCCGCAACCAGATGTACCAGATTGGTAAAAATGTGCTGGGATTTCAGTTTCATCCTGAAATTACATCCGAGACGCTAAAGCTGTTTTTAGAAAATGACGAAGAGCTAGAGGGTTTTTCAGGTGAATATGTGCAAACTGAACAGCAATTAAGAAAAGCAGATAAAACTAATTTTAGTGAAGGAAATCAAATACTAAATCAAGCAATAGAGTATGTTTTACAAAAAACCTCATGCTGATTTATTTTTAAACAAAAGTGTAAATGGATGAACGGAAAAAAAGAGCAAAAAGTTGAAAAGAGATTTGCTTAAGCGTTAAACAATAGCTATAATAAGCGACCCTTTGATGAAAGGGGGTTGACTACGAATAAAGTAGTTAACATCGTGACAGTCGTGGCATCGATCATGACCTTAGTGATAATTCACTGCTCTTGACACTTACCCATATAAAAGTGGAGTGAGATGCGTCAAGGGTGATTCTTTATATATTTGGCTTGGAGTTAACTGGTATGTCTAACCAGAGAATTCGTATCCGTCTTAAGTCTTTTGATCACCGTCTAATTGATCAATCAGCTCAAGAAATCGTAGAAACAGCAAAACGTACTGGCGCACAAGTTTGTGGTCCAATTCCAATGCCTACACGCATTGAACGTTTTAACGTTTTAACATCACCACACGTTAACAAAGATGCGCGTGACCAATACGAGATCCGCACTTACAAACGTTTGATCGACATCGTTCAACCTACAGATAAAACTGTTGATGCATTGATGAAGTTAGATCTTGCAGCTGGTGTTGATGTTCAGATCGCATTGGGTTAAGGCTTTCGGTTAATTAACGCTCTAAGTTAATTAGGCCGCTTTTTTAGAGGTTTATGCACATGGCTATTGGTTTAGTCGGTCGCAAGTGCGGTATGACTCGTATCTTTACAGATGCTGGTGTTTCTGTACCTGTAACAGTGATTGAGGTTGATCCTAACCGCATCACTCAAATCAAAACGCTTGAAACTGATGGTTATCAAGCGATTCAAATCACTACTGGTGAACGTCGCGAATCTCGCGTAACTAACGCTCAGAAAGGTCACTTTGCGAAAGCTGGTGTTGCTGCTGGTCGTCTGGTTCAAGAATTCCGTACTACAGAAGCTGAGCTTGAAGGTCGTGAAGTTGGCGGAACTATCGGTGTAGATTTGTTCGCAGTTGGTCAAGTTGTTGACGTAACTGGTCAATCTAAAGGTAAAGGTTTCCAAGGTGGTGTTAAGCGTTGGAACTTCCGTACCCAAGATGCTACTCACGGTAACTCATTGTCTCACCGTGTTCTAGGTTCTACAGGTCAAAACCAGACTCCTGGTCGCGTGTTCAAAGGCAAAAAAATGGCTGGCCATTTAGGTGCTGAACGCGTAACTGTTCAAGGTCTTGAAATTGTATCTATCGACGCTGAACGTTCAGTTCTCGTTGTTAAAGGTGCGATTCCTGGTGCTACTGGTGGCGACGTTACTGTTCGTCCTACGATCAAGGCCTGAGGGGAAATAACGTGAATTTAAATACTGTTTCCGGCTCTGCTGTTGAATTATCTGAAGTTGCTTTCGGTCGTGAATTTAACGAAGCTCTTGTACACCAAGTTGTTACAGCTTATTTAGCTGGTGGTCGTCAAGGTTCGAAAGCTCAGAAATCACGTGCTGACGTATCTGGCGGTGGTAAAAAACCATTCCGTCAAAAAGGTACTGGCCGTGCGCGTGCTGGTTCTATTCGTAGCCCGATCTGGGTTGGTGGTGGTAAAACTTTTGCCGCTCGTCCACAAGATTGGTCTCAAAAAGTTAACCGTAAAATGTACCGCGGTGCTATGCAATGCATCCTAGCTGAACTTGTTCGTCAAGATCGCTTGGTTTTAGTTGAAGAGTTTGCTGTTGCTGCTCCAAAAACTAAAGAGTTGCTTGCAAAACTTAACGACTTGAATGCTACTCGTGCATTAATCGTTACTGATGCTGTTGATGAGAACTTGTATCTTGCTGCACGTAACATTCCACACGTTGATGTGGTTGATGCTGCTGCAATTGATCCTGTTAGCTTGATCGCGTTCGACAAAGTTGTTATGTCTGTAGCTGCTGCTAAGAAAATTGAGGTAGAACTCGGATGAACAACGAACGTATCTATCAAGTCCTACAAGGACCTGTATTCTCAGAAAAAGCACAAGTTTTAGGTGAAGCTGCTGGTGTTCAAGTTTTTAAAGTTGCACTTGATGCAAACAAACTTGAAATCAAAAAAGCAGTGGAACAACTCTTTGGTGTTCAAGTGGTTAAAGTTAACACTACGATCACTAAAGGTAAGACTAAACGCTTTGGTAAAACATTAGGACGTCGTTCTGATGTTAAAAAAGCATACGTCACCCTGAAAGCTGGCCAAGATGTTGAAATGGCTGACTTGGGCGATACCGCTGAAAGCGCAGCGGAATAAGGACGAGAATTATGCCTATTCAAAAATGTAAGCCAACGTCACCAGGACGTCGCTTTGTAGAGAAAGTCGTTCACGACCATCTTCACAAAGGCGCACCTTATGCTCCGTTGGTTGAAGCTAAAAAACGTACTGGTGGTCGTAACAATAACGGTCACATTACAACTCGTCACGTTGGTGGTGGTCATAAACAACACTACCGTCTTGTCGACTTCAAACGTAACAAAGACGGCATTCCAGCTGTAGTTGAACGTATTGAATACGATCCTAACCGTACAGCTCATATTGCTCTATTAAAATATGCTGACGGTGAACGTCGTTACATCATTGCGCCTAAAGGTTTGCGTGCTGGTGATAAAGTACAATCTGGTAACGATGCTCCAATTCGTCCAGGTAACTGCTTGCCACTTCGTAACATGCCTATCGGTTCTACTCTTCACAACGTCGAGCTTAAAATCGGTAAAGGCGCACAATTGATGCGTTCTGCTGGTACTTCTGCTCAATTGTTGGGTCGTGACGGTTCTTACGCAATCATTCGTCTTCGTTCAGGCGAAATGCGTAAAGTACACGTTGAATGTCGCGCTGTTTTGGGTGAAGTTTCTAACTCAGAAAGCAACCTTCGTTCACTAGGTAAAGCTGGTGCATCACGCTGGCGTGGTGTTCGTCCTACCGTTCGTGGTATGGCGATGAACCCGGTTGACCATCCACACGGTGGTGGTGAAGGGCGTAACAAAGGTATTCAACCTGTAAGCCCATGGGGTCAAAAAGCTAAAGGGTACAAGACACGTACCAATAAGCGTACGACTAAGATGATTATTCGCGACCGTCGCGTTAAGTAACAAGTAAAGGAATCTGACAATGCCTCGTTCTCTGAAAAAAGGCCCATTCGTCGATGCGCACTTGTTCGCTAAGGTTGAAGCGGCTGTAGCGAGTAACTCTCGCAAGCCGATCAAAACTTGGTCGCGTCGTTCGATGATACTCCCAGATTTTGTTGGTTTAACAATTTCTGTTCATAATGGTCGTAACCATGTTCCGGTGATTGTATCTGAACACATGGTTGGTCATAAACTCGGTGAATTCGCGCCAACTCGTACCTATCGTGGTCACGGTGTTGACAAGAAGTCTAAACGTTAAGGTGCGATGATGGAAGTTACTGCTAAATTACGCGGTGCCGCTATCTCGGCACAAAAAGCTCGTTTGGTTGCAGATCTAATCCGTGGCAAATCTGTTGCTCACGCTTTAAATATCTTGAACTTCAGCAATAAAAAAGCTGCAGTTTTAGTTAAAAAAGCGTTGGAATCTGCAATTGCAAACGCTGAACATAATAACAGTTTAGATGTAGACGACCTTAAAGTATCTACGATTTACGTTGATGAAGGCATCAGCCTTAAACGTATTATGCCACGTGCTAAAGGCCGTGCAGATCGTATTACTAAGCGTACTTGTCACATCACCGTTAAGGTAGGGGTTTGATATGGGTCAGAAGGTTCATCCAATCGGTATCCGCCTAGGTGTTGTGAAACGTCATAACGCTAACTGGTATGCGAATCCGAAACAATACGCTGAATACTTGCTTAAAGATTTGCAAGTTCGTGAGTTTTTAATTAAAAAACTTAAGAATGCAATGATCAGCAATATTCTTATCGAACGTCCTACAGGCGCTGCTAAAATTACGATTAGCACTGCTCGTCCTGGTATCGTTATCGGTAAAAAAGGCGAAGACATTGAAAAATTACAACGCGAATTAACATCTATTATGGGTGTTCCTGCGCAAGTAAGCATCAACGAAATCGATCGCCCAGACTTAGACGCTCGTTTAGTTGCTGAAGCTATCGCTTCTCAATTAGAAAAACGTGTAATGTTCCGTCGTGCTATGAAGCGTGCGGTTCAAAACACTATGCGTGCTGGTGCTAAAGGTATCAAAGTTGAAGTTTCTGGTCGTTTAGGTGGTGCTGAGATTGCACGTACTGAATGGTATCGTGAAGGTCGTGTACCTTTGCATACACTTCGTGCGGACATCGACTACGCTACTATGCGTGCTGAAACTACTTACGGTACGATTGGCGTTAAAGTTTGGATTTTCCGTGGTGAGATCTTAGGTGGCATGAAACAAGTCATGAACCCTGCTCCTGCTGAAGAACGTCCAGCTAAACGTGGTCGCGGTCGTGGTGAAGGTCAAGAGCGTCGTGGTCGTCGCAATGATCGTTCTGCTGAAAAAGGAGAATAATCCATGTTGCAACCTAAACGTACTAAGTTCCGTAAGGTTCAAAAGGGCCGTAACACTGGTCTAGCGCACCGTGGTAGCACCGTATCTTTCGGTTCTATCGCACTTAAATCTATCGAGCGTGGTCAAATGACAGCTCGTCAGATTGAAGCTGCGCGTCGTACAATCAGCCGTCGTGTAAAACGTGGTGGTAAGATCTTTATCCGTGTTTTCCCAGACAAACCAATTACTGAAAAACCATTAGAAGTTCGTATGGGTAAAGGTAAAGGTTCTGTGGAATACTGGGTTTGTCAAATCAAACCAGGTAAGATCTTGTACGAAATGGAAGGTGTAAGCGAAGAATTAGCACGTGAAGCGTTTACGCTTGCTGCTGCTAAGCTTCCGTTTAAAACCGCTATCGTGACTCGGACGGTAATGTAATGAAAACTAAAGATCTACGTGAAAAATCGGTAGAAGAGTTGACAGCTTTGCTTGATGAGCAACAGCTTAACCAATTCCGTCTTCGTATGGCGAAAGCAACTGGTCAATTGGGTAAATCGCATGAAGTTGCGCTTACTCGCAAGACTATTGCTCGTATCAAGACACTCCTTACCGAAAAACAGGGGAACGGACAATGAGTGAACAAACAGTTCGCACGTTAACCGGCAAAGTTGTAAGCGACAAAATGGACAAGTCTATTGTTGTGCTTATTGAACGCCGCGTTCAACACCCGTTGTATGGCAAATCAATCCGCCGTTCAACAAAATTACACGCTCATGATGAGAACAATGTTGCTAAAACTGGCGACGTAGTGACCATTAAAGAAAGCCGCCCAATTTCTAAAACTAAAGCTTGGGCTTTAGTGGAAGTTATTGAAGCTGCTGCTGAGTAATTAGACGTTCTTGTTGCATCATCGGTTAATTTCGAGTACTCTTTGAGCCTTTCGAAATACTGACCGGTGATGCTCGGTTTTGGAGTAGGGCAATGATTCAAACCGAAAGTATGCTCGACGTAGCAGACAACAGTGGTGCTCGCCGCGTACAATGTATTAAAGTACTTGGTGGTTCACATCGTCGTTATGCTTCTGTTGGCGACATTATTAAAGTTACTGTAAAAGAAGCTATTCCACGCGCACGTGTTAAAAAAGGTGACGTGATGAATGCTGTAGTTGTACGTACAAAATTCGGTGTACGTCGTCCGGATGGTTCTATCATCCGTTTTGATGACAATGCTGCTGTGATTTTGAACAACAACAAAGCGCCGATTGCAACTCGTATTTTCGGACCAGTGACTCGTGAACTTCGTACTGAACAGTTCATGAAAATTATTTCATTGGCTCCTGAAGTTCTATAAGAGGCACTCATGGCTAAGATTAAAAAAGGCGATCAAGTTATCGTGATCGCAGGTAAAGAAAAAGGCAAACAGGGTACTGTTCTGTCTGTTTCAAATGACCGTGTTATGGTTGAAGGCCTTAACTTGGTTAAGAAGCATCAAAAGCCGAACCGTGCAACAGGTGCTGAAGGCGCTGTAGTTACACAAGAAGCTTCGCTTCATATCTCAAACGTGGCAGTTTTTAATGCTGCAACCCAAAAGGCTGACCGTGTTGGTTACCAAACGATTGAAGGCGTGAAAACTCGCGTTTACAAATCTAATGGTGAATCAGTGGCGGTAGCGAAGTAATAGGTTGAAATAGGCAATGGCCAGACTTAAAACACGTTACAACGACGTACTTAAAGCTCAGTTACAAGAGCAATTAGGCGTTAAAAATGTGATGGAGATTCCTCGCATCACTAAAATCACCATTAACATGGGTGTTGGTGCGGCATCAGCTGACAAGAAATTGTTAGATGGCGCTCTTTCTGATATGCAAGCGATTGCTGGTCAAAAACCAGTTCTTACTCTAGCTCGCAAATCAATCGCTGGTTTCAAAATCCGTGATGGTTGGCCGATTGGTTGTAAAGTTACTTTACGCGGCGAACAAATGTACGAATTCTTAGACCGTTTGATCTCTATCGCGATCCCTCGTATTCGTGACTTCCGCGGTTTTTCTGCGAAATCATTTGATGGTCGTGGTAATTATTCGATGGGTTTGAAGGAACAAATCATGTTCCCTGAAATCGATTTCGATAAGATTGATCGTATTCGTGGTATGGATATTACCGTTACTACGACTGCTCGCACCGATGACGAAGGCCGTGCGCTTATGCGTGCATTCGGCTTCCCGTTCAAATAAGAGGTCGATATGGCTAAGAAAGGTATGATTAATCGCGAATTGAAACGCGAAAAAACAGTTGCTAAATTTGCTGCAAAACGTGCTGAATTAAAAGCTACGATTGCAAATGTAAATGCGAGCGACGAAGAACGTTTCGATGCGATGATGAAGTTACAGGCATTACCACGTAATGCATCTCCAGTGCGTCTTCGTAACCGTTGTGGTTTAACTGGTCGTCCTCATGGTTACTTCCGTAAGTTCGGTCTAAGCCGTAACAAACTACGTGATACAGTAATGCAAGGTGATGTACCGGGCGTTGTTAAGGCAAGCTGGTAAGGAGCACTATAAATGAGTATGCAAGATACCGTTGCCGACATGCTAACACGTGTTCGTAACGCACAAATGGCAAAGAAACAAACTGTTTCTATGCCTAATTCTAAGTTGAAGGTTGCTATTGCAAACGTTCTTCAACAAGAAGGTTATATTTCAAACGTAGAAGTTGCGGATGCTGAAGGCAAACCAACTTTAACAATTACGTTAAAATATTTTGAAGGCAAACCAGTTATCGAAACTGTGAAGCGCGTAAGCCGTCCAGGTCTTCGCCAATATCGCGGTAAAGATGCACTTCCTAGCGTTAAGCAAGGTTTAGGTATTGCAATTGTTTCTACAAGCAAAGGCATCATGACTGATCGCGCTGCACGTGCTGCGGGCATCGGTGGTGAAGTTATTGCTTTTGTTTCTTAATAGGTGATTCCTCATGTCTCGTGTGGCTAAAGCCCCAGTAACTGTACCTAACGGTGTAACAGTTACTCAGAACGGCCGGCAGGTCGAAGTGAAAGGCAGCAAAGGTACATTGTCTTTCAACCTGCATGCGCTGGTCGAGCTAAAACAGGAAGAAGGTCAACTTCAAATTGCTCCTAAAGCTGAGTCGAAAGACGCTTGGATGCAAGCTGGTACTGCTCGCGCTGTGTTAAACAACCTTGTAAAAGGTGTTAGCGAAGGTTTCGAACGCAAGTTACAACTTATCGGTGTTGGTTATAAAGCTGCGGTTAAAGGTAACGTTGTTAACCTTAACCTTGGTTTCTCTCACCCGATTGATTACAACCTTCCAGAAGGTGTAACTGCTGAAACTCCTACTGCAACTGAAATTGTTCTTAAATCTGCTGATAAAGCAGCTTTAGGTCAAGTTGCTGCAGATATCCGTGGTTACCGTCCACCAGAGCCTTATAAAGGTAAAGGTGTTCGTTATTCTGACGAAGTTGTACTTCGTAAAGAAGCTAAGAAGAAATAAGGCGCGAGGTTCTTATGAACGAAAAGAAACAATCCCGTTTGCGTCGTGCGAAAAGCACACGCTTGCACATTCGTGCATTGGGTGCGACTCGCTTGTGTGTAAACCGCACTCCGCGTCACATCTATGCTCAAGTTATCTCAGCAGATGGTGGCAAAGTTTTAGCGCAAGCTTCAACTTTAGATGCTACTTTACGTGCTGGTACAACTGGTAACGTTGATGCAGCGACTAAAGTAGGTGCTTTAATCGCAGAACGTGCTAAAGCAGCTGGCGTTACTAAAGTTGCATTTGACCGTTCTGGTTTCAAATATCATGGTCGTATCAAAGCCTTGGCTGATGCTGCTCGTGAAAACGGCTTGGAGTTCTAATCATGGCTAAAGTTGAACAAAACGAAGGTCTTGTTGAAAAGCTGGTTGCCGTTGATCGTGTAGCCAAAGTTGTTAAGGGTGGTCGTATCTTCTCTTTCACAGCATTAACTGTTGTGGGTGATGGTAATGGTCGTGTAGGTTTTGGTCGTGGTAAAGCACGTGAAGTTCCAGCTGCTATTTCTAAAGCACTTGAAGCTGCTCGTCGCAACATGATCACTGTTGATCTTGCAGGTACTACTCTGCAACACCCTGTGAATGCTCGTCATGGTGCAAGCCGTGTTTACATGCAGCCTGCTTCTGAAGGTACTGGCGTAATTGCTGGTGGCGCGATGCGTGCTGTTTTGGAAGCTGCTGGTGTACATAACGTACTTGCTAAATGTTACGGTTCTACTAACGCTGCTAACGTAGTTAACGCAACTTTCAAAGGTTTGCGTGATATGACTTCTCCTGAGAAAGTCGCTGCGAAACGTGGTCTTTCAGTAGAACAAATTCAAGGGTAATCAATCATGAAAACGATTAAAGTTACCCAGACTAAATCTTCTGCGCACCGCTTGAAAAATCACAAGCTTAGCCTTCAAGGTTTAGGTCTGCGTCGTATTGGTCATACTGTAGAAGTGCAAGATACGCCTTCTAACCGTGGTATGATCAACCAAGTCTACTATATGGTTAGTGTAGAGGAATAAGCCATGACTCTGCGTTTAAATACTATTGCACCTGCAGAAGGTGCTAAACGTGACAACCTTCGTTTAGGCCGTGGTATCGGTTCTGGCGTTGGTAAGACTGGTGGCCGTGGTGTCAAAGGTCAAAAATCACGTAAGAGCGGTGGTGTACGTCCAGGTTTCGAAGGTGGTCAAACTGCGTTATATCGTCGTTTGCCTAAATTCGGCTTCACTAGCCAACTTGCTTTAAAAACTGCTGAAGTACGTTTATCAGAGCTCGCTAAAGTTGAAGGTGATATCATTTCACTTGAAACTTTAAAAGCTGCCAATGTTGTACGTAAAGATATGACTCGTGCTCGTATCGTACTTTCTGGTGATATTACTCGTGCATTCACTGTACAAGGTGTTGCTTTGACTAAAGGCGCTAAAGCTGCTGTTGAAGCTGCTGGCGGTAAAGTCGAGGAGTAATCGCTAGTGTCTATGTCTCCTAGTTCTTCAGGTCATGTCAACATGATGAAAGGCCAGCCATTTCATGTGAAATATCGTGAAATTATTCGTCGATTAATGTTTTTGGTTGGCGCATTATTGGTCTTTCGACTAGGAGCACATATACCACTGCCGGGTATTGATAATGTCGCTTTAGAACGTTTTTTCAAAGCTAATGAAGGTACTTTCTTAGGTTTGTTTAATATGTTCTCTGGCGGAGCATTAGAGCGAATGTCAATTCTTGCGTTGGGGATCATGCCATACATTTCTGCATCGATTATCGTGCAGTTAATGTCGACTGTGGTTCCTTCGCTGGAAGCATTAAAGAAAGAAGGCGAGCAGGGTAAGCGTAAGATTAATCAATATACGCGTTACGGCACGTTATTACTTGCATTGGTACAAGGTGTGGGTATGTGTGCTGGTCTGATTAGCCAAGGGATTACCTTGACTTCAGGACTGGCTTTTTACATTCCTGCTGTAACTTCGTTGGTTGCAGGCACCATGTTCTTAATGTGGTTGGGAGAGCAAATTACCGAACGTGGTGTTGGTAATGGCATCTCGATGATCATTTTCGCAGGTATTGTTGCTGGTTTGCCTACAATTGTAATTCAAGCTTTCACTTCGGTGGATAACGGTCAATCAAGTTTAATTGGTCTGGCTGTGTTTGCATTACTTTCAGTTGCGGTTCTTGCTGCGATTGTATTTATTGAAAAGGCTCAACGTCGTATACCGGTTAACTATGCTCAAAAGCAACAAGGGCGTCGCGTATTCACTGCACAGCAGACACATTTGCCATTGAAATTGAATATGGCAGGGGTTATTCCAGCAATTTTCGCTAGTTCGTTATTGTTGTTCCCTGCAAGTTTAGGTCAATGGTTAGGTAGTTCTGATCCAAATGCGGGAATCGTAAAGCGTAGCCTACAAGATTTGGCATTGGTATTATCGCCTGGACAACCTTTGTATTTGGTGCTCTTCGGTGCGTTAATTATCTTTTTCTGTTATTTCTATACTGCACTTGTGTTCAGTCCTAAAGAAGTATCAGAAAACTTGAAACGCAGCGGAGCTTATGTACCTGGTATTCGCCCAGGTGAGCAAACTGCTCGTTACTTAGATCATATTCTTAATCGTTTGACGTTTATTGGTGCAATTTACATTACGATCATCTGTTTAATGCCGATGATTCTGCAAAGTTCTTTTGGTATTCCATTTCATTTGGGTGGTACATCTTTGTTGATCGTAGTAGTAGTTGTGATGGACTTTATGGCTCAGCTGCAAGCTCATCTCACTTCGCACCAGTATGACAATCAAACGTTAATGAGAAAAACGACTGCTCATCCTAAGGGATAAGCGCACTTGAGGTTTCATCATGAAAGTACAAGCTTCTGTTAAAAAAATTTGTGGTAGCTGTAAAGTTATCCGTCGTAATGGGGTTATCCGCGTGATTTGTAGCGCTGAACCTCGTCATAAGCAGCGTCAAGGTTAATCTGATCAAGACCTGTTGATTTCAGTAGGCTAATTAGGTTATTATCCGCCCCTCAAGATATTTGTGGGGCGGTTGATTATCTCTACTGCCTTTTTGGAGAAAGTGAATGGCTCGTATTGCCGGTGTAAACATTCCGGATAACAAGCATGCTGTTATCTCCCTCACGTATATTTTTGGTATCGGTCGCCACACTGCTAAGAACATCTTAGCTGCTGCGGGTATTGCACCAACTACCAAGATCCGTGAATTGGATGATGCTCAACTTGATGCGATTCGTGCAGAAATTACCAAGGTTCCGACCGAAGGTGATTTACGTCGCGAAATTTCCATGAACATTAAACGTTTAATGGATTTAGGCTGCTACCGCGGTCTTCGTCATCGTCGCAGCTTGCCTGTCCGTGGACAACGCACCAAAACTAACGCACGTACCCGTAAAGGTCCGCGCAAACCTATTAAGAAATAAGATTTCTGGAAGCTAAAAGATGGCTAAAGATACACGCACACGCAAGAAGGTCACTCGTACCGTCTCTGAAGGTGTTGCACACATTCACGCTTCTTTTAATAACACCATTGTGACTATTACCGATCGTCAAGGTAATGCACTGGCTTGGGCTACCTCTGGTGGACAAGGCTTCCGTGGATCACGTAAATCAACTCCGTTTGCTGCTCAGGTAGCTGCTGAAGTTGCTGGTAAAGCTGCTTTGGATTACGGTTTGAAAAACTTGGACGTCCTTGTAAAAGGTCCTGGTCCTGGTCGTGAATCTGCGGTTCGTGCTTTAGGTGCAGTGGGTTATAAAATTAACAGCATTACCGATGTGACGCCAATCCCGCACAACGGTTGCCGTCCACCTAAAAAACGTCGTGTGTAAGGAGAATCATTCATGGCTCGTTATATTGGTCCAAAATGCAAACTCTCTCGCCGCGAAGGGACAGACCTGCAATTAAAATCTGGCGTTAAACCATTTGACGTCAAAACTAAAAAACATGCTAAAGCACCTGGCCAACATGGCGGGGCTCGTGGCAGTAAACAATCTGAGTACTCACTACAATTACGTGAAAAACAAAAAGTACGTCGTATGTACGGTGTGTTAGAACGTCAATTTAGTAACTACTATAAAGAAGCTGCTCGTGTTAAAGGCGCAACAGGTGAAAACTTGTTGAAACTGCTTGAAAGCCGTCTTGATAACGTCGTTTATCGCATGGGTTTTGGTTCTACACGTGCAGAAGCTCGTCAGCTTGTATCTCACCGTAGCATTACTTTGAATGGTCGTCGTGTTAACATCGCGTCTATCCAAGTTAAAGCTGGTGATGTAATCGCGGTTCACGAAGGTGCTAAACAACAATTGCGTATTAAAGGCGCAATTGAATTGGCTGCTCAACGTGGTATCCCTTCTTGGATGGAAGTTGACCATTCAAAATTAGAAGGTACGTTTAAAGCTGCACCGGATCGTTCTGATTTACCTGCTGAAATCAACGAAAGCTTGATTGTAGAATTGTATTCTAAATAATCCTTGAGGTAGCAATAATGACGCGTACTGCAAATGAGTTTCTAACTCCGCAAGCGATCAAGGTCGAAGCGGCTAGCGGGACCTCGGCAAAAGTGATTCTAGAACCATTAGAGCGTGGCTTTGGTCATACTCTTGGTAATGCTTTACGTCGTATCCTTCTTTCTTCTTTACCTGGCGCTGCTGTGGTAGAAGTTGAAATAGAAGGGGTTGAGCACGAGTACAGTACCTTGGAAGGCTTGCAGCAGGACATCGTCGAGCTCTTGCTGAACCTAAAAGGATTGTCGATTAAGCTGTTCGATCAAAACGAAGCATATTTAACATTAGAAAAACAAGGTCCAGGCGATGTAACAGCCGCTGATCTTCGTTTACCTCATAATGTTGAAGTGGTAAACCCTGAGCATTTGATCGGCACTTTGAGTGCATCAGGCAATTTAAAAATGCGCCTGAAAGTTTCTCAAGGTCGCGGTTATGAAACTTCTGATTCACGTTTCCCAGAAGGCGAGACTCGCCCTGTGGGTCGCTTACAGTTAGATGCTTCTTATAGCCCAATCAAGCGCGTGTCTTACACAGTGGAAAACGCTCGTGTAGAACAACGTACTGACCTTGATAAATTGATCATTGATCTTGAAACCAATGGTACAGTTGATCCTGAAGAAGCAATCCGCAAAGCGGCAACAATCTTGCAACAACAAATTGCAATTTTTGTTGATCTTCAGAAAGATCAAGCTCCTGTTGCTCAAGAGCCTCGCGAAGAAGTGGATCCAATCTTGCTTCGTCCAGTAGATGATCTAGAGCTTACTGTTCGTTCTGCTAACTGTTTGAAAGCAGAAAATATTTACTACATCGGTGACTTGGTTCAACGTACTGAAGTGGAGTTGTTAAAAACTCCTAACCTTGGTAAAAAATCGTTAACTGAAATCAAAGATGTTCTGGCTTCTAAGGGCTTACAACTCGGCATGCGTTTAGAGAACTGGCCACCAGCTAGTCTCCGTATGGACGATCGTTTCGCCTATCGTAGCCGTTAATTAAGTAGGACTATCACCATGCGTCATCGTAATAGTGGTGTGAAATTAGGCCGTACAAGCAGTCATCGTAAAGCGATGTTCCAAAACATGGCTAACTCTTTGTTCGAGCACGAGTTGATTAAAACAACTGTGCCTAAAGCTAAAGAGTTACGTCGTGTAGCTGAGCCTTTAATCACTTTAGCTAAAAACGATACTGTTGCAAACCGTCGTTTAGCGTTTGCTCGTACTCGTTCAGCAGCAACTGTTGGTAAATTATTTACCGTTCTTGGCCCTCGTTACAAAGAACGTAACGGCGGTTATCTACGTGTTCTTAAAGCGGGCTTCCGTGCAGGTGATGCTGCACCGATGGCTTACGTTGAGCTAGTAGATCGCGAAGTTAACTAATTTCGCAAGAATAGCTTCAGTTGTTCTAAAAAAGACCGGTGTTTCACCGGTCTTTTTTATGCCTGTTGTTTTTTCATTGTTTGACAATTTATGCTTTTGTCCTGAACTGACATATTTTTTATCAGTTTTGTACAAACTTGACATTGAGTATTGTCAATTTTGTGGTTTAATAAAATAAAGCTTAAACAGGTTATAAAAAGAACATGGAAAAACATATTGATGTCTTGATTATAGGTGCCGGTATTTCTGGTATTGGTCTTGCTGTTCATCTTTCTAAAAACTGTCCACAACGCCAATTTGAAATTATTGAGCGTCGCGAAAGTTTTGGTGGAACCTGGGATTTATTTAAGTATCCTGGAATTCGTTCCGATTCGGATATGTCAACCTTTGGTTTTAATTTTAAACCGTGGCAAAAAGCCAGTGTTCTGGCAGATGGACCATCCATCAAGAATTATTTATCTGAAGTGATTGATGAGTATCAGCTCAAAAATAAAATACATTTCCAGCACCGGGTGTTAGCTGCAAATTATAATTCAGCCACTCGAAAGTGGAATGTCGAAATTGAAGATGCATCCCAAAAAAAGCAAACCTGGGTGGCAAATTTCGTTATAGGTTGCACCGGTTACTATAATTACGATCAAGGCTTTCAGCCAGAATTCCCTAGTCAGTCTGCATTCAAGGGCGATTTCATTCATCCGCAGCATTGGCCTGAGCAACTCGATTATTCAGGTAAAAAAGTAGTGATTATTGGCAGTGGGGCAACAGCAATTACCTTGGTGCCAGCCATGGCGAAAGGTGGGGCATCTCATGTCACCATGTTGCAACGTTCACCGACCTATATCGCCTCGGTTCCTTCGATTGATTTGGTCTATGACAAAATGCGCAAATACTTGCCAGAAGATGTGGCCTATAAATTAACGCGTGCACGTAATATTGGCATGCAGCGTGGTATTTATGCATTGGCACAGAAACAGCCTAAATTACTGCGTAGTTTGCTGTTGAAATCAATTGAATTTCAGCTCAAAGGTAAGGTGGATATGAAACATTTTACTCCGAACTATGAGCCATGGGATCAACGTTTATGTGTGGTGCCAGATGGTGATTTATTCAAGATTTTACGTGAAGGCCGTGCATCAGTTGAAACTGATCAAATTGAAAAATTTACTGAAACTGGTATTCAATTAAAATCAGGCAAGCACTTGGATGCGGATATTATTGTCTCTGCAACCGGACTCAATATTCAAATTTTAGGCGGCATGCAGGCCACGATTGATGGCAAGCCGATGAATACCTCTAAACATATGCTGTATCAGGGCATCATGGTCAGTGATGTGCCAAACATGGCAATGATTATTGGCTATATCAATGCCTCTTGGACACTGAAAGTGGATATTGCGGCAGATTATATTTGCCGTTTGATCAATCATATGGACAAAAACGGCTATGATGAAGTGCGTCCTCAAGGCGATGTGACCGAGTTAATGGAAGATACCGTCATGGGCAGTTTATCTTCAGGCTATATTGCCCGTGCCGCAGATGTGATGCCAAAACAGGGCAAGCATGCACCTTGGAGCGTATCCAATAATTATCTGGCTGACCGTAAACAATTAAAGCATGCGCGCTTTGATGATGGCGTACTTAAATTCCATAAGCGTGAGCAAAAGGATAATAAAAACGTGACACCGCGTTTGGTCTCATGATTGAGTTTTCTTATTAAGCCTGATTGTTATTTAAAAAAGGAGCAAAATGCTCCTTTTTTTATGCATATTGAATCACGAGTTCAAGTTGTAATCTTTAGTTCTGCGGCAAACTCCTACATGATGGAACAAAACGAATTAAGCCAGCATAGGAATAAGTTTTGAGTATTTTAGCGCGTGAATACCAGTTGTCATTTCATTCTTATTTCATTTATGCCAAATCATGGCAGTCTGCTGAAGCTAATCCAGAATTGGCACCGATTATATTGATGCATGATTCACTGGGCAGTGTGGCTTTATGGCGTGATTTTCCTGCGCAACTTGCAGCTCAGACCCAGCGTGTTGTATATGCCTATGACCGGATTGGCTTTGGGCAATCATCCGTCAATGACCAATCTTTGGCACTGGATTTTGTCATGACTGAAGCGACCCATGGATTTAAGGTTGTGCTTGATTATTTTGATCTGAAACATTTTATTGTGCTCGGTCATAGTGTAGGTGGGGGAATGTCCGCAGCCATTGCTGCTGAATATCCACAGTGCTGTAAGGCTTTAGTGACTGGAATTTACGTGAGGTGCTGCCACAAGTACAATGCCCAAGCTTGGTCATTCATGGTGAGTTGGATGAATATGCAACAACAGCACAGCCGCAGAAAATCTTTGCAGGAGTGAAGGGAACCGCTGAATTGCAGATATTGCAAGGTCTGCATCATATGCCGCATAAAGAACAACCGGAACAGGTGCTGGCGTTGATTACTGGATTTTTAGCAGACATTGCCTAAAAGAAAAAAGCCCATCAACAGATGGGCTTCTGATTATAGTGAACGCGAAATCAGTTCTTTCATAATTTCATTGGTACCGGCATAAATCCGGTTGGCACGGTTATCGATATAGGCACGTGCGATTGGGTATTCCATCATGTAGCCATAACCGCCATGCAGTTGCAGGCATTCATCCACGACTTTAGAAAATATTTCGGAAATTTTGTATTTCGCCGCTGCTGCAGCATCAATCCCCAGCTGTTCAGAGAGCTGCAATTCCATACACCGATCCAGATAGGCACGGCAAAAATCGATTTCGGTACGTAATTCAGCCAGTTTAAAGCGGGTATTTTGAAAAGCACTAATCGGTTTACCAAAAGCTTGGCGTTGTTTGGTGTATTGCACCGTATGCGCAAATGCAGCTTCGGCTCCCGCCTGACAAATGATGGCGACCAGCATGCGTTCCCAGGCCAGTTCTTTCATTAGCATCATAAAACCCATGCCTTCCATACCCAGCAAATTTTCTTTAGGCACGCGCACATTGTCAAAGAACAACTCACAGGTATCTTGTCCTTTCATGCCAATTTTATTCAAGGGTTTGCCTTTGCTAAAGCCAGCACGGTCAGCTTCAACGATGAGTAAAGATAAATTGGCTGAACCTTTATCGCTGTCTCCTGTTTTGCAGACCACAATGGCCATGTCACACAGGTAGCCATTGGTGATAAAGATTTTCGAACCATTAATCACATAGTCATCACCATCCAGTACAGCAGTGGTACGTACCGCTTGCAGGTCTGAGCCGGTTCCCGGTTCAGTCATGGCAATAGCAGTGACCACTTCACCTGAAGCCATTTTCGGTAACCAATTTGATTTCTGTTGCTCATTGCCAAAATTGAAGATGTAATTGGCTACAATATCCGAATGTAGTGAAAAGCCAGTGGATGAATCCATGGCATAGGCCTGTTCTTCAATCAGGATCATACTGTAAAGACGGTCTACACCCGATCCCCCGTATTGCTCTGGCATGGTGGCACAAAGTAGGCCCATTGCACCGGCCTTGTTCCATAAATCCCGGTCAACATGCTGTTGCTGTTCATATTTGGCAATATTGGGAACCACTTCCTTTTCATAAAATTTTCGTACGCTTTCACGGAAGGCTTCATGCTCTGCGTTAAATAAATGACGTGGCAGCATATTGGCTAAAGGTCGGATCGCAGCTGATTGCATTATTGTTGTGTCCATCTACAAAGTTATTGTTAGTTAAAAATTAGAAGATTGAGCCGCAAGCCACAATGAGATGAATGCTCAAATCTGCATATAAAATGATGAATTTGGTCAATTCGGGGAAATGGCTCGAAATAGGGGAGAGGGATAGGGTAAACTAGCAAAAATTTTCACACAGTTGGGGAAAGCTATGAGCGAAGAAATCAGCTTGGAAGAACGCAAAGTCATTTATCGTGCTCGTCGCGGTTTAAAAGAAATTGATGTGTACTTTGATCCCTATGTAAAAAATCATTATTTACAGGCTGATGCAGCCGAGAAAGAAGTTTTTGCCGAATTGGTCGCACAAGAAGACCCAGACCTGTTAGATTGGTTTATGGAAGTTTCTGAACCCCCTCGTCCGGAAATGAGAGCCTTGATTGTCAAGTTGAAGCATTACGTTCATGGCTAATCGTTGTTTTCAGCTGAAACGCAGTCGTTTGGCCTTTGTATTTCAGCTGATCATTTTTACTTTATTAATTGTACTTTTACAGCAACTCTTGCCGGCATGGTTATGGTTGCTGTGCATTTTGTTGGGTGTGCTGACCTATGCCTATGGCTTAAAAGTTCCTCAACCGATCTGTTTTGAGCATTTGCATGCACGTGAATGGTCACTTTCACATTTAAAATCACAACAGGTAAAACGCGTATCGATTAGTCATCTGGTTGATCATCAGCTTTATATAGTGGTGTATTTCCAGCATTTTCAGGAGAAGCCACTCTTGATCTGGATCGATCAATTATCCTTTCAGCAATGGAAAGCACTGAAAAAACTGGCGAAATTGACCTGATTGTTAGACAGTTGTATAAAATTTATTTTAATTAAAATATTAATAATCAATAACATGAATATAAGTATTTGTTTTTTGTAAGACAGTTGAATCAGAAAAATAACAAATATTGCAATTGTCAGACAATTTTTCCCCGGAATTATTTAAGCTAAATGTAAATTAAAAACACCAACAGCAAATGAGGAAATCGTCATGATGATTCCAACTTGGATGTTTCCGGTGGTAGCAATTGTTTTGGCAATTGTTATTGGACGACTAGGAACCGTGCTGAAGGATCGATTTGCACAACATGAAAGCCAATAGGCTTTTACCCCTTGATAAGTAGCATGTGCCGAACCGTCGCAATGCTACTTTTTTTTGCCCAAAATTTTTAACTTCATGGAATACAGTCAATTTTCCGTACGTCATTTCGTGGCAAAGTATCAAACCTAATTAGAGTGAATACTCTTTTATTCAGATTTCGCATCTGATATGTTTAGGTGCTATGGACATAAACACAATTATAGAGGACAGGAAAATGTCGCAAGTCCAAAAAATATGCCAGGGTATGGCAGTTGTCATCGTTACAAGTTCTTTATTATCAGGGTGTTCTCAAGTGGTTAAATCAGGGGCAAATATTGCCCTAGGTTTTAGTGAGAAACATATTGTACCGCCAATCTTAGCTATGGATGATGCGGATATGGCGTGTAATTCAGGCAATGCCTTAACGCCAGCCATTATGTCAACCAAAGATATGGGGGCAGATCCAACCCGTATTGCGGTACTGTTATATGCTTCATCAGGAATCTGTGCTGAAAATCAGGCATTAGAAGCAGAATTACATTATTTACGTGCCTCTAAAGCCGGTCAGGTTTCAGAAGCGCAAGATGCCCGTATTCAACAAAAACGCTGGGCTGCCATTGCTGCACAACGTCAATATGCAGGCTACCAGCTGTTAGAAAAGCGTTGGGAAGCAAAATATAATAAGGCCTTGGGTGATGGATGCCCAAAAATGAAAAGCGATCTGGATCAAACCGTGTATTTGATGGGAATGATCAGTGGCTTACAGGCCATGACCAATGACATTAATTCTGGCGGTGCAGTGAATGTACCGAAAGATATCGCTGCCGTGGTTGAACGCGGTATGGTGTGTCTGGACAATGCTAAATTCTGGGGAGCACCAGAAGCAGCACGTGCAGTCATTTGGACCTTATTGCCGGGTGCAGGCGATGGCAAGCCAGATCCTTACCAGACTTTAAAACAGTCGGTACAGCTGGGTGAGCAAAAAGGGGTGCGTTTATCTCATGCCTTGTATGCGGTTGCAGCTCAAGCCAGTGGCGATGATGCCAAGATGCGTGATGCACTGAAAGCATTTGCCGCTGCCCGTACTGAAGAAAAACCGGTCAATCCACAATTTCGACTTGTAGACAGCATGGCACAAAATATGGTGCAGGGTATTTCAGACCGTTATTGGACGGAACATACCGGAATCCGCTCTAATGATGATGGCATGCAACGTTTCTGGGATGAGAAGGACAATTCTGCAGAATTGGATGATTTGTTCACTGAAAATGATAGCGCGGCATCATCTTAAGTCGAGCGTGCTGAACAGAGAATAAAAAAAAGAGTGGCTTGAAGGATGGGTTCATTTGAATACATTACTTCTAAGCTGGAGGGCATGCCCATGAAAGACCCGTTTCTGATGCGAAAAATTATTTTTATTGCATTTGTAATGTCTTTCTCGGCATGCCTTCAAGTTTTTGCAGATTCATTTATCTATTGGCAAGCCAGTTTGTTAAAAGAATTCTGGCGTTTATGGACTGCCCATTGGGTACATGTGGGATGGATTCATTATCTGCTGAATATGCTGGCTTTCGCCTGCTTACCTTTCATTTTTCCTCGCGTCAAAATCTGGCATTTTATTGCTTTATTGGTATTACTTCCGCCGTTTATCAGCCTGTGTTTTTATTATTTCTTTCCCGATATAGAAGCCTATGCGGGCTTGTCCGGGGTATTGCATGGGGCATATGTCACCGTAGCATGTGTGCATTTGCTGTATCGGAAAGAACGTAATTTTGCGGCATTGGTGTTGTGCCTGATTTTGGGGAAATTGATTTGGGAAAATACGGTCGGCAGTGTCGGCACAGCTGAACTGATTGGCAGTCCGGTATTGGTCGAAGCACATTTATTAGGAGTGATTGGAGGGGTAGTAATCGCCTTGGCCTATGTTTTATGGGAATATTTCGTGGAATAGTGGCGAGATTGACATTTAAAACAGAAAAGAAAATACATATTGTCATTTTCATTGGTATCGAGTTAATGCAAATTTGTTCATAAGAATAAAGAGATTGAATAGAGAAAGGGTATTGTCTATTCAGAAAGGGAAAGTTGGCATTGCTGAAGCTGTGGCAATGATCAAAATAAGAAATAGGAAGGCACATGCAAAATGATGAAAACAACAGATCAGGATTAGGTCTGTTACGTTATATATGGACAGAATGGATTTCGACTTTTGTCATTCTCTTACTGCTTTTGCTCACGCTCATCATCGGTACCGGTGAGATGATTCATGGACAGCTATTACGTGTGGGTGAACGTTTGTATGGCAATGAACAAATTGGCATGCAATATTCTTTTTTACGTGCAGAACCCACCAAGCCAAGCTGTGATTTACATCCAGATATTGATGCACAAGTACAGAAGCAGATGAAGGCCAATGCCAATGATGAGTTTGCCGATATTTTCGGTACTACATCGGAAGCAGATGTCCGGGCTTCGGTCATGGCAGGACAACAACAATGTCAGGAAAAGTATCAGTTCTATGATAAAGCCATTAAATATATGGATGATCATCCAACGATAAGAAGTTACCGTACCCTTGAAACATCATTCTTTGGTGTCTTTAAATTTGGTACTGAAAACCGTGTGATTATTTTATTGCTGATGGTTGTGGTCGCTGCAATTACTGCTTCTGTCAAGTTTCACCATATTGGTTTACGTGCGCCAACCACCAAGCTGGATTATCGCGTTTATGCCCTGTTTATGGCATTGGGTAATGGTCTGCTCACTGCATCGGTACTCAGCCAATACCATTCCATTATCAATTCGGGTGTGGCTTCAACCTATGAAACACTGACTGTTTACTGGCTGTGGATTTTCCTATTTATTACCTTGACCCTGATCAGTCTGCTACAACTGTTTAAACCACCTGCAGCCAAACAGGAAGCTAAGGGTAATCTGGGGCTGGCTTTACTGAGTGTGCCTTTATATGCCTACATGGCATTGGTGACCGGGCTGGTTTTTACCTTTGTCATGGATTATCCAATGGGGCAAGGGATTTACCTCGGAATTCTGGTGGAATTCTCAGGCATTTTCTTAAACCTAGCCCTGTTTATCTGGGCAGGTATGCTATTGACCCAAACCCGGGTGATGGATTTATTCCTCGGTATTTTACGTCCCTGGAATCTGGCACCTGAAACCCTGACCTGGTTGATTTTGATTGCTGCTGCGATTCCAACCGCTTATACCGGTGCATCAGGGATCTTCGTTGTGGCGGCAGGTGCGATCATTTATAAGGAAGTCTGGAACTCGGGTTCTCGCCGTCAATATGCCTTGGCTGTTTCAGCCATGTCAGGCTCGCTGGGGGTGGTGATTCGTCCATGCTTGCTGGTGATTCTGATTTCGATGCTCGACAGCCGACATGTGACTTCAGATGAACTGTTTGATCATGGTATCTATGTATTCTGGCTGACGGCTTTAATCTTCCTGGGTGTATCGCTGTATCTTGCGGAAACACGTTTCCGTGTGAATTCGCCTAGAGTGGCGGTGCCGGGCATGTTGAAAGCCATTGTGCCGGTGATTCCTTATATTGTGATTACTGTTGTTGTCATTTTAATGTATACCCTGGGTCTGGATACCCAAATGGATGAATTCACTGCACCGGTGATTCTGCCTATTATTCTGATTGCTTATATTATGTTTGATAAGTGGTGGGGCGATCGTTTTGTGACGCCACCAGACCGTCATGCTGCTTTAGCTTTGGAACATGAAAAACAGTCGACCTTTATGCGTGACCATACGCCGCATGGGGGAGAAAAATCACGTGGTTTTGCTCATTCCATGTGGTTTGCTTCGGCAGAAACCGTTGGACATATTGGAGCACTGATTATCTTGATGGCTTTGTCTGCAAGTGTAGGTGGTCTGATTGAACGTAGTGAAGTGGTGGAATTGTTGCCAACGCATTTGGGTAACATCTATATTTCACTGGCCTTTATTGCCCTATTGCTGGCAATTGTCGGCATGACTACAGACCCGTTTGGCGCGGTTATTCTGGTGGCTGCAACCATTGCCCCAGTGGCTTATGAAAATGGCATCCATCCAATCCATTTCTGGATGATTGTATTGGTTGCATTTGAGCTGGGCTATGTATCTCCGCCAGTGGCGCTGAATCATCTCCTGACCCGAATGTCGGTGGGTGATGATGAGGTGCGTGCGGCCGATGCGGAAGCGAAGGCCAAATACACCAAGTTCTATTACCGTTATGAACGCTGGTTGCTGCCGATTATGGTGCTGTTCCCATCCTTGCTGATTGTGACTTATGCGCCGTATATTTTTAAAATGTTCGGTTGGTATCATTAATTTATCATTCTAAAAAAGCACCTTCGGGTGCTTTTTTATGCCTTATTTATATTTGGAAGATCGGCCTGAATGATTAAGCTGAGCGCTTTTGAATCAAGGGACTACAAAGAATAATCGCACTCAAAATCAGCCCGAAGCCCATCAGGCTATAATGATCAGGTGTTTCTTGCCAGAATATAAAGCCCCAGATGCCGGCAAAAATAATCGCAATATAATTCACTGGGCCAATTTGTCCGGCAGGGGCGAGTTTATAGGCATTAGACATAAAAATTTGGCTGATATTGGCCAGCAGACCCGCGCCAATCAAGAAACCAAGTTCAGTCCAAGTATAAGGACGCCATAACCAGAACATCGGAATCATGGAAATGAGAGTGCCTATAAAGCAGAAATAAAACACGATTTTTTCTGGCGATTCGGTACTGGTGAGTGCACGTACTGTCACAAAGGCCATGGCTGCCAAGAAGCTTGCCCCCAGACCAATCACTGACATCTGGTTAAACATGCCTGCATCAGGCTTGGCTACAAATATCACCCCGGCCAGACCAATGGCCGCCGCAAGCAGCATGGATTTGGTGATTTTTTCTTTCAGGAATAACCAGGCAATCAGTGGAATAAAAATCGGAGAAGAATAGGTGAACACCATGGCATTGGACAGTTTTAAATGGGCAATGGCATAAAAGAACCCATACATGGCAATCAGTCCGATCACGGCACGCCAGCTATGCATCCAGATTTTTTCCGTCTTAAAAAATCCAATGCCTTTGCTAAAAATCAGCGGCAGAAAAATAAACAGACCGACAAAATTGCGGAAAAAAACAATGGTGGGATTGTCTACGCTGTGCGATGCATAACGAATACAGACACCCATCAGGGAAAACAGAAAAGCAGAGCAGGTGAGAAAGCTGAGTGCCTTGATTAAATTAAGGTTGCTTCTTGGGGTGGGCATTAAACAAATTCAGCTAAAATATGTGTCGATATTTTAGCTGAATTTTCACGCATTATAATGATTGTTTTTGAGCCAGTTGGGCTTCAAGTAATTTAATCTGTTCTTGTTTGAGGGCAATTAGCTCATCGGCATCGGCATGTTGTGCTTTCAGCATGGTTTCTTGCTCATGGAGCTGGTTCTGGATATCGTCCAGTTTGGCGACTTCTTCTTTGGCCAAAGAAGCATTTTCTGAAACTGGCGCTTTCAGAATTTTTTCATCCACCAGTTGAATGGTTTCCGGATCACTTTTAGCAGTAGCTGCTTGCGGTTCTGCAGTAGTAGATGGTGCCGGTTTTACAGGAGCGGTCAAGCTGGCTCCTTCATGTTCAGGCAGTGTTTCGTTTGAAGTTGCAAAAAACCATTGATATGCCAAAAAAAGCACAATGATTGCAACCAATCCCCCAGTAATGCCCAATAAAAGTTTTGGGCTATTTCTTTGATCTAATGTCATAGTGAACCTGTTTTTATTTAGGCTGACGTGGTTTGAACTGAATGACACCAATCTCATCCGGAAGTTCCGGCATTTGTGGTTCATCGACATGCGTTGGCCGATTTTCGTTATAGCCGCAGTCGATACATTCAATCCATTCATCGTCGCCAGAAGTTAGCATGACAATCCGATCTAGCGCTTCACATTTTGGACATTTAGCACCTGCAATGAAACGACGTTTGATAGTCATCATCCTAACCTTCTGAACAATCTTAGATCCCTAGTTTAAGCGTTTTTAGAGGGCTTCGTCCAACCTTGATGACGTAATAACGCATCTATTTTTGGCTCGCGTCCGCGGAAATTGATAAACGCGTCAAGTGCTGTATCTTTTCCGCCAACTGCTAGAATAAATTGACGAAATTCTTTTCCGGTCTGTATGTTAAAAATTCCTTCCTGTTCGAAACGATCGAAGGCATCACTGGCCAAAACTTCAGCCCATTTGTAAGAGTAATAACCCGCAGCATAGCCTCCGGCAAAAATATGGCTAAAGCTATGCTGGAAACGGTTATAACTCGCCGTTGGTGCTACCGCATATTTTTGACGGATTTCATCCAGTGTCGCTTGCACCTGTTCGGCATTTAAAGCGGAGCTATGCTTGTGAATATGCAAGTCAAATAAGGCAAATTCGATTTGACGCAAGGTTTGCATGCCGGACTGGAAGAAACGAGCATCCAATAAGGATTTAAGTAAATCTTCTGGCAAATGCTGCTTGCTTTCGATGTGTTCACTAAGCAGATCGAGACTATCGCTATCCCAGGTCCAGAACTCCATAAACTGGCTAGGAAGCTCGACTGCATCCCAATCTACGCCGTGAGTCCCTGCAACCGCAATATGATCGACTTCGGTCAACAGATGATGCAGACCATGACCAAATTCATGGAACAGGGTATTCACTTCATCATGAGTAAGCAGCGCCGGCTGATTGCCGACAGCAGGGGTAAAGTTGCAGACCATGTAGCAAATCGGTTTTTGCAAACCCTGTTTGGTTTGCATGCGCGAGCGGAAACCACTCATCCATGCGCCACCGCGTTTGCCACTGCGTGCGTAAAGATCGAGGTAGAAGCCACCGACTACGCTGCCTTGATCTTCCAGTTCAAAATAGCGTGCATCGGGATGCCAGACCGGCGCTTCACGTTCCACAATGTTGATGCCATATAGACGGTTAACAATGCTGAACAGGCCTTGCAGGATTTTCGGTGCAGGGAAATACGGTTTCAGTGATTCCTGAGATAAATTGAACTGTTGCAATTTCAGCTTTTCAGAATAGTAGCCGGTATCCCAAGGCTGTAATTCGAGTATGCCATCCTGAATGGCAATAGTTTTTAATTCGGCGATCTCTTTGCTTGCTGGTGCTCGTGCATGTTCAGCCAGATCAACCAGAAACTTATCTACAGTTTCGACATCGGGTGCCATTTTGCTGGCCAGTGAGAGTTCTGCAAAATTCTTAAAACCAAGTAACTGTGCCATTTCATGACGCAGACTTAAGATTTCCTCCATCACCTGGGTATTGTCAAACTCAGGATGATCGGACAGGTTGGAGGCACGAGTGGTATAGGCTTTATACAGTTCTTCACGTAAGCCACGGTCATCGGCATAGGTCATGATGGCCAGATAAGCCGGAATGTCCAAGGTCGCGACTGGCTGATCCAGTTCACGTTGCTGACCATATTGTTTGAGCAGATCGATACTGCTTTGCGGCAAGCCTTTGAGTTGTTCTTCGGTCAGAGGCTTGAAATAGATTTGGGTGGCATCTAATACATGATTCGAGAAGTCTGATGATAGCTGCGACAAACGCGAAGAAATTTCAGCATAACGTTTTTTCGCTTCACCCTCTAAAGCTACACCTGAAAGTTTGAAATCGCGCAGTGCCAGTTTAATGGCACTTTGATGGGCTGCTGGAAGCGTATTAAACACCGCTGCATCATGCACATGCTGATAGCTTTGATACAGCACCGTATGTTGACCCAGTTGAGTGTAGTATTCGCTTAATGCTGGAAGCAGGAATTGATAAAGTTCACGTGTTTCTGTGTTATTCATTACGGCGTTGAGGTGTGACAGCACGCCCCAAGCTTCGCTCATGTTGTTTTCCAGCGTATCGACCTGTTCCAGAATATTCAGCTGTGCCTGAACATCTTCTGGGACTGCGGTTAAATCCTTGAGAAAATTTTGTCCTTGTTGAATGGCTTGTTCAATCTGTTGTTTTAAATCGGCCAGTTGAATCTGGTCAAATTGTGGAACGGGCAAGGTCGCCTTTTCTAAAGTCATTTCTATACGCCATATCATTTATAAAGTTAATAGTAGATGTAAGGCTTAGAGAAGGGTAAATCAAGGGCTATTATTTTTCAGTCGGTAAATACTTTCCAGATCAGACTCAATAAAAAGCCCTAGATAAGTACTGCTGATCAGTTAGAAGGTTTTCAATAAACCCTTTAACTTTTTGATTATTCACGAGGGGGTCTTACCTTTTAAATCAAATATTCGGAGCTCGTTTGTTCCTTGCGAAACAAAGCTTCGCAAGAAAAGCATCTTGCGGTGCAGCGTACCTCACCGCAAAACTTGTTCACTTTCTGCATATAGAATGACTTATTGCAAAAACAGTCTATTCCAAAGATTAGTGCTTCGCCTTGCGCTGCGAATAAAAGCAATGCTTTTATTCTTGCTCAGGTTGCGGATGACGACCCCGCGTATCAAATAACCATGATGAATTCACAATAAAAAAGCCAGTCAATTTCTTAACTGACTGGCATTAGTAGGACTTTTATCGAAAAATTATTCTATCTTGGCTTTCGCGTTCGACTTTTTCTTTTTCGGTTTAGACTTTTTCTTCAGCTTGTCTTTGGCTTTGGCATCCGCCTTGGCTGAAGATTTTTTATCTGACTTTTTAACTGGTGAAGCAGATTTGGTTTTAGGCTTTTTCTTGCGAATCGGCTGTTCACCCTCTTCACTCACCACGGCTTTCGCACGCGGGTTAAAGACTTCTTCTTTGGCTGTCGTCTGGGCCACACGTGGCGCACGGCTTCGAATCGCACGGCCGGCATGGGTCATTTGTTGCAACAGTTCAAAGTCAATCTTGCGATCTTCCAGATTCACGGCTGCCACTTTAATTTTGACTTCATCGCCCAGACTAAAGGTTTGACCGCGATTTTGACCGACCAGGCTTTGGCTAGCTTGGTCATAAACAAAGAAGTCATCGCCCAGTTGGCTCACGTGAACCATGCCATCGACATACAAGTCTTTTAGAGTGACGAACAGGCCAAACTCAGCCACGGCACTGATGATACCAACAAACTCTTCACCTAAATGCTGCTGCATATAGTGACATTTCAACCAGGTGGTGACCGAACGTGATGCTTCATCTGCACGGCGTTCTGTTTGCGAGAAATGTTCACCGGCATCATCCAGAGCAGCACCAGAAAGCGCGAAAGGCTTTTGTTTTAAATGTGCTTTGATGGCACGGTGCAATAACAAGTCTGGGTAACGGCGAATCGGAGAGGTGAAATGCGTATACGCTTCATAAGCCAAACCAAAATGCCCGGCATTGTTGGCGCCGTAATAGGCCTGCATCATCGAGCGTAACAACACCGCGTGAATGCTTGGCGCATCAATACGGTCTTTGGTGGCTTCAATCACCGCCTGATAATCTTTTTGGGTTGGCTGTTCAGGGAAGGGCAGGCCCAGCAATTTCACATATTCACGTACTTTCTGGATACGTGAAAATTCAGGCGGCTCATGCACACGGTACAACATCGGAATGTCATTTTCCAAGGCATATTCTGCTGCTGCAACGTTGGCCAGCAACATGCATTCTTCAATCAGTTTGTGTGCTTCATTACGTGAACGCGGCAAAATTTCCTTGATTCCACCGAGTTCGTCAAAGGTCATGTAAGTTTCAACCGTTTCAAATTCCATGGCATGACGTTCAGCACGTAAACCTTTGAGAACTTGATACAATTGGAACAGGGTGTTGATCGACTTGCGAACTTCACGATCTTCAGGAATGGCCTTGCTGTCACCATCAAAATACTGCGCCACCTGGGTATAAGTCAGACGAGCTTTGGAATGCATGACCGATGGATAGAATTCAAAACCTGTAACGCGGCCAGCACGTGACAGTTTTAAATCACAAACCATACATAGGCGGTCAACATGTGGATTCAGCGAGCATAAGCCATTAGATAAGGCTTCCGGTAACATGGGCAGCACAAAGTGCGGGAAATATACTGACGTGCCACGTTCTTGGGCTTCATCATCCAGTGGTTTGTCGTTACGTACATAATGGCTCACGTCAGCAATCGCCACCACTACGCGGTAGCCGCCGCCTGGGCGTTTTTCGGCATAGACTGCATCGTCAAAGTCGCGGGCATCTTCACCGTCAATGGTGACTAGGGCCAAGTCACGTAAATCGATACGGCCTTCGCGATCCTGTGCAGAAGGTTCTTTAAAGTGCTCTGCATCGCGAAGCACTTCTTCTGGAAATTCATAAGGTAAACCAAATTCTAAAATGGTTTGCGGAATAATGATTTCCGTATCGGCTTTATCTGCCATGGATTGCACGATGTGTCCTGTCGGCAATTCTTCCCGGGTCGGGTAGTCATCAATCGCCACACGAACAGAATCACCCACTTTGACTTGGGCGTGTTCAATCAGTTCTTTTTCTAAGGTAATCGGCTGATGCGCATTCGGATTGCCTGGCTGAATAAAGTATTCGCCGTCATAGACCGAAACTTTACCAATAATCTGCTTTACGCGATGTTGCATCACTTCGGTAATAAAACCCCAAGGCTTACCTTTGCGGTCGACCGAGGTTTGACGAACCTTGACGCGGTCTCCATTAAACACCAGACGCAATTCGCGTTCAGGCAATAAAATATCATCATGATCGGCAATCGAGGCGCTGCCCAAACCTTTGGAATTGATATAGACGGTGGCTTCATGAGTCGGCTGGCTGGCTGCAAGCTGGAACTTGTATCCATCTTTCATTAACTGGCCATCTCGAACCATGGCAATCAGGCGATGGCTCAGCGCATCAATACTTTTTTGATCGGCAATTTCAAAATGTTCCACTAAATCTGCATGAGACTGTGGTGCTTGTAGTTTTTCAATCGTTTCAGAAATAAGAATACGGCTGGGAATAGGATTTTCATAGCGTTCAGCTTCAGCTTTAGCTTCAGGATCGACCCAATTTTTCATAATGTCTTTGGCTTCATGTCAGAAGATAGGATTAGCATAAGTCATGCAGCAGGATACTGCACGTAAATGATTGCAATATTGTGTTTTTCAGTCCTAATTCTAACGTGAAGCAGCATATTTCACAGTAACAACTGCCGAATAACCGGGAAAAGTACGGGCTCAACTCGGAAATTGTTTAAAAAATAGATGATTGATCAAAAAAATCAGAAATTTTTGAAATGTGACTTGAAGAAATTAACTTTAATTTGTATTATGGCGGCTCGTTACGGTGAGGTGGCCGAGTGGCTGAAGGTACTCCCCTGCTAAGGGAGCGTGGGTCTTAAAGCCCACCGAGGGTTCGAATCCCTCTCTCACCGCCACGAATAACTTGAAATGCGCTCATAGCTCAGCTGGATAGAGCACTTGGCTACGAACTAAGGGGTCGGGAGTTCGAATCTCTCTGAGCGCACCAATCAAGTTAAACGTAAATGTAACGAATGCTGAAAAGCAACTCAAGTACGCGCTCATAGCTCAGCTGGATAGAGCACTTGGCTACGAACTAAGGGGTCGGGAGTTCGAATCTCTCTGAGCGCACCAACTTGAACACATCGACAGATGTAAAACTGGAAGAAACCGCACATGTTGCGGTTTTTTTGTGTCTGAAATTTATATCATTAAAATAAATTTGAATCATAAAAAAATACCAGGCTATAAAATAAACAAAATGAAGATCCGATAAGAGAAAAATAAGATGAGAAAAATCATTGTTCAGGAATTTATGACTTTAGATGGCGTTATTGAAGCACCAGGCGGACCCCAGGAAGACCCATCTGGCGGTTTTAAATATGGTGGCTGGGTTGCTCCTTATTTTACCAAGCAAGACCAGGTGATCGATACCCTCATGCAAAAATGGATGCAGTCCACCGATATTCTTTTGGGCAGAAACACATTTAAAATTTGGGAACCTTACTGGCCAACACATGCTGAAATGTGGGCGGGAATCAACGAGGTCACCAAGTATGTGATGTCCAATAGCCTGAATCACTCTGACTGGCAAAATTCTGTGTTTTTGAAAAATGTGGATGATGTGAAGAAGCTCAAAGCGTCAGAAGGTGGGGATATCAAAGTGCATGGCAGTGCACATATGGCACAGACGCTTTTTAAACATAATCTGGTGGACGAACTGTATTTGATGACTTTTCCAGTTATTCTGGGTACAGGTAAACGTTTATTTGCCGAGGGTACAACTGCTACGGCTTTTGAATTAACCGATCACTTAGTTACGTCTGGTGGTGTGGTGTTCACTTGTTACCAGCGGGCAGGAGAAGTGAAAACTGGCACAGTGGGGCAGTGATAAATGATTCAATTCTTTTTATCAGCATGACCATTTACAGTATGTGGATGTAGTACATCAGGATTAAATTCATTTTTTGCTTAAAAAATAGATGAAAAATCCAATTTTGCCCAATAACTGTCCACTTGATTGTGTATTTGTTAAAAAGCACTTAACAGCGCGTTAAAAACGCGTATAATGCACCACATCAAGACGTCGCGCTCATAGCTCAGCTGGATAGAGCACTTGGCTACGAACTAAGGGGTCGGGAGTTCGAATCTCTCTGAGCGCACCAACTTGATCACATCGACAGATGTAAAACTGGAAAAAACCGCTTAATTGCGGTTTTTTTGTGCCTAGAATAAATCAAATATGTTAAACAATTATTTCATTTTCTGCTTAATCTTTAATGCCAATACGGTATTACCCCCCAAGGCTGGCAACATGTCATGATAAGGCATGCTCCGCATCGCCCGAAGTAAAAACGGCGCCTGGTCATGAATTTTCATGGCACTGGTGACCTTGAATAAGGTGCCTGTACCTTGTGGAATCAGCTGCATTCCACCTTTCACAAACTGTAAATCACCTCCAACGGCATGAAACTCATTTTCCCGACTGTTGGGATAGTCAAAACGCAACTTGAAATCGAATGGAATATTGATGACGCCTAAGCCGACTGAAATTTTATAGTCTGCGTCAAAGGTGTTGGGATCCACTTTTTTGATGTCGATGTCTTTAATCTGGCGTGGAAAAAGTTCCTGAAAGGATGGAGCATTGAGCCAATGCTGTAACTGTTGCGGGCTTTTGGCAAAATATTGATAACTGCTGCTAAAGCGCAAGCTTTCCAATCCATGCTGATAAGGCACTTTATTCGACGGCAAGATGAACGAAACCGGTTCTTGTGAGAATTGACTCAGTGCCGCAATTTTTTGTACCTGAGCTGCGTCCAGTTGCACCTCAGGTAATTCACCCACTTTTAAGGTTTGCGCCGTGGTCGTTTTAAAGCGTTGTTGCAAGGCTTCGAGTAAAAAAGCGTTGGTGCCCGAGGGAATGCCGAGTTTGGCCTCTGGAATGGCATTCAAAATGGTACTGAATAAAAAGCCTTTAGGATGGTTTAGATCGCCCCATTGGGTAATGGTAATTAAAGTCTTATTACTGCCCAAATCAAACCATTCAATTTTGCCCGCACCGTAAGGAATGGGAGCATCCAGTACAATGCTGGAAATGCTATTTGCAGTTAAATGATGCTGCATCACCACATTTTCTTTAAAGTTCAATACGGGAATAGGGGTGGGGATAGAGACTTGATATTTCATCTGGGTAATGTTGTCTTGTTGCTCCACTACCTTTGCAGATTTCAAAACCGGAAATAGTCCATTATATTGGCTGTAGTTGCTTAAAAGTCTGGCCACATTCTGGCTATTTGTAGGAACTACGACCGCACCGGTATAAAACTTACCGATCATGCTTTGCTGATTTTTTAGCGTGGGTAAAGTAATGGATTGCGCAGGATGTGCATAAATCAAAATAGAGTTTGCAGTTAAGTCTGCCAGTAGTTGCGCCTTGCCCTGAAATACACTCAGGCTACTTGGAATCTGTTCTTTCCATGGAATAATTTTAGCTGAGACTTGCGTGCCGATCAGGCAACACAGCATCAGCAAACAGCATTTATTTTTATTGTTGGGCATATCACATCCTGTTTATGCATTTTTCTGAGTGAGTGCTGATGTTTTAATCAATTTCCAAACCATTGTGAAGCAAACTTATGTAATTTTGGTTGTAATGGGGCGAGTAAAAACAATAAGGAAATAAGCGAATCTGGTGTAATATCTAGCACAATTGTTGTAATAATTTGATGATCAGTCATGTCAGAAACCAAGCCGGCAGTATCGCTACGTTATTCCTTAAGCCTGGAAGAATCACAAGATGGTTTTGCCCTTGCGACTTTTGGTAAAAAGCAAATTACCCGTTTTATTACCCCACTGGTGAGTATCGGCATTATTATCTGGGGTTTTTACCTCGGTTTTAATGGTGTAGGCCGCTATTATGTTGCACTCGGCGCGTTCTTTTTGATTTTACAATTGCTGATGCGTTACTGGTTTTTACCGATGATGTTTAAGCGCCAATTTGTGAAATATCAGTTTGGTAAAAGTGAACAGGGCATCGAATTATTTCAGGATTATGCAGAAATCTATGCTAACGGCCGCAAGCAAATTTTCAACTACAATGAAGTACAAAACTTTGCGGTAGGCAAGCTGACTTATATGATTGAATTGAAAAATCGTACCGTGATAATTGTGCCAAAACGTGCTTTTGAGCAATCGGCCGATCAAACCGTATTTGAAAATACTTTCAAAAAATAAGCCTTAAATACCGTAACAATGAAATAAAAGGGAAGATCATGAATACTCGTCCATCGAAGATTGTCTGTGTCGGTCGTAGCTATGCAGACCATGCCAAAGAATTAGGCAATTCCATTCCTGATCGTCCGGTTTTATTTATCAAGCCACCGAGTGCTTTAACGGCATTACAAGAAGGGATTTCCTGGAATCCGGCTTGGGGCAATTGCCATTATGAATGTGAACTCAGCCTGCGGATTGACCGCACTTTAAAAGCGGAGACCAATCCTGCTAAGGCGCTGGAAGCTGTGGGTGCGGTAACTTTAGGCCTGGATTTAACGCTACGTGATTTACAAGATGACTTAAAGAAGAAAGGTCAGCCTTGGGAGCGTGCCAAAGCCTTTGACGGTTCATGCATTTTGGCAGACTGGGTCGAGCTTTCAGAAATTAAAGACTGGAAAGATGTACATTACTCTTTTCATGTTAATGATGAGCTACGTCAAACCGGCGATACCTCGTTGCTGATTTTTGATATTGCAACCTTGCTTGCAGACATCAGTCAGGTCTTTACCCTGGAAGAAGGTGATGTGGTGATGACCGGTACCCCAGCAGGTGTGGCGGCATTAAAAGCGGGTGATCAATTGAAAATGACTTTACAAGGTCAATCACAAGAATTTGTCTGGAAGACTTTTGTGAAATAACGCATTTAAACATGATCTTACAGATAAAAAGGCTGCTTTAATGCAGCCTTTTTTTATGACCCCTCATTCTTCATGTTGAGAACCGGTGGGAGGATCATTTGGCTGTAATGGGCCAGTGTTTTTCCACTCATCATAAGTGTCTGCCATTCGTTGAGAATCTGCATCACCGAGCGCACCTGCCTTGACATACCACTGTCTGGCCATTTCTGGATCACGGACGTCATAGTGATAATAATGTGCCATTTTCATGGCAGCATCGGCATCTTTACCCTTTTCCGCGGCGTAAGTTAAATATTCCGTTGCCTTTGCATTGCTGGATTGTTCAATCTCACCAAAATAATGCTGATTACCCAGTGCTTTAATGGCTAATACATTATTTTGTTTGGCTGCTTTTTCATACCAGATTCGAGCTTGGTGTGGATCTTTGATCAAGCCTTTACCGGTGTCATACATCCAAGCTACGGCATATTGTGCATTGGGGTCATTGCTTTGTTTAGCCGACTCTAAAACCCAATGCGCAAGAAAAATATTGCCTTCATTTTGCATGTCATGAATCACTTTTGCAGCAACTTGATTACCCTTGTAGGCTTGTTCCATCAGCCAAGAGAAGGCTTGGGGGTTGGCTTGTTGAGCAGCCTTATGGTACCAGTGCACACTTTCATCTATATTTTTTTCGGTGCCTGTTCCTGCAAAGTACAGGTCTGCTACTTTCATTTGAGCAATCACATCGCCTTTTTCTGCAGAGCTTAAAGCAGCTTTGAATGCACGTTGCTCAGGTGAGCTACATGCCGTTAATAAACTGAGGGATAGGCACAGGTTGAGGATGGTTTTTTTATAGTAGTTTTTCATGAAAATGAATAATTTTTGAGTTGTAAATCCATCATACAAAACCCAATGTTATAGTCAATAATAAACTGATTTTTAATTAATTTTTATTTATAAGGATGGCTGTTTTTCCTAAATTGATCGGGAGTGCAGAGCATCCAGCGTTTAAACATATTAATAAAAGCAGAGGCGTTGGCATAACCCAAATCGAAGGCAATGCTCTCCACTTTTTTGCCTTGATTGAGCATCGACATGGCTTTCATGACTTTTAAACGCTGCCGCCATTCGTTTAATGACATTCCCAATTCTTTCTGGCAGCAGCGCGCAAGGGTGCGTTCAGTCATATTGTGCTGTTGGGCCAGGCTTTCTAGCGTGCTGTTATCCGCAGGGTTGTGATGCAGATAATCCAGAATTTCTTTTAACAGGGGATGCTCTGAATGTGGCAGATAGCTGCCCATGAGCTGTGCATGCTGAAGCTGATCGAGCAAAACCTGCAGCAGGCGTAAATGCTCGGCAGAATCCTCCGTATAGGATTGCAGTTTTAAGTGCTGCAGCAGGGCACTTACTAGTGGAGAAGTAAGTAAAATACCGGCCTGTTTCGGCATTTGCTCACACAAGCTTTCATGGATATATAAGGTTGCATGCGAAACCGCGGTGCGGTTTAAGCCACTATGTTCTAAATTCGGCGGTAACCAGATGCCATAAGGAGGTGGGGTAATGTAATCCACCTGATCAATATTGACTTCCATCACGCCATTAAAAGCGTAAATAAATTCCCCCCAGGCATGCCCATGCAGCGGATAGACAGACAATGCCGGATCATCACGAAAACTGATCCACAGCGGACGGGAAATTTGATCATTGGTCGGTAGCTGTTTTAGCGCAGCGCTATGATTCTTGTATTTTGCGGGCATGGTCTAAATTGCCTGAATAAGAAGATGTGTTGTCTGTTTTAAATTATATATTTTATTTCTGACAGAATTATAGTATGCGCTGATAAATCAATTGAGTAAATGTGGTGGAACAGCGTAAAGCACTCGATGTTCAAGCATCGGGTTTGATGATTGTATTGTGCATGATCTGGGGCATTCAGCAGGTGGTGCTGAAACTGGCAGCAGCCGATATCTCGCCCATCATGCAAATTGCCATCCGCTCAGGCTTATCTGCCTTGCTGGTTTTACCTCTCATTCAACTCAAGCCAGGCACACATTTATACAGTCGCGAATATCTGTTACCGGGTATTTGGCTGGCCTTTCTATTTTCGGCTGAATTTATTCTGGTTGCTGAAGCTTTGCGCTATACCACGACATCACATACCGTGGTTTTGCTCTACACGGCGCCTATTTTTGTGGCATTGGGTTTGCACTGGAAACTGCCGGCAGAAAAGCTCAATCTAATCCAGTGGGTGGGTATCTTGATTGCCTTTTCAGGCATCGTGTTGTCCTTTATGGGGCGCGAGCAACAATCGGGTGAATTGCTGCAACAAGCCTTATGGGGAGATTTTTTGGCACTGATGGCTGGAGTGATTTGGGCGCTCACCACTATTTCGCTCAGACTGACCCGCCTGTCCGATGCACATCCCACCCAGACCCTGTTCTATCAGCTGGTCGGAGGCTGTGTATTCTTGTTGCCGGTGGCTTTTTTATTGGGACAAACTGAGATTCATTGGACGGCCGTTGCTATCAGTAGCATGGTTTTTCATGTGTTTATCATGTCGTTTTTTAGCTTGATGCTGTGGTTCTGGTTGTTGCGAAAATACCTGGCCAATAGCTTGGGGGTATTTTCCTTTCTGACGCCTATATTCGGGATGATTTTTGGCGTGGTGTTTCTGCAGGAGCAGATTGAACTAAATTTTATTTTGGGGACAACGCTGGTGTTAGTCGGGGTGATGACAGTCAGTTTAAATGGCTGGATTAAGCGTATATTGCAAATCGGCAAGTCCAAGTCAGCCATCTGATGCTAAAAAGCCTTCAAGTTTGAAGGCTTTTTTATTAAATGATAAACACAAGGGTGGACTATCTTTTTTCAAAGATGGTCGATAACGGAATTGAAAGCTTGGCCGCCAGATAATCATCAGATTCGACCAAAGCCGGTCCGAGTCTTTGCATCCATTCATCATCTGTGCGGATATTGCCGACATCTTTGCGCAGGGGCAGCGGATAAGGCAACTGTTTATAAAAACTCCAGAAATCGACTTGAGCCAAATTACGCGCAAGAATGTATTCATTATCATCAGTACGTTTCACCAGATTTTGCTTTTCTAACATCAACACATAAGTGGGCCAGCGTCCAATTTCATCACGGCCCAAAACTTCTAGGGCTTCTTCATCCGAAACGCTTTCGCCACTTTGTTGCTTTTTATAAAACAACTCAAGCAAGTCTAACAGCATGATCACGGGATGACGCTTCTGTTCTTTACCTGAATTAAATGCGGTAAGGGCATAACTGATTTCGACCCCCAGCAAAACAATATTCCAGGACAGAAAAATCCATAACAGGAAAATCGGAATCGCTGCAAAAGCCCCATAGACAATTTCATAACTGGTGAAATTGGACATGATAATGCCAAACAGATTTTTCAGTAATTCAAACACTACCGCACTAAATGTACCGGCAATCAGGGCGGCTTTAATGGGAACACTGCGGTTGGGAATGGTCCAGTTTAAAATGAAAAAACCCAAAATGGTCAGGGCAAAAGAAATGCACCACAAGATAAATTCACCATTGACCTCATAGCCGGCAAAATTATTGCTCAGCACATTTAAGGAGGCCACAGTAGAAGAAATCACAAAGGCACTGCCTAACAGGATCGGACCCAGCGAAATAATGGTCCAGTAGCGCATAAAGCCAATGATGCCGCCACGTGTTTCCCGTACACGCCAGATATGGTTAAACACGGTTTCAATACTGGTCAGCATCATCACTGTGGTGATAAACAGGAACAAGATACCAATTACAGTCAGGTTGCTGGATTTATCGGTAAAGGCATTAAATGCCTTGTCAAAAGCAATGGTGGTTTTGGGTAAGAAGTTGCTATAAATCAGTTGTTGTAATTGCTGCCGTGCCGGTTCCAGAGCTTTAATGGAAGAAATGATGACCAGAAAAACCGTCAGCATGGGTACCACTGCAAACAGGGTGGTATAGGTGAGTGACGCGGCCTGATCACGGCAACGATCTGCTTCAAAACGTCTGATTACAAATAAAACAAACTGAAACCAGGTCTCGTCATAAAAAGGAAGTTTTTTTAAATACTTTTCTAACATAACTATAAAGTCTCAATTTTTTTAATCATCTTTATGAACTTTCATGATCAAGCTTAACCAAAAAATGGGAAAAATACCGTATAGTTTTTATCTTTAACTTTGTTTATCAAAATTATGCAGCCTTATGTCCTCGTTTTATATTACAGCAAATATGGTTCGACCAAAGAAATGGCGTATTTGATTGCCAATGGTATTGAATCTACAGGTATGGCTGTAAAAATTCGTACAGTGCCCAATTTGTCGCCTGTGGTGAAGGAAGCTGAACCGAGTATTCCTGCCGAAGGAGATATTTACTGTAGTTTAGATGATTTGGCCAATTGTTCAGGCCTAGCTTTAGGTTCTCCGACCCGTTTTGGCAACATGGCCAGTGAGATGAAATATTTCTGGGATCAGACCACCAGCCTGTGGCTCAATGGGGCATTACATCAAAAGCCGGCCTGTGTGTTTACCTCATCAGGTTCGATGCATGGCGGGCAGGAAAGTACCTTGCTGAGCATGCTCCCACCATTGTTTCATCACGGCATGATAATTATGGGCTTGCCGAATGCCAATCCGGCATTATCCAATACCAAATCGGGGGGGACGCCGTATGGTGCCAGCCATGTCAGTGGTCCGCGCCATGATTTGGGCCTGAGTCAGGATGAAAAAGTCTTGTGTGAAGAACAGGGCAAATGCTTGGGCAGTGTGGTAAAAAAACTACAGGCAAACTGATCTGTTTTAAATTTAGAGCGTAAGTTTAAGGGGCACGCTTTCTGGATAAGATTGCATAAATTTCTATAGATATAAAAAAGACCATTCGTCAAATGAAAGGTCTTTTTTTATTGCCAGATAAAATTTGAGTACTTAAAAGATTTATTCTTTTTCTTTAAAGCGATGGTTACATTTCAGGCATTTGTAATCTAAAAATACATTTTTATCGATAATCACCCCGGCTTTTTTGCCGAAGATATTGCCTAAAACACCACCAGTCACACCTGCTGCAATAGCACCGACAAAAGTTCCCACTGTACCGCCAAAAATAACCCCTAATGGCCCAGCAACGGCGCCAATAGCTGCACCAGTTGAAGCTCCGGTAGCCGCGCCACCGACTGTTCCAGCGGTTGCACCAGCAGAGGTGAGCAGAATACCACTAATGGTCTTGAGTCTTTTTTCGTGATCACGTTTTTCTACTTCAGACGATCCGCATTTAGGACATTGCATAGGTTTTTCCATCAACGATTAATATTTGCTTATCTTAAGCTCATGTGTGATATGGAATTGCATCCAGATAAGCTGGTATTCATCACATATTGCTAAACAGTATGTCTGTTCTGAATGCTGATGTCAGGAACATTTCATACCAACTTGATTCTAGAAGAAGTAAATACAAAGAAGTTTATCTGAGTTGTAAATATATTGCTTCTTCATCTAATGCTGGCAGTCCCTGAATTATTTTTGGGTAGTGCTGATCCATAAGATGATGAAAATCCCTGAATTGAATGTCCGGCAATTCAAAACATGAATATGCTGCACTGGTTATCCCATGATGCTGAATGACACGAGTGTTTTCGATTGTAGCGTGAGGTGTTTTGAAGCGGAAGTGCTGTATAACGCCTCTCTGGCAGATTACTTCCACACTCTATATTTATCTCAAAATTTCTATATAAATAAACTTAATTGTGATTAGTTTTTTATATTTTTAGGAAAATGTGACATGGTTCTGGTTTTAGTGAGTATGCTAATAAAATTAAAGTTTACAACTCCATAAAATTGAAGCGGTTTGATAAATTAAGTTTTTTGAATAAAATTTCTTGTTGTTTTAATATAAAAAATATATTAATTAGATCAAGTTTTGATGTGAATTTTAAAATTTAAAAAATTTTTACATAATGATTTCTTACAATTCAAAAAATAATAATAAATAACATTTCTTAAATTAAAACAATAGGATATTTTCATTATAAAAACAAAAAACAGCTAAAACCGGATAAATTTTGCACTTTGTTTTTTTTATGTGATTTAATCTTTGTTAGATAAATTAAACATTACTAATTAAACATTACTAAATGAAAAATAAATAAACATCTTCGATCAAAGGATGGTAAACATTATGAGAATATCAGTGATCAATGTTGGTTTATTTTGTTTATGTTTTCTGAGCAACGCTTATGCAACATCTGATGAGTGGAGTCAGCGCTGGAAAGCATCAAGTACCCGTTCCAGTGAGAATTTAACCCAAGCCAATCTGATCGAACTCATGGATTCAGATTATTATTCTGGACTAGGAAAGACCACAATAAACAGTACATCGACAAGTTCTATAGGTACAGTTAATTCATCTACCAGCAATGTAAATATAAACGGTTCAAACAACGGTGTAGACATTTCAAATGATACTGCCAATGACGGTTCTGTAAATTCGACGACCACTCAAAATAACCAGCAATGTCCTAATTTAAGCACCCAGCCGGGAGAATCGCTATGCTGAATTTTCCTGGGTTGAGTAGAAGAAAAATATCTTCTGTGAGCATCGCCATCATTTTTAGCCAACTTATGACCGGGTGCACGGGTATGGCGCTTTCCAATAAGGAGCCTGTCAGTCTGGTACAAGGCCCACCGATTACTGATATTTTTACCCCTTTTGATATGGCCTTATCCTGCCTGAAAGGGCAACTGCGCAATGATGTCAGTTTCTCTGTAGGAGCGATTCTGGACCAAACCGGCAAAGATGTGGTGACCAATGGCGGCAGTGGCAAAATGGTGACCCAAGGTGCCGGAGATATGGTGCAATCTGCGTTGTTTCAGGCTGGGGTCAGCTTATTGAACCGGCGTGATCCTCGTATTATCGAAAGCGAAGCCAAGTGGGGAATTCGTGACCCAAGGCAAATCCAGGCATCGGATTATTATGTGACTGGCAGTATTAATAGTCTGGATTTTATTCCTGGCGGTGGTTTGGACATGCAGATTGGCGGTGTCGGCCCCAATTACAGTCAAACCCGAATTATGGTGGGTTTGGATTTATCTCTGACAGATACGCGCAGCAGTAAAGTCGTTGCCAATGTCTCACTGCAAAAGCAAATTGCGGCACAGGATTACGGTATAAATGCCGGCAGGTTTGCTGGGCATACGTTATTGAATATTCAGATCGGAAAAGGGGAGAGAGAAGCGACAAACTTTGCCTTGCGCCAAATGTTGAATCTGGCCACTTTTGAGTTGCTCAGTCAGGTCATTCCGCCCGCAACATTTGAAAGCTGCCGTGCCGCAATACCACCTGAATTTGGTCAATTAAATTTAACCCGAAGTTCTGTTGCCCTGCATAAATACAAGCAAAGCCAGCAACTCAACACCGCGGATTCAAGTCGCTCTCTTCTGGAATCATCCTCACATCAAACAGATTCATCTGATGAGAAAAATAAGTCGACCAACTCACCCAGCAAAGATACTAAGCCGCCTAAGCATAAAGAATCTGAGGTGATTAAAAATCCTGAAGCGGAACCAGAAATGAGCAAACAGGACTTGATTAAATACATCAGCAAGAAACAGCGTTCCTCTTCAAGCAAAATGAATGAAGAAAACGGCAATAAAGAAAAAGAAGAACAGAAGACCGCGATGCTGTGGGACGCAAATCCAGCAGTCATAGAAAACTATTGGTCTACAACTCAGCGCGATTAAAAACATATGTAAAAAATGGGCTCGCTCCCATTATAAAAAGAAGTACTTAGCGAGAGGTGCTTCAAAACTAGAAAAAAGGAAATAACCATGAATAAGACTATCAAAACAATCGCCTTATCTGTTGCCTTTCTATCCGGTGCGAGTATGGTTAATGCTCAAGAGGTCACTGTAGATACCGGATTAAATGGTGCCTTAAGTCTTTTATCTCAATATAACCAACAGAATGGTACTGCGCTTAACCTTGCCATCAATACCGCTACTATTGATGCAACGGTCAACGTAGACGGAGGTTATAATTCGGTGAATAATGTGGGAGATAAAATTGCAGTAGAAACTTCAGCAATTGGTGCAGTCAATACCGGTAGTATCAATTTGCAGCAGGGCAATCTGAGTGCTGTGAATACGGGGACATTGGAGTCAACTCTGGATGCTGAAAGAAGTGCGGCACGTAGTCTGGAGGAATGGCGTTCTGAACGGTCATCAGAGTTCGAAAGCTCTATCAGTACATCTTTGAATACTGATACTTATGATCAATTCTCTGAAACCTTGAGTAATTACACGGCTGCGAATTTAGCCTTTAATTCAGCAGCTATTGATGCATCTGTAAATGTAGATGGAAGAGTGAATCATATTGATGGCATCAAAACTTCTGCTATTGGTGCTGTGAACACCGGTAGCATTACAGTGACTGTAAAGTAAATCCACCGTTCAATATGATCCAAGGTCTAACTATTTGCGGATAGTTAGACCTCTTATTTTAGATTAAAAATTGTTCATTGGGTATGTCTTTGTAACTCAATCAATCTACAACACAATAAGATTTAGTCTGAAATTTCGATAGTTACACGTTCCAAAACTAGGCTATGGATTAGGTTCTACTCAAATTATTAGAGAAAAAAGAGAGTAACTTAATATTTTCTGGTATCTGAATTTGAAGCAGACGCTGGAAAACTGATTTCAGTTAGAATTATATGAGCCACTGCAATTTTATAGTCATCGCTCAGAATACCTGCTTCAGATAAAATATACGGTACAAAAAAACATCTGAAAAAAAAGAGCGCCTAAGCGCTCTTTTTAAATTCAGTTCGAAACTTAGTCACGAACAAATTCAACCGTACCATTTTCTAAAGATTTAACACGTGCTAAAGATTCAACACGGTAACCTTTATCGAGTAACAATTGGCGGCCCGGTTGGAAAGATTTTTCAATCACAATCCCAATACCGACAACTTCAGCATTCGCTTGATGAATCAAATCAGCAAGACCTAAAGCAGCTTGACCGTTTGCCAAGAAGTCATCAATCACTAAAGCTTTATCGCTAGAGTTGATGTGCTTGTTGGAAATGGCAATGGTGCTTTCAATTTGTTTAGTGAAAGAGAACACTTTAGAACGGTATAAATCATCTTTTAAGGTTAAAGATTGATATTTACGTGCAAAGATTACAGGCACGCCAAGTTCTAAACCAGCCATTACTGCTGGAGCAATACCGGAAGCTTCAATCGTAATAATCTTGGTGATCCCTGCATCTTTAAAACGCGCAGCAAATTCTTTACCAATTTGCTGCATTAATACAGGATCAATTTGATGATTCAGGAAAGCATCAACTTTTAAAACTTGATCAGATAGAACGATACCTTCACTTAAGATTTTCTGTTCTAGTGCGTGCACGGGAGAATTCCTCTAAGGGCAGATGCTTTTTCAAGCAAAAGCGTATTTTAAAAAGGCTCTCGAAAAATGCAAGCGAAATTGATCAAATTGATTAATTCGTTGCGCCTTTATACCCTGTTAATAGTAAACCATAGGAGGTTTTACCATCTTGGTGAGAAACCTTCACAGGAGCATAGTCAAGTTTAGGCGCTAACCAGAAAATCGTATCACGGTTTGGTTTATCATGTTTCATTACCACTTTAATGGTGTCAAAGGTACCGTAAGAGGTTTTTACTTTTTCAACCCCTTGTTTGACAAAGCGACGTGATTCAACTTCTTTGGCATCGGCAATCGCATAACTTGATTTTAAACCCGAAGCTTTTAAGTCTTCACGAAGTTGCAATTCAGCATTTAGCTCGTCCAAAACACCAGATTTCCAAGCAAAAGAACGTGCCTTATCATCTTTCTTGGTGTTAATGATTTTAGCATTCGGATTAAAGTTAATGCTCATGGTGTTGTTGTGCACCAAAATTTTGCTGCTGCGGCTAAAGTTATTAGAAATGATGTTGTTACCATTTAAGTTAAAATGACTTGTTTCCGTTGCAGAAGCGATAACACCTGCTTTGGCAGCAAAAACATAAGTCCAGTTATTTCCCGACTTGCTCAAAGTACGAGTTGCCGAACCCATATTTTTGCCGTTATAGCTAAATTGATAACTTGCCTGGAATGGACTCATGGCAAATGCTTGGCTTGAGAAACCAGTAAACAACAGTGTAGTGCTTACACCAGATGCCAACGCAATCGTTTTCAATACATTGTGAGCCATAAGTAGTGGGTTCCTAGAAAGGTGGATAAAGTATAAAGTTTTTGTTGCTTCCTATTATGCGCTTTGATTATGAAGATAAAATTCGAAATTTTGTTCAATCTGTATCTTTATGTAGTTTTTTTCTAGGTAAAAATACAGACTTTAATCAGTAAAAACAATTCAACTTATTTTTGCTTAATTGGACTGACTTTGCTTTCTTCCTGTTCTTCTTCATTCGCCCAAACATCCATCGGTTCTTCGGACATTTTTCTGAATAAAGCAGTCAGATTGACATTGCCGATGACCACCAGTTCAGCTTCACGTAAAACGGCATGATTGACATGAACTTTCGCTAAGGTATCAATAATAGAGCGCTTTTTGCCTAACCAGCGGTTTAAATCCAGATGTAACAAGTCATCTTTAACTTTAATAACTTTCAGCTTCTCAAGAATCATGCCCAAAGGGTCTTGATTGAGTATTTTTTGATAGAAAAATAAAGCAAATTTTACGGCAAGTTTTTGGAATACATTTTTGAATTTGGCGTCAATGACCTGGGTATCGCTGATCTGTTCAAACACAATCAGCTGGGTATCTTTATTCAGTTCCATTTGAACCAGTTTCAAATCGACTGACAGGGTAATGTATAAACCTTTCACATCCAGCGTTGCATATAAACGTAACCAGTCCTCATGCAAGTCGGCATGCAGATCTTTGAGCATGGAGACATTGTCGGTGACAAAGCGCTGAAAAGTCGCATTTAAAAAAACTTGAGATAGGGGAAATTCACGCTCATCCTCAATAAATCCTTCTGCCTTTTGGTATACCTGGCGTATACGTTGAGAGATATTGGACAGTAGCGTTTGCATATAAGGCATCCCAGCGAGTTAATCTTTTTAAACTTCGATAGATTTTGTCGAAAGTATTAAAAATACAGATATTCGATCTTGCAGTTTAGCAAAATTAATTGCACCATTTTCATGATTTTAATTGTCTACAGGTCGCTTGTTGATTGAGTTCTCGTTTTTTCATTCAAAAGTAGACGCTGTGTTTATTTTATACTGCTTTTATGCAGTTTGGGGAACCTGACTTTTTGTCGGTTTAATGTGATGCTTAAGAAAATCAGTTTCGCACCTTTAATGCAGGCATGGTGGAAAGATCCAGTTTTCACAAGCGCAGTGATTTTGGCTGCTCTTTTGCATTTGATTATTTTGACCTTGCAATTTGCCATGCCTCAAGAAAGTGATGCCGCAGTCAAAGAAATTGCTGTCAGCTTACGTCCAAGTCAGGACAAGGTAGAACAGGCTGATTTTCTGGCACAGGCAGATCAGCAAGGTTCCGGAACTTTCCGTGAAGCGCATCGTATGTCAAGCGATATGCCTGCTGCGATGGCTGAACAAAGTGCCGGCCAACAGCAACAGGAAACTTTGGAACGTTTACAGCAAAAGCGCGAATTAAGTTTTGAAGAAAAAGTGTTGATGACTACCTTAAGCTGGAAAAAGGAAGCAGAACAGAATCAGCGCAAAAAAGCTATGCAGGAACTGAATAGTCAGTTTCAGGCCAAAGCGGCGATGGTCGCAAGTCTGGAAGCACAATATTTGCAACGTCAGCAAAATTTCAGTCGCCAGCAAAAAATTAAAACGGTGGATGGTATTCAAGCCAAGCAGGACATTTCAGCGGCTTATTTGGAAAAATTCCGCGAAAAGGTTGAATTTTACGGCAACCGTTATTATCCCGATGCGGCGAAAGTGCAACGCCTCGCAGGAGAGGTCCGGTTAATGGTGATTTTGAATAAAAACGGCGGGATTCGTGCCCTTCGCCTGATTGAAAGTTCGGGGCATAGTTTGCTGGATGAAGCGGCAAAGACTTCAGTACGCAAGGCAGCGCCGTTTGGCAGCTTTGATCGGGGAATGAAGGATATTTCAGAGCTGCGTATTGTACGTACCTGGCGTTTTGATCCGGCTGAAGCTGAGTTTGAAGTACATTGATTGTATGGCGCTTCATCTGCTTTGTAAAAATTGCTAATCACGGTTTTTGATTGGGATTTTAATGCGACGCTAATACATATTGTCCTTTTTGATGCCCATCTGGCCATGTCGCATTTAAGCCGGTTTCCGAAAGGTCGAGGCGGGTCGGGAAGATTTCTAAATATTGGCGATATTGGGGCGCCGCTTTTAAGCCAATGCACTCCCCATTTTTCCACCATGTTCCTTCGGCATATTGGTCTAAAGCACCCACTGCCAGATACCATTTAAACTTGCCGTCCGGTTCCAGTAAAAGCTCAGAGCCGACTTCCATCACGCCTTCCAGATAATAATGGCCTATCCAGGCATTTGCTGCCTGCAGGAATTTTACTTCTTTACATAGTGGTTCATTATTGGGCGGTTTATTATTGAGCAGTGCATCATTGGCATACAGCTGACATGCAGGAAATAACGCTGAAATGAGGAAAAGCCGGGAAATAATTCTGTTCATTATTTCTTCCGCCATTTTAGAGGGGATTTTAAGATTTTATGCTTATCTGGCATAAATAAAACCCGACTAATCGAAATTAATCGGGTTTAAAAAACCGGGATGCAAGAACTACTGTTCAGTATAGGGATTATCGAATCCTAACTTGGCCAGAATTTCAATTTCCAATGCTTCCATTTCTTCGGCATCTTCATCTGAAGTTTCATGGTCATAACCCATTAAGTGCAATGTGCCATGCACCAGCATATGAGTGAAATGCTCAATCGGGGTTTTGTTTTGCTCAATGGCTTCCTGTAAAACCACAGGAATACAAATCACTAAGTCACCGATTGGAAGAGCATCCAGCATTGGTAAAACTTCCTCTGGAATGTCACTTGGAAAAGACAACACATTGGTCGGTTTGTCTTTCTGGCGATATTCCAGATTCAGCTTATGGCTTTCGGCGTTGTCTACACAGGCAATGCCGATCTCGCAGTCTTGATCGACATCAATAAAACGCAGTGCAGTTTCAATGACCTTTTTAATATAAGCACGTTTCAGTACCAGTTCAGGGGACTGGAAATCTTGTTGCAGTGATAGGTTAAGTTTCAAAATGAATCCTTAAAACATCTTAATCCTGAGCATCGGCAGCGGCATCATTTTCAGCAATCAATGCTTCCTGACGCGCTTTACGTTCTGCCCGTGCTTCAGCATTAAGACGGTGTTGTTCACTGTCCCATCCTTCATAGGCTTCGACAATTTTTTGTACCAGCTGATGACGAACCACGTCACGAGAATGGAAACGAGTGATATGAATTTCAGTTACCGGTTCCAGCACACGTAAGGCATGTGAAAGACCGGACTGTTGACCGCGTGGCAAGTCGACCTGCGTGATGTCACCGGTAATGACCGCACGTGAACCAAAACCTAAACGGGTCAGGAACATTTTCATCTGTTCCGGTGTGGTATTTTGCGCTTCATCTAAAATTACGAAAGAATGGTTTAAAGTACGGCCACGCATATAGGCAAGGGGCGCAACTTCAATAATCTGACGTTCAATCAGTTTGGCCACTTTTTCAAAGCCCAGCATTTCATACAGGGCATCGTAAAGTGGACGCAAATAAGGATCGATTTTCTGGCTTAAATCCCCCGGTAAGAAACCGAGTTTTTCACCGGCTTCAACCGCAGGGCGCACCAGCAGGATACGCTGGATTTCATTACGTTCCAGCATATCCACCGCAGCTGCTACAGCCAGATAGGTTTTACCTGTACCTGCAGGACCAATACCAAACGAGATGTCACTTTGCAAAATGCGTTGTACATAGCGTTTCTGGTTGGCACCGCGCGGGTTGATTCGACCTTTACGGGTTTGCAGCCAGACCTCATCCAGACCGGTATGTTCCTGATGAGGATCGATTTGTAATTCACGGTCAGTCTGACTGCCCTGAATCATGAGATGCAAAGTATCTGCACTCACTTGTGGGCTAATTTCGGTTTCTTCATGTAGACGCATCAAGAGGCTTTCTGCTCTCTCTACTGCATCGATTTCACCATCAATATAAAAGGCTTCGCCTCGATGGGAAATATTGACGTTTAAACGTTGTTCGATTTGTTTCAAATGACCGTTATAAGCACCGAGCATGCCTTTCAAACGCTCCATCGAAACACCAGGAAAAGTTACTGTACGCCGAATCGCTGCAGTCAAGAGAATTCCTTATAAAATGGTCTAGCCGATCACCTTACATTACGCCACGTCAGGCTCAAGATTCAAGAGTTCACCGTAAACAAAATTCAAAGTTTTAATTTCGGTAATTTCGATTTCTGCAAAACGTCCTACCCAGGCCGGATCACCAATGAAAGAGACCAGGCGAGTGTTGTCTGCGGTACCGACCAAAAGGTTCGGATCTTTATCGGATACGTTTTCAATCAATACGCGCTGGATGGTGCCGAGCATGGCATCTGTTTTATCAATGCTTGAGCGTTTAATCCATTGCTGAACTTTGGCCAGACGTTCTTTTTTCACATCTTCAGGGGTGTTGTCTTCAAGATCTGACGCTGGTGTACCCGGGCGTTTTGAATAAATGAAGCTGTAAGAATGGTCGAAATCCAGTTCTTTGATGAATTGATAGGTTTCTTCAAAGTTCTGATCGGTTTCACCCGGGAAACCAATAATAAAGTCTGAAGATAAATGCATATCCGGACGGACTTTGCGAAGCTTGGCAATTTTATCGATGTACACGTCAATGGTGTGGTTACGTTTCATCGCTTTCAGTACATCGTTTGAACCACTTTGTACTGGCAAGTGCAGGTGAGATACCATTTGTGGCAAGTCACGGTAGCATTGAATCAGGTCATCGTTAAATTCAAGCGGATGAGAAGTGGTATAACGCAAACGGCCAATACCCGGAATTTCAGCCACCAGACGAAGTAAATCTGCAAAAGTACAGATTTCACCTTCGAAAGTTTCACCGCGGTAACCATTGACGTTTTGGCCGAGCAAAGAAATTTCACGTACGCCTTTTTCCGCCAGCCCTGCAATTTCAGCCAGCACATCATCTAAAGGACGCGAGACTTCTTCACCACGGGTATACGGCACCACGCAGAACGAACAGTATTTTGAACAGCCTTCCATAATGGATACGAACGCTTTATAACCCTCAACACGTGGCTCAGGTAAAAAGTCAAATTTTTCGATGTCCGGGAAAGAAATATCCACCAGCTTGATTTTATCTTTCTTTGGTTTTTCTACTTGTTCAGAATGCTGATCCAGCATTTGCGGTAAACGGTGCAAGGTTTGCGGGCCAAAAACCATGTCGACATAGGGTGCACGTTTTTGAATGTTGTCACCTTCCTGAGAAGCGACACAACCACCAACACCAATCACCAGATCAGGATTTTTTTCTTTCAGCTTGCGCCAGCGACCCAATTCGGAAAACACTTTTTCCTGGGCCTTTTCACGAATCGAGCAGGTATTCATGAGCAGAATATCGGCTTGCTTTGGATCAGTCGTTAACACATAACCGTGTGAATCGCCCAACAGGTCTGCCATACGATGACTGTCATACTCATTCATCTGACACCCTTGCGTTTCGATATACAGTTTTTTGACTGAACCGTCGGCTGGGGTGTGCTGTGGCTGGGTAACAGTGTTTTCTGAAGCAGCTTGGGCACTATTTGGAATGAAGGTTTGAACCGTCATGTAGGCTCCTAAAGGATAAATCGATGAAATTGCCATTCAAGATTGACCCGATCAAGTCGGATGAGCGAGCAATATTTCCTTTTTTATTTCAATACTTAATGGCATTGATTGAGAAAGATGAGGCTAGCTGCAATCTTGAAAAATTGCGATTTGAATACAAGAAAGGCGCATATTTTAGCAGGAATCGAAGCTAAACTTATAGATATAAATAAAGCTACAAGAATATTGATTTGTGAAGTAAAAATGATTGAAAATTAATATTGTCTAATCATAAGGTTACACAACAGAACAGTAGAGTAGTGTAATAATAATTAAACTATTCAAAAATGATTAGATGCGACCAAGGCAATACTAAATGACAGAAGGCAAGCATATGTTTAATCGGGAAATCAATAAAAATTATTATAAAGTGCTTGCTTTAAGTTTGGCATCTAGCGGTTTTATTTCAATTTCCCATGCAGCCGATGAACAGTTTAATGATGCTTTGCGGGCTGCTAATTCTGGAAATACCGGTTTATTGCAACAATATCAGATGTCGATGCAAAATGACGTGCTGGGCTATTATCCCGAATATTGGTCATTGAATAGCAATTTAGCCAATCAGCCGGCTGGTAATATTGTTAATTTCGCCCAGCGTTATCCGCAATCTGCAATGGCTGAAAAACTGGCTGCCGATTATGTCGAAGAAAAAGTAAAGCAGGCAGATTTTGCGACGGCACAACCAATTTTGCAGTATGTGACCAATCCGGATCAGGCAGAAAGCTGTGCGGTTGCTCAAGTTCGTGCAAAATCGGGCGATCCTCTGGTTTTTGCTGAATATAAGGATGTTTGGCTCGCTACCAGTTCACAACCTGAATCGTGTACCGGTTTAGGACGGATGATGCTATCTAGCCCACTCATGACCGAGCAGGACAGACAGCAGCGCCTATGGGGACAACTGCGCGCAGGCCAGTCTGGTTTGGCTTTGGCAACTGCACAAAGTCTGGGTGTGAGTCTGTCACTTGCACAGCTCAATCAAATTCAGGCCAATCCTTTAAATTATTTATGGACTGCGCCTAAAGCTACCAGTGCAGATCAGGCTTATTTGATTTATGCCCTAGGACGTTTGGCCGATAGTGATTTAAATACCGCAATGGCTTCGGTAAAAAATGCAGCAGAAGGGACACCGCTGCAAGTGCAAAAAGCACTATACCGTGCTGTGGGCTATATTGGCGGTACCACAGTGATGAAAAACAACTTTAATCGTGAAGTGCTGAATTATCTGGATGCCAGTTATGGATTGCCCTTTAGTGCAGAAGAAGCGGAAGTTTATGCCCGTCAGGCCATCCGTTTCAGTAGCTGGGAAAGTTTGATTCGGGCCATTGATGCCATGAGTGTGACCCAGAAACAGGAAGATCGCTGGCAGTACTGGTTGGCACGGGCTTCGGAACAACGTGGCGATGCTAAATCTAAACGTGTAGCGCAAGAAATTTTTAAAAAGTTGGCACAAGGGGATGATTACCACAATCTGCTGGCCAGAGATAAATTAGGTCAGAGTTACAATAATATTCCCAATAATGTTCAACCTTCCAATAGTGATGTGCAGCGTTTAAGCCAAAATATTCATTTCAACCGTGCTTTTGCTTTACGCCGGGTAAATGCACCCGATAGTTATGTGAATCGTGAATGGAACTGGGCGGTGCGACAGGCCTATTTAAAACATGATGATGGCTTGTTGCTTGCCGCTGCAAAACGTGCGACCGATATGGGTTGGTATGATCGGGCCATTTACGCTGCTGACCGTACCGAATCCAAACACAACTATTCTTATCGTTATGCCATGCCACATCAAAGCTATGTGGTCAGCCATAGCCGTAATGCTGGTATAGATCCTGCATGGGCATATGGCCTGATGCGTCAGGAAAGCCGTTTTGTTTCGCAGGCACGCTCGCATGTGGGCGCAGGCGGTTTAATGCAAATTATGCCGGATACGGCAAAACTTGTAGCCCGCCAAATGGGTGAAACCTATAACCCGGCAGCTTTAACCGATATGAATACCAATATTCGTTATGGCACTTTTTATTTATCAATGATTCAGAACCAGCTCAGCAATAGCCCTGTGCTGGCAACGGCTGGCTATAATGCGGGGCCAAACCGGGCACGTCGCTGGCAACCCGACGCTCAGTCCATTGCCGCAGACCAATATACAGAATCCATTCCCTTAACTGAAACGCGTGATTATGTAAAACATGTGATGACCAATGCAACGCATTATGGGGTATTGCTTGGAGAAGGGGCGCAATCGATTGAAAAAAGAATGAATATCATTCCATTGAGAATAAATCCTTAAACTTTAATTTTATTGATAGGTCTGACTTGTTGATGATATTTTTTGGGCAAACTTCAGTTTTAGCAAGATGGGCACTGTTCGGGGTGAGCGGTGCTGGACTAGGGCTGTTTGCACCTCAAATTTTTGCTGCACCTTTGCAGGGTTATGTCATGGTTGTGCAAATGACCCCTGCGGTATGTATGTTTGATGCTCAAAAATCAAAACAGCGGAAATGTCTGGAAGGTTATTCGCTGAATATTTCCGGTCTGTATCCGGAAACCTCTGAAACCGAGTGTAGGACCGCATCTTCTGCAACTTTATCTCCCTTACAGGCGAAAGTCGTGGCACGTATCATGCCAGATGAAAATGCCCGTGTGCAGCTTTGGCGGGGAATCGGTGGATGTGTGAAAATGAATTCAAGTCAATATTTTCGTACCATCATTAATTATGCCGAACGTCTTAAAGTCCCGGCTGAGTTGACCAGTCCTGAAACGCGAACCATGCATCAGACCAATCTTCGGTTAGGTTTTTTGCGTTTAAATTCGAGTTTACCTGCCAGTGCAATAAAATTTAACTGTGCGACCTCTCAGGGAAATGCCATTCTGACCGAAGTGAGACTTTGCTATAAAAATAACGGACAGTACAAGCAATGCTCAGTAGCGGTAGAAAATAATTGTCCTAATTTATTCATAATAAAAGGCTCTTACTAAGCTTTTTTATATATTTTATTTATATTTCCTATCAGACTTTTGTTGAAATTCATTCTCTTTTCAATGCATATCGAAAAGGATTGGAGTACAATCTTTCGCGTTTATGATTATTAGATTAAACATTGATTATTTAATCGCATTGACTATCCTCAATTGGAGATAATTACATGAAGCAACCTGTTCGCGTTGCCGTTACTGGCGCTGCTGGTCAAATTGGTTACAGCCTATTATTCCGTATTGCTAGCGGCGAAATGCTTGGTAAAGACCAACCCGTTATTTTGCAATTGTTAGAAGTTCCTTTTGAGAAAGCTCAACAAGCGCTTAAAGGCGTAATGATGGAACTTCAAGACTGCGCATTCCCACTTTTAGCGGACATGATCGGTACTGATGATCCTAAAGTTGCATTTAAAGATGCTGACTACGCGTTATTGGTTGGTTCACGTCCACGTGGTCCAGGTATGGAACGTGCTGATCTTCTTAAAGTAAACGGCGAAATCTTTATTGGTCAAGGCCAAGCACTTAATGAAGTTGCTAGCCGTGATGTTAAAGTTCTTGTTGTAGGTAACCCTGCTAACACTAACGCTTATATCGCTATGAAATCTGCTCCAGATCTTCCAGCGAAAAACTTCACAGCTATGTTACGTCTTGACCACAACCGTGCTGCATCTCAAATTGCTGCTAAAACTGGTAAAGCGGTTAAAGACATCAAACAACTTACAGTTTGGGGTAACCACTCTCCAACAATGTATGCTGACTACCGTTTCGCGACTATCAACGGCGAAAGCGTTAAAGATATGATCAACGACCAAGAATGGAATGCTAACGTATTCCTTCCTACAGTTGGTAAACGTGGCGCTGCAATTATTGAAGCTCGTGGTCTTTCTTCTGCTGCTTCTGCTGCTAACGCTGCAATCGACCATATGCGCGATTGGGCTCTTGGCACAAACGGCGAATGGGTAACTATGGGTATTCCTTCTGACGGTTCTTACGGTATTCCTGAAGGCGTAATGTTCGGTTTCCCTGTGACTACTGAAAACGGTGAATACAAAATCGTTCAAGGTCTTGAAATCGATGAGTTCAGCCGTGAGCGTATCAATGTTACATTGAACGAACTTGAAGAAGAGCGCGCAGCGATTGCTGACATGCTTAAATAATTTAATCTTCTAGATTAAGTTGAAAAAGCACTCCATTTGGAGTGCTTTTTTTGTTGCATCATGTTTATGGAACAAAAAATAACATGCTGTGATGGAGGGATAACTGAATTATTCAAGTTTTTTGTCTAACTTATAAACAAGATCATCAATAAAAGCTGAGGTACACGAGATGTTAGAAGAACGCCCAACTTTGGAAGTTTTTTTTGAACAATTGGGACTGGATTCAAGCCCTGAAGCGATTGATGAGTTTATCCGGACCCATCAAATTGGTATGGATGTTCCGTTACATAAAGCCCCGTTCTGGTCTAAATCACAGCACGATTTTCTGATTGGTCATTGGAAAGAAGATGATGATTGGGCACTTTTTGTTGATGTGCTTAATGAACAATTACATATGGATGCTGAAGGCTCCGGAGCATGTGACGTACCTGTGCATGACCAGAAATAATATTTTATTATTTCTGGTTTAAAGGTTATTCATTATTATCTGAGTCTTAAATGGTATTAGAACAACAGTCTCACTTTAGACTCTATTTAAACAATTGAGTCTGGAGGTGAGTCTAGAAGCAATCCAACAGTTTATAGAGACTCATCAATTGACCATGGATGTTCCTTGACATACAGCACCGTTCTGGACACAGGCACAGCATAATTTCATTATTAGTCATTGAAAAAAGGGATGATGAATCGGCTATGGTGGTCGATATCTTAAATGAACAATTGCATACCGAAGACCGGCTTTCAACGTCAACGCATCAGTGAACACAAATTGAAACAACAAACCTAGTTTTATGACTAGGTTTTTTTATCAATATCTTATAAGTTAATTGAATAATAAATGACAGTTTGGTTGATAAGGAGTCTGTGATGCCGATGAATAATAACCCGACCTTTGGAATGTTATTTCAACAATTAGGACTCGCTTCTAGTCCTGCTGCTATTGAGCTTTTTATACGTACCCATCAATTACCAGCGCATCAAAACCTGCATGATGCTCCATTCTGGAGTAAGTCCCAGCGTGAGTTTTTAATTCGCTATTTAGTGGAAGACGCAGATGAGTGGGTCATGTTGATTGATGAGCTGAACCAGCAATTACATATGAATGCCACGAAACTACAACCTGCCTGATTTTTTATATACAAGTGGGGTTTAAAACTTGCTCCGAAGAAGGAACTTTTAAGCGGAGCGGATCATAAAAAAACGCCTCATTGGAGGCGTTTTTTACAGCTGCATCAATAATTAATGCAATTTACTTTTCACTAAATTAACAAACCAGTCGTGTTCACGGAATGGGTGGAAGGCTGGATGTTGTTGTAGCAGGATTAAGTCAAAATCAGCAGTTTTACTGTATTTGGTGAGCCAATGTCGGGTTAATGCTGTTTCACTTTTGGCCGCAGAAGCATAGGCCAGGAAGAAATAAACGTCCCCATACTGATCATGAGTAATGGGTTTTAAGATTTGCTGGGTAATTAAGGCAAATCTTTGTTCCTTGGTAATTTCAAAATACAGCATATAGGCTTTGGCCAAATGCATGGATAAGTTCATATATAAACTTAGGGGCATTTCTTCAAATTCAATACGGCCCTGTTCAAGCAATACTACGGCTTCTTGCAGGAAATGAAGCTGTTCCTGACGCACGATACTGAGTGTAACCAATTGCATACGTAACTCAGCACGTTCCAAGGCAAGTTTTGGCGTATTTCCTTGTAAATACAACTGATCGGTTTCGCCAATACGTTGAATAATCTGTTGGGTGTTTTCCCGCATCGGTTACATCCTCATCTGTCTATGATTGCTATATGAGGATGTTTTTCCAGATTTAAAGCATCCTCTGGGGGTTAATTACCAAATGGAATTGCCGCTGCGTAACCATGCGGTAATGGACAAACGTTGATGCTTGGCTTTAATCACTTCATGCAATAAATCACTTTGGAATAGGGCAATGCGGTTCGGTTTTGGCGGAATGATGTGCCACTGATCCTGCTTGTCCTGCAAACGTAATTCACCGCCCCAATCCTCCTGCCAGTCTTCATGTAAATAGTAGACTGCCGAAATCACACGGTCATTTTTCTGTTGTGGATTGTCGCGGTGCAGGGCATAAAACTCACCGGCGTTATAACAGGCAAAATGCGCTTCAACTTCACGAATGCCTAGAAAAAATGCGCGGTTCAGTTGTTCGGCCAAGCCTTGCAGGGTTTGTATGTGCTGTTGGGCTTTTTCTAAATCTTCATTAATCCATAAAATATGATCGCTACGAATTTTGCTGATTACACCGTTCTGAATGGCAGCATCTCTAAACTGATTTAAATGAGAAATGCATTCTTCAGCCAAAGCATGGACATAATCCTGAGGATAAACATCATCAATAATGCTAAAGCCTTGCTGATCTAAATCTTCAATAATTTGATCAACATTGCATGACTTTGGGAGGTGAATTGCATCCATACAGATAGACTCAAAATAGGATAGGAAAATGCTGGCGTATTCTAGAGCAAGATATCCTGCGGAACGAAACATTTTTTCATGCTAAAATATCGGTTGATATCAGGAATTAAAGAAACATGAATTACCGTCACCATTTCCATGCAGGCAACTTTGCCGATGTCATGAAGCATGTGTTATTGCTGCAACTTTTAACACGTTTAAATGCCAAAGATAAACCTTATCGCTATGTCGATACGCATGGTGGGGCAGGTAAATACGATTTATCGACTTCTGCAGCACAGAAATCAGGCGAGTTTTTAAATGGTATTCATCGTTTAATCAAGCTTGATGATTCAATTATTCGTAATGCACCTGAAGGCGTAAAGCAATATCTTAAAATTGTTCAGGATATTCGCGAAGTTTCAGGTAAAGGGGCTTATCCGGGTTCACCATGGTTTGCCTTGGAAGGCATGCGCGAAATAGATAAAGCGACTATTTTTGAAATGCAGCCCGACGTGTTTCAACAGCTGCGTTTTAATGTTCGTGACCGCCGTGCTGGCCTACATGAACGTGATGCCTATGAAGGCTTGCTTGGTGTAATTCCGCCTAAAGAAAAGCGCGGCGTGGTAATGATCGATCCGCCTTACGAATTGGAACGTAAAGATTTTCCACAATTGGTAGAATTGTTGGTTGCTGCATACAAAAAATGGCCTACCGGTGTTTTTGCAGTCTGGTATCCGATTAAAGACCGCGCCATGATTGAGCGTTTTGAAAAGAAAATGATCAAAACCGGTATTCGCCGTCAATTGGTGTGTGAAGTTTGTGTGTGGCCAGATGACACTCCAGTGGGCTTGAATGGATGTGGTTTGCTTGTGATTAACCCACCTTGGAAATTTTCTGAAGATGCGGATGAAGCATTACAATGGCTGTTCCCGCATTTACGCATGAGTGAAAATGGTGGACATGCCGCTGTCCGTTGGTTGGTTGGCGAATAAGTTATACGTTTGAAAGAGATACGGTTACAGTTAGGATCGACAAGAATGACAAGTATAAACAAACCTGAAAGTGAATCTTCTACACGTGATGAACATGGTTTTGATGGCATCACCTTTGAAGTGGAGGAAGAAGAGCATACCCATGAGGGACAAAAGGTGAAACGTCGTGGCATCTATCTGTGGCCGAATCTGATTACCACGGCAGCTTTACTGTCTGGCTTTTATTCTATTACTGCCAGTATGAATGGTGATTTTATTCACGCCATTTATGCCATTTTTCTGGCGGCGTTGTTTGATGGCTTGGATGGTCGGGTAGCACGTGCAATTGGTGCTCAAAGCCCGTTTGGCGAACAGTTCGATTCCTTGTCAGACTTGCTTGCTTTCGGTGTGGCACCGGCTATTTTAATGTATAGCTGGTGTCTGCACGATTTGGGACGGATTGGGTTGGCCGCCTGTTTTGTGTATACCGCCTGTGCAGCATTCCGTTTGGCACGCTTTAATGTACAAATAGGTGTGGTCGATAAACGCTATTTTATTGGTGTTGCAAGTCCATTAGCCGCCGTCATTATTATTACCCTGATTTGGGTAGCACAAGATTTCCCGCAAATTTTTGATGTACGCGAATTTGGTATTCAGCTCTTTAATGCTATAGCGATCATTGCTGTAGGATTACTGATGATTTCCAATATCAAATACTATTCATTTAAAACATTTGATCGCAAACGCGTTCCATTTTTTGTGTTGCCGATCGCTGTATTTATCTTTGCTGCGATTACTTATAATATTCCTGTAGGGATTATGGTGATTTCCATCATTTATGCACTGTCTGGTTTTGTGACCACTTTCCTTGCGAGAAAAAATACCGCCATATAAAAAAGAGAACGTTATACTGAAAATAAAAGGAGCAAGATATGCAGTTGTTTCAAGATTTATTTGATCGTTCCAAACAACTCAATCAGGCTCCACTTCAGTCGCGCTTGGCATATCATGCGCAAAAAGGCCGCTATAAAATCATCCATCAAGGTTTGATGATCCCTAATCTACCTGCACCCCTCCATTATCTTAATTTCATTAGTCTGATCGGTCAGCCGAATGCGGCAATGCTGCGCAATGAAAGTGCCATCCATACCACCGCCTTAGATACTGCAACCACGATTGCCAGTATTAGCCCGCATATGGTGGGACAATTTAATTCTTACTCGGTAGGACAGGACTGTCTTTTTACAAAAGAGCATTTTCAGTTTTCAGACCGGGAAACGATGAGCGGAACTTTTCCTCATTTTCGTCTACAGCGCAAAGATAAAGAGCTGAGTTTCGATTTATCGATTACTACCAGCAATATTATTTCCTATTTCACCCAGTTGCGTATGGGGCTCGCAGATCACTGGTCTTTAATGTGTCAATGTGAAGGGCAGATAACTTATAAAGAACAAAAATTTGAAATTCAGCAAATGGGCTGTTTTGAATATGCACGCTCGATTAATTTCCCCTATTTGCCTTTAGCATTTTTTACCTATCAGGTGATTAATCTGGAAAATCAGCGCCAACTGCTTTTGGCTCAAATTCGAGATTCTTTCAACGGTATTTTGCAGTCACGTCTATATTTGCGAGATGGGAAAACAGGTGTTTCACAAATGTTTGATCAGAATGTTCGCTTTAAGGTGCATCGGGTTTATCCCAAAGTAAAAACACCGAATGGACAAAGCATGTATTTGCCAAGAGAGTTTGAGTGGGGCTATGAAGGTAAAGATGGCACCTGCATTTCCATACAGGCACAAAGCCGTGGAGATTTTAAATTTGGCTTGGCAGCAGGTTATGTGGGCAGCTTTAAATATCAAATTCGCATTAATCAGCATGAAGAAACGGGTGAAAGTGGTTATTGTGAATATATCGATTGCCGCTCACTCACTTGGCAAGAAAAAAATAAACAAGAAAAAATGCGCGATGAATTAGCCAATCCTGTACCTTTTGCATGCAAAAAATAAGAAAACCCCTCTATTTTGAAGAATAAATAAACAGTTGGGAGATAATTTGAAAAATAAAGCGGAATAGGGGTTGTGTTGGTTCTGAAATGCTGTAGAATGCACATCCATCGGCGGTGATGAAGATTAAAACTTCTGATAAAACAGCAACTTAGTTAAAATTGATTGGGTTGGGTTTTAGAAAGAAAGTTTAAAAATAATTTGAATTACCGGTTGACTCTTTAGAAATAAAGAGTAATATAGCCGACCTAGCTTGCTGGTGACGAACCAGCAAGAAGATCATTAAGAGATTATGAAGAACAACTTGTGTGGATTTTTACCGGTTGATCGATCGAAATTATTTTCATTGATTGATGGTAGAAATTACTCGAAGTTTATTTGAGAAATATTTGTCAGAAAATTGATGAGCCAAGATTGGTAGCCTTTAAGCTACTACTGATTTTAAACTGAAGAGTTTGATCATGGCTCAGATTGAACGCTGGCGGCAGGCTTAACACATGCAAGTCGAGCGGAGTTGTGGTGCTTGCACCATAACTTAG
>NZ_NEGE01000033.1 GCF_002135355.1 Acinetobacter sp. ANC 4169 | reverse complement strand
CAACAAGTTGTTCTTCATGACGATGTATCTGAGGGTCTGTAGCTCAGTTGGTTAGAGCACACGCTTGATAAGCGTGGGGTCACAAGTTCAAGTCTTGTCAGACCCACCAAATCTGACTAACGAAGCATTTGAATAAAATGCAGCAAACAGAAAATCAGAACATTGACTTATTGATAAGCTGGGGACTTAGCTTAGTTGGTAGAGCGCCTGCTTTGCACGCAGGAGGTCAGGAGTTCGACTCTCCTAGTCTCCACCATCACTTACATTGATTTGCAAATGATCAAGCAAACGTAAGATGAGCTAAGAAACATACAAACAGCAAGATAGCTTATAGAGCTTAGTAAGAAAGCGGCGTATAATGCGCGGCATTGTTATTAATCTCTGTGATTTATCACAGTTTCCTGACCTGACGAAGGCTGGAAAAATCATTAACAGAATATATTTGAGTTGAAATAATTTGTTCATACTCATAACTGACATTAACACTAGCAGTGATTTATTACTGTGATGTGAAGATGAAAGAAATGAGTTACTAGCGAAATTAACTGAATCAAGCGTTTTGGTATATGAATTAAATTGAAGCTGTACGGTGATTAAATTCACAGTGCTCTAAACTGTTATGTTGGTTGATCTACTTGTAGGATCAAACGACTGTTTGGGGTTGTATAGTCAAGTAATTAAGTGCATGTGGTGGATGCCTTGGCAGTCAGAGGCGAAGAAAGACGTAATAGCCTGCGATAAGCTCCGGGGAGGCGGCAAATATCCTGTGATCCGGAGATTTCTGAATGGGGAAACCCACTTACCATAAGGTAGGTATCGCAACATGAATACATAGTGTTGCGAGGCGAACGAGGGGAAGTGAAACATCTCAGTACCCTTAGGAAAAGAAATCAATTGAGATTCC
>NZ_NEGE01000032.1 GCF_002135355.1 Acinetobacter sp. ANC 4169 | reverse complement strand
TTGCGATACCTACCTTATGGTAAGTGGGTTTCCCCATTCAGAAATCTCCGGATCACAGGATATTTGCCGCCTCCCCGGAGCTTATCGCAGGCTATTACGTCTTTCATCGCCTCTGACTGCCAAGGCATCCACCACATGCACTTAATTACTTGACTATACAACCCCAAACAGTCGCCCATCTCCTACAAGTGAAGATGTTGCGTTGCGAACTTAATCGCCACAGTTAGAGTCTCGTGAACTTAATCACTGTACAGCTTCAATTAGATTCATATACCAAAACGCTTGATTCAGTTAATTTCGCTAGTAACTCATTTCATTCAACTTTCACAATTGCTTGTTAAGTTGTCTAAAACGAGTATGAACAAATTATTTCAACTCAAATATATTCTGTTAATGATTTTTCCAGCCTTCGTCAGGTCAGGAAACTGTGATAAATCACAGAGATTATCAAGTCCGCGTATCATAACGCTTGTACTTGTTAATCTCTAGGATCTAAAACATCGTTTGCTTAAGGACTAAACTATCAGCCATTTGACTGATCATTTATTAACTTAATCTCTTATACATTGCGAAGCGATGTATGGTGGAGACTAGGAGAGTCGAACTCCTGACCTCCTGCGTGCAAAGCAGGCGCTCTACCAACTAAGCTAAGTCCCCAGCTTATCAATAAGTCAATGTTCTGATTTTCTGTTTGCTGCATTTTATTCAAATGCTTCGTTAGTCAGATTTGGTGGGTCTGACAAGACTTGAACTTGTGACCCCACGCTTATCAAGCGTGTGCTCTAACCAACTGAGCTACAGACCCTCAGATACATCGTCATGAAGAACAACTTGTTGTGGATTCTTACCAATCGTCAATCTTTCGTTAAGGAGGTGATCCAGCCGCAGGTTCCCC
>NZ_NEGE01000031.1 GCF_002135355.1 Acinetobacter sp. ANC 4169 | reverse complement strand
AAGCTACGCTTCGCGCAGGCTTTGATCGAACGAAGCTTGAGTTGAGTGCAAAACACCCAGATAAGTGTTTAGATCCTAGAGATTAACAAGTACAAGCGTTATGATACGCACCACTTGATAATCTCTGTGATTTATCACAGTTTCCTGACCTGACGAAGGCTGGAAAAATCATTAACAGAATATATTTGAGTTGAAATAAATTGTTCATACTCGTTTTAAAATCGACATTAGCAGTCATTTATGACTGGTTGATGAAGATTAAGAAATGAGTTACTAGCGATTAAACTGAATCAAGCGTTTTGGTATATGAATCTAATTGAAGCTGTACAGTGCTTAAGTGCACAAACGCCAACTGTAAGAAAGTGATGAGAAATCATCATAATCTGTTGCTTATCCTACTTGTAGGGATAAACGACTGTTTGGGGTTGTATAGTCAAGTAATTAAGTGCATGTGGTGGATGCCTTGGCAGTCAGAGGCGATGAAAGACGTAATAGCCTGCGATAAGCTCCGGGGAGGCGGCAAATATCCTGTGATCCGGAGATTTCTGAATGGGGGAACCCACTTACCATAAGGTAGGTATCATACACTGAATACATAGGTGTATGAGGCAAACGAGGGGAAGTGAAACATCTCAGTACCCTTAGGAAAAGAAATCAATTGAGATTCCCTCAGTAGCGGCGAGCGAACGGGGAAAAGCCCATTAAGTCATATCAGCTTTAGTGGAATGCTCTGGGAAGTGCAACCATAGTAGGTGATAGTCCTGTACACGAAAGGGCTGATATGATGATGTCGAGTAGGGCGAGGCACGTGAAACCTTGTCTGAATATGGGGGGACCATCCTCCAAGGCTAAATACTCCTGACTGACCGATAGTGAACCAGTACCGTGAGGGAAAGGCGAAAAGAACCCCTGTGAGG
>NZ_NEGE01000030.1 GCF_002135355.1 Acinetobacter sp. ANC 4169 | reverse complement strand
AGGCTGAGACAATGCTGTACCTACATTGACAGGTACAGCTGTACCGTTTAAATCCACAGCAATATGAGTATTTAAAGTATGGCTTGCATTGGTTGTCGATTTAACAAAAGTGGTTGCATTGGTTGTATTGGTCGTGCTGGTACTAATGCTATACGGTGTATTGCAAGTCACTTTAAAGTTACCTGTACCGCTTGTTGTATCATTTGGAATAACAATATTGGTTGTTACATCACTAATGGTACATTTTTTGGAAATGGTTAAACTGACTGGAATGCTTGCTGAAGTTGTGGCAGCTTGAGTTTGTACTAAAGCACTCGATAAAGCCGCAATAACAACTAAAGAAATTTTTGTTAATGTTTTCATGGTTTTCTCATTTTTTTTGATTTGAAGTGAAAATTAATAAGTTACAGTCACACGAAATGTGTCTGTATAAACACCAGCTGGTGTAGTTGCTGTGGTTGGATTCACTAATTTAGCTGTAACCACGCCCGTAATTGGGTTATTCAGGAAGCTAGAGTGAAAATAAGTAGTCCATAAACTATCTAAGGACAGATTTAAGCCTACAAAGTTAATGCTAGCTGTTATCGGAAGGCTAATACCATCCATATTCTTTACTTTTAGGCTACCATTACTCCTTGATTCAAGGGCATAGCTAGCATTAAATCCACCATCCATATTGCATGTAAATGTAAAAGAGCCTTGAGCTTCGCTACCATCTTCTGGAAGTACTATTCCTGCGCTCACATTTGAAAATGAACAGCTTTTAGGAACATCCAGTCCCATAGGAATACTGGCTGTCGTAGTATCGGCTTGAGCCAAGCCACTCCCCAATAATGCTGCTAAAATTGCAGATGATTTTATTAATGTTTTCATGAGATTGTTCTCTTTACTTTTTTATTAAAATTTAATAGGTCACAGTCATATTTAAAGTATCGGTATAAATACCTGCAGGTGTTGTGGCTGTTGTTGGACTATTTAATTTAACCTTAAAGTTGCCAGATTGCGGCCCAATATAAACCGGCGGACCATCTATATACGTCCAAGAACTTGTAATCACACTTTGAAGCCCCCACAAAGTAACCGATGTTGTAGTAGGTATTTGTGTTCCTTGAGCGCTTTTTACGTAGCTACCTGTTCCAGAGGCAATACTTGAATTTGTAGTAAAATATACGGAATACCCTGTATTACATGACATTTTAAAATTGCCAGTTGCTTCACTTCCATCTTCAGGAACAATGATTCCAGTACTTACGTCAAAAAATGTACAGCTTTTAGGAACATCTATTCCCATAGGAATAGATGAGCTTGCTGTAGCTGCAAATGCCGGACATCCCATCATCAGTGTTGTAATTGCTAAGAGCATTTTTTTCATGATTTTATCCTCAATGAAATTGCAAACTTAGTAATCAACACTAATGTTTAAGGTATCGTTATAGAAACCTGCAGGAGTTGTTGCCACGACAGCAGCGACAAGTGCAGCATTCACGTTATATGTATCTACCGTTAAACCAGGCTGAGACAATGCTGTACCTACATTGACAGGTACAGCTGTACCGTTTAAATCCACAGCAATATGAGTATTTAAAGTATGGCTTG